>NZ_JBHSXL010000024.1:0-873 GCF_042662125.1 Halopenitus salinus | reverse complement strand
AGGTCGTCACGGGCCGCGAGGTCCGTGACGGCCGACGCCTGAAAGTACGGTGCTCCATCGAGAACGACGATCAAGTCATCTTTGAATTCTTCACATAATGCTAAAATGAAATGTTTTGCGTGATCGGCAGTGATGTATTCTGTGAACCGAGAGAAGAAGCGATCACCATCTTCGGTGATCGCGCCGAGCAAGCACGTCCAATCCCGTTGGCCGGATAATTCGACAGACGGCCGCGTGCCGCGCGGAAACCACGCGGCACGCGGCTCAACTTGGACGGATTTCTTGGTTTGATCAATACAGACTACTGTGGCGTCCATTTCCCGCCGCTTTTTTTGATCTCGTTGTAGAACTCGTCTTGCTCGTCATCGTCGGATTCAACGGCTGAACGGCGTGGTTTTTGATAACTCAACCCAGCCTCTTTCAACAACCGCCGACAGCTCGGGACTGAGTACTCAACGCCGTAGGTTTCTTCAAGGTATTGTTGTGCGAGCGCCGGCGTCCACGCCGGCGCGTCAAGGCCGACCTCTTGGGGTGATTCGTGGACTGTTTGCTCAAACTCTTGTTGCTTTGTTTCTGAAAGTTTCCGCTTTCGTCCAGATCGATGAGCATCAGAAACAGCCTGTTCAAACGGCTCGTCAGTATCGAGCCGCTTGAGCCAGTTATAGATCGTTTTTCGTTCTGTATCGTACCACTCGGCAAGTTCGGTTTGCGTGACACCATTTTTGTACGCGATCGCGGCTAACAACCGTTGTGTCGGCTTGTTTCCGTCAACATTGTCAAGCGCCTCTTGGAGTTCTTCGACGGAGATCTCGTTGAGGTGATCCATTAGATACTATATTAATCTCTGAGTAAAAAATTCTATCGGCTACTATA
>NZ_JBHSXL010000023.1:0-607 GCF_042662125.1 Halopenitus salinus | reverse complement strand
CGGGTGGGCCCGTAGCTCAGTGGGAGAGTGCCTCCCTTGCAAGGAGGATGCCCTGGGTTCGAATCCCAGCGGGTCCATGTCAGCCCCATCTCCCGATTGGAGACTCCGACCGCGCGACTGCGGTGGGAGCGAAACGCGGCCCTTAAATGGTCGACTCCGAAACGGGAGATGACGGCGCGACGACCGATGCACTACTCCGGGAGACCGCGGGTAGGAAGGGTCCGACGGACACGCTCGTGGAAGCCACGAGGTGATTCGATGACGACCGTGTATACGTGCGATCCAGACGCCCACTGAACTCAGTTTGTGAGTTCGTGGACGTATAGTATACTGGCTACTGTGCCAGCTGGTGAATGGCTCGGCTCGAGAGCCGATGACGGACGTGCCAAGCTGCGAAAAGCCCAAGGGAGCCGCATGGAGGCGAAGAACTTGGGATCTCCGAATAGGAATCCTTCTACAATTGCTTCGCGCAATAGGGAACTCCCCGAATTGAAACATCTCAGTAGGGGACGGAAGAGAACGCAATAGCGATGTCGTTAGTAACCGCGAGTGACCGCGACACAGTCCAAACCGAAGCCCTCACGGGCAATGTGGTGTGTGGGCTGAC
>NZ_JBHSXL010000022.1:0-1431 GCF_042662125.1 Halopenitus salinus | reverse complement strand
ACGAGCTTAGACTCGTGGCATATAGCTCCGTAACACGTGGCCAAGCTACCCTTCGGAGACGCATACCCTCGGGAAACTGAGGCTAATTCGTCATCCGACTCCCCGGCTGGAATGCGGGGAGTCGCAAACGCTCCGGCGCCGAAGGATGCGGCTGCGGCCGATTAGGTAGACGGTGGGGTAACGGCCCACCGTGCCGATAATCGGTACGGGTTGTGAGAGCAAGAACCCGGAGACGGAATCTGAGACAAGATTCCGGGCCCTACGGGGCGCAGCAGGCGCGAAACCTTTACACTGCACGCCAGTGCGATAAGGGGACCCCGAGTGCGCAGGCATAGTGCCTGTGCTTTTGGTGACCGTAGGGAGGTCACCGAATAAGAGCTGGGCAAGACCGGTGCCAGCCGCCGCGGTAATACCGGCAGCTCGAGTGATGGCCGATCTTATTGGGCCTAAAGCGTTCGTAGCCGGCCTGTCAAGTCCGTCGGGAAATCCACGCGCTCAACGCGTGGGCGTCCGGCGGAACCTGGCAGGCTTGGGACCGGAAGGCGCGACGGGTACGTCCAGGGTAGGAGTGAAATCCCGTAATCCTGGACGGACCGCCGATGGGGAAACCACGTCGCGAGGACGGATCCGACGGTGAGGGACGAAAGCTAGGGTCTCGAACCGGATTAGATACCCGGGTAGTCCTAGCCGTAAACGATGCCTGTTAGGTGTGGCCCCCGCTACGAGCGGGTGCTGTGCCGTAGGGAAGCCGCTAAACAGGCCGCCTGGGAAGTACGTCCGCAAGGATGAAACTTAAAGGAATTGGCGGGGGAGCACTACAACCGGAGGAGCCTGCGGTTTAATTGGACTCAACGCCGGACATCTCACCAGCATCGACTGTAGTAATGACGGTCAGGTTGATGACCTCGCCACGAGCTACAGAGAGGAGGTGCATGGCCGCCGTCAGCTCGTACCGTGAGGCGTCCTGTTAAGTCAGGCAACGAGCGAGACCCGCATCCGTACTTGCCAGCAGCACTCACCGTGGCTGGGGACAGTACGGAGACCGCCGTGGCCAACACGGAGGAAGGAACGGGCAACGGTAGGTCAGTATGCCCCGAATGTGCTGGGCAACACGCGGGCTACAATGGTCAGGACAATGGGTTCCAACTCCGAAAGGAGACGGTAATCTCACAAACCTGGTCGTAGTTCGGATTGTGGGCTGCAACTCGCCCACATGAAGCTGGATTCGGTAGTAATCGCGTGTCAGCAGCGCGCGGTGAATACGTCCCTGCTCCTTGCACACACCGCCCGTCAAAGCACCCGAGTGAGGTCCGGATGAGGCTCCCGAGAGGGAGTCGAATCTGGGCTTCGCAAGGGGGCTTAAGTCGTAACAAGGTAGCCGTAGGGGAATCTGCGGCTGGATCACCTCCTACAGACCGAGACTCGTAGACG
>NZ_JBHSXL010000021.1:0-651 GCF_042662125.1 Halopenitus salinus | reverse complement strand
GTGGTTGCCCGTTGGAAGCAAGGTAACTACGCGGGGAAGCCGCACTTCACCGCTCCGACGCTCGTCTACGATAAGCGGTGTGCGACGTTCAACGACGACCACGCGACGCTCTCAACCGTCGACGGACGCATCACCGCCGAGTACGTCCTTCCCGACGAGAATCGCGAAACGCCCCACTCGGAGTACCTGTTCAACGACGATTACGAAGTGACGGGCGGAGAACTCCACTACCGCGACGGTGAGTTCTACCTTCACGTCCGCACAAAGGCGGACGTGGAGTTCGAGACTGCCGACGATGGCAACGACGGGCACAGCACAGTCCTCGGCGTTGACCTCGGTATCGAAAACGTCGCCGTCACCTCAACGGGTACATTCTGGAACGGGTCGGAGTTGAACCATTGGCACCGCGAGTTCGAGAAGCGGCGCGGGTCGCTTCAACAGCGTGGCACACGAGCCGCCCACGAAACTATCCAGTCCGTCGGACGCACTGAGACGGGCCGCTACGACCACTTCTTCCACACCGTCTCGAAGGAACTCGTCGCCGAAGCCGTCGAGTACGGCTGTGACGTAATCGCGTTCGAGAACCTGACGGGGATTCGTGAACGGATGCCTCGCGCAAAGAAGTTCCACGCGTGGGCGTTCCGACGCCTG
>NZ_JBHSXL010000020.1:0-3817 GCF_042662125.1 Halopenitus salinus | reverse complement strand
GTGCGCACCAAGGCAACGAGGTGTTAAGCCCACGAGCACTAACGGACCGAGCCACAGTCATATGGTCCACCTCACAGACTGAGTTCAGGCGGAAGCTGGATCGCACGTATACACGGTCGGAGTCTCGCACGCGCTCTCGCGAGCGCGTGCGGGATCGGACACGAGACCGACACAGGTGTCACACGAGTTGCTCGTGTGGGACGGTTCGAGTCCGTTCGTCGGCATGAAGGCGGCCAGAGCGGCAGGGACACACCCGTACCCATTCCGAACACGGAAGTTAAGTCTGCCAGCGTATCAGCGAGTACTGGAGTGGGAGACCCTCTGGGAGAGTTGGTTCGCCGCCTGACCACTCATACTTTCACTCATTCAGTCATTCAGTCAGTCACTCATTTACTCATTCAGTCATTCAGTCAGTCACTCATTTACTCATTCAGTCATTCAGTCAGTCACTCATTTACTCATTCAGTCATTCAGTCAGTCACTCATTCAGTCAGTCAGTAAGCAGTTCGAAGAGCGGGAGGGCCATGACGTTCACAAGTCGAAGACGATCACACCGACCCGGAAGGGGCCCGCCACGAGGGTAGCTCCGTGGTTGGTGTCGCTCACGTCCTACGCGTTGAAGCGTGTCTCGACGACGACGATGGCGCTTCCACGACCCCGAGCCGTACCGTCGACCGCTAGGCTTAAGCGACGGACGTTGCTAGAAACTGCTGCGCCAAGGTGGCAGAGTTCGGTCAGACGCAGCGGCCTGCAGAGCCGCCCAACGCCGGTTCAAATCCGGCCCTTGGCTTCCTCTGTTTCGATCGCCGAAAACGCATGGTTGATGTGACCAGGATCCGTACCTGGCCCCGATCACACGGCGAGCGACGTCCCGCCGCTCGCACACGAGAACCGATGGCATCCACCCCACAATCCGAACTCCCCTCGAACCTGACGCTTCACGTCGGCGACGAGGAGGCGCTGTTGGAGCGTGCGGGCTCGACGTCCGACATGGAGCTCGTGGTTGCGCCCGTTGAGCTGCATAGACGAAACCTCCAGCGGCGGCTTCGCGAATCGCGGACTCCGAAGGACGGCTTCGAGTTCGTCGGTCCGACGGGGATCGCCGAGCGGGTCCTGGAGGCCGACGATCGGCCGAATGTGGCCCTCGATCGCATCGATCGGCTCACGATGATTCGATCGGTACTGCGGGACGGTGATCCGTCCGTCGCGGCTCCGGCCGTGCCCTCGGACCCGCAGGCACTCGAGCAACTCCGAACCGAGGTGGAAAGCGTCACCGGCTTTCATCCGGCTCGCATCGATCGGCTCCGCGAGATCGCCGATGGGTTGGACGCCCCCATCGACGCCGATGCGGGAGAGATCACGACGGCGGCGGTCGGGCTCGAACGGACGCTTCGTCGCCGGGCCGAGAAGGCGGTCTCGGAGGTCGAGCTTCTCCGCGGTGCGACACGGGGTCTAACGGCGGCCGACGGAGATCCGTGGTGGGCGGCGTTTCCCGACGTCGAGCGCGTCTCGCTCGTCGGAGTGAGCGGCCTTCCGATCGCGCACGTCGATCTGTTGACCGCGATCGCCCGAACGACATCGGTCTCGATCGACGTCCACTTTCGACGCGGTACCGGGGCGTACCTCGAGGACCGCTTCCCGGCGCTTCTGGAGGTCGCCGACCCCGGATCGGTGGTGTTCGATCCGTGACGACGGGGGACCCCACGCGGCCGTCCCCGTCGATCCTCGATCCCGACGTCCCCGTCGCGGAGCTTGTGGCCCCGACCCGGCGGGCCGAGGCGCGCGCCGCCATGGCGCTCGTGGCCGGACTGCGGGACGCCGGCGTGGCGGTGCGCGACCTCGCCGTCGTCGCCCGCGATCTCGACGATTACGAGGAACCGCTTTACCGCGCCGCCGTCCAATGCGGGATCGCGCCCGTCTTCTGGACGCAGCTTCGCGTGACGCGGACGCGTCCGTTCGCGCTGATCGAGTCGGTCTGTGGAGCACTCGACGCCCGCGAACTCGACGCCGAAACCCTCTCGCGTCCGCTGGAACACCGGTGGTGTCCCCCCGGCGCGTCCGGATCCGAGTGGCCGATCGATCCGGCCGAGGTCCAGCGGATGGCGGATGCGCTTCCCGACGGGTCGCGACCGCCGTCAGGGTGGCGGGCGGCGATCCGGTCCACCCCGTGCATCGACGATCGCTCGCTCGCGTATCTCGAGTGGCTCGAGGAGCAGCCGGCTCCGTCTCCGAAGGCAGTCACGTCGGTTCTGGGCGACGTTCTCGAGGCCTACGAGCGCCTCGGGCTCCCGGTAACGAAGGCGCGTGACTCGCCGGCGCTTCTCGAGACGGAACGCGACGCGCGCGGCGTCGTGCGCGTTCGGACGCTCGTTCGACAGCTTCGACACAAGTACGACGACCGGCTCGCGGACGGGACCGTAGAGCGTTCCTGGGGGGACGTCGCGGAGCTGGCCGGACTCATCGCCACACAGCGCCCCGGCCGCCGGGAACACTCGAACGCCCGCGCCGTCGACGTTCTCGAGGCCAACGACGTCTGGCAGCTCGACGTTCCGTACGTGATCGCGGTCGGGCTCGTCGACGGGGAGTGGCCGCGGAAGACCGAAAGCGCCCTGCCGCCCGAACTGTGCGAGGAAATCCTCGCGGGCACGGGGCGCTCGCGCGGACTCGCTCCGCGGCCCGCCTGGACCGACGGTCGCGACCGCGACCAGCTCGACGACGTGATTCGCGCCGCCGGGAACGGGCTGGTGGTCACCCGTCACGCGGAGACGACCGACGGCGAGGAACGCCGCCGATCGTATCTGCTCGAACGCCTCGACCCGGAGCGCATCCCCGACGACGAGCGACGACGCCTCGTCGCCCCTGATCGCGAACTCCCGCGGGCAGTCCACGGGATGCGTCCGGGCGGGAACGGAGGGGCGGCGCCCGATGAGTGAGGAGCCGCTCCGCCTCGAGAACGCCCAGCGAGCGATCAGGGACGCCTACTTCGCCCACGACTCGGGGCTTTTCACCCTCGATTGCGTGCCCGGATCGGGCAAGTCCACCGTCTGTTATCACCTCGCCGCCGAGGACCTCCTCCGGCGGTACCTCGCCGGGGATCGAACGCCCGAGCGGCACGTCGCCGTCGTCTCCTTCTCCCGCGGGGAGGCGGCGAGCATCGTTCCGGAGGTGTGTGACCGGCTCCGCGCGATCGTCGAACACGACCTGGTACCGGCAGCGGACCGCGTCTCGGACGCCGAGCTGGAGCGGCTGATCGCGCGGATCCGCCGGGCGCCGTACGCGGGCACGATCGACGGCGTCCTCCGCGAGGTGTTCTCGTCGATCGCGGACGACATCGGCTTCGACGGGATGCCCGCGGTCGGAAACGCGGCCCGGATGAAACGGATTCACGCGACGTGTTACGAGACGATTCGCGCGGATCCGGAGATCGAGTCGCGGCTGTGTGACCTGGAGGACGCCTATCCCTCCGAGCGGTACGCCGACGGCGTTCGCGAGATGCTCGAGTCGGCGGTCTCACACTGCCGGGACCGGCGTCTCTCGACCGCCGAGTTCCGACGGGAACTCGAACGGACGGCGGCGAGCGTGTATCCCGACGGTCCGCCGGAGTCGTTCGCCGACGTCGTGGACGCGGTGGGACACCACGTCGGCACCCTCGCCGGGGAGCGGCGCCGTGGCGGGACCCCGGAGGCCGACCGTGACCGCGACGATCCCGGAACGGACGACCGGTTCGACGACGTTGATGGGGAAACCCGTCACCGTCTCGTCGAGGCGGACGCGCGACTGCACGCGGCGTGGCGCGCCCGCCTCGACGACTTCGGGA
>NZ_JBHSXL010000019.1:0-2613 GCF_042662125.1 Halopenitus salinus | reverse complement strand
GAGACTCCGACCGTGTATACGTGCGATCCAGCTTCCGCCTGAACTCAGTCTGTGAGGTGGACCATATGACTGTGGCTCGGTCCGTTAGTGCTCGTGGGCTTAACACCTCGTTGCCTTGGTGCGCACACCCCGAGTCTATCTACCTCCTCTTCTAGGAGGGACCTCAACGGTACCTCGTTTCCATGTGGGTTTCGAGCTTAGATGCGTTCAGCTCTTACCCCGTGTCGCGTGGCTACCCGGCATCTGCCCTCTCGGACAACCGGTACACCAGTGGCGACCGGTCGTAGTTCCTCTCGTACTATACGACCGTTCACGTCAGGTACCATAACACCCCCAATAGATAGCAGCCGACCTGTCTCACGACGGTCTAAACCCAGCTCACGACCTCCTTTAATAGGCGAACAACCTCACCCTTGCCCGCTTCTGCACGGGCAGGATGGAGGGAACCGACATCGAGGTAGCAAGCCACCCGGTCGATATGTGCTCTTGCGGGTGACGACTCTGTTATCCCTAAGGTAGCTTTTCTGTCATCTACGGGCCCCATTCCGGAGCCTCGTAGGTTCGCTAGACCACGCTTTCGCGTCAGCGTCACTCGTTGGGAATGACACTGTCAGACCTCCGTGTGCTCTTGCGCTCTTCTCCGGGTTCCCGACCCGGGTGAGGAGATCTTTGGGCGCGCTCGATATCTTTTCGAGCGCGTACCGCCCCAGTCAAACTGCCCGGCTACCGGTGTCCTCCGCCAGGAGTGAGAGTCGCAGTCACTACCGGGTAGTATTTCAATGATGCCTCGGTGGCCCGCTAGCGCGGGTACCTGTGTAATGGCTCCTACCTATGCTGCACAGTAGCGACCACGTCTCAGCGACAGCCTGCAGTAAAGCTCTATAGGGTCTTCGCTTCCCCTTGGGGGTCTCCAGACTCCGCACTGGAACGTACAGTTCACCGGGTCCAACGTTGGGACAGTGGCGCTCTCGTTTATCCATTCATGCAAGCCGCTACTGAAGCGGCAAGGTACTACGCTACCTTAAGAGGGTCATAGTTACCCCCGCCGTTGACGGGTCCTTCGTCCTCTTGTACGAGGTGTTCAGATACCCGCACTGGGCAGGATTCAGTGACCGTACGAGTCCTTGCGGATTTGCGGTCACCTGTGTTGTTACTAGACAGTCGGAGCGCCCGAGTCACTGCGACCTGCTTTCTCCAAAGCAGGCATCCCTTCTTCCGAAGGTACGGGACTAACTTGCCGAATTCCCTAACGTCGGTTCTCCCGACAGGCCGTGGCTTTCGCTGCCAGAGTACCTGTGTCGGATCTTGGTACGGACATCACGCTCGTCTTTTCACGGACCCCGGATACCACCAACTTGCGCTGTCTCGGGCTTCGCTCGCTTCCTGCCGTGACGGCGTCCACGAGCTTCTCCGATTCGACCGGGCGAATGCCCGGCTTGGTGTTTTCCGCGGTGTCGACTTTTACTGCGTGATGGCACTGGAATATTAACCAGTTTCCCGTTGTCCCCGTCGACTTACGGGGGGACTTAGGACCGGCTAACCCTCGGCTGATTGACAGTGCCGAGGAAACCGTACTCATCAGGCCGTCGAGGTTCTCACCCGACTATCGCTGCTACTGTGACCAGGATTGTCGTTCCCGAACGGTCCACGCGAGTTCTCACCCGAGCTTCCATCCGAACGGGACGCCGACCTACGCGGTCGCCCTGTGACGGGCGCGGCAGGGTCTCGGTGGTAGACTTGAGCCCCGATCATTTTGGGCGCCTCAAACCTCGGCCGGTAAGCTGTTACGCTTTTCTTAGCGGGTAGCTGCTTCTAAGCTCACCTCCCGGCTGTTTAGGGCTTGAGACCACCTTCCAATCGCACTTAGTCTACACTTTGGGACCTTAACCTTGCTCTGGGTTGTTCCCCTCACGGTGCACAGGCTTACCCCGCACACCGGACTCCTCGGGTCGACAGCGTATGCAGGTTCGGAGTTCGACAGGATGGCCGACTCCTCTCGGAGGCGGGTCATCCAATCGGTCGCTCTACCCCGCATACTACCTCGCCGAAGGTCATGCTTCGACATGTTTCGGTCGGAACCAGCTGTTGCCAGGCTCGATGGGCCTTTCACCCCTATACGCGAATCACGGGAGGGTATTGTAGGACACCACCCCTAACGGGCCTCCACGTGGCTTTCGCCACGCTTCACCCTGCTCGCGTATAGATCGCCTGGTTTCGGGTCGTACCCCGATGACTCCCCGCGCTTGCACACGGTGGCCCTCGCAATGCTGCGGCCATATCGGTTTCCCTGCGCCTTCCCCGATTCTCGGGTTAGACTCGCCATCTAGGTACACTCCCTGGGTCGTTTTTCAAAACGCACGACACGACGCCGGCTCTCTTCGATTCCTACTGGACGCTCGCGCGTCTCTCGTTACTCGAAGAGCCTTCTACGCCCTGTCGCTCTTTCGCCAACTGATTTCAGGCCCTATTGCACCGCCCTTCTCGGGGTGCTTTTCAGCGTTCGCTCACGCTACTTGTTCGCTATCGGTCTCGAGGAGTGTTTAGTCTTCCCAGGGGATGCCTGGGTCCTTCACAGAGAATATCCGATCCCTGCTACTCGGGTACTGACGCACG
>NZ_JBHSXL010000018.1:0-15038 GCF_042662125.1 Halopenitus salinus | reverse complement strand
GACGTGGTTCTGGAGGGCGCCAAGGACGTCGTCGATTGGGTGACGGACGTGTTTATGGAGGGTGTCCACACCGGATATGACACCCTTTCAGTGGAGCTCTTCGGCACTCCCACACCCCGGACGGACAGTCCATTTGTCTTTGGGAGTCCATCGAATGAGCCCTGGATAACGCTCTACGAGACGCTCGTTGGGGGCGAAATCATGATCCTCGCTCTATTGACGCTGACCATCTGCGTTCAAGGACGACACACCATTCGAATCTTCAACATCGGGAGTGCCTACGAGAGCCGGAAAACGCGAAAAACGGCGTGGGCGGGCGCCTTTCTCATCATCACGTGGTACTGGGTGAGTGCAGTATTCCTGTATCTCGTGGATGGGTTCACGATCGCCTTGCTGCCGAGTCTTGGCTCGTTGGCTCGGGTGATGATCGATTTCCTCTCTGCGTCCCTCTCCAATCCGGGCCTGTCGTTGATCTTTGCCATCGTTGGGGGAATCTCGATGTGGTTGCTCCAGGCACTCTATTACATCCGTGAGGTGCTGTTGTTCGTCTATATCTACGGCATGCCGATCGCCTTGGCGATCGGATATGGTAACGTCCCGGTTCTGTCTGAGATCGCCCTCGGGTTTGCAAGACGGTTCGTCCCGCTTGCGGCGCTGCCACTCCCCGCTGCAATCGTATTCAAAGGCTATGATCTCCTGTATACTGGAGGGACGTTCACTCCCGCGAACACCTTCCTGAGATATCTCGTTGCGATGTCGCTCCCGATGGTTGCGGTCTTCATCACGTGGCGGACGTTCAAATATGCGACACCCGTGACCGCGAAAGTCATGAGTGGTGCGACGAAGGGGGCGATTCTCGTTGGGGGCGTCGCAGCAGGAGCCTATGTGGGCGGTGGGAGTACAGCTGCTGCAGCAGCCCGATTTGGACCGAAAGCTGCTGCGGGACATGCGATTGCGCAGCGAGTGACACAACGGAATTCTGTCGACGACCAGGCAGCGTCCACTCCGTCGTACAGACGTACTGAGAATAATCCTGAACGAGACACTTCCAGATGACGACAGATCAAGACGAAGCGGCACGACGTATCATGGATCAGTTCGGTGAGGCCAGTCGGATCCCCTATCTGAATATCGAAGAGGGGGATATCGGTGTCATTGTCGGGTTGCCGATCGTGGGGTTGTTTTTCGCGAGCTTTTCCGGGTTGAATTCGCTCGCATTACCGCTGATGACTGGCGGGTTGGGGATCGGGGTTGCGATCGTCTTCATGACTCCAAGCCACCTGAACGCGTGGACGTGGATAACTGACGTCTATCGCTACCTCAAGCGGCCGACGCACACGTTCGCAGCGCCGGCAGATCCGGATTCGGAAACGAACGAGACGGAACGATCGCGTGGTGGATTAGCGAATTATACGCCATTCAAACCGGATGAGCGAACGCAGGACCTCACCAACGTCAAACGTGCATGGCCAGGTGCTGGTGCCATTCAGCGTGCTGACGGAACGATGGAGGCCTTCATCGAGATCGACCCTGGGAACATGGACTTTGCGATGGCGTCTGATTGGGCCAAACTCCACGAAACGGGTGAAGGGTTCGCGAATAAGGAACTCGATTCGAAAATCAAGCTCCATACAACGACTCGATCGTTTCCCGTCGATCGAATCACGGAAAATATCGAAGCTCGGCTGAACGACGAGGATGTTGCTGCAAATCCTGCGCTTCAGGAGCTGCTCGAGGAATATCGCGAGAAGCGTCCACAGGAAATGCGTGACCGAGGGATTCAACAGCACCGGTACTATCTCGGTGTCCAGGCACGACCGCTTGAGGTGTATAACCGATCGAAAGACGAGGGGACACCCGCAGAAAAACTGACGGATTTCCCCGTCATCGGGTTTCTGTTCACCCCGTTTGTGACTCGTCGCGAGGACTTGTCGGAGGCTGAACGACGCGCAAAAATGTTCGAGAAACTGGATACGCGAGTCAACGAAGTCCGATCTGAATTCATTCAACAGGCATCAGGTTGGTCGGCTCGACGGCTCAGTACCGTCGAGCTGTTCATGTTGAATATGGACTTCTGGAATGGGCACGAACACGAATACGACGAAGCCGGACTCGCAGTTCGAAACCAACCGATCGTCGGTCAGTCTCAACGGAGAACCGATACCGATGAGTAATGTTCTCTTGCAAGGTGGCGAGATCGTCTCCATCCTTGGTGAGTGGCTTTCGAACCCCACCTCGTTGGAGGGAGCGATGCTCTATGGCGCCCTCGCATTTGTGTTCAGTATTGAGATCAAGCGACGGTGGAATTCGTATACGCAACCTGCGAGTGATGGTGAGGCGGACGATGAAGAACCAGAAGTAGATCTTTCAGCGATGCTGGATGAGGAGACGCTTAGTGAGGCTGACGCTGAGGGGCACTTCCTCGACGACGTCGAGGAGTCCCACCAGACCGTGACAGCACCAGCGGCGATCGAGTGGGAGACGCGAGCGGCATGTGTCGGCGAGGAGTGGACGACGACGCTCTATATCGCGGATTATCCCGACCATCCAAATGACGGGTACCTGAGTAACCTCTTCGACATCACGGACGTAAAATTCGATCTGACGGTCCACATCACGCCGAAGAACCAGGAACGAGCTCGTAGCGAGCTACAGAATCTGGCCGATGATCTTCAGGTCGACGCCGATCTCGAGAAGAGCGTTCGGAGTGCGTACCTCCAAGAACGGGCCGATGAGGCCAAATCGACGTATACGGCGGTCGAGGCTGGGGCTAGAGTGTTCGATCAGGCGATGTATGTCGTTGTTCGGGCGGACGGGAAGGAGGAACTCCGAAACGACGTCCAAACGGTCAAGAGTGCGCTCAGAGACGATCCCTCGAACCTGACGCCGAAGACGGCCATCTGTCGACAGGACGTCGCTCTCCAATCCGCGGCGCCGATCGGCCACAACGAGTTTGGGCGAGCGTCGATCGCGCTCGGCGGCGCCATCGGTGCGTTGCTCGCCTCACCTCACAATGCGACGATTCTCGAGGAGGATGGTGTCGAGTTCGGCGTGCAACGTGACAACCAGAGTCCGGTCGTGATCGATCCGTTTTCGCGAGATAACGGGTATGCGATGTTTACTGTCGGCGATACCGGTTCCGGGAAATCATTCAGCTCGAAACAGAACTTCATCAGGTCGATCGAGAAGAGCCGGGATCGAATTGGGATTATCCTGGAGCCGTTGAATAACTGGGCTGGCGTGTCCGAAGCGCTGGGTGCGAAGCGTATCACGGTCGGTGGGACGCTTGGATTGAATCCCCTCGAGATCCGTGAGACACCGGCCCACATTCAGCGAGCGATGGGAAACGATGCGAGTCCGTTCAACGAAAAGCTCGATGACGCGATGAGCTTTCTGACGAACTTCTTTGCGCTTCGCGGCATCTCTCTCGGCGATCGACGAACGACGCTCGAACTTGCGCTTCGGCGTTCGTACGCTCGGTGTGACATCTCCGAGGACATCGCGACTCATTCCAATCTGAGTCCTACGATTCGGGATATGATGGATGTCTTTGAAGACATGATCGACTCGCCCGAGGACTTCATCGTTCGTTCCGAGGCGGAAACAACGAAAATCCGTACGGATGCCACGTGGCTCCTCGATCAGCTTCGCCCATTCGACGAGGGTGGTCGCCACGAAAATCTCGGGGAGCCGTCGGAGTTTGACATTCGTAACGAGAAAGTGATCTACCTCGATCTCGCACAACAGGAAGGCAGCGTCGGAAGCAGTACCGCACTCACGATGCAGTTACTCATCTCGTTGGTCTACGAACGCGCGAAGGTCACGGAAAAGCAGGTCGTCTTCTACATCGATGAGGCTCGATACATTATGCAGGATGCGGCGAGCCTGTCGTTCTTGGAGACCGTCTTCCGGCATCACCGCCACCACGATCTCTCGATCCGATTAGTTACACAGACTGTCGACGAATTCTTCGAACACGCGGAATCCGAGGCAATTCTCGATCAGTGTGCTGTCAAGCAATTTCATCGGCTTGAGGGGATGGACCAAGAGTGGGCAGAGGAATTCGGCATGAACTATCCGCAGATGCGGTTCGTTCAGGATGCAGTCCCGGGAAACGAGAAAAATGGCTTTTCAGAAGCATTGGTCGGCGTCGACGGCGAGTGGCGAGGCATTCAGGTCAAAGCAATGAAACGCGAGAAGGAAGTCATAGACTTCGATCCGGAATCTCACGCTGGGTCGGTGGTCACTGGACTTGGCGAGGATGGAACGACAAGCGAGTCACATCCCAGTAATTCTCCAACCGATCGACCTAGGCCGGCCGATTTACCGGAAGATGTTGATCCAGTTTCCGCGCTGTTGAGTGATAGCCCGCAAACGGAGTCAGGAGGACACGATGAGTGAGTATATTCGAGTGCGGCCAACTTCAGAAGAAGTCGACCCAGGACGCATCTCGCGGGTACTCCAGAGTCTTCACAAACTCCAGCCGAAGTCCGAGACACGCTGGCAGAAACTCAACCCATTCCACGGGACGCCGGCACCCCGATTCGAGTTCCTCATTCTCAGTGACGGACTGGATGCGCCGATCGAATTTCTCTACGGTGTCGATAATGGACTCGACACGCTTGAGAAGCGTGTAAAATCGATCTATCCGTCGACGTTCCAAATCAAACGGCTTGAAGTCGATCTCTCGAAACGTCTCATCGAGCCCGAACGACTAACGCAAGCAGAGTTTCTCGAGCGATATGAGGCATCCAAGCTTGCATACGACTTTGGTCCGGACGAAGTGATCGAGATCACCGATACGGACCTCGAAGTAACGACAGTCCAGGTTGAAACGGAAGAGGGCGAATCAGCTACGGTTGAACACGTTGGTGATGGATTCGTTCGGATCGGCGAGCAGGCATTCAAATTCAATAAACCCGTCTCTCTCCCAGATGATGGCCCTCTAACTGAGATTGAGAAACCGACCATCACTGAAGGTGGGATGATCTTAGCGAGACCAGCAGTCGATGCTGCCTCTCCACTTGGAGTCCGATGGTCCGGTTCTGCGACTCGCAAACGCGATTGGATGACGTCACTGACCCCGATTACTGCGCCCAATTCTAGTGAAACTGTTCAATCTGTTACCGAACCAGGTGCTGCGCTGACGTCGCTAATCGATCACTTGACGAATGCTGAGACCCCGGTCGCTTTTCAGGTCGTATTCGAGCGATATCCTGATTGGCAGGACAAGGCGGATCTTCGCAAGGAAGACCTCGTTGACGGTCGGGATACCTTCCTCGGACGACTTATCGGACCGTGGCTCGGGACGACCGAGGATCCCTCCCGACGTCGTCGAAAAGAACGGCATCTCAGCACATCCGTATCCAAACGGATCGAGTATCTCGACATTAAGAATGCCAAGCGGTCCTATACCGCCAACATTAGAGCTATTGCGCTCCCGACTGAGGAAAATCGAGATAGCTGTGACGACTGGATGGATTCGCTCACCACGGTACTTGATCCACTTGATGGTCCGTTTTACGAGTTGAAAGGGAACCGCATCCGAGATCGCGGTATTCGAGGAAAAACCAAAGAGCGAAAGGCAAACGCAGAACTTCGCCGTCTTCTCGATCGTGAACTCGTAACCGGTCGTGGAAAAACTCGTCCGGACCTGATCCTTTGTGGAGCTGAACTTGCGAATTTTGTCCTTGTTCCGTCTTCTCACGTGTTATCCGTTGCGGGAAAACGTGGTACTCGGGCCACCCAACAGAGTCAGCACCCCTTACAACAACCTAACCCCGATATGCTTGCCGAGTTTGACGACGGGATGTCGATCGGCTATCCACTGGATGAAAATGGAGAGCCGAGTTCGGAGCCGATTCGAATTCCGCCCCAATTGCTGACTACCCATTACATGCGAGTTGGGCCGACGGGAGCTGGCAAATCAATCTCCATAGAGTCTGATCTTCAGACAATCCGTAGAACAACCCACGGTCCAAATATCGTCATCGACGCAAAAGGTGATGGGATGTGTAGAGAATACTTGCAGTGTCACTATTCCGAATTTGGCAATCTCGATAATGTCTATTATTTTAATCTACCTGATATCCTGCCCGCATTCACGTTCTTTGATATTAGAGGAACATTAAACGAAGGTCGCACTCGCGAGGATGCCATCCAGGATAAGGTGGATCATTTCCACGAAATTCTTCGGATGATTCTCGGCGAAGAAACGCACGATTCTGCATATGTTTCAAAACAGATTATTTCATCTCTGATCAAGGCGTTATTCGATAAGGAGTTCGGGAGTGACGTCTTCGACTTATCCGACCTGATCGACGCCGCGAACATAATGCAAACAGAGAAAACGATTCCACCGATTTCGACGGACAATGACAAAGTCGAAGAAGAGCTAATCCGACACTTCAGCAACGATGAGAAGCAATTCCAGAACATTATGAATGGTGTTGGGAACCGATTACACGCCCTCACAGAGAAGCCCCATATCTATCGAATATTCACCCACAATCCGGGGAGTGAGGATACTGATAGTCACTTTGACTTCAGAGACATTCTAGAAGAAGACATTACGATTCTGTTTGATACTGGTGAATTGCGCCCAGAATCACAGAAAGCGTTCACATTGCTCGTGTTGAGCAACTTGTGGGATGCTGTTCAAGTACGGAAAAACGATGGTCGGTCGGATTACGAGTATTTGACCAATGTCATTATCGAAGAATCCGCACCGATCGTCTCTTCCACCATCGTCTCGGAACAGTTACTCCCGATGGGACGATCATTTGGTCTGTGCCTCGGGCTAGTGATGCAGTTCCCGGAACAAGTTCGAGATCGAAGTGAGAGAGCCTACAAAGAATTACTCAATAACGTTCGAACCAAACTCATTTCGAATATCACTCCCGATAAGGACCTTGCTCGTTCGATGGTCCACGAAGATCTTGACGCTGAAGAACTCCGAAATCGGCTCAATTCCCTCCCGAAGGGCGAATGGATCGCGAAACTCCCGAGCCCAAAATTTGGAGATGCTGCCCCATCGCCGTTTTCACTCAAACCACTTCCAATTCCCCCAGGACATCCCGAAAGTGAGCATCCGCTCACGGAATCTCAAAAGGAACACTTCGAGAATACCGCCTATCCAACGGTACTGGACCGGACGCAGGCCTTATACGGGATTGATCGAGAACTGTCTGAGGGGTCCGGATGGGGAAGTGCTGAAACTGGAAGTTCGTCTTCAAATACACCCGACTCTGTCTCCTCCGATCTCTCTCAATCCTCATTTATCGATCAGCAAGCCGCCGTGAAGCAACCCCTCTCAGACGAGTCACCCTTCTCTCAAACTGACGAAACCACTCCAGATTCCACGCCCGATACTGATCCATCGTTTGGCGTACTTGGTGAGGCCGATGAAGCCAATAGTTCTCCGGAGTCCTCAGTTACTGAAGCAACTGAACCACCGGAGAACGGCTCTTCGCCGGTCAAATATGGGGGGATATCGGTTCCCGACGATGAGCTTCAAAATCGTGGCCTCACTCGCGATGATATCCGGTTCTTAGATCACGTCTTGGAGGTGATGAACCGAGAATCCTCTGAGTATACACTCCTTGATGCGATGCGTTCCCTTCGCGATGAGTTTGAGGATCTTGACCTCCAGCGCCTTCGAGAGCAGGGTCTCCTCGATGAAGCATCCGCTGCCGGACGCAAGTACTACACTGTCCTTCCAGCGGGTCGCGAACTGCTTGGCAAAAAGCTACGAGTCGGTCCCGGAAAGGGGGATATTGGTGAGAAAACGCCCCACAAAGTCGGCGTCAAACTCCTCGAGGTATGGATCGGCAACCAGGACGACGTCGTTCGAGTTGAACCGTACTACCAACATTCCGAAGATGCGGTATTCGACGTGGCCGGATTCGACGTCGACGACACGTTGATCTGGGCTGGTGAAGCGGAACTCCACAGTCACAACCGGGAAGCACCTATCGATGATTACGACAAGCTCAGCGATGTAGATGCACACGTCGTCTGGGCGTTCAACAAACGCGAGACGGCCATTGAAGTGCTCGACTGGCTCGCAGACGCCGATCGAATCGAAGCGAGTGTGAGCGGCCGTGACGCTCGATCGTTCACGTCGATCCGAGACACGATCGAAGAGTTCGATGCGGCGGGACTGACAACGATTCGCAGTTTCAAAAACCTCGACACGGAGGTCAATTCGTGACGTGGCGAACCGCGACTCGCGAAGAGATCACCACCTACTACGAGGAGGAATTCCCCACCTATCTCGACGATCTGCCGCCGTTTATTACCGCTGGTGGGCCGAAAGAGTACGCCATCGCCTTTCGTGATCCGTACCCCGTTCGAAAGTCCGACGTTCCGGACAAAGAGTTTATTCGCAGAGCTACGTGGCAGACGGACGCGTCCGGAGAACGAACTACGCCCCAGTTTGAAACGATCGACGATGTTCTCGAGTTCGTGCGCCACCCAGCTCGCAACGACCCACTAACCGGAAGCCCCTACATCCTTGCTGATCCGAGCTTGATCGACGGATTAGATCCGTCTCCTGATGCAGTATACTACGCGTTGAATCACTGGGATCGTCCCTGGATCATCTTGGTCGATATCGACGCGAAAACGATCGCGCAAAATCGGGCCGAGGAACTGGTTGCTCCCGACGACGAGAGCCAGTCTGATGACGTCCTCGAGGCGGCAGGAATCCGTGATGCGGATCCTGTCGGGTATCCATATGCCTTCGAGGACGTCGATCGAGCTATCGAGTACGGATTCGCAGTGCGTGACATCTTTGAGGATGACTTCGACGCCGACGAGACGATGGTGATGTACACCGGACAGGGCGTCCACGTTTACCTGCTGGATGGCGACCCTGCACACAGATACGACGAACAGAGTCGTGAGGTGCTGAACGATCTGCTTCTTGACGGGTACGGGATTCCGATCGATCCAGTCGTAACTGCAGATCGACGTCGAGTAGCGCGGTTACCTTACTCGCTCCATGCGGAGGTCTGTCGCGTCGTTCAGCCGATCGACAGTCCGCATTTCGATGTGCAGTCGGCGACCCCAGAGAGGTTCGAGTCGTGAGCTCGAGTCCCCCCGTCGATGATGAAGAAACGGCGTATCGAGTGATCTCGGTACCTCTTGAGTACGGTACTCACTCCATCAACCAGCTATTCACTCGGGGCTACGATCGATACGTCATCGACGGCGTCGATCAGCCGGCGGACCTCCTCAACGATATCGGGCGTTTTGGACGCGCCGCGTTCAACGAACAGGTCCGGGCTGATGCGCTCGAGGATCCGTTCGTTGATGAGCCAGGATTGCTTGCGGTCCTCGCCACACTTAGCGCAATCTGCGTGAAGGGTCATCCGAAGTTCAAACAGTCTCCTCCACGGACGATCCAGCCGCTTTACGACATTCGCGAGCTATACGTCAACAATCTCGCCTCATTGCTTCGAGCATACGGGAATACATCGCTGTATCAGGATATTGCCGAGATACTCTATCAAAAACAGCCAGGTGCGGATGGACCGCATCCGGGCCGTGTCTGTACCGACATCAAGTCGGTGCCAGAGTTCGGCCCTGGACTATACCTCGAGATCCCGATGGTAGCAGCATCACGAGATTGTCTCGTCCGTTCGGGGACGTCTACAGATGACGATGAAGATAGCGAAATTCTGTCTCGGGTTCGAGACAACAATCTGTACGTCCCAGTTGGCGACTTTGACGAAAAGTATCGAAGCTACGGCAAACGTGCCTTCAAGAAGCTCTTGACAGTTCAGGAACAGGGCCTCTCTGAAGAGCAGCGAACGTGGTTGACGACCAACGAATCAGAAATCGCAGAACAGATCTCCGGATTCGTTGAGACAGGGAATTACGATCGTCTCTGGCGAAACTGGGACCGTGGGACCCGGACCATCCGCGTTCTTCGACGTGTACTGACCGCTTCCCCTGCCGAGACCGTTCAGCTGGGGGAGTTTCATACGGCGAACGAGATCTACGACGCGATCGATGCATACACCCCCGAAAACGATTGGGAGTCCACGGTCATCAACCGGATCTCCAGTCCGAGCAGTCTCGCGAAGAAACTTGCAAATATCGAGTCACACACTGCGGTTACGATCGATCGTTCTGACCGAGTCAACACGTACCGGATAGCCCGGAGTAGCCACAGATCGACACAGCTCGACGTCGACCAACTGGAGGACCTGTTCGAACTCCCGTGTCTGGCCGCTATGGAAGAACGTCTTCACGAGAGGAAACCTGTCCGAAAAGACCTCTACAACTTTGCCCGGATGGTCATGTGGCTCCCCCAGTACCAAGACAGGACACTAGATGCGATCGTCGCCGATCTCAAAGACGTCTTCTCCAGATGGCCGTGGTACGATGAAGAGAAAACGGACTACCAAGTTCGCTACGAGTTTTCGAACACTATCGGTGGAGAAACACCGCTTCCGATGAACTGTGGAAACGACGATATGCAACGGTATTGCGTTGGTGAGGATCAGTGCCCCTACTCGATCTGGGGGAGTCTCCCCTTCCCCGACGAGATGTACGAACAGATCGACGATTTGTCTGGGGAATTTCACGAGGAATTCTGAGGGGAACCTTTGGTACACTCAGGTGTCTCCCTCTTTCAGTCGATCAATATAGGGGACTCATAGATCGTTCAGCATCTCGGAAAATTTTCTTGGTGTGACGATGTCGATTCCACGGAACAACTCATAATAATAGAAATTCTCTCTAACTATCTCGTTTTCCACTTTGAACTCCCCGTCGATCATTTTTTTAGATAGTAGAGCCCCTCTACGGTTCATTCTATTCTACTGCGTTATTTTACTAATCGTTTTGCGGGACCCGCAATTATTCTGTAAATCGGCACTACCCTTGGTTTGAGTCACTCAATACCCGATTTTGTAGGACTTATGCTGTCGTCGAGCCGTTCTGATGCTTCCGGCCCACCTCCGATATGGCGTCGACGTCTTTGAAAGAAGATTAAATCCAATCGACAAGGCTCTAATTGATTCTGAGGCCGTTATATTAGGATGTTTATTATCAGTATTGTCCAAATATACACTCCCTATTGACTGTGCAGTTTCTACTCTCACGCTTTGGTCAAACAGCTATCTCTCCGAACCCGCCTGCGTCGATCTCTCAGTATGCCGAGGTAACGTCGACGTCGCTCCGCAGGAGTATTTTTTCTCCCCCAGAGGGGTGCGGGAGCACGCAGTAAGCTCTCGTATAGACCAATGTCTTTAGACAGTACGTTCGACGACGTCGAGGTACAGGATATCCCGAGACAGTCAGAAGTCGCACCATCGTGGGCGAATCTGGACGTGGCGCTTCCCACCGATCGAAGTCCGACGTCGATCGTCGCGTTGGTGGAGTGTGCGCTCGTCGAGATGACGCATGAACCAGTCGGCGCGGAGGTCATCTCGTGGCACATGTGGGGTGTGAAACGGACGCAGTACATCGCCGTCGACGGTGTTGGTGAGACGTTCACCAAGCGGCACTTCGACGAGCGACTCGGGTGGAGTGCAACCACGATCGACCGCGAGACCGTTCGCGATGAGCTGATCATCCAACTCACCCGAGGCTCACACCGAGATCGAACTGCGGCTCTGGACCAGGATTCATCTGTCGGTGGTCTCGACAGATTCCGTGTTGCGCCAGTGCACGTTCTCTGGAAGCATCCGAACATGGAGTAACCAACACGATCGGCGGAGTTCGCGAATTGTTGGTTAAGAAGATGTCTTCCTCACGTCACGAAATTTCGATCCGGGTGTTCCACTCCCTTGGCTTCGAACCCAATCAGATCGGAGGGAATGTAAGTCATGATACCGAAGAAAATCCAATGAATGAGTGTCTCAATACACAAATGGATAGAAGTGACCCAACACTCAGTGTATCCGTATTCCGTGGTGGAAACTGATGGAACTCAGTGACGACACACTCTCACTTTCACGAGAGCTTTCAGAACTCGACAAAGACGTACTCGACTTCACAGCGATCCTCGATGCCTGTAACGTTGACTACGTCATTGTTAGCGGGTACGTCGCAATTCTCACGGGGCGATCTCGCTCGACGGAGGATATCGACGTCATTCTGGAGCCCCTGTCTGAAACGGAGACTGAGGAATTGGTCTCAGAACTCAAAGATCGGGGGTACTGGGGAATGGCCATGCCACTTGATGAGATGTATTCAATGTTGAACGAGGGGAGCCGTATTCGAATTGCAGAGGACGGCAAGATGTATCCGAACTTCGAGACGTGGTTCGTCTCAAACGACATTGAGCGCGAAGCTCTCTCGAACCCCCTCACGGTCACATTTTCTGATGGCCAGATCAAGATCAGTCCGCTTGAACTCCAGATTGCGTACAAACTCCGACTTGCACAAGCTGCAGACAGTCTCAATGGCAAGGATTTCGAAGACGCCATCCATCTGTATCTGACGTTCGAGGAACGATTTAATACGGAGCAGCTTGAAACGTACGTCAAAGAGTTCGGAGTCGAGAACTACTATGCAGAACTCAACCGCGTTTGAGGATGATCAACGCCGGAACATGGAACAACGGCGTGCGATGATCAAACGGTGGGCCAAGTACGTTCGGACGCACGACGATCAAGAGTGGTCACGCCAGCAAAATCGACTCATCAACTCTCAACTCCAGTCTGCAAACGATATGGCTGCGTCTGGAGAGACAGATCCCGTTCGGTTTGCGGCCGCTCGAGATCGAATTCGTGACCGCTGATCGTCTATCGGCGGGGCAGACGAATGCCTTGGGATGGTCGAAGGTACTACGGCACGTAGTATCTAAGAATATCCCTCAATACCGGTGAGTGGACCTTTTGACGCTTCCCACTGCAGTCCTAGAAAGTCGATAGCCTCCTTCAAAATCTCCATGCGGTGGACGCGTACCGGAGCAGTAGTACCCCAAAGAATCCGAACATCGCTCCAGCATACAGTGCAATTACCGTCGATCGGACGGAGACTCCCTGAGAGGACACAAAATACACTTTCACAGACGAAACAATGGAGATAGACGTTCACAGGAATCCGCCGAGACCGTTTGGCGACGACGACCGGTCGGCGTCCTGGAAGCCGATTTCACCGTTGACCAACAACGAGACGGAGCACTCCGTAGTGTTGGTTACGACTAACGAGCCCGGAGTTTCTGTGCGCCTGAATGACTGAGGCGCCCTACGGTGCACTCGTGTGATTATGATGAACGGTACAGACACATTCGGTGATGTATCATCCGACTACGAACGGTTCGAAGCAGAACTCCTCGCTCAGGATCAAGATGCTGTACACGTGGTGGTAGCGGACCTCGAGGACAGGGAAGCCCACCTTCTCGTGAACACTCTCGTCGACGACGGTCTCGTCACACCGGTTCCGAACGAACGGGTTCTCGTCCACGAGCCAAGCGACCAAGCATTCAACTCGATCGTCCAGCTCGCTGTGTTCCACCGTGGTTGGACCACAGCCCTCGACGTCGATGCGAAGACGGAATAAGACGTCGACCTCTGAGTTCGCTTTCGTGCCACAGGTTCTGGTGGGGATATGGAAGAGAGATTCACCGTGATCGACGATAAGTCACCCATTCGGCCCACGTCGATTTCCGTATCGGAACGGCGTCGGTGACGTGTGGGCAACGATCCGTCATCGACCATAGCCGACGGATTGCGACGCTGTCAGCGTTGGCGATCGCCAAACATGATGCCGAAGTCGATCAACCCAACGAGGGGAGAGAACCTGACGCGATGCTTGGTGGACTGGCGATCCAGTTTTATCGAATGCACGAGAAATTTGACTCTATGGTCTCCCGCGAAAACACGGTCGGAATCGGATTTATCGCACTGGCGATAGTGCTATTGTTTGGACTTGATAGCGTAACTGAGCCGCCACCATGGCTGTCTGTTGCTGTGATACTAGGTGTCGGAGTGATTGTACCGATATTAATTAATGAGTATCTCGATGGTGGGGAGTAAGACAGTGCGGGAGTGGCAGTTCTTTTAGAAATCCAGTAGCGGATGAGTTTTGACATGATTGCGGTCTGTTCAGAGGACTCACGAATCACTCAGTACAGGTGAATCACTGAACAAACCACGTACCAAGCATCGGGTGACTGATCGCCTCAAGAGACCCGTAGATCGCCCGGTTCACTTGCTATCGTCGGATTCGTTGGTAGCCGTCGATTCGACCGGGAAGACCTGCGTGTCAGGTGCGTCGAGTGGGCTGTCCGAGCCGGTCAGCCACACGGTGAGGTAGACGACGCAGGCCGCGATGACAGCAATAGGAAGCTGGAGAGTGAAAACGCCATAAATGAGTGTGACGATGATCGTTGCGCGAGTGGCCGTCTTTCGGTTGGTACCCCCGTAGTACGCGAATGTTGCGACGACGAAGGACGCGATCGCAACGCCCGTGCCGAGAAGGAGTTGTTGGGCGATAATCACCGAGTAAAGGAACGCAGTGACACCAAGCAGGACGAATGCTGCGACAATGTGGACACGTTTCAGGGAGGGCATGCAACTGATTTTCTCCACAATATGGTAAAAAATGCGTGTTCTCAATTTGGATAGAAACTGAACACCGCGACTGTAGTAATAAATACGCAGAGTTCAGAAATTGGTTGTTTCAGCTTATTTCCTACCGAAAGCAGAGGATTTCAACAGAGTCACTAGCATGATTCCGGAAAGGTAGTCAACTACAATCTAAAACTCCCCAACGGAATTCACCACGAAGTATCTGTAAATTCCTCAGGAGTCCTCAGTAGAACGTACCAGCCGATCGTCGACGGCGGTTGGTCGGTATAACGAGACGGATCGCCCCGCTCGCCGCGTGCCGCCCGACGCCTGCTCACGGCTCCCTTACGGTCGCCGTTCGCGTCGAGGCGCTCCCAGGGTCGCGCCTCTTCGCTCGCGACCGACCATTCCGGGCGTGCGGGCGCTCTCCGCACAGCGAGCGCCCGTTCCGGGCTAAAGTGCATGTGCCCTCGACGCCAGCGGGTAACCGCAGGGGGCTGCGCTGCG
>NZ_JBHSXL010000017.1:0-670 GCF_042662125.1 Halopenitus salinus | reverse complement strand
CAGCTTCAAACAGCGCTCAGCAATCGTTTCTTTGACTCACTCAACGAGCTTACAACAGCGATTGACACCGCTCTTGAACAACTCTCTATTCCAAAAGTGAGTAACTATTTCTAACATCTACTATATATCCTTATACACCTATTATTACTTAGCGGAGTGTCCACTCTGATTTCGGCACTCATAGATGCATCATGAAAGACATCGAAATTGACTCAAACGAAAAATCGGAATACGAGTGCTTTTCGTGTGGCAAGATCGTGATCGCTGAAAATCGCCCCAGTCAATGTCCTGACTGTGCTGGTGAAATGCGAAATCGACAGGTTTCTGTTGAATAACGATGGTATCACAATCCAACCACTCACAAAGCGAAGAGGGAGCAGTAGCAAAATCCGCTGAGACGGAGATTGAATCAGCCTTGGAGACCGCTCGTCGCCAATTGCAACATGCTGCTGATCACCTCGATATCAATTCGAATGTGGTTGACCGCCTCAAACATCCAAAGAAGGTTCACGAAGTTACGGTCCCGATCGAACGTGATGACGGGACAGTAGAGGTTTTCACCGGCTATCGGGCTCAACACGATAGTGTCCGCGGTCCGTACAAGGGCGGGCTGCGGTATCATCCCGAGGTTACCAGAGACGAATGTGTGGGCCTCGGGATGTGGATGACT
>NZ_JBHSXL010000016.1:0-1163 GCF_042662125.1 Halopenitus salinus | reverse complement strand
TGGTCGCTTGAACGGGTTCACAATGAACTCGATGAAGAGATGTTGAAAGCGTGGGATGTGGTCGAAACGGAATTTGCTAATCGTGATGTGACGTGGCGAGATGCTGCCTATATTGTCGCACTCTCGCGAGTCGCGGAGGCCCACGAGGTACGAGGGCTGTGGCCATAGTAATGGGGCACCTCGAATAATCACTTGGCAGTGGTCTTCATCGATCGTTTTGGGTTGAATCTACTTCGGTAAACCCCTAAGTTTGGCCATCTTAGGCCTATTGGTCGGGAACCCTCGACGGTTTGAATATTCATCGTCGAAGTTACCCACCGAGCTATCGCCACGCGCCCGCGAGTGTGCCGGCACCAACGACACTGACGAACGAGAATCCAAGCACGACTGTGAGAACGTCCGGATTCGAAAACCCAGCGGTTGCGATAAACAGCGCAATCGCGGCGTTGCGTGCGGCCGTCGTGGTCGCCAACACCTCACGCCGTTCCCGGACCGGCCCCCCAAAGAGGTACCCGAGTGCTAATGAGAGACCGACAGCGACCGCCGAGATGGCGAGCATCTCTGTTCCGATGAGCGATCGCAACTCGCCGCTATAAACTACAACTAAGAGGACGATCAGTCCGACGAACGAGATGTCGGACAGTCGCTGTATGGGCGCGTACATCCGGTCACCGAATGCGGGATACAGGTAGGATAACCCAAGCCCCGCGAGTAGTGGTACAATCTGAATTTCCAGCACCATCCGTCCGATTGCGACGGGATCGACGACGACATCACCGGGTGCGAGCACTACCAGTGAGATTGGGATCGTCACAACCGACAGGAGACAGAGAATTGCCATCAGACCGCTGGCAAACGCGATATCACTGTCCGACATTTCGGCAAATTTTGGGCCGAACGGTGCGCCGGGCGAGACGGCAAGTAACAGGAAACCAGTCGCGTACGCCGGGCCGACCGGAACCATTCGGATGAGAAGGTAGGCGACGACCGGGACGGCTACGAGATTCACCACGAGGGATTTGCTCAACAGTTGCCGGTCACGGAGAGCACCGAACAGTTGTGTGACCGAGAGTTTCAGCCCCATCGAGAACATCGTCGAGAGAACAAAGACCGTCGTTACAATCTCAACGACTGCATCTCCAGATATCGCCTCCATTGTCGGT
>NZ_JBHSXL010000015.1:13195-48867 GCF_042662125.1 Halopenitus salinus | reverse complement strand
GGGCGCGAAGACCGCCCACGCGTGGGCGCTCGACTGGAGCTTCCGCAACATGATCCCCGAGATCACCGAACGCCTCCTCGGGGAGCTCCCCGTCGTCGGCGGCGTCGCCATCCTCGAGGACCAACGCGATCGGACGGAGCAGATCGAGGGCGTGCCGCCCGAGGGGTTCCTCGACCGGGAGGCCGAACTCCTCGAGACCGCCTACGAGCTGCTCCCCACGCTGCCGTTCGACGACCTCGATCTCGTCGTCTTCGACCGGATGGGCAAGGAGATAAGCGGATCCGGGATGGACACGAACGTCACCGGTCGGCTGTTGGCGTTCAACGAGCCGTCGCCCGAGGTCCCCGACATCCGGCGTATCTACACGCGGTCGCTCACGGCGGCCTCCCACGGCAACGCCGCGGGCGTCGGCCAGGCCGACTTCATCCACCGTGACCTGCTGGGTGACCTCGAGGTCGAGGACACCGCGATCAACGCCGTGACCTCCGGGAGCGTCGAGAACGCCCGGATCCCCACGACCGTCGAGACCGACCGGGCGGGGATCCTCGCGTGTCTCTCCACCGTCGGCGTCCGCGATCGATGGGACGCGCGCGTGATCCGGGCGACCGACACGATGCACCTCGAGCGGATGTACGCCTCCGAGGCGCTCCTCGAGGAGGCGCGCGAGCGCGACGACCTGCGGGTCGTGGCAGAGCCCGAGCCGATCGCCTTCGAGAACGGCGAACTCGCGGCGCCCTCGCCGACCGACGCGGACGCGCGGCCCCGGTGAGACTTCCCGACGAATCGGTCGACGGACGCGTCGGAACGGTCCTCGACGTTCGAGGTGATGAGGGCCGGTACGGTCGCCTCGTCGGACCAGACGCGTTCCACGGGGAAGCGAGGCGGTTCACCGAAGCGGTTCCGGCAGCGACGCCCGAACGCCGAGATCCTCGGCGATCTCCCGGAGGTTCTCGACCACGGCGTCCTCGAGCGGGATGCCCGACTCGCGCCGGTCCCGCGCGGTTCGGTACTCCGGTTCGCCCGGCAGGAGGACCTCCCCGCCCTCCTCGATCGGTTCCGCAGAGCGGAGGAAGCGCGCGAGCCCGGAGACGCGCTCGGCGACCGCCTCCCGCGTGGTGAAGGCCGTCGGATCGATGGCGACGAATGCGGCGCCGTTTCCGGCCCAGTTCTGCTCCGCCTCGGTCGCGACCGCGCCGCCGCCGATGATCGCCGCGAACAGCTCGGTCATCGTCGCCAGGCCGAACCCCTTGTGGCCGGTCTCGATGCCGCCGAGGGGCAACAGCGCGCCGACCTCGTTCTCGAAGTCGGCGGCGTACTCGACCGGCTCGCCGGTCTCCGTGATCGTCCAGTCCTCGGGGAGCCGCTCGCCGGACCCGTCGCGTTCGATGATCTTCCCGTGGGCGATCTGGCTCGTCGCCGCGTCGTAGATCGGATCGAACGGGAGCGCCCCGAAGCTGGGCACGCCGAAGGTGATCGGATTCGTCCCGAGCCGCCTGTCGGCGGTGCCGTGAGGAGCTATCCGCTGGGCGCCGCCGTGGAGGTTGACCCACGACGCGAAGAGGTACCCCTCGTCCGTGACGATATCCGCCCACTCGCCGATCCGACCGAGGTGACCGGAGTCGTGAACGCCGACGATGCCGACGCCGCGTTCGGCCGCCGTCTCCGTGACCAGCTCGACCGCCCGTCGACCGGTCACCTGGCCGAACGCGCCACCGCCGTCGATCCGGTGGAACGGGCCCGCTTCCTCGAGTTCCGGCATCGCGGAGGGATCGAGCGCCCCGTCGTCGATCTGGGCGGCGTAGTAGGGAAGCCTGACCACGCCGTGTGAGGAGTGGCCGACGAGGTCCGCGGAGACGAGCGAGCGGGCCACGGTCTCCGCGATCCCGGACGGCGCCCCGCATCCTTCGATCGCGACCTGTGCGAACGCCTCCAGCGAGTCGGGAGAAACGGTGTGCATCCGTCGGAGCCATTCGGACGTTCGATATTAACGATACCGTTCGACTCACCCGAACTTCGTGTTCAACTCGATCACGTTCGCCGCGCGCCGTACGCTGTCGGCGAGGTCGCCGTGGAGCCGCTCGTCGGTGATTCGGCTCGAGGGTCCGGAGATGCTGATCGCACCGAGGACCTCGTCGTCGTCGAGAACGGGCGCCGCGACACAGCGGAGCCCCTGGATGTTCTCCTCGTCGTCGATGCCGTACCCGCGATCGACGATCCGATCGAGCTCCTCTCGGAGGGCCTGGCGGTCCGTGATGGTCGTTTCAGTACGGCCGTCGAGGTCGAGGGCGTCGACGATCCCCTCGCGATGGTCCGCGGGGAGGTGTGCGAGGATGGTCTTTCCGAGCGCGGTCGAGTGAATGGGCTGTTGGGTCCCGATCCGGGAGGCGGTCGTGACCGCCCGATCTCCGGCGGCCTTATACAGGTAGGAGACGCGCTCGTACTCCTCGATTCCGAACTGCACGATCTCTCCGGTCTCGAATGCCAGCTCGTCGACCTCGTTCTCGATGACGTCGTAGTCCGCGACCTGGTCGCGGACGTCGCGCGCGATGGAGAGGAACTTCAGACTCAACCGATATCCGCCGTCCTCCGCGACCACGAGACCCTCGTCCGCAAGCGTCCGGAGGTGGCTGTGGACCGTGCTCTTCGAGTGTCCGAGCTCGTTCGCGATCGCCGTCACCCCGAGCGTTCCCTCCCGTTGAAGCAGCTCGATGACGCTGACCCCGATCTGCACGCCGCGGATCCGTCTGCCCGTCGGTTCCGTCGTCATGTGCGCCGGCAGTTCCGCGACCGACATAAGTCTGTTCCCGAAACGAGAACGTGATTCCGGGGCGAGAATCGACATCGGAGCGAGATTCGACGGATACGGGTAGACCGTGAGCGAACGGTCGACGGATACCTTTATGCTGCGTGCGGATAGTTCACACGTCCGTGCAGTATCAACGCATCAAATCCGACCTTCGGGGCGTCGCCTTCACCAATCCGACGCCGTTCGACGAGAGCGGCGAGGAGATCCGACACGACGCGCTCGCGAGCAACGTTCGCCACGTCGTCGACGCCGGGGGGCGGGTGATCATCCCCTGTGGAAACACGGGCGAGTACTACTCGTTGACGAACGAGGAACGGGTCGCGGTGGTCGAAACCGTGGCCGAGGCGGTCGGCGACGAGGCGACGATCGTCGGCGGCGTCGGCGGGAGCACCCAAACCGCGATCGAGCTCGCGTCCGCCTACGAGGACGTCGGGGCGGACGCGATCATGGTCATGCACCCGGTTCACACATACATCCATCAGGTCGGCCTGATCGACTACTACCGGGAGATCGTCGAATCCACCGATCTCGGCGTCGTTCTGTACAAGCGAGGTCCGGCGGTGACTCGGGAGTTGCTCGCGGAGATCACGGGCTATGAGAACGTCGTCGGCGTGAAGTACGCGGTGAACGACGTCAAGGGCTTCTCCGAGATGGTCGAAACGATCGACGCCGACGTCGTCTGGTCGAACGGCATCGCGGAGCGGTTCGCCCCCGCCTTCGCCGTCGAGGGGGCAGAGGGGTTCACCACCGGGATCGGAAACTTCGTGCCCGAGCAGGTGCTCGCGTTGATGGACGCCCTCGAGGCGGAAGCGTGGGATCGGGCGCGGGAGCTTCGCGAGCAGATCCGGCCGTTCGAGAACCTCCGGGAGGAGCCGGGCGAGGAAAACGACCTTGCGGCCGCGAACAACGTCCCGGCGGTCAAGCACGCGATGGACCTCGCGGGACTCCACGGCGGCCCGGTGAGGGAGCCGCTCGTCGAACTCTCGGAGACGGACCGACGGCGGGCGGAGGAGTATTACGAACGGATCCGCGAGGCCACCGACGAGCACGCCACCGCGCGATGAACAACGCCGAACGACGGGAACCGACGACGGATGCGGTCGGCCGGTGCGTGAACTGACGCGTTCATGGACATGCGTTGGCACTACAGACACACCGTTCTCTCGCTTTGTACGCTCGCGTTCTTCGCGACGATGGTTGGACGGCTCGCGATCAGCCCGGTCGTCCCGCGGATAACCGACGCCTTCGAGATCTCCAACACGGTGATCGGCGTCGCGTTGACCGGGATGTGGATGGCCTACGCGCTCTCGCAGTTCCCGAGCGGGGTCCTCGGGGACCGATACGGGGAGCGGCGTATCATCCTCGTGGCAGTCGGCGGGACGGGGGTGATGGCCCTGCTCGTCGCCGTCTCTCCGGTCTATCCGGCCTTCGTCCTCTGTGTGATCGCGTTGGGTGCCGTGGCGGGGCTCCACTACAGCACCGCGACGACCCTGCTCTGGCGGACCTACGACGACATCGGGACCGCGATCGGGATCCACACGATCGGCGCGCCCGCCGGTGGACTGATCGCCCCGGTCGCGGCGGCGTGGGTCGGCACGCGCTACGGATGGCGGCCCGCCGTCGCGATCGGGGCGATAGTCGCGGTTCCCGTCTTCGCGTCGTTCGCGCTGTTCGTCCGCGAGAGCGAGCCGCAACGTCCCGACGAGCCGATGCGCGATCGGATGCGGATCGGGCCGGTCCTCGAGCTGCTCTCGCGGCCGACGATCGCCTTCACCGCCGTCATCGCGGGCACGGGAGCGTTCGTCTGGCAGGGGGTCGCGTCGTTCCTCCCGACGTTCCTCATCGCGCATCGGGGGCTGTCCGCGACGACGGCCGGCGTCGTGTTCTCGTCGTACTTCGTGGTACAGGCGGCGACCAAGCCCCTCCTCGGCGCGCTCTCGGACAACTACGAGCGGGATCTCGGCGTCGGCGTCAGCCTGCTCACGAGCGTGGCGGGCATGGCGCTTTTCGTCGTCGGTCCGGGCCTGGTCGGCATCGCTGCAGCGGTCGTCATGATCGGCACCGGGCTCGGGATGGCCGTCACCGTGGAGCCGCGGTTCGTCGACGAGCTGTCGGAGGACGAACAGGGCGTGGGATTCGGCCTCGTCAGAACGGTCTATCTGGTCGTCAGCGCGCTCGGGTCGGTGACGACGGGATTTCTGGCGGACACCGTCGGGTGGTCCGCCGCCTTCTCCATCCTCTCCGGGCTCCTCGCCGTGATCCTCGCGGCCGTGGTCGTGAACTACGTCCTCGGGTTGGGATACTGAGAGGGATGCATCATCGATCGGGCGCTTCGGCGACGTTGCGGCGGATTTTTTAGGCAGTCATGGCTACTCTCGGTCGATGATACACCACGACGTCGCGGTCATCGGCGGCGGCTGTGTCGGGCTGTCGACCGCGAAACACCTCGCGGAGCGGACCGACCTCGACGTGTGCGTCCTCGAGAAGGAGTACCACCTCGCCGAACACCAGAGCGGGCGCAACTCCGGCGTGTTACATCCCGGCTTCAACTACCCTCCGGACTCGGTGAAAGCGGAGTACGCCACGGAGGGGACGAGCCGGATGAAGGAGTACTGTGCGGAACACGACATCCCGTGTGAGGAGTGCGGCGTGCTCGTCGTCGCAAAGGACGACCGCGAGGAGGCGCACCTCGAGGAACTCGCCGCACAGGCGGAGGCCAACGGGGTCGCCTACGAGCTGCTCGACTCGCAGGCGGCGATCCGCGAACACGAGCCGCACGCGGTCGGGCAGGCGGCGCTTTATGCCCCCGAGGCGGCCTCCGTCGACTCCCAGCAGTACGTCTACACCCTCGCCCGCGAGGCACAGCAGGACGGCGTCGACCTGTACATGGGCCACGCCGTCTCGCGGATCCATCGGTCGGGCGAGGGGTACCGGATCCACACGAGCAACAGCGACGTCGAGGCCGACTACCTGGTCAACGCCGCCGGACTGCACGCCGACACGCTGGCCCATCAGGTCGGCGTGGGCGAGGACTACCAGGTCGTCCCGTTCCGCGGCGAGTACTACGAGCTTACCCCCGAGAAGGCGCACCTGTGCCGGACGATGATCTATCCGACGCCGGACCCGGAGCTGCCGTTCCTCGGGGTCCACTACACCCGACGGACCGACGGGAAGGTGATCGTCGGACCGAACGCGGTCCTCGCGTTCGGCCGCGAGGCCTACGAGAACACGGACGTCGATCTCCGTGAGCTGTACGAAACGCTCACCTACGAGGGGTTCCGGCGGCTCCTCGCCTCCCCGACGATGCTTTCGGTCGCGGTCTCCGAGCTGAACAAGTCCTACCGCAAGGGGAAGTTCACGGAGGCCTCCAGACGGCTCGTCCCCGAGGTCAAAAGCGAGGACTTGGAGAAGAGCTACGCCGGCATCCGCGCCCAGCTCGTGAGCGCCGAGGGCGAACTCGTCAAGGATCCGCTGTCGATCGAGACCGACGACGCGGTTCACGTCCTCAACGCCGTCTCGCCCGGGTTGACCTGCTCGCTCCCCTACGGCGAACACGTCGCAGAGCAGCTGGCCGAGAAGGTGTAGGGTTCGAGGGGGCGCCCCCGAGGCGGTCTACAACCGTGCGATGATCGCGTCGGTCATCTCCGCCGTCGTCGCCGACCCGCCGAGATCCCCGGTCCGGGGGCCGTCGGCGAGGACGGACTCGACCGCGGTCCGAACCCGCCCGCCGGCCGCCGTGTAGCCGAGATGCTCGAGGAGCATGGCCGCAGAGAGGATCGCGGCGGTCGGGTTCGCGATCCCCTCGCCGGCGATGTCCGGCGCGGTGCCGTGGACCGGCTCGAAGAGCCCGTTGTCGGTGCCCACGTTCGCGGAGGGGAGCAGTCCCAGCCCGCCGACGAGCCCCGCCGCGAGGTCCGAGAGCACGTCGCCGGCCAGGTTCGGACAGACGACGACGCCGTACTGGCTCGGATCGAGGGGCAGCTTGGTCGCGAACGCGTCCATCAGCTCCTCGTCGGCCGCGACGCCGCGCTCGTCTGCGACCTCGAGAACCGTCTCGCGGAACCGACCGTCCGTCTCGCGCATCACGTTCGCCTTGTGTGCGACGGTGAAGCCGTCGCGGTGGTCGGGGCCGCGACCGGCCTCGACGAACTCGCAGGCGAACTCCGCGAGCTGTTGGGACGCGGAGTCGGTGACCACCCGCGTGAGCGTCGAGAGGTCCGCGGAGAGGCGGTCCTCGTGGCCGGCGTAGACGCCCTCGGTGTTCTCACGCAGGAAGACGACGTCCGTCTCCGGGCGCAGGGCATCGACGCCGGGGTACGCACGCGCCGGCCGAACGTTGACGAACGAGTCGACGGCGTCGCGAAGCGGGAGGATGACGTCGGCGGCCGTCTCGCCGGCCGCCCCGAACAGCGTCGCGTCGGCGTTCGCCGCCAGGTCGTAGGTCGCCCGGGGGAGCGCCTCGCCGGTCTCCGCGAGGACCGCATCGCCCGCGTCGGCCTCGACGTACTCGAACGGGCCGACCGCGTCCGAGTCGTCCGCGATCGCATCGAGCACCTCGACGGCGGCCGGGACGACCTCCCGACCGATGCCGTCGCCCTCGATGACGACGATCTCCTCGCTCATTCAGTCGTCCCCCGCCGCGGCGTCAGCGTCCTCGTCCGGCGAGGAGACGTGATCCTCCGGAACGTAGGGGAGCGAGCGGGCGGTCTCGCGGACCGCGTTCGCGTTCGCGCCCATGAGCGCCGTCGTGTCCCAGACCCCCTCGACGAGGGCCTTCCGCTGTGCGTCGTTGACCGTGGCGTCGATCTCCTCGTCGTCGTAGACGACGCGCTCGTTCTCGACGTCGACGTCGATCTCGGCGTCGGGGTGTTCCTCGACGTAGTCCTGGAGCGCCTCGATGTCCGCCTGGTCGGCGGTCACCGTCGGGATGCCGAGCGCGAGACAGTTGCCCGCGAAGATCTCCGCGAACGACTCGCCGACGACGGCGTCGATTCCCCATCGCATCAACGCCTGCGGGGCGTGTTCGCGCGAGGAGCCGCACCCGAAGTTGGCGTTGACGACCAGGACGTTCGCCCCCTGGTACTGCTCCTCGTTGAACGGGTGGTCCTTCTCCTCGTCCTCGTCGTCGAATCGCTGGTCGAAGAAGGCGAACTGGCCGAGCCCGTCGAAGGTGACGACCTTCATGAACCGCGCCGGGATGATCTGGTCGGTGTCGATGTCGTTTCCGCGGACCGGGATCCCGGTTCCGGACACCGCCGTCACCTTCTCGGCGGGGGCCTCGCCCTCGGCGAAGCCCTCGTGGTCGATCTCGACGTCGGAGCCGCTCATGCGGTCACCACCTCCTCCATCTCGCGGACGTCGGTGACCTCGCCGGTCACCGCCGCCGCCGCGACCATCGTCGGGCTCATCAGGACGGTCCGGCCGTCCTTCGAGCCCTGCCTGCCGACGAAGTTCCGGTTCGAGGAGGAGGCGCTCGCCTCGTCGCCCTGCAGCTGGTCGGCGTTCATGCCCAGACACATCGAACAGCCCGGCTCGCGCCACTCGAAGCCGGCCTCGGTGAAGACCTCGTCGAGGCCCTCGGCCTCGGCGGCGGCTTGAACGCGCTGGCTGCCGGGGACGACCATCGCGCGGACGTCGTCGGCGACCTCGCGGCCGCGAACGAACGCGGCCGCCTCACGCAGGTCCTTCAGCCGTGCGTTCGTACACGAGCCGAGGAAGGCGACGTCGATCTCATATCCCTCCATGGTGTCTCCGGGTTCGACGCGCATGTGCTCCTGTGCACGCCGTGCGGTGTCCTGCTTGTCGGCCGGCAGGTCCTCCGGGGCCGGGATCGGCTCCGTGATTCCGATTCCCTGTCCGGGGGTCGTTCCCCACGTGACGGTCGGCTCGATCGCGGAGCCGTCGATCGTCACGACGTCGTCGTACTCGGCGTCGTCGTCGCTCGCGATCGACTCCCAGTACGGCTTCAGCCGCTCGAACCGCTCGGGATCGTCGGCGAAGGCGTCCGTCTCGCGAAGCCACTCGTAGGTGGTCTCGTCGGGGTTGACGTAGCCCGCGCGGGCGCCGCCCTCGATCGACATGTTGCAGATGGACATCCGTCCCTCCATGCCGAGGCTCTCGATGGCCTCGCCGGCGTACTCGTAGACGTGGCCGACGCCGCCGTCGGTGCCGAGCTTCCGGATGATGGTGAGGATGACGTCCTTGGCCGTGACGTGCTCGCCGAGCTCGCCCGTGACCTCGATGCGTCGGACCTTCTGTTTCTCCATCGCGACACAGCCCGTCGCGAGGACGTCGCGGATCTGTGAGGTCCCGATCCCGAACGCGAGCGCCCCGAAAGCGCCGTGCGTCGAGGTGTGTGAGTCGCCACAGACGATGGTCATGCCCGGCTGGGTGATCCCCTGTTCGGGGCCGATGACGTGGACGATCCCCTGGTTCCCGGAGTCGGGATCGGAGAACTCGATGCCGGACTCGCGGACGTTCTCCTCGAGTTCGGCCATCATGTTCTCCGCCGCGTCGTCGGCGTAGGGTCGATCGCGGTCGTCGGTCGGAACGATGTGGTCCACCGTCGCGTGGGTCCGCTCCGGGAAGGCGACCTCGACGTCGCGCTCGCGCAGCATTCCGAACGCCTGCGGGCTCGTGACCTCGTGAACGAGGTGGAGACCGACGAACAACTGGTCCTGTCCGGTCGGCAGCTCGGTCACCTTGTGGTTCTCCCAGACCTTATCGTAGAGCGTTCCGCTGCTCATCGGGGGATCCCCCGCTCGCGACCGCGGACGATTGCACGCGATACGTCCGGCACGTCCTCAGGCATCGGCGGTCACGCGCTCCGTCTCGTCCTCGTCCTCGGTCTCCTCGGACCAGGCGAAAAGCGACCGGAGCTCCGCTCCGACCTGCTCGATCTCGTGGTTGCGCTCGGCCTGGTGCAGCTGCGTGAACGAGGGACGTCCGGCCTGGTTCTCCGCGATCCACTCGCGCGCGAAGGTGCCGTCCTGTACCTGCTCGAGGACCTGCTCCATGTTCTCGCGGGCATGCTCGTCGACGACGACGTCGCCCTGTGTGAGGCCGCCGTACTCCGCGGTGTCGGAAACGGAGTCCCACATCTCGCCGAGTCCGCCCTCGTACATCAGATCGACGATCAGCTTCATCTCGTTGAGACACTCGAAGTAGGCCATCTCCGGGGAGTAGCCCGCCTCGACGAGCGTCTCGTAGGCCTGTTTCACGAGCGAGGTGACGCCGCCACACAGGACGGCCTGCTCGCCGAAGAGGTCGGTCTCCGTCTCCTCGCGGAAGGTCGTCTCGACGACGCCGGCGCGGGCACACCCGATCGCGGCGGCGTAGGCGAGTCCCTCCTGTTTGGCCGTGCCCGTCTCGTCCTGATAGATGGCGAGCAGGCCCGGCGTCCCCTCGTCGTTCTCGTAGTTCCGGCGGACGAGGTGGCCCGGCGACTTGGGCGCGACCATCGTGACGTCGACGTCCTCGGGCGGACGGATCTGGTTGTAGTGGATGTTGAACCCGTGGGCGAACTGGAGCGTGTCGCCGGGATCGAGGTTGGGCTCGATCGCGTTCTCGTAGACGTCCGGCTGAACGGTGTCGGGGACGAGCACGGAGACGATGTCCGCACGTGCTGACGCCTCCGCGGGGGTGGCGACCTCCAGACCGTCGTCCTCGGCCGCGCCCCACGAGGAGGAGTCCTCGCGCAGGCCGACCACGACGTCGACGCCGCTTTCGTTCAGGTTCTGTGCGTGCGCGTGACCCTGGGATCCGTAGCCGAGTACGGCGACGGTCTTGTTCAGGATGTGGGACGTGTCCGCGTCGTCTTCGTAGTAGATCTCGGATTCGAACGGCGTGTCGTTGCTCATGGATGTATCTGTATTAGGGATTGTCGTAACTTCGCTGTGTCGATTCGCCCACGCTCGTCGCGTGGGCGGTCGGTTCGCCCGAGGTCCCCGGCTCCTCGCCGGGAACCGTCTGCGTGTCGCCGCGGGAGAGCGCGGTCTGTCCGGTCCGGGCGATCTCGATGATCCCGAACTGGTCGTAGGCGTCGATCGCGTCGTCGATCTTCGACTCGTCGCCGGTGAGTTGGACCGTGATCGTTCGCGGCCCGGCATCGAGGGTCTCGCCGTCGTACATCTCGGTGATGGCGTGGACCTTGTCGGGCTCGTCGCCGCGGACCTTGAGCAGGACGAGCTCCGTCGTGACTGCGTCGTCGGCGAGCTCGCCGACGGAGATCACGGGTTTCAGCTTCGCGAGCTGACGTTCGATCTGGTCGATCCCGGGATCGGTCTCCTCGACCACCATCGTGAGCCTGGAGTGGCCCTCGACGGTCGTCGGGCCGACGGTCAGGCTCTCGATGTTGAACTGTCGCCGCGAGACCAGTCCCGAAACCCGCGAGAGGACGCCCGGCTCGTCCTCGACGAGCGCGGATATCGTCGCCCGTCTCGGTTGGTGTTCGGCCTCGACCGCCGGATCGATCCGGATGCCCTGGCTGTTTCGCCGCCCCTCCGGATGGGGTCGCTCCTCCGGGGCCGGACCGGGCATACCCGAGCGGTCGGCGTTCGTCCCCTGGGTGTCCCGATGGGGCGATCCCGGATCGGGTTTGTTCGGGGTCGCGTCGTCGGCGTTCCCGCTCATAGCTGCTCCTCCGAGAGCGCGAACTTGCCGTTGTCGCCGCCGCTTGGAACCATCGGGTAGACGTTCTCGGCGGGGTCGATCCGGAAGTCGATGACCGAGGGACCCTCGTGGTCGAGGGCGGCCTCGATCGTGTCGGCCACCTCGTCGTACTCCGAGACGGTCCAGCCCTTCGCGCCGAACGCCTCCGCGAGCTTGTCGAACTCGGGCATCCAGCCGTACTCGGAGGCCATGTGTCGCCCCTCGAAGAAGGCGTCCTGCCACTGTCTGACCATGCCGATGTACTCGTTGTTGAGCACCGCGAAGGTGATGTCGAGGTTCTCACGGACCGCGACCGAGATCTCCTGGATCGTCATCAGGAACGACCCGTCGCCGTCGAAACAGACCACCTCGCGGTCGGTCTCGCCGGCGTTGTCGGCCGCCAGTCGCGCGCCGATCGCCGCCGGCACGCCGTAGCCCATCGTTCCGAGCCCGTGTGAGGAGACCCAGGTCCGCGGCTCCGTGTACGTCCAGAACTGCGCGGCCCACATCTGGTGTTGGCCGACGCCCGTGGTGACGATCGCGTCGTCGCCGGTCGCCTCGTCGAAGGCCTCGACGACGAACTGCGGCTTCAGCGGCTCGTCTTCGGGCATCGCGTAGGTCATCGGGTACTCGTTCTTCCAGTCCGCACACTGCTCTCGCCACTCGTCGGCGTCCGGCGACGTCTCGACGGTCGCGAGCAGCTGTTCGAGCACGGTCGCGGCGTCGCCGACGAGCGGGTAATCCGCGTGGACGTTCTTGGATATCTCGGCCGGGTCGATGTCGACGTGGACGACCTCGGCCTCGGGAGCGAACGTCTCGATCCCGCCGGTCAGCCGGTCGTCGAACCGGGTCCCGACCGCGATCAGACAGTCGGTGTGGGTGATCGCCATGTTGGCGTAGCCCGTGCCGTGCATGCCCGCCCACGACAGCGAGAGCGGATCGTCCTCGGGGAACGACCCGATCCCCGGCATCGTCGTGGTGACGGGGATCTCGTGCTCGCGAGCGAACCGTCGCGCCTGATCGCTGGCGTCGGCTTTGATCACGCCGCCGCCGAACAGACAGAGCGGCCGTTCGGCACGTTCGATGGCCCGAGCGGCCCGATCGACCGCGTCGGGATCCGCCTCGGGGTCGGTCTCCGAGCCGGCCGGCGGCTCCGGCGGCTTCGGGGTCCGGTCGGTCTCGCCGAGCGTGACGTCCTTCGGCAGGTCGACGAGCGTCGGACCGGGCCGGCCGGTCTCCGCGTACGCGAACGCCTCGCCGACGGTGTCGCCGACGGTGTCGGACTCGCTCGCGAAGTAGTTGTGTTTCGTGATCGGCGCCGTGACGCCGATCGTGTCGGTCTCCTGGAACGCGTCGTTGCCGACGAACTCCGTCGGGACCTGGCCGGTCAGCGCCAACAGCGCGTCCGAGTCCATCGAGGCGTCGGCGATCCCGGTGACCAGGTTGGTCGCGCCCGGACCGGACGTGGCCAGGCAGACGCCCGTCTCGCCGGAGACGACGCCATAAGCGTCGGCCGCGTGCGCGGCGCCCTGCTCGTGGGCCATCGTGACGTGGCGGACCGACGAGGCGTAAAGCGCGTCGTAGACGGGCATGATCGCTCCGCCCTGAATGCCGAAGGCCGTGTCGGCGCCGGCCGCCTCGAGCGCGGCGATCACCGATTCGGCACCCGTCGTGGGCGTGCGGTTCACGGCCTCCGCGGCCTCCTCTCCGGCGGCGTCCGCCTCGGCGGCCGCGGTTCCGCCGTCGGCGGCGGCGTCGCTCGCGGGGTCCTCCCCGTTCGCCGCCGCCGCGTCGGCGTTCGTCGGGTTCGATTCGTCGTGGTCGATCGGTGCGTCTCGAGTGGTCATGGGTCGTGTCGTGGCATCTGTGTGTCGCGATCGGTGTCGATTGCCGTGATCTCCGGGTCGCGAGGATCGGTCCCTCGCGGGGAACGTGCGGTACGCCGGCTTCGAAGAAGGGTGGTGGTGTAGGGGCTCAAGCCCCTACGATGGCTCCGATACCGATCACGAGCCCGAGACTGTCGAGTCCGGGGGAGCGGGCGAGCGTCGCGGTGGCTTGCTCGCCCTCGTCCGCGAACGTCTCGTGTCGGCTCATCACGAGATGAATTCCGCTCGCCACACTTAAATCTGTCTCGACGCTCCGCGATCCGGGGCTGTCGCTGGCGGTCGAACCCCGACGCGGAGGGGGTCATCAGACCCTGACCTCCTCGCGTCTCTCGATGCCCTCGTCCTCCGCGAACCGCTCCACGTCGCCGACGGTGACGCGGCGTTTGTTCGCGCCCTGCTTTTTGACCCGCTTCGTGACGACGCGGACCTCGGCGTCGGTCGGGTCGAAGCCGGCCTCCTCGAGGTGCTTGCGCACCGCGTGGGTCCCGGTGTGTTTGCCGAGGACGAACTCGCGTTCGGCCCCGACCATCTCCGGGGTCATCACGCCGGGCTCGAAGGTGTCCGCGTTCTCGATCACGCCCGCCGCGTGGATGCCCGACTCGTGGGAGAACGCGTTCCGGCCGACGACCGGCTTGTTGGCCGGGACCGGGATGTCCGAGGCGTCCTCGACGATCCGAGCCAGCTTGGTGATCTGGGTCGTGTCGATCCCGGTGTCGACGCCGTAGACCGACTCGACCGCCATCACGACCTCCTCGTATGCGGCGTTGCCGGCTCGCTCGCCGATCCCGTTGACCGAGACCTGCGCCTGGTGGGCGCCGTTCTCGAAGCCGGCCAGCGCGTTCGCGGTGGCCAGCCCGAAGTCGTCGTGGGGATGGACGTCGACGCGGGCGTCGGTCGCCTCGACGACCGCCTCGACCGTCTTGCCGAGCGCCGTCGGCGTCCCGACGCCGCATGTGTCCGGAATGTTGATCCAGTCGACGTCGGCCTCCGAGACGGCCTCGACGATCTCGATCAGGAACTCCGGCTCGGTTCGGGTCGCGTCCATCGGCGAGAACATGCACTCGACGCCCGCGTCCTTGACCCGGCGAACGCTCTTCACCGCGCGCTCGACCGCGTCCTCGCGGGTCGCGTGCATCGAGTCCTCGAGCTGGACGTCGCTCGTGGAGACGAACACGTGTATCATCTCCACGCCCGAGTCGATCGCCGCCTCGATGTCGCCTTCGACCACGCGGGCGAGCCCGCAGGTCGTGGCGTCCGTCGCGGCGGCGATGTCGCTCACGGCCTCGAACTCCGAATCGGAGTTGACGGGGAACCCGGCCTCGATGACGTGGGTTCCCATCTCGTCCAGCGTCGACGCTATGCGTCGCTTCTCGTCGTAGCTGAACGAAGTACGTGGTGACTGTTCGCCGTCTCGCAGCGTCGTGTCGAAAATTCGGACAGGACCGATATCGATGTTAGAAGCTATCGTGCCCTGGAAGAACTCGATCCGCCGGGGTGTCCGACGAAGCCTCCGTATGATGTGTCATCGCACTTCGTCCTGAGGCCTCTCCACTATTAAACCTTTTCGCGATGGGCCCGGATCGGACGGAACAGTTCCCCACGATCACGGATCGACGACGTACAGATCGCGTGACTCGGACGAGTCGTGTTCGAGAGATCGGCCGGTTCTCTCCCGGGCGACCGCGTCCGGTGGTGATCCGGCACCGGGTTTATGACCCGATTGGACGTTCGTCCACCCCTCAACGAGACGGGCCCGGCGTCCACCCAGCCGTTCGAAACGCGGCTCGCCGGCGGATGCGATCGATCCGGCCGGAGACGTCGTCGACCGGCTGGGGGAACCGTTTTTACCACGGGCGTGGACCTCCGGGTATGGGCGATTGGGACCTCGACCTCAGGCACGCGGAGGACCAACTCGACGAGATCGGCGCACGCGGGGACGTCGTTCTCGGGGTACTCGACGGCTCGACGGCTCCGGAGGAGTGGATCCGCCACGTCGAGTACGGAAACACGCTCGTGTTGTCGATCGAGGGGGACCTCAACGAGCTCGCCGCCGGATTCGCCCGCGAGATCCGGGACATGGACGGCGAACTGATGCACTTTCGCGGCTTTCTCGTCGTGACGCCCCCCGACGTCGCCATCGACACCGATCGACTCTCGGAGTGACCCGCGTCGGCGCCGGCCGTGTTTTAAGCGCCCTCGGTCCCTACCTCGCGTATGACTGCGTCCGATCCCGGCGACGAGTCCGACCCGGAGGCCTCGGACGGGAACGCGACGGCCGAGGACCGAGAGTTCCTCCACGTGATCGATCGGTTCGACGGCGGCGTCGGCTGGATGGCCCATCCCGAGGAGGCGATGCAGCGGGCGAGCCACGCCGTCACCGTCCCGAACGAGGAAGGCGGGGGCGCCCCGGACGTCTGGGTGATCGACCCGGTCGATCCGCCCGGACCCGACGGTTCCGACCAGCTCGACGAACTCCTCTCGGATCCGGGGAGCGTCGCCGGCGTCGTGTGTTGTCTGGACCGCCACAAGCGCGACGCCGCCGCGGTCGCGACACGTCACGACGTCGCCGTCTGGATCCCGGAGTGGATGACCGGCGTCGAGGAGGAACTCGACGCGCCCGTCGAGCGGTTCGGGTCCCGGCTCGCCGACACCGGATTCGAGGCGATCCGGGTTCGAAACGCCTCGCTGCCCCCCTGGCAGGAGGTGGCACTCTTCGACGGATCGACCCTGATCGTCCCGGAAGCCGTGGGGACGAACCCGTTCTTTCGTGCCGGAGGCGAACGCCTCGGCGTCCACCCGATGTTGCGTCTCATCCCGCCGCGGGCCCCCTTCGCCGGGATCGATCCGGACCGGATCCTGGTCGGGCACGGCGAGGGAATCCACGACCGCGCGGGCGAGGCGCTCGCTGACGCGCTGGCCGGCGCACGGCGGCGCGCGCCGTCGGCGTACCTGAACGCACTGCGCCTGGCGATCGGTCGGTGAGACGCGGGACCGATCGCCATCACCATCCACCGATACGCGGGACTTTCGGGGAACCTTTCCCCGCGGCCTCCGCAGGAGCGTCCATGGCGGAGGACTCCGAACGGAAGGATTCCGAACGGGACGGTCCTGAATCGGGTGGACCGCGCCCGCGGGACCGCGATCCCATCGCGACGTACGATCGGATCGCCGCCCACTTCGCGAAGACGCGCGAGTACGCCTGGCCGGAGGTCGAGTCCTTCCTCGAGGGACGGACGGCGACGCGGGCGCTCGACGTCGGCTGTGGAAACGGTCGCCACACGGAGACGCTGGCACGGCGTTCGTGGTCGGTCGTCGGCGTCGACGCGAGCCGCGGACTCCTCCGGGAGGCGGCCGATCGGCGCGACTCCCGAGGATTCGATGCCGAACTCCTGCAGGGCGACGCCGCGTCCCTGCCGCTCCGGACTGACTCCGTGGACCTCGGCGTCTACGTCGCGACGATCCATCACCTCCGATCCCGCGAGCACCGGGTTCGAAGCCTCGACGAACTCGCCCGCGTTCTGTGTGGCGACGGCGTCGCGCTCGTGAGCACCTGGAGTACGGCCCACGATCGCTTCGCGGACGTCCCTGGGACCACCACCGACGACGCGAACGTCGAGGACGCCGACGCGGAGGGGTTCGACACCACGGTCGACTGGACGCTTCCGGGCGGCGAGACGGTTCCCCGGTTCTACCACATCTACGCGCCCGCGGAGTTCCGTGCGGACCTCGAGGCGAGCGACCTGTCGATCGAGGAGTTCGAGATCTCCAGCGGCAACTGCTACGTGGTCGTTCGGCCGGATCCGGCCGCCAGGTGAGGTGTGAACCGTCCCGACCCGGTCCCGATCGAAAAGGGCAAGGTCCTTATTCCACCGGCGATTTCCCGTAGATGGGCGCCGGTGGTCTAGTGGTAGGACCTGAGCCTTCCAAGCTCATGGCCCGGGTTCAAATCCCGGCCGGCGCATACGGCTCTAACACGCCCGATTTCGCCTTTTTCCACCGCAAATTCTGTGAAAAGGCCTAAAAGAAAATCGGTCCTAACACCACCCGAAAAACCGCCATATGGGGTAGGGGTAGGACCACAATCCAGGCTCACGGTGGAAATATGAAAATCAACACGCGCGAACAAGAGGAAACAGAGCTACCAGTACCCCCCGTTGCTGAAGCTACGAACGAGTCGCTACAATCATTCAGCGAGATGATCCAAGACGACTACAAGCAGTACAAAATCACCTTCATCCGCTGGCTGATGAACGAGGGGAAAGACACGTACCGAGGAGAAGGCTTCTCAGAATCTACAGTCAAAACTACCCACTACAAGATCGATGAAGTGTACAAATGGTTGTGGGAACAAGAAGGGGAATTCACCAAAGAAATAACCCAAGAGCAAGCCACCGAACTTCTCGATACGTTAATGAAACACTCCACCCACCCAGATAGCTACGTCTACACGTTCGAGAAGTGCATCCGCCGGTTATTCAAATACAAGCGCGAGGCTCAGAATCGAGACATTCCCGAGTGGGAACACGACATTCCGATCGAACCATCGCGCAATTCCGACGACTCGGAGAAGGTTAAAGATCGATTCTACCCTGACGAGATGAATCGACTCTATGAAGCCGCACTAGAGAAATACTCCATCAAGAGTTACTGGAATCTCACGTCCGACGAACGGGCGGAATTGAAACGGTTCGTCGCTCAACAACAGGGGATCAAGAAGGAGAACGTATCGAAAGAAGACTTTAAAAACGCCTCGTCGTGGAAGTACCCCTCGATTATTTCGGTCACTTCCGATCTCGGACTCCGACCTATTGAGGTGGGGAAAATGCAGCCGGAGTGGATTGACCTCGATCGGAACATGATCAATATCCCCGCAAAGGAGTCTACTAAGAATAAGGAAGCCTGGAATTGCGAAATCTCGTCTACCTCTCGAAATGCTCTGAAACATTGGCTTCAGGAGCGGCAATCGTATGAAAAGTACGACGGTGAAGACGAGCTGTGGCTTACGAAATATGGAAATCGATACGATGCTCGGAATCTGAACAAACTGCTGGACCAACTCATAGAGGGTGCTGACCTCCAAGGATCGAACCGTACCCTATCGTGGTACTCATTCCGTCATGGGGTCGCTTCGCTCTGGACCGAGAAAGAGGGAATCGCACAAGCGGCGGAACAAGTCCGACATTCCAATCTCAAAACGACTCGAAAGTACCTTCGAACGAATAAACGAAGTGCAGATAACCGAGCTGAAGATAAGTGGTAAAATAGAAAAAAGCCCCCGACCTGTTAAGGCCGGGGGTGGGGTGTGTCATTCATCAGCATTATCGATGTAGGGTGAGGTGCGGACGAACTCTCGGTGTGTCGAGACACAGATTGAAGGGATGACGGGGAATCCATCTCGAACCCCCCATGGCATATTGTTCTCACACTAGTATTAAGGAAGTGGCTACCGTCTGTACAGTAGAGGCATTTTACTGGCGTTACCCTCTCTGAGATCCGGCGCTGTCCGTCGATGATGGGTATCGCCAACCCCTTCGTTAACCTATGAGTGCCAACCAAACCAGCCACACAGCCGAAACGATAACTGAACCATCTGACGAATACGCCGCCACGCCCGAGGTAGATCCGCCAACCGACTCGAAATCAGTCTACACACCGACCGACTCTGAGGATGACGGCGACAAGGACGAGATACACATCAACGGGGAGGCGTACAACGACCTAACGAAACCTGACCCTCATTGTGCGACGTTTTTCTCTCCAAGCGACGTTCGAGGTGAGAAGTGGGTGTCCGACTTTCTTAACCTCAATCGGGAACGATACTTTCGGATGCTTTCCGCCATCAATCGCGGCGAGAAGAACGGCCCGACGTGGGAACACAGCCAACTCCACACCTACCGGCTTCGAAAAGACCTCGTCGAAATCATCGGCCAACGGCTCAATCTGACGGAACGGCAGATCGAGCGTTCGATCGCGAGGGCAACGAACATCGACGGCGAGAAATTCGGACAGCGGTTGGAACTGGCCGTCTTCTGCACCTGTGCATACGTCGTCCATCGGGACGAGAGCGGGTACACCAAGGAAAGGCACTTCCATCCGAACAGTCCCGAGACAGACGAACTGTTCGAGGAGGTAGCTGAGGAGTTCAATCTCAGCGAGAACCGTATCGAGAACGTCTGCCGAATGTTCGACCAAACCTTCGGAGAGCTACCGCCGGTACAGTTCGACTCGCGGAAGCCCAACTGGAAAGCGAACGAACATCCCGATCGTCGGATCGTGGAATCACCCTCGGTGGACGAGAAGCACGGACAGCGTTGGAGGGGTGGTATATAAACCCCTTAGCATTCATTAGGGTGGATAAGTAGTGATACACCGGGGAAGTGCCAGGGAAGTATCAACAACAACGGATTGTATCATTGTTTGAAATGTGTAGTTTAACACATAGAGGGTGTGGGATCGAGTTATCTTAGAGAAGTAGATATGACGTGAATAGAAATATTACTGAGACGATTCAGTGACTAACGCCGACTCTATGTGTTGAACTACTGAAACAAACACGAAGATGAGACTGGTGAAGGGATCAGTGGAAGTTACCGTTGAAGATGTTCGCGCTCGTTGATCCGACCACGGGTATCGGTAGTAACCAGTCGGCTACGTTTCACTCAATCCTTTCGAGTAGGAACTCTGAGGTCAGACTCAGGAAGTTGTTGAGCTTTTGCGTTTGTGAAGATTTCACGCGACTATAGGTAGCAGTCGGAGATTCAGGTCAGATCACCAATTCTGGGAGAAATCGCATTCCAAACCCACCTTCTCGGGGAGTTCTGATGTGTATCGCTTCTTGTCTTCTGAGTTTAGGTTCGTGAGTAAATAATACCCACCTGAAACTCTCTTTTGTGCCCGCATATCTGAACCGTTCGGATGCGTGGGTTCATCGTTGAGGAGTGCGCGACTTCCCTGTCCTGTACCGGGAATGTAAGGTATATCGATCTCGTCAAGAAGCCCCTCCTCCCCTATGAGGTAGTTCACGAGTGACCCAACTGCCTCCGATTGGACATCCTCTGCCACTCGGAAGACCTCGTCGCCATTTCGATTGAGACTAATGATGTACTCTCCACCCTCGGGTTTGTCGTCACCTCCCTTTGGGTCTTGAATTACAGCTGTCCGGTGGGCCTCCTCCTCCAACGTCTCGATGAGGTCGTCGACGAACGCTTTCGCTTCATCCTCGATTTGCTGTGACACAGCACTTCCGGCGACCTCCGTAACCTCACCCGTCACGTCCTCTGCAAGAGTTTCCTTGTTTTTTCGGAGGGAGGCGACAGCGTTCTGTACTGCTTCGATCTTCTCAGCAATTTGTCGGGATTCTCCCGAGTCGATAGACTCCCGAGAAAGAGCCTTGAGGGGGTGTTCGTTAGCAGGAACTCTCTCGATGGTGAACTTCGCAAGTGAGATTTCGTTGGGGCGGTTGCTGGATACGTCTCGCCGGAATATTTCGAATTTACGACCATTAGTGAGGAGTCCCCAATCGACCCCGACTTGTCGCATGTAGCTTTTCAGCTGATTCTCGTGACTTTGGCCAAGTGGCGTGTCACATCCCTTCGCCTCCACGAATACGATGGGTGTTCCCTCCCGCTTGAGTGCGTAATCAACCTTCTTTGTCCCCGACCCCATCTGAACAGAGTACTCAAGCTCAACGTCAGAGGAGAGAATATCCCATCCGAGAAGCTCAATCAGCGGTTCGATGATCTTCCGCTTGGTGTTCTCCTCGTCCATCTGTGGGGAGTTCTCAATCAGTTGAACTGACCGCTCCGAATACCGCGACAACTCATCGTTGAGAGGCATTACTTTTCACCTCGAATCCCCTGAACGAGACTGGCGATCTGTTCCTTACTCTTGTTGGTTACGTCGTATTCAACTTTCAATTTCAGTTGCTTGGCAGACTCGTCAGCCTTCAACACCATTTCGTCCACGTCAGCGGATACTTTATCGGCTTCCACATCTTTGCCCGCTTCGGTAGATTCCTCCTCAACGGTTTCTTCGGGTTCGGGTATCGGGTACTCCTCGGCCAGTTCGTTGACAAATTCCCCATACTGGTCGGACACTTCGAGGCGCGTCTCAAATCCCTTTCTTCCGGTGATGAACTCTCCAAGTCCAGCCGCCTGAGCGGTTTTGATCAGGAGATTGATTTCCCTATCCGAATGCTCGTCGCCAGTCGATGCTTCCGCCTTCTCCTTGAATACGCTCTGTTTGACCGCCGGATTGTCTTTGACTTTCTCCACTAAGTTTCCGGCGTGGATACGCAGTAGCGTGTCCCGGTACGGTTCGTAAAATCCGATGGCTTCTCGAAATGCGGTCTGTACCGGCTTGTCGTCGATGTTCTCGGAGTAGCTGATACCTGAACCTCGATTGGTGTTCTGAACGTCGTCGTCCTCGACAGTCAAGAAGCCAAGTTTCGCGCCATAGTCAATGCAGGCTCGAATCTGCCGCTGATCAATTTCCAGTTGGTCATAGAGGTCGGTCTTCTTGGAGCCGCTAACCTTGTGAAGGTGGCGGCAGAGTTCGTGTAGCGCCTCGGGCTTGGCCCGGCTTGGGAGTTCGACGGGGGTCATCTACAAACAGGTACTAGTCCCCCCACTATAGTAGTTACGACGCCGGCGTGTAATAGAACCCACGTTATTAACGGCGTTTTTTGGCATTTAGAAGACTTGTATTTCGTAGTTAGGGTTAAACGGACGTCCAAAACAAAATGGGCCGTTTGAAATCCCGCGTTCAGCTGTTTGGCTATATCTGCTGACGGAAAGGAGGCTGAATGGAGAAATACAGCCCACAGTACCGAGTACTTTGACTGGAGTGTAGTCAGAACACTTCGAGGTAGTCCTCGATAACCTCCCGCTCCTCATCGGTGAGGTCGAACAGGTTGTACACCGTCTCGTCGATCTCCGCTTCGAGGTCTTCGATGCTTGTTTCTTCGACTGTTTTCCGGTCGGCTTCCAGCACCTCTATGAGTTGTTCCACGCCGTCCCGAGAACGTGGGATCGGGATCGTCTGTTGTTCTCCCTTCTTCATATTCCGCCCATCTACAGCGGTGTGAACGTACTTCGCTCGGAGCTTTCGCTCCTCTTGGTCGCCGCGATCCATTAGCGGGTCGGTAATCTCGTCGGAGCGGCCAGCAGTAACCGCGAAGCGTCCATCGGTTTTCTGCTGAATGTCGGCGTCAACCGGGTAGCGTCGGGTCTGCCACTCATAGTCGATGTACCCGAGGTCGCCGTCGAAGTCTCCGAGATAGGCTTCAGGGAAGCGTCCCGTCTTATTGTCTATATCGAGAGTAGCCACGATTTTGTCTGCCCGTGACTGAATCGTATCGAACGAAGACGCATCTCCCTCTGTAATGGTGGGTAATTGTTCCAGATATTGCGCCCGGTACTCGTAGAATCCTCCAGCCTTAACAGTCGTAATATGCTTGAAATAGAAATCGAGAGCCTTCGAGTTCATTTGAGCGGTGACAACTTCGGTAAGTTCGTCAATTTCGGGTAATAGTTGGATTCCGTAGGCGGTTTTGAAATACCAGACTCCGACAGAGTCCACCATAAATCGCGAATTTTCCGATATGTGTGCTCCGATAGCTTTCGGTCGCTCAAAGCGATCGTGGCTTTTCGGATAGATGAAGCCATACCAGTCATCACGACCGTTCATTTTCCCTCCCTCTCGTCCTTCAAGCGTTTCTCGATGTTCCTCGAAATACTCCCACGAGAGTGGTAGATTCTTTTTTAGATGGCTTTCTGTGTAGAGGTCGGATGTTAGCTCTCCATCCTCATTCTCCTCTATTTTGTACGGGAGAATTACATGCTGACCCGACCAATCCGCTTCCCATCTCTGAATGTCTTTACCATCAAGCCAAGGAGAAAGAAGATCTGTCTCAATCTCGTACTCACGGTCTTCCCCTGATGGAACGACTCGAACCGTGTCGCCACCTTCATCAGGTTCCATCCGGCCTGCATTCACCGGAGTGACGACGTACACTTTGTTGGCACTCGTCTGAGTACCCGCAAAAACAGAATCTGTTATCTCATCCAGCCTGCTATCGCTTTTGCGCTCAAGCTTCCGAAACACCTCCAGTTCTTCCGGTGGCATCATCGACCAGTAGCCGTCACCAAGTTCCATTTGTGGGAAGTCGAACACGTCGATGAACTCGTCCGAATACCCCGGTTCTCCACGGTGATCGCGCACAGCGGCGACGATCTCCTCGTCCAACGCTCTTCCTGTGTCTTCTTCGACGTTCGCCTTCACCCGGACACACCGAATCTGATTCTTCTCACGAGCGTCTTCGTCCGGTTCGTCTTCCGCAATTACGATAGCCGGGTAGTTCGTCGCGTCCTTAAACACGCCTGAATCCCGGAAGTCGTACACTTCATCGAGGGCGGTTTCTTCTCGAAGGACACGACGAAGCCCGTCCCCGTAGTCAGTCACCATGAACTGGTTCGGTGTAATATATCCGAGTCTCCCCGTCCCTTCTTCGAGCCAGTCAATTCCCCGCTCATAGAACGGACAGTAGAGATCGTAGTTACCTGTGGTGGAGTCGTACAGTTCGTCGAGGATCGCTTTCTGTTGATCGGGAAGGTTCTGAATACGGACGTAGGGAGGATTCCCAACGACGTACTGGTACTCCATATAGTTCTTCACGACGAGCGCGAGAACGCTGTCCTCGAACATCTTGAACAGCCGTCCGTCACCGTGATCCTCTCGAAGGTAGCGAACCGTCGCGAGAATGTCGTTGACATACGGCTCGAAGAATTCCTCGACGCCGTCGTACTCTCGGGTCGTGTAGCGGTGGATTCCTTGTTCGAGGCCACCGCCATACTCCCACCAACTCTCCTGCATGTGGAATTTCACCACATCGAGGACGCCCTGTAGGGCTGCGTAATATTCCCCGAAGTTCCGAACGCCGGCGTTCATCTTCGCGGTGTCGTACTTCGGCATCCGGACACGCTGAACGAGGAAGCCGTCTTCGAGTTCGGAGTCGGCCACCTCACCCTCATTGACCTCGATGGGAAGGGGAACTGGGATCTTCACGTCCTGACTGTCCTCCGTGATCGAGTCGAGCGTCATCTGCGTCTGCTCGTCGTCGCCGAGATCTATTCCCGTCAATTCACGCTCGTTCCGTAGCGAGTCAGTTCGGAAGATCGGAAGCCGACGTATGGTGAAACTCTCCGTCTCGCGTTTTGCCTCCCGGTACTCGGGGAGGATGGCGACCATAAAGCGAATCTGTGCCATTAACACTGCGAACGGGTGAATGTCAAGACCGACGATGTGCGGCGTCGTACACAGTTCCGTGAGGTGTTCCGACCAATCGGGATCGTCGTTGTACCGCCGCACGTCGTCGAGATAGCGGTTCACGGCTTCCACGAGGAAGGTCCCGGAGCCGCAGGACGGGTCGATAAGGCGCTCCTGTGAAACGCCGACGTTGTAGTCCACACCATCCATGATGTAGTCGATGACCGGCTGTGGCGTGTAGAACTCCCCGAGGGCCTTCCGTGTCTCCGGATCGAAGTACCGCTGATAGAGATCCCCGAGCGGGTCGCCCTCGATCTCCGCGAAGTCGAACTTGAGGACAGCGAAGGAGACGTGAGCGATAGCGCGACTGAACCGCTCGCGGGTGGCGGGACTCACACGGCTCACCTCACTTCCATCTTTGGCTACGTCGCGGAAACGGGTGTACGGGCTGTCGTGTTGGCTCGCGGTCTGTTCGCCGTAGCCGTCGGTCCACCAGATGAAGATGTCGTCCTCAAACAGACTCTGGACGAGCTGATTCCGCATATCTTCGATCATCCCGTTCGCCGCGACGGGATAGGCATCCAGTTCGATGTTCCCGCTGAAGCCGCCGAGTTCATCGAAGTATCGACGAAGCCCCTTGCTGTTCGGGAAGAAGTCGTGATCGTCGGTGGCCTTCGCCAAGAGGAGACGAGCGAGGAGCGCGTGGCCGGACTCCAGACAGAACATAAAGTCCCGAAGTGATTGCTTCCCTCCGATAAACGGTTCCCACGAGTCGGGCGTCTCGTCGGGTTCGCTTGCGTAGCTGGCCTCCCAAAAGTCGTAGGCCCCCTTCACGAATTTCGCTTCCTGTTCGTCACGGAGTTCTTCGAGCAAGTCCATCATCGCCGTCACGAGATTGGCAAAGGGACTGTCCTCCTCCAAACGGAACGTCTCGAAGAAGTGTTCCTGTCCGAGTTGCCCGTCGAGTTCCACTTCATCGAGGCGGTCGAGGAAGGCTGTGACGCTCTCGGGATCGGTTATGTCCCACTCGGGCTTTTGGAGGGCGGCTTCGAGATCGGCGGCGTCACTCTCAGTTGCGTCTTCGAGGGAGACGGTGAGGAGGTGAGTGTGTCCGTCACGGCGGTAGAGGCGGAGTTCGTCGCCGTTGGTGAGAACGCCATAATCGGCCTTCAGTTCGTCTACGTAGTGAAATAGTTGATCTTCGTGGGGAGTAAGATCGCGTCCCGTCGTTTTGAACTCATAGACGGCCGTGACAGACTCGTTGTTGTCCAGAGTTACGTAGTCGGGACGTCGATCGTCGGGAAGCGTCCACTCACTACGAAGGTCATATCCCGTTCCCTGATATCCGAGATGGGTATAGAAGTTCTCGTTGAGAAAGGCATTTTCAACGTCTTTCTCGGTCATATTCCCATCCAGTCGGGAGGAAACCTCGTGGAGGGCGTCAAGAATCGCAGACGTATCGGACATAACAAACCCGAGACAGCCACACGGTAAAAAGGTTGTATCGACGGAGATTTACTGACTTATTTCACCATCGGAGCTTCGACACGATTTAACCAATCCCGCTCACTTCTATCGATATTACGCTGAGAAATTTATTCGAGGCGAGCAGCGAACCACTCTCGCTATCTGAGGCTCGAAACCGCCTCTATGAAACGATACACAAGGCGTTCGAACAACGCGGAACGTCTCTCGTCGAAGCACTCCCTGCGATGGGAAAGAGCTACGGTGTCGTCGAGTGGGCAGAGGCGACGGGGAATCAACTCACTTTGTTCACTTCCCGCCACGAACTCTACGGTCAGTACAAGAAGTGGTGTTCCGAGCGTGGGTTGACGTATCGGATTCTACCGGCGTTTCATCGAGAGTGTGAGACGATGGGCGGGGACTACCCCATAGAGGGGGAGATACAATCGGTATACGCCACCGGGATTTCGGGAGCAGATATTCACGAGAATTCGAAGATGCACTTCGGGAAGCTCCTTCCCTGCCAAGTGAATGGCCGATGTTCCTATATGGAACAGCGTGATTTCGACCCCGACGAGTATGATGTACTAATCGGTCACTACCTCCAAGCACACAACGAGAACTACATCGAAGATAGATACGTCGCTTACGACGAGTTTCCTGGTGACGCATACTTCTTCGAGCCGACACACAATGAAGCAACGCGAGCAATTACGAACTATCTCCAAATCGACGACGATCTCCCCTTCGAGAACTGGAAGCAGCTGACTCGTCGTCGATTCAAACCGGAGTATCAGGATGCCATTGATGCTTGGAAGGATGATATGAGCAGCTACGCTCACCGAGACACTCGGCGAGAGTCACAGCAAAGTCGGGGTTTCCACGCTCACGCACCCCTTTTGGCACACGCCGGCCTTGAGTTCGAGTTACTAGATAACGAATGGGAGGTTGCAGAACTTGATGCAGGACGTGTCGCAACCAAAAGTCCCGATGACGAGTGGACAGTCCTCATTCCACCCCCGCTCTATGCGGCCGAAAGCGTAGTTGCCCTCGACGGTACACCCACGATCACAAAATGGCGGCTCATACTCGGTGGGGATTGGGTATATCACGAGGAGGTACTGGAATCAAATCAGGAGAAGCGCACATACCTTCGTGACGTTCTCAGCCTTCAGATCGTCCAAACCAATGCAGGGACAAAACCCTACCAGAGTGGCGCACACGTTAACCACAGATCGGATGGCGCTCTTCTGGAGAATATCCACGAACAAGAGGGACAGAAGCCAGCAGTAATTACGTCAAAACAGGCGAAGGAACAGTATGTCTCCTTCGGAGTGGATAAACACATAGAGCGGGCGGAACACTATGGAAACCTCAAAGGGAGTAACGAGTTCGCTGAAACACGACTTGGTGCGGTTATCGGAAGTCCACATCCCCCTGAGGATGAAGCAGTCGAACGATGGGGCGCTCTCAATGGTGATGCCGTATCACGGAAGGAAGACAGCGATGGAAACGTAACGAAGGGAAATCGCTTAGACTTCGGTCCACTTGGGAACGCACTGTTTGCGGACGTTGTAGGAAAGGAAGTTCTTCAAGCAGTAATGCGATTCGGTCGAACAGCAAGCGGTGGAGAAAAAGGTGCGATCGTATACGTACACACATCTCGTCTCCCTCGATGGATCAATCCTCACGAAGAGGTAACCATCAAGACGTGGTCCAAGGGAATGCAGGAGATCGTCTTGACACTCCGTGAATCCGACAAGTGGCCTGATGGAGAGTGGACAAACAAGGAGATCGCGGAGGGCGTTTCGATTCAGCCTCGTCAAGTGGGGAAGTTGATGCAGGAGCTGGAAGAGGAAGGATACGTAACGTCACGTCGCGGCGGGCGCGGGAACGCGTATCACTGGTCAAATGTACAGCTTGAGAAATTCGCCGAGTTCGGGCGTATGGAGTAGCCGAGGGTTTCCGAACTCTCACGTACGAAGTCTATACGTGAAAATTCGGAAATAGTCGTTCGGGCGGCGCATACGCAGATGCACGAGCTAGTGAGCGTGTGAACGGTGTGTTCGCGCACACACACTTACGCGCCTAGTCATTCTCGATCGTTACTACGGTTGACTCGAGTTCATTGGGTGGATAAATTCATAGACGGGAGTGGAATATGCTTCTGGACTGGCGTAGGTGACAGTAAACGATCTTGTCGCTCGTCGTGGTGAAACACACACACAAATATAAGATAGGTAGGTATTATATATTTCTTATATTTTTAGATCATGAATGGAGAAGCGTGAGATCTTGGTTCACTTCTCTCGGTCATACCATCCACTACCCCCCATCATTACTATAATATATATACTACTGTATGACCACAACAATATGATAGTGTAAAAAGAATAGTTTTACCCTCCCCTCTATGTGTTAAAACACTCTAATTAGTCCACAGAGTAAGGTATTACCAAAGAACAGGTAACAAAACCCACTCTATGAAGTGAATCACTCCGATGTAAACCTATCTGAAGATCACAAATGAACCGTATGTATATACTATATGTATGCCGGGGAGATCGTACTATCAAAGCTGGAGAACAGCCACCGATCTCAAAGCTATTCTAAACCATCTGATGCAAGTGTGAATTAATCTTCCCATCGTACGAGTAGGTAGGGACGTTTCGGTTGGAAAACGCGATAGCAGCCGTCTGTGGAGTTCCGGGACCTCCAAATTAACAATATGGTTATACTATCACCTATGTATAAGTATATAAATAATAAACACCGGGTTAGAACATTGATGTATATCATAATGTGTAATATACGTAACCCCATCTGCGAAATTTCTGATCTGAGGTCAGGAAATATGGGTCGGTTGATGGCCAAATTTAGGGAATTCAAAGTCGTGAAAACTGGGTGTATAGATGATCTCAATTGTGGAACGCTAATCAGATATGTTGGTGGTTCTCAGGCAACTCCTGATATTCAGGGTATAAATATCTATCGACCACTATAATCATAAACAACCGATACAGAGCCTAAGACAGCGGAAATTCTCACCCCGATGGGGGGTATATAAACCCTTTACCATTAATACTATTGGAGGGGATGAGCGGGCGTCCCTGCTATTGTTAGAATGGTACGAGATACTACGATTAGCGTTAGCCGTGCAGAAAAGAACGCGCTCGACGAAGCAAGACTCGTGTTGTACAGAACTGATGAAATACCATACGGTGCAGTGATATACGAATTGGCAGGACGGTATATCGAATCACAAGAATAGCGGCGGCGATTACTGAATCTCTTTTTTATCATATGAAATCAGACACATCTACTGGCGAGACGAACTGTACCTACTGGACACGTGAAGATGCTCGGGAATTCATTACAGACCCGAATGGCGAGATCGTCAACCTTGCTCGACTCACCCTCTATGCAAAGTCCGGCGACGAGATATACGATGCACAGTCCCACCATCAATTACCACTCCTCAAAATAGATGCTCCAGCGTTTCTGGATGCACTATCACAAACGGAACACGGACAGCTTCATAGAGGAGGCTCTGACCCTGTCGAAGTTGACGGCATACCGATGCTCTGTGCCGACGGATGAGTGTCCCAGATGACTATGGGCCAACTAACGGAAATCCACCAGGAACGAGGACGGCAGTTGTACCCGAACCGGGAGATCCATCTACTGCCAACCACGCTACACGTCGGAAACTCCCATTAGCTCCGCCATCGGTGAAGGTAGAACGCCTTCCAGCACCTCTGACTGACTGTGGGGAGCCACAGACAGTTGAGGAAGCACGGGAAACGTACCTACGTACTCAGCGAGCATCGTGGAATGCAGTCGGACGCACGTCGAAGTACGAGCGTCACCGCTACCATATATATCCTCGAATTCTCGAAGCCGATCGACACTTTCGGACGAACTACGAGAACGTCACGACGGCGATGCTCACCCGACGTTTGTCGCCACTCGATGAAACCGACAACTGGCTCACTCCCTGGGAATGCAACGAGATGTTACACGGCGGGGGAGTTCATCGATCCGTTCGTGAAGCGTTGAACTACCATCTCGGTGATTTCACATTCGAGTGGATAGCTGTGACAGCTCCAACTCGGAGTGCCGGAACTCCCCACGAGCATATCTACCTCTGGATCGACGATCTCGATGATGATGTAACGACGGAGCATTTCGAGCCGGGATTGGAAAAGCATCTCAAATATTGTGCGAATGCGTACGAGGAGGATCACCGGTATCGAGCTGACGGCACAAGTGGCGCGATCACTGTTGAACATACACCTCGAATTGTCAAGCAAATCCCGGACAAGCTAAACGATATTAATGACGAGACGAACAGCAGGCTGCTTCCAAATACAGCTGGAGCGCAGTATCTGGCTTCGCAGCTCGCACATTTACCCCTCGGAGATTTCTATGATACCGAACGAGAAGATCCACCGCAGGCATTGTTTGAGGGAGCAGCTCTCGCGTGGGCAAGTCCGAAGGACTGGTTTCGATCGAGTCAGGGCGTCCCAGCGTTGTAGTGTCGTTCCGCTTGGTAGCCCATAGTCGTCAACTCTTGATGGGGCTTAGAATTCTTCCAGATAGGTATTGAAATCCTCAAACAGTTCCTCAAAGTTGTTAAGAGACTCCGGATCGATTTCTTCACGTAATCTCTCCAGGTTCTGCTGTAGATATTCTGCGGGAGCGAAGTGCTCAAAGTTTCCTTCGTTAATATGTTGCCTTTCAAAATATTTTTCCAAGCGCTTGACGACTCTTGGGTTTTCGTTTTTGAAATCGCTGGCAACTATCTCACCAACTGGGTGGGGACCTTGTGCAAGTTCAGCTTGGTACGTTTGATTGACTAGTTCAAGATAGAAGTCTTCACTGAACAAGTCCTCAATATCACTATAGTTTTGGTCAACAAAGTCAGAGGTGGAGCGAATATGTTCATCACTCATCACTCCTTTAGAGGTAATGTCTTCTTTTCGTTGGTTGTATCCAGAGTCCCCGTCCAGTAAGACACCAAGATCAAGATCATTAGCACCGAATAACGAAACAAAGGTAGGGACGTTACTTCCGCTTCCAACCGGAATAACTGTCCAAGACTTGTCTAAGCCCGTCCGTCCTCGTTTCTCCAAGATATTTGAAATAGCGTATAGATAAGCGTGATCTGACTTTCCCTCAACAAGAAGAGTTTGCGGTCGGATCAGAAGCGTGTCAACAAGGTCAAATTCGAATACATTCTGTAGAGGGAGGCGCGTGGCTTCGTCAGTCGCCATAACGTCGTCGGAAATGTTTGTCTGTCCCTCTGGGTCGGCCATTACCATCTTTGATCGGTTCAGATTCCGAGGGTCAATCATAAACGGAGAGTGGGTAGCATAGGCAACGATATGCTCCGCTGATAATTCTTGATCTAGGAAGTCCAAGAAGTCCTGCTGGGCTTTAGCATGTAGATGGAGGCCAGGTTCATCTAATAGTAGGACCAAGTCTTCATCCGAGTCTCGAATATCCCGGAACTGGCAAAATGAGGAGAAGAACCAACGGAACCCTTGCGACCGCTGATCAAAGCCAACCTCAACACCATCACTATTCTCTACAGTAACATCCACAATTTTTCCTGAATTATAATCTGAAGGACCTTCCTGTTTGGCTTCATTTCTATCGAAGGAGAAACGAAGATTCTGATTTTGAGTCCAGTAATTTAGCAAATCTTCCGTCACTCTTCCGGAGGCTGCCTGGAGTTCGGTTCTTATTTTCCGCCAGTCAGGATTGTCCCTCAACTCTTGCAAGTCAAGGTTCGCAACAGAGAGTAGAGACATAAAGACCTCATCAGATTCATCCAGATTATTATTGTTTTTATCTTTGATTAGCTGGTTTATACTCACAGTATCATTCATAATAGAATATTCGCCTATATAATGGAAAGATGGAACCTTCGCCTTCAAGTGATTACGCCCTATCCTCTTCTGAAGGCCCTCTAAATACTCCCCAGAGATCTTGTTCTCCAATTCTTCCAACGCATCATCATCCGAAGTTGACTCTCGGATATTTGCTTTCAATTCCGATATCGAATCTGATCCCAATAGCTTGGTTTCTGTCTTATCATGCAGCCCTCTGTCCGGGACAAGGCCTTGAACGAGAGACGCCTCCTCAATCTCTAGTTCCCACTCCTCGGAATCATCGAGATACCTTTTGTAGATCGCTTCTGTATCCCCAATGATACCACTGTATTCACGGCTTTCTATCTCCACTATATCTTCATCTTCTAACTCGAATTTAGCACTCGCAATGAGGGCTGGTTCGGCATCGTGGTTCCGTTTATATATTGGCCACTTATTTCGGGGGTAGTCTTTGTAGGGAGTATAATCAGGAGATCCAAATCGAGGGTTGATTTGCTCAACAGCATTCATAAAGGCTGTTTTACCAGATTCGTTCTTCCCAATGAAGCACGTGAGATCGTCGATTGAAACCCACCCAGAGTCCTCTATCGATCTGAAGTTCTCCACCTTGAGGGCTTGTAGATCCATGAATACCACATTAAAATACACCTAAATGAATTTGTTCCCAAATAGGATTTTGACACTGTTGAAATCCAATTAGACAGACATTTTGCTTGCTAACAGTCGTTAGGTAGGCACACTCGTTCTAACAGAGCATTCGATAATGAGATCGTGAAAATAATCAATTAGAGATCTTCACTCATATAACCCGACTCTAAGGTTCGATCCACGAGTGTGAGACGACTATGGACGATCACACGGAATAGTCAAACAGAATTATCCCTCCATGAGATCCTTGTGATTAGAATTCCAATATACATAATCGGGAGAGCAAACAATCCGATCCCGACCAAGTCGTTAACGTCTCCTCTGATCACTCTCGCTACAAGACAGATGAAAATCACTACTGCTGCGACTACTGTCAACAAACAGCTGAAAAGCACATAGACTCGCATTCGACTGTGGTCTGGAAATTGTTCGAAGACAACATCCAGAAGAATCAACCATTGGTTTCTTTCGTTGTTCCTTCGGTTATCCCGCTCAACTCTCTTCCTAATTTTATCACGACTCTTCGATTGTTTTACTGCTTTCCGCGCATTTCGAATTAGAATAAACATTGGTGCACCAAACAAGCATAGAAGGATACACGCAACCAACCACATCCATCCACCGTTGAGTGAGTAAATATAGCCAGAAGTGATCGCTGGCCAGAATGAGAGTTCTTGTTTACCCTCCGCGGCGGTTTGTATTGCGATATTCATTATTTACGTAGAGGTTGAGAACAAATGAGTAACAATCTATGGGCCGTCTCCTGCGGTCTCTCTCCGCTATCCATCTCCACTTTCAACGAAAATGTAGGCTTTCCATACAATTATATAGCATTCTCGTGTTGTTTGTGAACGGATGGCACAAGTCCAACCACAGACGATAACGGTTGACCGCGTTAGCAACAGCGGTAACGCCATCGCTCAGCAGCAGCACGCTGGTAAGACCATACACGTCCCTGCCGGCGAGGTTGGTGTTGAATACGACGTGCGTCTGGTCGATCAAGGCTCTCACTTCGAGGCCCGGCTTATCGACCGCACCGAACAGACACAACCCTCACAACCGAGTATCGGCCCCGATACAAGCGACCTCGGAAAAGGCCGTGGTTCAGCGTCTCATTCCCACGAGATACGTGCCTCTCCTGCCGGTGGGAGACTACGCGGGACTCCGGGAAGGGGATCCGGGAAGAAGCGACGCCAGCGATTGTCGCGCCGTAAGAAGTAGGTCTACGGGCGGCATTCACATTTTTCGATTAACGTACTATTAGTACCAACTAGAAAACTTGGACAATTCTCGCGTTCAAACCCCGTCTAAGGTTCTATCCACAAAGATGACAATGGATGGTCACACGTAAAACACGATCTCGGGTTTTCGCCGTTGTTTTGGGAACCGTATCTGACTATCTATCGATATTACTCTTCTCGCTGAATAGAGATCACTAGTAGTGGCATATGTCGTTTATAACAAATATATGATTTTTCGGTGGATAACGCATAGTCGTCTCAAAGGACATGGTTCAGATGAATACGAGTTAGACAAATCTTGTATGCCTAGAAAAATCCATTTGAGCCATAGATCTAAAGACAAAGATCGGTCGTTAATTCTTTATATAATAAAATTTATATTTATGGGAGTGCTATAATCATATACAGATTATGGCTGCTACCGAAGATCTCGATCAAGTTGATCAGAATGATATACTTCTCACAGAGGCGGTTCTGGGATACGATATTCGTCTTCAGGAAAGCTGTGTAGGAGCCATAGAAGGGAAGCCAGGAGAGATCAACTATCTCTTAGTCGAACCGCCGTGGGAGGGGAACGGGATTGCACGAGCTGCCCTCAATAAATTCATCAGCCTGAGTCGGAGCTACGGTGCGTCCGAAGTTATAACGAGCAACGTCATTCACCCAGCCATGAAACACATTTTGGAGACCGAAGGCTTCGAGGAGCGATCCGATGATATTGGGTGGGTTAAAGAATTCCGCTGAAACCGAACCAGAATCTAATAAAATATCTGGTACAGATGTTTGCCTCTGTTGATATCCTCTTCTTCAGACATATCCTTGTCTGAAACAGCCGGTTGCTGAAGAGTGCGTATTCGCCACTAGGGTTTTGCCTGTTCAAGGAAGTGTTCCGGTAGCCGTGCAAAATACAACGCGCATACTCAGCAAGGGGAAACTGTTATCATATATAATCCGTACTATCTTGATATATGTCAAGACCCCTCCCAAGCGACTGGTCGAAGCGGCGGAGGGAGGTTCTCCGCAGGGATGACTATATGTGCCGACACTGCGAGAGACACGAGGATATGAGAGGTGTTTCTTTAGAGGTTCACCATATTGTTCCACGAAGCCGTGGCGGAAGCCATGATAAATTGAATCTAGTTACGATGTGTAGGCACTGCCACGACCGCGCACATAACGGGAATGTGAAAGCTCCTGATGAGCCTATAGGTTACATTGGACGTTTGAAGGAAGAAGTGAGGAGCTTTCGATGGCGCCAAGCAAATATCACAAATATTGACCCTCAATCACTTGCCAGAACAGTTGCTGGGTCGTTGCCGGATCCCACCTCGGTTAAGACCCATACATCATTAAGAAATACCATTGCTGATCCTCCTTCCCGAACTTTACCCGATTTCATTATAGATGTTGGAAACCATATAACTGAAAGAGAATCTGCCTGTGCTGAATGAATTTTGTTGACGATTCTTGGAAGCCTGTGGACGATCGCTCTTGCTTTGGTGTTCGAGAAAGATGAGGAGTCGTGGTGTGAGAATTATATAAAGAAACCACATCGTGAGCTTATAAAAGATGGTGATGAAGTACTGTTTTTCGGGTGTGATTACGCGAGGATTTCTAAGCGGTCTTCGGGTGGGGTAGACCGATACTTTATTACAGTCGGTTGGTGTAGATGTGGGTATAGGATTTGCCGGTGGACGATTCCGGATATTATTTCCGGTAGATGGGCGATTTCGGGTGTGGTACATTCACGAGCCTTCCAAGCTCATGGCCCGGGTTCAAATCCCGGCCGGCGCACTTTGTGACGAACGGACGTGAG
>NZ_JBHSXL010000015.1:0-13153 GCF_042662125.1 Halopenitus salinus | reverse complement strand
CCCCCCCCGCGACCGTGGTTCAAATCCCGACCGGCGCACCTCCCTTCGGTCGCGCGCCGGCCGTACCCCCACTCGCTTCGCTCGCGGGGATCCCGGCCGGCGCATTTCTCCTTCGTCCGCCGGCCCGCTCGCTTCGTTCACGGGAGTCCCGGCCGGGTGAAGGATCGCTGCGAGAAAGCGGCGAACGACGAGTTCACTCGGAAAAATCGGCCAGCCCCGCCTGCGTCGATCCCCTGCGTTCGTCCTCGGGAACCGTCGTTGCGATGATCTCGTCCACCTGATCGCGGTTATCGGCGTCGCTGTTTATCGCCCGCGTGGCGCCCTCGGTCTCGACGTCGAGTCCGGCCTCGCGATAGCGGTCGTACATCACGCCGCTGTTCGAGAGGACGACGTGGACGCCCTCGTCCGCGAGCGACGCGGTCACGTCCAACAGACGCTCCTGATCGTCGCGGTCGAACCCCTCGGCGCTGTAGTCGTTGAAGTCGGCGGTCGGGCTCATGGGCTCGTAAGGGGGATCGACGTAGATCAGATCGTCGGCCTCGGCCGCATCGAGAACGTACTCGAAGTCGCGGTTGTACACCGTCGTTCCCGAAAGCACCCGGCTCGCCTCCCGGATGCGGTCCGCCTGGACCCAATCGGGGTCCGCGTATCGGCCGATCGGGACGTTGAATCCGCCGTCGGCGTTCTCGCGGTACAGCCCGTTGTAGCAGGTCCGGTTGAGGTAGGCCAGAAGCGCCGCCTCCTCGAGGGGATCGAACTCGTGGCCGTAGGGGCGTCTGTTGAACCGCGCGCGCTGTTGGTAGTAGTAGCTGTCCACCGACGCGCCCCTCGACGTCGTCTCCGCGAAGGCCAGATCGGGGTCCGGCTCCGCCTCCGGATCCGCGAACGACCGGAGCCGATCGATGAGTGCCTCCGGGCGGTCCCTGACCTGCTCGTAGAAGTTGACCAACCGGGGATTGGCGTCGTTAACCGTGCCGGCGTCGGGCTCGAGATCGAAGAAGACCGCGCCGCCGCCGAGAAACGGCTCGTGATAGCGGTCGTAGGAGACGGGAAACCGCCGGTAGATCGCCTCGAGCAGCTGGCGTTTGCCGCCGGCCCACTTCAGAACTGGCCGTGCCATCGTCGCTCGCCACTCGAGTGCGGACCGGCATAAACGCCTCGTCCGGGAGGAACGGAGACGACAGTATTCGAGGAGGCGCGGGGGCGGCAGCATTCGAGGAGGAGCGGAGGCGACGGCGTTCGGGAGGCCGATCCCCGTCCACACCGTATCGTTTTGTACGATCGGCACCCACCTCCGTCCGTGATACCGGACGCGGAGTTCGGCTACGAGCTGCTCGTCTGCCGGTGGGCGGAGCTCGCCTGGCACCCGGACGGGGACCCGACGCCCGCGATCGTCGCCCGCCAGATCGGGACGCGCGAGCGGCGCTGGGACGTCCTCGTCGTCGAAGTCGATCCCGCCGGGTTGCGACAGAGACGGGCCTTCGGCAAGCGCGAGCTCGATCGCGAACTGCTCGGGATCGTCCGCGAGGCGCCGGCCGAGTGGACGTGGTATCGCGACACGCTCGCGAAGCCGGCGTACCCCTGGCGGTACGTTCGCGAGGCGATCCACCGCGCGGCCGACCGGGATCTGATCGACGAGCGGACTCGAAAGGGCAAGATCGAGATCCGACGCCGGCGGCCGTATCCCGACTGGGTCCGACGGATCGTCGCGATCGAGAACAAGCCCGACCTCACCGCGAGCGCCGCGGCCACGCTCTCCGGCCAGCTCGAGTACGACGTCGAGGCGGGACTCCTCGACGAGACGTGGCTCGCCACCGAGACCACGGGAGATCGGCTCGAACCGGCGCTTCGACGGGAGATGCCCGTCGAGGCGGGGATCCTGTTGACGGAGTTCGCGGGCGGGGTCGATCCCGACGCGGCCACCGTCGAGTGGCTTCCAAGCGATCTGGGGCGAGCGGTCTCGAACGCTCCCGACCAGCGTGATCGGGATCTTCGACGGCTCGTGCTCGCCGAGCGCGCGTACGGGCGCGGCTTCCGTTCCTACCACGAGACGATGCGCCCCGACTGTCGCCACTTTCGGCTGGAGCGGGCGGGCGAGGCGATGGTCCCCGACTGTGCCGCGAAGGGGAGGTGTCCAACCGCCAGGGAGTGTTCGGGCTCGTGTGAGTCGTTCTCGCCGGAGCCGCCCGGCTGGCGCACGAAGGGGTGGCCGATCGAGGGGGGTCCCGGAAAGGGGATCGAGACCCTCCTCGATCGCCGACGCGAGCGATTTCGCTATCGGATGCTCCGTCGGTGACCGGCCGTCGGGACGGGCGGTGAGATCCTGATCGAACCGGATCGTCGATCAACCGAACTCGACGGTGACGGTGTTGTCCGTCACGTGGAGGTAGGTGACGTATCGGCCCTCGCCGGTCCGATCGTACTCGAAGGTGACGGTGGAGTCGTCGTCGATGTCCATCGAGTTGCCACCGGTTCCGCCGTTACCATTTCCGTTACCCTTATCGCGGCCCCACGTCGCCTGGAGCTCGAAGGAGGGACCGAGCCGCTCGAGGTAGTCCGGAACGAACGCGTCGGGCGCCATCGCATCGCCGAGGTTTTTTTCCACCGTGTCAGCCGTGGTGTTTATTTCGGCGGGTTCCGTGTAGTCGCCGCCCCAGACATCCTGGTACTCGACACGGCTTCCCGGGTCCTCCTCGACGTAGGTGAACTCCTCCGTGGCGAGGAAATCGATCCTCAACATCTCGTTCTCGCACGTCGCGAAGTCGCCGCCCGTCTTCCCGGAGGTATCCGCGAGCTTCCAGTGGTGGGCGACGTCGCCGTCGGTATAGAGCATTCGTGCGTCGAAATTCGCCTCACAGATGGGCGTACTGGCGCCCTGTCCGTTATCGAACTGGAGGACGGTCTCGAAGTACTGATCGCCGCTTTTCCCGTGGAAGCTCACCCACCCCTGGTTGGGCTGGTTGACGTCGAAGGTCGTAGAGAACTCCTCGAGCGCCTCGCGTTCGGTGAACCCGTCGACGGGGATCCGCTCGCCGGATCCGGGAAGATCGAAGCTCCCGCCGGTTCCGGCGGTTTCGAGCTCGAGAACGACCGTCTTCTCGGGATCGTCGTAGTAAAGGTCGCTCTCCCACTCTGCGGGGATGTCCTCTGTTTCGACGACGCGTCCGTCGGTCCGGTCCTCGAAGTACTCACGCCACCCCTCGTGGTACTCGCTCTCGACGACCACGACGACGGTGCCGTTCTCGACGGGGTTGTCGGCCGTCCCGTTACTGGGAATCGTGTCGCCGCCCTCGACGCGGATTTGGGACGATCCGGATGCGGCCGCCGTCTCCCCTGCGGCCACGGAGACGATGGGGAGCGTTAGCGTCTGGCCGCGGTAGTGGAACTCCGGCGGCGAGACCATCCGCGCCGGGTTCTCCCCCCGTTTGCTCCAGACGCCGCCGCCCTGATAGGTCGTGGTTCGGTCGTCGTTCCGGTGGGTCACCTCGCCGAGGGTGCTGTTCGCGATCGGATCCCCAACGTTTCCGTCCCCGCTCGCGTTCACGTGATAGACCTGCATCCGTCCCGTCTCCTCCGTGACTGAGATCGTCCCCTGCGTATCACCGGTCGTCATCGACTGGCTGCCGGTGTCGCCGAGGGCGGCCATCGCCGCCTTGGAGGCGAACTGCGTCATCACGTGTTCGCCGCGCTGGACGTCCGCGGCCTGCTGGGTGTCGCCGATCGCCGTAGAGCCAAGCGTAACGACCGCGGTCGCGCCCATGAGCGTGATCGCGACGATGAGCACGACGCCGACCGACGCGCTCACGGCACGCTCGTCTTTCCGTGTCCCCCCGAGACCGCGCCTCATAGAGGCGTCTTGGGCGGCATGCGGCTTAAGCCTACGGTCGCGAGCCGCTCGGAGGAGGAAACTCGCAGCCGACCCGACCTGCAATCGATCCGGCCGCGTTCGATCCGACCGTTAATCGATCCGGCCGCGTTCGATCCGAAGCCCCTCGCCGTCCACGTGTCGGATCACGACCGATCCGCCATCGATCGAGCGGTTGCTCACCGGCGTGTGGGTCCGGAAGCGAACGGTGTGGGTGACCGACCCGTCGGACCCCTCGAGTTCGATCTCGTTCGTGTAGCGCGGACCGTCGGATCCGCCGGTGACGCGTATCGCGTACCCGGCCGAAGCGATCCGATTCGGCGCGTCGACGGCGACGTCGACGGTGGCGGCGCTTCCGTTCGCGGACTCGACGAGCCGATCGGCGTCGGAAAAGCCGGTCGCGATGCGCTCGCCGGAGGCCTCCAGGCCGGTTTCGACCGCCGTCCGACGCTGGTCCTCGAGGACGGAGCCGCCAGCGATGAACAGCCCCGAGATGAGGATCGCCGCGATCGCGAGCCCCAACACGTATCCGACCGTCGTCGAAACGCCGCGATCGGTTCCGGCGATCCAGCCACGGTCGCAGCTCCCGGGGGCGACGTCGCGGTTCGCGTTGCTCCCGGAGCCACCGGAGACGTCGAACGCGTCGTCAGGACGCATCGTACGGTGCCTCCTTCGGCGCGATCCGGGTCCCGTTCCGGTAGTGAAGCGAGTCCGAGCGACGGACGACGTCGTACTCGAGGTCGTAGATAACCTCCGTACTGTTCGGTGGTTCATCATCGTAGACAACCGAACCGTCGTCCGACTCGACGACGAGATCGTATTCTCCGGAGATATTACCTGGATTGTGATATGTGATCGAATGATTCGGATCGAGATCCTGGAAAAAGGTAGTGTTGAACTCTGAAGAATCACCGGTGGAACTGTTAGAGATCGTCGCGGTCGAATTCGTGGGATCCGCGGTGAGGTTCACGACGAACGTCGGCCCATCCACACACGCTCGATCGATTCCATCCGTTCCATCGTGAACGAGCGTACAGCCATCTCCGGAATCGCTCTCATAGAGGTAGAGATAGTACGTCTCGTCACCCTCGAATTCCACGAAGAACGTGTCAGTAACGTTTCCCGGATCAGTGTCGTTGAGCGTGTCGGCATTGACCTGGTTCTCCGGTGTCGCGTTGATCGTGTAATTTCGAACTCTCGTTGAATCGGCGAGATCCCACTCGGTCGTGTTATCATCGCTGTTTGGATGGAAACTATCGTTGGTCGCTTGCTGGAGCCGATATCCATCCGTGGTCTCCACGTTCTCGATCGACGACATCGTTCCCCGGATCGCGGCGTGTTCGGCCGAGGCGGTCTCCCAGGCGCCGATCCCCCCGGTGAGGTTCGCCTCGAGCTGGGTGTGGTTTGCCTCGTTTTCGTCCGCGTAGTCGTTCGTCGCCGTGAACACCTCGAGGGCGGCGTCGTGCGCCGCGTCGTCGTATTCGATCGTGGCCGCAACGTCCGCGCCGGTATCACGGGTGGCGAGATTCCCGGTGTAGATGACGGCGTTCAAAAGCACCGCCAGCGCGACGAGGAGCACCGCGAGGACGATCGCGCCGACGAGGAACAGCTGTGCGCGATCCCGGCGTGGACGATCGGTGGACTCCGAGCTAGCGGCTCTCGGAGGCTGCTCCGGCCCCCTCACATCCGCCATACGACGACCTCCACTTCGATCACGTTGAAGACGTCCGAGTTTCCGGACGCATCGCTCTCGATGTCGTTGGTCGTAAAGTAAGTACAGCCATCGGCCGCGACCACATCGGCGACCGTCTCTTCCGTCGGACACCCGCTCGAATTGACCAGCTCGTCGGATTCCCGGAGCGTGATCTGCCAGGTCGCAGTCGAGGAGTGGTCGCTCGGCGTTCCGAGGTTGATCAGCGGCTGGGATCGCCGTTCGCCGCCGGATCGGATGTAGTGAAGGTCGACGTTGACGGCGATCCCTCGTTCGAGGAAGGTCTCCTGAAGCGCCGTCCCGAAGGTGGTGTTCGTCGGGAGACGCCCGTCGTACTCGCCGTCGTCGCCGTTCGCGCCGTGGAACCGATCCGCATCGCTCGAGGTGTTGTAGTAGAGGAGCATGTCCTCGAGCGAGCCGTTCTCCGCCTCCGCCTCGAGGAGCCCCTCCGCGACGTTCCGTTGCTGGTTCTCGATGTGCTGGTTCGACGTGCTCCCGGAAAGCGGCGTCACGGCGGTGACCTGCAGCGCGAAGAGGACGGCGGACAGGAGGATCACGGCGGCCGCGACCGCCTCGAGCGTGTGCGCCTGTCCACGGTTCCCGGAAGCCGTCGATCCGTCGGTCTCGGTACGTGATCCTCGCATGATCACCACACTCGCACCACCAGTCTGTGGCTCCGGCCGTCGAGCAGCACGACCTGTCTGGAGACGGTTACCTGTGCTCGGCCGCCGGCGGACGGTCCTGCACGAAGCGGCGTGTTCTCTCCATCATACTCCATCGTCGCGATCTCGCCCGTGCGATTTTCGATCGTGACGTTGACCGCGTGGTCGGTCGCGAGCGTCGATCGGAGATCCGTGTCGTCGCCGTCGAATCGACAGTCGGTCGTCTCCGTCGCATCGTCCTGCATCTGGGTGAAGAACGCGGCGGTACAGACGGGATCGATGACCCGGCCGTCGGCGGGACCGCTCGCCGGATCGGTGAGCAGATCGCCGGCGAGCGTGATCGCGAACCGATCGGCGGCCTGCGTCGGCTCGACGGCCTCGAAGGGGGCCAACAGTCCCGGAATGAACGCGACGACGAACGCGACGACGACGAGGAAGACGCTCGCGCCTATCGCGAAATCGAGCGCCGTCTGTGCGCGGTCGCGGTCGGCCTCGTTGCCAAAGTCGTGCGTGCCGCGTTCGAACGCTGGTGCGTGTGAATCCATGCCCGGGTCACCCAACGTAGATCCACGTGCCGAGCGCGATGGTCATCAGGATAACCACGAACTTGACCCCGGAGATGATGTCGGCGTTTCGGATGTAGCCGCTTATGAATCCCGAGAGGATCGCCTGGATGGTGACCGCATGGAAGAACAGAAGCGAGAGCAGCGCCGGGTCGACGCCGCCGCCGAAGTTCATCTCGCCGCCAGCACCCCCGCCACCCGCGTCGCTTCCGGTGTCGACGAGGCTCGCCATGACGTCGATGAACTGCGTCTGGAGGATCGCCATCACGCCGAGAAGCGTCACGTAGGTCATGAGGATGATCGCGATCTGCATCCGTGTCCGCGAGCGCCGCTCCCGTTCGATGTCGTCCTGGTTCTCGGAGGCCTGTGCCGCGGTCGTCAACACGTCCGTGATCTGTGAGGACGCCTCCTGGGCCTCGGAGATGAGCTTCACCGTCCGTGCGAGCCGGGGGATGTGGTATTTGTTGTTGAACTCGACGAGCGCCTCCCGGAGGCTCATCCCGTAGTTGACCTTCGCGTACATCACCTCGAACTCGTCGGCGAGCCGCCCCGAGGAGGTGTCGGCGACGGTGTCGACCGACTCCAGAAGCGTCTGTCCGGTGTCGTTGGCCGACGAGAGCTTCCGGAGGTTCTCCGAGAGCTTGCCGACGATGGCGTTTCGCGTCCGCTCGTGCCACTCGTGGAAGACCGCCAGGGGAACGAGCGTGAGATACACCGGAATGTACACCCAGATGACGGTGCTCCAGATCGGCCTCGCGACCCACGCGTCGATCGACGTCGGCGCGGCCCCGACGGAAACGGCGCTCGCGATCAACACGGCCGCCGCCGGCACCGTCAACGCCAGCGTGTAGGTCGGATTCCGCTTGAAGAACAGGTGCGGCTCGGAGAGCAACTGTTTGGTCTTGTAGGTTCCCTCGCGGTCCTTGATGCGATCGAAGAGGCTGAACCGGCCGACGAATCCCTCAACGAGCCCGAGGTGGAACAGCCCCTCCCGGCTTTCGGTCTCGAGCCGGTCGCTCGTCCCCTTGGGTCGGAGGAACCCGTCGCCGGGCTCGTCCTGTTTGACCGTCGAGACGAGCACGAGAAAGCCGACGCCGGTGAGCGGAATGAGGAGGTAGACGGTCGCATACAGCAGCCGGTCGTCGGAGTCGCCCATCATCCCCATGATGACGAGGATGATGATGAGAAGCAGCGGAAAAAGCGACAGCGTCATGTACATCTCCCCGAACAGCTCCAGGGTCTCGAGCGTCATCTCCTGCTGCTGTTTGGCGGTGCGGAGGTGTTTCTCCTTTTTGTCGCTGAGGAATCCCTCCATGTCGCCGCCGGAGTTGACGATGGACAGCATGTCGGTGAGGAACTGCGAGAGGTCCTCGGAGGGCGTCTCCATCGCCTGTTGGCGGATCGCGTTCCGATAGTCGGTCCCGAAGTACTCGGTCTCGTTGACGATGCTTTGGAACTCCCTCGAGACCTCGCCGTAGGTGTCCTCGGCGTCGGCCATCGATCGGAGGATCTCGAGCTGGTTGAGGCCGCCGACCGAGAGCGCGTACATGAACGAGACGGAGTCGGCAAGAAGCATGTTGATCTCGCGTTTCCGTGCGGACGACCGCGAGTACGGGATCGAGAGGAACCCCCCGAACCCGGCGGCAAAGCCGATCGATCCGAAGACGATCCCGGCGATGAACACCGCGGTCGGAACGACGAGCGATCGCATGAACGTGGCGACGGTCGGGTCCGGGACCGGGATCCCGAGACGGAGGGCCTCGGGATCGACCAGGTCCAACGCGAAAAGCGAGTAGCTCAGGAACGTCCCGACCGCCCAAAGCGACAGCCCCGAGATGATCCCGATCGCGAGCGCCTTCGAGACGAACAGCTCGACGGTATCGGACATCCGTGCCTCGGCGAGCTTGGTCTCGACGTCGTCGACGAGGTCGCCCTCCGAGTCGAAGACGAACGAGTAGACCGGGTAGAACAGCTCGCCGAGGACGTCGAGCCCTCCCGATTGTCCCTCGACCTCCGTCCCGAAGCTCATCGACGCTCACCCGACGCGGGGAGACCCTGAACCGATCCCGAAGGTGGGTTCGAAATCGCCCTCGAAGGACGATCAGTCATCGTCCTCCTCCGGCGTGTCGAACCGCCACTCGTCGATCTCGGCCACGTCATCGTCCGAGTCATCGTCCTCCGATTCCGCTTTCGTCTCCTCGGCGGACCGTTCGTCGACGTCCCCCTGATCCGTGGCGTCCCCCTCCGAACCGGAATCCGCGGAGGGTTCCGGATCGAGATCGGCCGAAGTCGGCCTGTCCGAGGGCAGATCCCCACCCTCGGTTGCGGTCCCGTCCTCTGCGTCATCCTCGGTCCCGCCCCCGGCCTCAGCGCCGTCCCCGGTTCCGATCCTGGTCCCGTCCTCAGCGTCGCCGTGAGTTCCGTCTCCTTCCTCGGTGTCGAACACCCCGGAATCTTCCGTCGGGTCCGAGAGATCCAACGGGTCTCGCAGCTCCGCGCCCGAGTCCTCGGACGCCTCCGATCGCGTTTCGTCGGTCGAGATGGCCCCGTCGATCCGGGATCGATCCCCGCCGACGTCGGTTCCCGCCTCGGAGTCGTCGGTCGTCCCGGAGTCGTCGGTCGTCCCGGAGTCGTCAGTCGTCCCGGAGTCGTCAGTCGTCCCGGCGTCGCGGTCAACGGCCCCCACATCGGCGTCGTCGGCCGCGTCCTCGTCTCCCGATCGCCCCCCGTCAGAATCGTCGGCGTCAGCCAGCGCGTCGAGTTCGGTTCGATCGCCGCCGTCGTGTGGTTCCGCCTCGACGTCCGCCTCCGGTTGGACCTCGAGGAGGGCGTCCGCGACGGAGTCGGGGACGGTGCCGCGATAGCGTTCGAAGAGCTCCTCGGCGTCCTCGAGAATCGACGCCGCCTCCCGTTTCCCCTCCTCGTCCGGCTCGGGACGGGGGACCATCGCCTCGGTCTCGGGATCGACGTCGATGTGGACCGACTCCATCTCCCGCAGGTCCGCGAGCGAGCGCTCCAGCTCGCCGTTGGCCATCAACGCGAGGATGGTCTCGGGATCGTTGATGAACGCCTGGGCCGTCGCGGCCACCTCGGCGTAGGTGTTGAGCCCGCGGTCGATGAGGTAGGCGAGGATGACGCGGCGTTTGAACATCTCCTCGGAGAGCGTCGCGTGGTCCCATCCGCGGTCGAAACGGATCTCCGCGAGGGTGTTCGACTCGCCCATCTGGAGGAACTCGTCGGTCTCCGCCTGCCACTGGTAGACGTCCTGGACGTTGATCTCGTCGTTCTCGGCGTCGTAGTGGTTGATCTCGGTGAGCGACTTGTTTCGGCGGACCTTTCGACCCTTGACGCGCGTCGACGTCTGGATCGAGACGAGATCGAGGGCGGTGAACATCGTCTTCGAGACGTTGATCGGGTCGGTTGTGAACCGCTTTAGCACCTCGCCGACGGAGTCCGCGTGGAAGGTGGTGTAGGTCGTGTGGCCGGTCGACATCACCTGAAAGAGCGTTCGCCCCTCCTCGCCGCGGATCTCGCCCATCACGATGTAGTCGGGCCGCTGTCGCAGGGCGGCCTCGAGCAGGTCGAACTCGTCGACGTCGCCCTTGTCGTCGTCGCTGAAGGATGGCCGCGTCACGGAGGCGATCCAGTTTCGCTGCGGCAGCTCGACCTCGCGGGTGTCCTCGATCGAGACGATCTTCGAGTTCGAGGGGATGAAAAGTGAGACCGCGTTCAGGCTCGTCGTCTTCCCGGAGGCGGTCCCGCCCGCGAAGATGAGCGACTTGTGGTTCTCGATACACAGCCACAGGAAGGCCATCTCGTCGAGCGAGAACGTCCGCCAGTTGATGAGGTCGACCGGCGTGAACGGGACGTCCTTGAACTGCCGGATCGTGTAGTTCGTCCCGTGGTCGGAGACCTCCCTCCCGAGGGTGAGCTGTGCACGCGACCCGTCGGGCAGGCTACAGTCGACCTGTGGCGATCGCTTGGAGATCCCCTTGCCCGACCGCTGTGCGAGCTTGACGACGAAGTCGTCCAGTTCGTCGGTGCCGTGGTGGACGTTCGAGATGATCTGTTCGTACTCGGAGTGGTAGACGAACACCGGCGAGTCGTAGCCGTCACACGAGATGTCCTCGACGTTGATGTCGTATTTGATCGGGTCGATCCGCTCGTAGCCGATGAAGTCGCGCTGGAGGTAGTACAGCAGCTTCTCGACCTGGTACTCCGTGAGCGTCTCGGGATCGTCCTCGAGGACCGCCGGCTCCGGCCTGGCGGTGAGTCCCTCGATGTCGTCGATGCTCTCGGACGCGGACGCGTATCCGAGCGCGCCCGCGATGCGGGCCGCGATCCCCTCCGTGGGTTCGAACCCGAACCGATCGAGGAGGCTCGAGAGCGGGTCCGAGCCGTCCGGTCTCGTGTAGAGATCGTATCGATCGAGGAGCGTGTACGTCTCCTCGGCAATCACCTCGCGTCGGTACTCCTCGTCGCCACCGGCGATCGACTCGTCGGCGTACTTGATCGAGGTTCGGAGCTTGCCGGTGAGGTACGTCTGGAGCTCCGTTTCGATCTCCGTCATGTACGGCTGGATCGCGTAGTACTTCCGCTCGTTCTCCTTCGTGGAATGGAAGATGATCACGAACGCGTACGGCTCGTTCACCCAGTAGCGTTCGACCTCCTCGAAGTGCGACTTCTTCGCGTTCGGTACGGCCTTCTCCAGGTCGTACCGGTTGACGAGCGTCGTGGTCCCGTCCGGATCCGAGAAGAAGGCGTCCTCGTCGACGTCGTCGGCGACCGTCACCGTCCGCTCGTCGACGATCCCCTCGAGCTCCGAGGCGGCGGTGCCTGCGGCGCCCACCACGTCCTCGATCGCCGTCGGATCGAACCCGAGCACGTCCGCGGGATCGAAGTCCCCGAATTCGCCCTCCTCGTCGGCCGGCGGATCCCCGTCGGCTCCGTAGACGTACTCGCGTTTGTAGTCCTCCCAGGTGTAGTAGTCCTTTTTGACCGGCGTACGGTCCAGTTCGTATCGCTCGCGACAGCGCTCGCGGACCGTCTCGGCGGCCGCCGCCGAGACCCCGAGCCGCTGGGGGAGCGTTCCCGGATCGAACCCGAGAAACTCGGCCGGGTCGATCCCGGCACGTTCCCAGTCCTCCTCGGACGGGATCGCTCCGTCGGCCGACCCGTCGCGATCTCGGAGCCTGTCGGCGGCGTCCCCGTATCCGTGCTCACGCAGGAACGCCTCCCAGGTGTACTCGCCGGCGGTCGCGCCGTCCCCCCTTCCGGACGTCGGCGACGGCGACGTTCCGTCCCGTTCCGGGTCGGAGTCGCCGTCGACGTCCTCGATGGCCATAACTCCGACCAATCGTGGGAGAGGCAAAAACCCTTCCACCGTTCCCGTCAACGAGCCGACGAGAGGTCCGAGAGGTCCGGAGACGGCCGAACGGAACTGCGAACGGGGGTCAGCGACTCGTCCGTGTCCGCGCGTCCATCGTCCGCGCGTATGCTCGCCCGACTCGCGAGGTTTTTCGTCGCGGGGGCGTGATGGAACGGTGTGGCACGGCTCGACAGGCTTCGCGATCCCGATGTCAGATCGCGGATACGGGAGGCGTACGCCCGGGAGCTGCTCGGCGACTCACGGAGCCTGGTGAGCGTACTCGGGATCTGTGCCGTCGGCGTGCTCGTCGGGATCCGGTACTACGTCGCGACGATGCCGGCGGTTCCGACGCTCCTGTGGCCGCTGTACGTCGATTCCCCGACGGCGCTCGCGCTCGCGATGCTCGCGCTTGCGACCCTGATTCCGACGGTCGGATCCGGTCGGGACGTAACCGCGATCCCGGCCAATCGTCCGCTCGCGTACCTCCAGACGTTGGCGTTCGTCTGGCTCGTGAAGTACGGGCTGTGGCCGCTCGCGGCGTTGCACGTCCGCCCGGAGCTCTACCTCGGCGCGCCGGACGCGATCGTCGCCTACTGGGGGATCCTCCTCACCCATCTCGGGTTCGTCGGACTCGCGTTGCTCCTTCCCGCCTTCGGACGTACGACGCGCGGTGCGCTCGCGGTCGCGACGGTCCTGTCGCTTCTCAACGACGTCGTCGATTACGGGTTCGGGTATCACCCCCCGTTACACTACGATCCCGGGGTGGTCCTGCCGACGGCGACGGTCGCCGTCGGCCTGTTCGCCGTGGGGCTGGCCGCGCGGTCGTTTCGACGACTCGAGTCCTGAGGAACCTCCCTCGAACAGACCGGTCGTGACCATCGAACGTTGACGAGATCGAAGCGATCTGCGAACTCCCGTGAGAACGCGGAAGAAGCCCAATACACCAAACCAATATGCGAATGCCCGGGGGAGGACGCGGCGGGA
>NZ_JBHSXL010000014.1:0-39853 GCF_042662125.1 Halopenitus salinus | reverse complement strand
GTGCGCACCAAGGCAACGAGGTGTTAAGCCCACGAGCACTAACGGACCGAGCCACAGTCATATGGTCCACCTCACAGACTGAGTTCAGGCGGAAGCTGGATCGCACGTATACACGGTCGGAGTCTCACACGCGCTCTCGCGAGCGCGTGCGGGATCGGACACGAGACCGACACAGGTGTCACACGAGTTGCTCGTGTGGGACGGTTCGAGTCCGTTCGTCGGCATGAAGGCGGCCAGAGCGGCAGGGACACACCCGTACCCATTCCGAACACGGAAGTTAAGTCTGCCAGCGTATCAGCGAGTACTGGAGTGGGAGACCCTCTGGGAGAGTTGGTTCGCCGCCTGACCACTCATACTTTCACTCATTCAGTCACTCATTCACTCATTAGTCACTCATTTACTCATTCAGTCATTCAGTAAGCAGTTCGAAGAGCGGGAGGGCCATGACGTTCACAAGTCGAAAGCGGTCACACCGACCCGGAAGGGGCCCGCCACGAGGGTACTCCGTGGAGGGTGTCGCTCGCGTCCCGTAACGCGTTGAAGCGTGTTTCGTCGACGACGAACCGGGCGGAGCGAGCCCTACTCCTCGCGGTCCGGCTGCGGCACGCGAAGCGACTCGTCGACGACCGTCCCGTCCGGTCGGAGGGTGATCGTTCCGAGCGACACCGTCGTTCCGACCTCGGCGGTCCGGTCGACCGTCTCCAGCACGCGTCGCCGGTCGAGCCGCTCCCAGACCTCGCGTTCGACGAGCGACTGGAACGCGTCGGGGTCCGACCAGCTCGAGTCGATCTCCGAGGGGACGCGAACGACGAACTCGAAGGCCGTCTCCGTGAGGTGGATGCCCACCGCGAACGTGTCTCCGCTCACGGGTCGCCTTGGGAGCGGACGCGCATAGGGACACCGATGGGACGCGGGCTCGATCGCCCGAAAGGCGTTTGTGGTTCGGCCCGGATCCTCGCCCGTGACAACTTCCCGCAGCGCGGATGCGCCCGCCGTTCCGCCGGCCCTCGGACTCGCGGTCGCGATCCTCGCGATCAGCACCGGCGCGGTGTTGGTTCGACTGAGCACGGCCCCGAGTTCGGTGGCGGCGCTGTATCGCGTGACGTTCACCACGATCCCGCTCGTCCCGGTCCTGCTCGTTCAGTATCGCGACCAGCTCCGGCGGATCACCGGACGCGATCTGGGTTTCGCCGTCGTCTCGGGGATCGCGCTGGCGATCCACTTCGCGAGCTGGTTCGAGAGCCTCGAGTGGACGAGCGTGGCCGCGAGCGTGACGCTCGTGCAGGCACAGCCCGTCTTCGTCGCGATCGGCGCCTGGCTGCTGCTTCGCGAGACCGTCACGCGGACCATGGCGTTCGGCATCGCCGTGGCCGTCCTCGGGGTGGTGGGGATGTCGGTCGGGGACCTGCTGTCGGGCGGCCTCGTCGGTGAGGCCCCGCTGTATGGAAACGCGCTCGCGCTTTGTGGGGCGGTCATGGCGGCGGTCTACGTGCTCGCCGGGCGGTCCCTCCGCCAGCGCGTCGCGCTCGTTCCCTACGTGGTCATCGTCTACGGCGTGTGTGCGCTCGCGCTCCTCGCGTTCGTGCTCGTCCGGGGACTACCGCTCGTCGGCTATCCCGCCCGCGAGTGGTGGATCTTCGTCGGCCTCGCCGTCGGTCCGGGGCTGTTCGGCCACACCGTGATCAACTGGGCGCTCGCCCACGTGGACTCGAGTCTCGTCTCCGTCTCGATGCTCGGCGAGCCGGTGGGCGCGACGCTTCTGGCGTTCGCGGTCTTTCTCGAGGTCCCCACGTCCGCGACCCTCACGAGCGGTGCGGTCGTACTCGCGGGGATCTACCTCACCGCTCGTGGTCGTCCGGACGCCTGAACGTCGGCGGATTCCGGGGTTCGATCAGCCCGTCGGTCCGATCGCTAGTGGACCTTGATCTCCACGCGGCGCCCGTCGGGATCGCGGACGTACGCCGCCCAGTCGCGGCCGTAGGCGCCGTACCGTTTGCGCGGCTCGTTCGCTTCGACCTCGTAGCCGGCCGCCTCGATCGCCGAGAGGACGTCGTCGAGCTGTGTGGTGGCGTCGACGTCGTCCGAACGGACGAGCAGACAGACGTGTTCGCCGCCGACGTCGAGGGACTCGCCGTCGATCTCGTCGGGAGCGGTCGGCACCAGATGGAGGTGTCGTCCGCCCGCCACGACGGCCACGTAGGGAACCTCTCCCGCCTCGTAGCGGTCGCGGTCGCGGACGGGCAGTCCGAGCAGGTCGCGATAGAACGCGAGCGACGCCTCGAGATCGGTGACGCGCAACGCCACGTGGTCGACGTCGGAGATCTCGATGTCCATGCCCGCCGATCGGTTTCGACCGACTTAGCTTGACTGGCCCGAACGTCGAAGGGAGCCTCGATCCCGATCCGCCTCGTAGTCACTCGAGAAGCGTTCGCGTCTTCCGGTGGCGATCGCGGAACATGGCCTCGAAGCCGACCTGCACGATCGGATCGAGTCGGTCGCTCACGCTCGCGACCGGCATTCGATACTCGACGTCGTCGACGAGCACCGTCTCCTCGCCGTCCGCGAAAAGGAGGTGCGTGTGGACCCACTTCGGGAAGGGCCCGTCCGTCATCTCGTCGACGAAGTACGCGCGTCCGGGCTTCGATCGACGACGCCGGATGTGGGAGGTCCATCCCCGTCGCGGAGCGATGCCGAACGGTCGGATCGACATGCTGATCCGGGCCCCCTCCTCGAGGACCTCAGGGTCGTCCTCGCCGTCGGGACCGACCACGGCGTCGATCCGCAGGTTCATCCAGTCCGGGGTCAACGCGGTCAATCCCCCGACTCGCGAGTGGAACTCCCAGACGCGCTCGAGGGGAGCCGCGATACGGGTTCGACGGCGGTACGTCGGCATACCTCCGGTACGGTCGCCATCGGCAAAAGGGATCCGTGGACCAACCCGCCGCCGTGTGACGCCGCTTGACGGCATCGAAACGCCGATACCTCGTGGTCGCCTCCTCCATCACGATGGAACGCGGCGCGATCGACGTCGGCTCGCTCGACGGACCGTTCGACCTCCAGGCCACTCTCGAGAGCGGCCAGAGTTACCTCTGGCGGCGCGCGGACGGGCGTGCCTACGAGGCCGATGGCGCACACGGCGGCGACCACACCTATTACACCGTGGTTCCCCCGATCGAGGGTGTGAACGACGAGCGGGCGGTGGTCCGGGTCCGACAGCGAGGAGGGGTACGGGACGGCACCCTCGAGTGGGAGTCGACGACGGACGCGACGGGGATCCTCACACACCTCCTTCGACTCGACGACGACCTGGAGGCCATCCTGGCCGGGACGCCCGACGATCCGCTCTTCGAACGGGCATACGACGCGTACGAGGGGATGCGGCTCGTTCGCGACCCGCCGTTTTCGTGTCTCGTCTCGTTCATCTGTTCCGCACAGATGCGCGTCTCCCGGATCCACGGGATGCAGCGGCGTCTCGAGGACGCCTACGGCGACCCGATCGACTTCGACGGCGAGACCTATCACGCGTTTCCGACCCCCGACGCGCTCGCCGCAGCCGACGAGGAGGATCTCCGGGACCTCTCGTTGGGGTATCGTGCCCCCTACGTGATGAAAACGGCGCGCATGGTCGCCGACGGCGAGGCCCGTCCGGAGATGGCGGCCGACATGGACTACGAGGCGGCCCGCGAGTGGCTGACCCGATTCGTCGGCGTCGGGCAAAAGGTGGCGGACTGCGTCGCGTTGTTCTCGCTCGGGTTCCTCGAGGCGGTCCCGCTCGACACCTGGATCCGCTCGGTCATCGCCGACCGGTACCCCGACTGCGACCGCGGCGGGTACGTCGAGACGTCACGGGCGATCCGCGATCAGTTCGGCGGGCCAGTCGCGGGCTATACACAGACGTACGTCTTCCATTACCTCCGATCGGGCGGTGAGTGACCGTCTCCGGCCGTTCGCGGTCGGTCGGCCGAAGCTTCATACCCCCTCGTGCGTTAGCTACTACCACGATGGATTGTCGAGTCGTCGTCGAGGCAGCGGTTCCGGTATACGACGTAGAGAACGCCGACGAGGCGATCCGGATCGCCATCTCGAAGACGGGCGAGATGTTGAACCCCGATCTCAACTACGTCGAGATCGACATGGGATCGCGGACCTCGCCGGGCGGGGAGGAGCTGCCGCCCGCCTTCATCGCGGCCGACGAGGCGCTCGTGGCGCTCGAGCTGGAGATGACGGTGTTCAACGTGGATCGGCGCGAACACGCCTCCAGGATCGCCCGCAAGGAGATCGGACAGCGGCTGCACAACATTCCGCTTTCGGTTCTCGAGGTGGAGATCCTCGAGGAGGACGAAGACGACGATGGCGAGGACCACGAGGTCGAGGGTGACGAAAAGCGGGAGGACGGCGGTGACGAAGACCACGGGGACGACGGCGGCGATGAACACGAGGTCAACAGCGGCGATGGTGAAGGGAACGACGGCGACGAGGATCTACTTCCCGAGTTCGAGGAGATGGTGGAGGAGTCCGAACGCTCGTGAGGATGAGGACCGGAACGCTCGCGAGAACGGATTCGACGCGCTCGTGAGGCGGACACGACGCGGTAGCTGGATGGTGCGACTTCTGGACCGGCGCTCCGGTCGAAACGACGTCGCCACTACGCGGTTTGGCGTCAGGCAGGATGCGTCGGTGTCGTCGATTCAGTCCGCGGTGGGGGCCAGCGTCTCGGAGTCGGCCTCCTCCATCGGTGCGGTGATCCCCTTCGCGAGTTTAAAAACGGCGGCCTTGTGGTCGGTCTTCGATTTGTGGATCGATGTCGGTTTTACGCCCATCGTCTCGTACGCCTCGAGATCGAGATCCTCGTCCCAGTGTTCACACTGTTTTCGTACTTCCGAAAGAAGGCCGTGCAGGTGAATGAGCTCTTGTTTCTTCATGAGCAGACGATGGTAGCGACCGGAGGTTTATAGTATTATCCTGATAACCGTTAACATGCATCTCGACGTAGACGCCCCCTATCCCTCGTATTCAAGGGATCAGCGCACGTTCGCCGCGAAGCTTTAATCCGATTCCGCGGGAACGATCGCGTATGGACTACGACGATCGACTCGATCGCGCACTCGAGGAGACGCCGGACATCCACGAACAGCGGGACCGATTCGAGGTCCCCACGCCCGAGGTCAGAACCGAGGGGCACGCGACCGTCTTCGAGAACTTCCAGGACGTCGTCGACCGGCTCGACAGGGAGGCCGACCACCTCCTGCAGTATCTCCAGACCGAACTGGGAACCAGCGCGCAGATCGACGAGCGCGGGCGCGCCCGTCTGACCGGCGACTTTCGGACGGATCGGATCGAGGCGGCCGTCGACGACTACCTCGAGGCGTTCGTCATCTGTCCCGAATGCGGGCTCCCCGACACGCGCCTGCAGACCGAACGCGGAACGCGCGTGATCAAGTGTGACGCCTGCGGCGCGGTCTCGGCGACCGGCGAGTGATCGCCGTGGCGACGATCGTCGGGATTCACTTCGCCCCGGTTAGGATCCGTGAACGATCGATCGAGGTGATCACTGGAACTGTTTGACCGCCTCGAGATCGCGTTCGGTCCGCATGAACTCCGTGAGCCGGCGCGTGGCGTGACAGTCCTGGCAGCTGAAGTTCGTACGGAGATCGGGGAGATCGCTCGGCGACTCCTCCCAGTCCTTCGAACACTCCGGACACTGGAGTCGAACGAATGCTTCGACCATGGGGAGGGCTTTCGCCCCCTCCCTAAAGAAGGTGTGCCCGCGAGGTCGAGGCGGATCCACCGCCGTGATATTTACCCGCCCGCGTCGAAGCCCCTCCATGCCCGGCGACAGCGAGGATCCGAACACGGAGGTACAGTATCACCTCGAGGTCTCCTCTGAGGACGTCGCACCGAGCGTCCTCCTCCCCGGAAACCCCGAGCGCGTCGACGTCGTCGACTCGATCTGGGACGCCGCCGAGGAGGTCGCCCGCCACCGGGAGTACCGCACCGTGACCGGCCGGTACGACGGGGTCCCGATCTCCATCACCTCGACCGGGATCGGATCGCCGTCGGCCGCCATCGCGCTCGAGGAGCTCGCGCGTGCGGACGCGGACACCTTCATCCGGGTCGGGTCCTGTGGCGCCCTCCGTCCGGAGATGGACGTCGGCGATCTCGTCATCACGAGCGGCGCCGTCAGACAGGAGGGAACGAGCGACGAATACGTCCGCGAGGACTACCCCGCCGTCGCGAGCGACGAGGTCGTCTCCGCGCTCGTCGCGGCCGCCGAGCGGCTCGGATACGACTATCACGTCGGCATCACGATGAGCGCGGACTCGTTTTATGCCGGACAGGGTCGCCCCGGATTCGACGGCTTCGAGGCGGCCGGATCGGCGGACCTCCTCGATGAACTACGCGAGGCGAACGTGAAGAACGTCGAGATGGAGGCGAGCGCCATCCTCACGCTCGCGAACGTGTACGGACTTCGCGCCGGGGCGGTCTGTGCGGTCTACGCCAACCGGTCGACCGGGGAGTTCCGAACCGAGGGCGACTCGCGTGCGGTCGAGACCGCGAGTCTCGCGGTGAAGCTGCTCGCGCGCATGGACGAGCGGGTGGCCGAGGCCGGCGCGGACCGGTTCCACGCCGGGCTCTCGATCGAGTGAGGATCGCCGCGACGGGACGTCGATCGGGTACGGATCCCGGCGTGGAACGGTTCCAAAGCGACTTTATCCGATGGCCGTCCACCCTGTGGTATGAGTACGCAAGTTGTCGTCGTCGGCTCCGGATACGCCGGTTCGGGCGCCATCAAGTCGCTCGAGGCTGAGGCCGAAGACGAGATCGACGTCACGTGGATATCCGAACACGACTACCACCTGGTCCTCCACGAGGTCCATCGGGTGATCCGCGATCCCTCGACCGAATCGAAGATCACGATCCCGGTCGAGGAGATCAAGTCCCGTTCGACCCGCTTCGTGCAGGGGCGGGTGACCGACGTCGACGTCGACGAGCGCGTGGTCGAGACCGACGACGGCACGAGCGTCGAGTACGACTACCTCCTCTTGGCGATCGGCTCGACGACCGCCTTCTTCGGGATCGAGGGGCTCCGGGAGAACGCCCACCAGCTGAAGGGGCTCGAGGACGCCCACGCGATCCACGACGACGTTCGCGCGGCGGCCTCCGAGGCGACCCAGTCGGACCCCGCACAGGTGCTCGTCGGCGGCGCCGGGCTCTCGGGGATCCAGACGGCCGGCGAGATCGCGGAGTACCGCGACAAACACCGCGCCCCGATCGAGATCAAACTCATCGAGGGGCTCGACGAGGTCTTCCCGGGCAACGACCCGGAGATCCAGGGCGCGCTCCGCAAGCGTCTCCAGGACGCCGACATCGAGATCCTCACCGGCGACTTCATCTCGCGGGCCGACGAGGAGTCCGTCTACCTCGGCGGCGGCGAGGACGAGGAGCCCGAGGAACTCCCCTACGACGTGCTCGTCTGGACCGGCGGCATCACCGGCCACGAGGAGCTCGAGGCCGTCGACGTCGAGAAGGACGACCGCTCGAACCGCGTCGTCGCGCAGTCCGATTTCACCACGAGCGACGACCGCGTCTTCGCGATCGGCGACACCGCGCTCGTCGACCAAGGTGACGACGAGGTCGCGCCCCCGACCGCCCAGGCCGCCTGGCAGGCCGCCGAGGTCGCCGGCGAGAACCTCGCGCGTGCGGCCCGCGGCGCCCCGCTCAAGACCTGGCGACACGAGGACAAGGGAACCGTCATCTCGGTCGGCGACCGCGCGGTCGCCCACGACGTCTCCGGCGTCCCGATCTCGACCTTCGGCGGTCCCGGCGCGAAGCTCCTGAAAAAGGGCATCGCGAGCCGATGGATCGCGAAGGTCTCCTCCGCCGGACGAGGCGTGAGCGCCTTCGGCGACATGTGAAAAGGCGGAACGACCGCGGGTAACGGCAAACCGTTCAGCTTCGAACGGGGCCCGGATCGTCGAACGTTCTCGGTCGCTCTTTGGGTCCGGCGTGCTCGGCGTCGAAAGGATCAATACCGAAATCGATCAATACAGAAAGCGATCAGCGCCGGAGCGATAGTACCGAACGCGATCAGTGGGAGGGTTCCTCGACCGGGGCACGCATGTCGTCGATCCGAAGGATGAGGACGTTCGAGGTGTCGTCCTTGCCGTCGATGGTTCCCTCGATGAGCAGCTTCGACAGCGGCGTCGGACCGACCGTCACGGAGTCGCCCTCGTTGAAGTCCCGTACCGAGCCCTGGAGGTGGATCTCCGCGCGACAGAGCTCCGGGTGGTGGACGCTCGAGAGGTCGATGTCGTCGACGTTCGCGTCCTCGACGAACTCGCCGTTGTGTCGGATGTCGACGTTCGCCGGCTCGTCCATCTGCTGGACGTCGAGCGCCTCGTAGGCGTTCGCGGTCGGCTTGTACCCGCCCTTCGGGCCGGGGACGCCCTCGACGAGCTGGAGGGCCTTCAGGCTCTGCATCTGGTTGCGGATGGTTCCCGGATTTCTGTCGACCTCCGATGCGATCTCCTCGCCTTTGACCGCTCCGTCCTCCTCGCGGTAGAGGTTGATGAGGGCGGTGAGAATGGTTTTCTGACTCGACGTCAGCTCGATCGATGACATACGGACCACTACTCGCGGCTCCGGTTTAAACTCGATGGATGGTGATCCGACCTCCGATGGATGGTGATCCGACCTCCGATGGATGGTGATCCAACTCTCGACCCCGGGGTTCAAGCCGGCCCCCGCCCACGGTCACCCCATGACCGTTCGGATCATCGGCGCGCCGACCGACTACGGCGCCAACCGACGCGGCGTCGACATGGGACCATCGGCGATCCGGTACGCCGGACTCGCCGAGGAACTCGCCGACGCGGGGATCGACTCCCGCGACCACGGGGACCTCGCCGTCCCGCGCGCGGAGGAACTCGACTCGGACCGCGACGCGCCGGAGACCGGCTCGGCGAAGTTCCTCCGTGAGACCGCCGACGTCTGCTCGCGACTCGCCGACGAGGTCTCGGAGGCGCTCGCGGTCGGCGACGTCCCGCTCGTCCTCGGCGGCGATCACTCGATCGGCATCGGATCCCTCGGCGGATCCGCCCGCAACGCGGACATCGGCGCGATCTGGTTCGACGCTCACGCAGATCTGAACACGCCGGAGACGACCCTCTCCGGGAACGTCCACGGCATGCCGCTTTCGGCGGCGCTCGGATACGGCGCGTTCGCGGACATGCCCTGGGCGACGGCGCCCCGGTTTCGCGCTGAGAACCTCGTCCTCGTCGGCCTTCGCAGCGTCGATCCGGCCGAACGTGAACTGATCGAGGAGCGCGACATCGCCGCCTACACCATGTCCGAGATCGACGACCGCGGGATCTCCGCCGTCGTCGAGGAGGCGATCGCGACGGCGAGCGCGGGCGTCGACGGGATCCACGTGAGCCTCGATCTCGACTGGCTCGACCCGACGGAGGCCCCCGGGGTCGGCACGCCCGTCCGCGGCGGCGCGACCTACCGCGAGGCACACGCCGCGATGGAGCACGTCGCCGCCTCCGGCGCCCTTCGATCGATGGAGATGGTGGAGATCAACCCCACCCTCGATCAACACAACGGAACGGCGGAACTCGCCACCGAGCTGGCGGCGAGCGCGTTCGGAAAGACGGTGCTGTAGCCGGTTGCTCGCCGTATCGAAGGGCCGAACGACTACTCCGCGTCGACGTCGACAGCCTCCGATTCGGGCGCATCCTCGCTCTCCGCGATCGCCGCCGGCACGATGTCGAGACAGGCGACCTCGTCGTCCGGGTCGAGATCCATCACGATCACGCCCATCGTGTTCCGGCCGACCGTCGAGACGTCCTCGACGCGCGTCCGGACGATCTGTCCCTCGCCGCTCATCGCGATCAGGTGGTCGCCGTGGGTGACCGCCTCGATCGCAACGACGGATCCGTTTCGGGTGCCCGTCTTGATGTCGATGAGGCCCTTCCCGTTTCGCGACTGGACGCGGTAGTCACCGACGTCCGACCGTTTTCCGTACCCGTTTTCGGTCACCGTGAGCACCCAGTTGTGACGGTCCGGGTCGACCGCGGCCAGCCCTGCGACCCGATCGCCGGACCGGAGGTCGATGCCTCGAACGCCCCGGGCGCTTCGGCCCATGGGACGGACCTCGTCCTCGTCGAACCGGATCGCCATCCCGTCCGCGGTCCCGATGACGAGGTCCGTCTCGCCGTTCGTCTCCTCGACGTCGACCAGCTCGTCGCCGTCCTCGAGACGCAGCGCGCGGATGCCCGTCGAGCGGATGTTCTCGAAGGCCTCGACGGCGGTCCGCTTGATGTATCCCTCGCGGGTGACCATCGTCAGGTACCGCTCCTCGTCGACGTCCTCGCCCACGCGGTCGCAGTCGACGACCGCCTGGATCTCCTCGCCGTCGTCGAGATTGAGGAGGTTGATCGCCGATTTGCCGCGGGCCGTCCGGGACATCTCGGGGATCTCGTAGGTCTTCAGCTGGTAGATCTGCCCCCGGTTCGTGATCGCGAGCAGGTAGTCGTGTGAGTTGGCGAGGAAGACCGAGGCCACGCGGTCGTCCTCCTTGAGGTCCGTTCCGATGATCCCCTTCCCGCCGCGGTTTTGCGCGCGGAAGGTCGAAAGCGGCATTCGCTTGATGTAGTCGTCCTCGGACATCACGACGACACACTCCTCCTCGGGGATGAGGTCCTCGTGGGTGACCGTCCCGGAGTCCTCGATGAACGAGGTCCGGCGTTCGTCGTCGTACTCGTCTTTGATCGCCGACAGCTCCGATTCGATCACCGAATCGAGCTCCGACTGCGAGGCGAGGATCTCCTCGAGCCGCTCGATGCGTGCCTTCACGTCCTCGTATTCGGTCTCTATCTCCTCGGTCTCCATCGAGGTGAGCGACCCGAGCTGCATCCGGACGATGTGGGCGGCCTGCTCCTCGGAGAAGTCGAAGACCGACTCCAGTTGCGCCCTCGCGGCGTCCCGATCCTCGGACTCGCGGATCGTCTCGACGACGTCGTCGACGTGTTCGAGCGCGCGAAGCCGCCCCTCGAGGATGTGGGCGCGGTCCTTCCGTTCCGCGAGTTCGTGCTCCGAGCGTCGCCGCACGACCTCGCGCCGGTGTTCGATGTAGTGTTCGAGCGTCTCCTTCAAGGAGAGCACCTGCGGCTGCCCGTCGACGAGCGCCAGGTTGATCACGCCGAAGGTCCGCTCGAGGTGGGACTCGAGCAGCTGGTTCTTGACGACCTCGGCCATCGCGTCGCGTTTCAACTCGACGACGACGCGGATGCCGTCGCGGTCCGACTCGTCGCGGAGGTCGCGGATCCCCTCGATCGCTCCCTCGTTGACGTCCTCGGCGATCCGCTCGACCATCCGCGCCTTGTTCTGTTGGAACGGGAGTTCCGTGATGACGATCCGGCCGTCCTCCTCGTCGACCTCGAACTCCGCTCGGACCCGAATACGGCCACGGCCGGTCTTGTAGGCCTCGTGGACCGCGTTCCGGCCGACGATGTTCGCGCCGGTCGGGAAGTCGGGCCCCTCGACGTGTTCCATCAGGTCCTCGACGGTCGCCTCCGGGTTTTCGATCAGCTCGATCGTCGCGTCGATCACCTCGCCGAGGTTGTGCGGCGGGACGTTCGTCGACATCCCGACGGCGATCCCCGACGACCCGTTGACGAGCAGGTTCGGGAACGCGGCCGGCAGGACCTCCGGCTCCTCGAGGCGGTCGTCGTAGTTGCTCTGGAAGTCGACGGTGTCGCGCTCGATGTCGGCGAGCAGCTCCTCCGCGATGGGCGACATCCGCGCCTCCGTATACCGCATCGCGGCCGGCGGATCGCCGTCGACGGAGCCGAAGTTCCCCTGGCCGTCGACGAGCGGGTAGCGCATCGAGAAGTCCTGGGCCATCCGCGCGAGGGTGTCGTAGATCGCCGAGTCCCCGTGTGGGTGGTAATCGCCCATCGTGTCGCCCACGATGGAGGAGGACTTGCGGTGTGAGGAGTTGCTCGTGACGCCGGCCTCGGACATCGCATAGAGGATGCGGCGGTGGACGGGCTTGAGGCCGTCCCGGACGTCGGGCAGCGCCCGACCCGCGATGACCGACATCGCGTAGTCGATGTACGACTGCTCCATCTCGTCTTCGATCCGGGCGGTCTCGATCTGTGCGGCTCGAACGTCGTCTGGGGTCGGTGTCTCGGAACTCATCGCGTTCTCCCTAGATGTCCACCCACTCGGCGTCAGTGGCGTGTTCCTTGATGAACTGCTTTCGCGGCTCGACGGCGTCGCCCATGAGGACGTTGAACATCCGGTCTGCGGCCGCCGCGTCCTCGATCGTGATCCGCTTGAGGATGCGGTTTTCCGGGTTCATGGTCGTCTCCCACAGCTGGTCGGGGTTCATCTCGCCGAGCCCCTTGAACCGCTGGACCTGAGCCGGATTCCCGTCGCACTCCTCGGCGACGATCCGATCGCGTTCCTCCTCGGTCATCGCGTCGTACGTCTCGCCCTTGTAGCGAACGCGGTAGAGCGGCGGCTGGGCCGCGTAGACGTAGCCCGACTCGATGAGCGGCTTCATGTGCCGGTAGAGCAGCGTCAAAAGCAGGGTCCTGATGTGGGCGCCGTCGACGTCGGCGTCCGTCATGATGATGATCTTCTGGTACCTCGCGTCGTCGATGTCGAACTCCTCGCCGATCCCGGTGCCGATCGCCGTGATCAGCGCCCGGATCTCGTCGTTCTCGAGGACGCGATCGAGGCGGTGTTTCTCGACGTTCAGGATCTTCCCCTTGATCGGGAGGATCGCCTGGTTGGCCCGGTCCCGGCCCTGTTTGGCGCTCCCGCCGGCGCTGTCGCCCTCCACCACGAACAGCTCGGCCTCCTCGGGATCGCGCGTCTGGCAGTCGGCGAGCTTCCCCGGCAGCGCGGTCGACTCCAGCGCCGACTTGCGGCGGGTGAGCTCCTCGGCCTTCTTGGCGGCCTTGCGCGCGCGAGCGGCCTCGGCGGCCTTCGAGACGACGGCCCGTGCGGTGTCGGGGTTCTCCTCGAAGAACGTGGAGAGTCCGTCGTGAACCGCCGACTCGACGATGCCTCGAACCTCGGAGTTGCCGAGCTTCGTCTTCGTCTGTCCCTCGAACTGCGGGTCGGGGTGTTTCACCGAGATGACCGCGGTGAGCCCCTCGCGGACGTCCTCGCCCTTGAGGTTCCCCTCGAGGTCGTCGATCAGTCCGTGCTCGTTGGCGTAGTCGTTGACGACGCGCGTGAGCGCCGTCTTGAACCCGGTGAGATGGGTGCCGCCCTCGCGGGTGTTGATGTTGTTCGCGAACGCGTGGACGGAGCCCTGCAGCTCCTCGGTCGCCTGCATCGCGATCTCGACGTGGACGTCCTCGTCCTCGTCGGCGAAGTAGATGACGTCGGGGTGGATCGGCGATCGCGTCTCGTTGAGGTACTCGACGAACTCGCGGATCCCGCCGTCGTAGAGGAACGTCTCCCGCTCCGGTTCCTCGGGCCGTTCGTCCGCGAGCGTGATCGCCACCCCGGAGTTGAGAAAGGCGAGCTCGCGAAGGCGGTTCGCGAGCGTCCCGCGGGAGAAGTCGGTCGTCTCGAAGATGTCCTCGTCGGGCCAAAACCGGATCGTCGTGCCGGTCTCCTCTTCGGGGTCCATGTCACGAACCCGCTCGAATGCGCCCTCGACGGGCTGGCCGCCCTCGAAGCGGTGTCGGTAGACGCCGCCGTCGCGTTTGACCTCGACCTCGAGGCGGCTCGAGAGGGCGTTGACCACGCTGACGCCGACGCCGTGGAGCCCGCCGGAGACCTGGTAGGACTTCGAGTCGAACTTCCCGCCGGCGTGGAGGACCGTCATGATGACCTCGAGCGCCGGACGGTCGTACTGCTCGTGGGTGTCGACGGGGATCCCACGCCCGTCGTCGCTCACGCTCACCGACCCGTCCTCGTGAATCGCCACGTCGATGTCCTCGCAGTATCCGGCGAGGGACTCGTCGATCGAGTTGTCGACCACCTCGTAGACGAGGTGATGGAGCCCTCGATCGTCGGTGGACCCGATGTACATCGCGGGGCGTTTGCGTACGGCCTGGAGGCCTTCGAGGACCTGGATCTGGCCCGCGCCGTACTCTGTTTCCTCTGACATTGAACTTGGAGAGGGTAGTACAGCCCCACTGATAAAGCCTCCCGTACACGCGCGGGCGCGTGATCGCGAGCCGACGGTCATTCAGGTCGTCGTGCGTCGTTCGGACCGTCGGTCGCCACTCGGATAGCTATTTGTCGCTCCTTGCTAAATCGGAACCCATGACCGAGTTCGCGACGATGCTGGCGGTGACGACGATCGCGGGCGCGCTCACCGGCGTCGGAGCCGTTCCGGTCTTCCTTCGTGCCCGTGTCTCCCACCGGAGCTACGACGCCGCGCTCGGGCTCGCGGCGGGGATCATGATCGCCGCCAGCGTCTTCGGGCTCATCCTGCCGGGGATGGAGCAGGGAACGCTCGCGGGGGTGATGACCGGCGTCTTCCTCGGCGGGTTCGTCCTCCTCGGCGGCAACCGGGCGATCCCGCACCTGCACGCCCGGTACGTCGGGTGGCGTCGCGAGGGGGGCTCGCTCGCGGCCACCGATGACGATCCCGCGATCGCCTCGCGTGCCCGGCGTGCGTTGCTCATCGGCGCCGCGATCGTCCTCCACAACGCGCCGGAGGGCCTCGCCATGGGCGTCGCGTTCGCCTCGGGATTGGAGGACGTCGCGATGCTGCTCGCGGTGGTCATCGGGCTGCAGAACGTCCCCGACGGGTTCGCCTTCGCGGTCCCGGTCGGCGAGACCGGGATCTCGAACGTTCGCGTGCTCGTCTACACGACGCTTTCGGGGCTCGTCCCGCAGGTCGCAGCCGCCGTCTTCGGCTTCGCGCTCGTCTCCGTGGCCACCGGGATCTTTCCCCTGGCCGCCGGCTTCGCCGCCGGCGCGATGATGGCGGTCGTCTTCCGCGAGATGATCCCCTCCTCGCACGGTCACGGCTACGCGGACGCGTCGACGGCCGCCTTCCTCGTCGGGTTCGTCCTCCTCGTGATCGTCGACGAACTGCTCGTGATCTGACGGCGTTCCAAGCGAAGGACGGTCACGTCTCACCCCGTCCGCGTCTCGATCGCCCGATTTCACTTCCACCCCGCTGCCGGAGGGGTTTTAACCCCGACTGGGTAAGAGCCTCTCACCGAATGACGTCCTTCCAGTCGACGCTCGGCGACGAGGAGGGGATCGCGGAGGAGTTGGCCGAGGGCCAACGCGAGATCTCCATCGCCGAGTTCTTCGAGAAGAACAAACACATGCTCGGGTTCGACTCGGGCGCCCGCGGGCTGGTCACGGCGGTAAAGGAGGCCGTCGACAACGCCCTCGACGCGACCGAGGAGGCCGGGGTGCTCCCCGACATCTACGTCGAGATCACGGAGGTCGGCGACTACTACCGGCTCGTGATCGAGGACAACGGCCCGGGCATCACGAAAGAACAGCTCCCGAAGGTCTTCGGGAAACTGCTGTACGGGAGTCGGTTCCACGTCCGCGAGCAGAACCGCGGCCAACAGGGGATCGGGATCTCCGCGGCCGTACTGTACTCCCAGCTCACCTCCGGCCAGCCGGCGAAGATCACCTCCCGACCGAAGGGGCAGTCCCAGGCGCAGTACTTCGAGTTGATCATCGACACCGACGCGAACGAGCCGGAGATCAAAGCCGACGAGGAGACGAGCTGGGACCGCCCCCACGGGACGCGCATCGAACTCGAGATGGAGGCGAACATGCGCGCCCGCTCGCAGCTGCACGACTACATCAAGCACACGGCGGTCGTCAACCCCCACGCCCGGATCGAGCTTCGCGAGCCCGGCCTCGAGGAGCCGCTCAAGTTCGAGCGCGCTACCGACCAGCTTCCCGCCGAGACCTCCGAGATCCGGCCGCACCCCCACGGCGTCGAGCTCGGCGCGCTCATCAAGATGCTGGAGGCGACCGACTCCTACTCGATCTCCGGATTCCTCCAGGAGGAGTTCACCCGGGTCGGCAAGAAGACGGCGGACTCCCTCCTCTCGAACTTCCGCGACCGGTACTTCGGTCGGGAGCTCGCCTGGCGCCCCCCGGCCGCCCACGAGGACGCAGCGCTGGCCGCCGCCGTCGAGGGAGCGGTCTCGAACAAGGGCGCGGCGGCGACCGAGTCCTTCGCGACCCGGATCGCGGAGACGGTCGGGAACCACGAGCGGGTCTCGCACGCGGAGCTGACCCGGATCGTCGAGACGATCGCGGACGACGTCGAGTCGGAGACGGGCAAGACCTTCGGGTCGACCGTTCGCGAGAACGCGACCGCCGCCGCCTGGCGGGAGATCACGGCCTACGGCGATGCCGAGGACGCTCCCGAGGAGGAGACGCGGGACCTCCTCACCGACGACCTCCACGCCATCATCGAGGACGCCACGAGCACCCGGAAGGACGACGAGACGGTTCGGGCGGTCGCCGAGGCGCTCGCGCGTCGGCTCGCCAACCACGGCGACGAGCGGTTCCGGCTCACCCGTGACGAACTGGTGCGGGAGATCGCCGACGCCGCGTCGTTCGTCGTCGATCAACGCGAGGTGAGCTTCGGCGGGACGGCCCGCGAGAACGTCGTCGACGCGCTCTGGTCGCTCATGCGGACCGTGCCCGACGAGGTCCCGAACGTGACCGCGGTGGCCGCGGACCGCGACGCCGCGGCCGACCTGCTGGAGGCGATGCGCGAGACCGACATCCTGGCCCCGCCGACCGACTGTCTGGCCCCGATCACGGCCGAACTCGTCGAGGCGGGACTCCGCAAGGAGTACGACGCCGACTTCTACGCCGCCGCCACGCGCGACGCCGAGGTCCACGGCGGCGACCCCTTCATCGTCGAGGCGGGGATCGCCTACGGCGGCGAGATCCAGGACGGAAGCGCCTCGATCCTCCGGTTCGCGAACCGGGTCCCGCTCGTCTACCAGCGCGGCGCCTGCGCGACCACGGACGTGGTGAAGTCCATCGGCTGGCGCAACTACGGGCTCGACCAGCCCGGCGGCAGCGGGGTCCCGAACGGACCCGCGGTGATCATGATCCACGTCGCCTCGACGAACGTTCCGTTCACGAGCGAGTCGAAGGACGCGATCGCGAACGTCCCGGAGATCGAAGACGAGATCGAACTCGCCATCCGCGAGGCGGCCCGCGAGCTGAAGTCGTTCCTCAACAAGCGACGCTCGATGCAGAAGCGCCGCGAGAAACAGGACGTCCTCGGCCGGATCCTCCCGGAGATGGCCGACAAGGTCGCGGAGGTCACGGGCCGTGAGCGTCCCGACATCGACGGCGCGCTCGCGCGCATCATGAACAACGTGAGCGTGGAGCGCGAGCTCGACGCCGAGAACGACGAGATAACCGTCACGCTCCGCGTCGAGAACCACTCGGACACGAACGAGGACCTCGAGATCACGGACATCGTCTCCGGTGAGCCGATCGACCCCTCCGCCGGGACCGTCGTCGACATGGACGGCGAGTGGTTCCTCCAGTGGACGCCGACCGTCGCGGCCGGCGACGAGGAGACGGTGACCTACACGGTATCGGACGACGCCGACTTCGACGTGAGCGTCGACGGCGTCGAGACCGAGAAACTCACGGTGAACGCCTGATGGCAACCGACGAAAAACAAGCGCGAGAGCAGCTGATCGACCTGGCGGCGGAGTTCTACGACCAGTTCGCGGGCGGGCGGATCCCGGAGATGACCCTGCCCACGCGGACCAAGAGCAACATCGAGTACGACCCCGAAAGCGGCGTCTGGACCTACGGCGACCGCACCTCGACGCGGACGGCCAACTCCGTCCGCGGGGCACGAAAGCTGTTGAAGGCGGTCTACACGATCGAGTTCCTGGCCGACCAGCTCGAGGAGGGGCGCTCGTCCACGCTGCGTGAGCTGTACTACCTCTCCGAGTCGTGGGACAACGACGAGGCGCAGTTCACGAGCCAGGACGAATCGAACGACCTCGTCGAGGACCTGGAGATCGTCTCCGGAGTCACCCGCGAGGACTTCCACATGCGTCCCGAGGAGTCGGGTGCGACCCTGATGGGCCCGCTGGAGCTCCGCGAGCAGACCCGCCGCGGCGAACGCGAGATCCACTGTCAGGAGGACGTCGGGGAGGGCGGCTATCAGATCCCCAACAACCCGGACATGATCGAGTTCCTCGAGCACGACATCGACTTCGTCCTCTGTGTCGAGACCGGCGGCATGCGCGACCGGCTCGTCGAGAACGGCTTCGACGAGGAGTACAACTGCCTCGTGGTCCACCTCAAGGGCCAACCGGCACGCGCGACCCGTCGGATCACCAGACGACTCAACGACGAACTCGGCCTCCCGGTGGTCGTCTTCACGGACGGCGACCCGTGGTCCTACCGCATCTTCGGTTCGGTGGCGTACGGCTCGATCAAGTCCGCCCATCTCTCGGAGTACCTCGCGACGCCGGCGGCGCGGTTCATCGGCATTCGCCCGGAGGACATCGTGGAGTACGACCTGCCCAGCGATCCGCTCTCCGACTCCGACGTCAGCGCCCTCGAGTCCGAACTCGAGGACCCGCGCTTCCAGACCGACTACTGGGAGGAGCAGATCGAACTGCAACTCGACATCGGCAAGAAGTCCGAACAGCAGGCGCTCGCCAGCCGGGGCCTCGACTTCGTCACCGACACCTACCTCCCCGAGCGGCTCGGGGAGATGGACGTCCTGTAGACGGTTTCCGGCGGTCACTCCGTGTCGTCCGCGTAGACGATCTCCTCGACGACGCGTCGATCGTCCCCGTCGTACTTGTAGCGGGTCCCCTCCTCCTCGTCGCTCGTCGCCCTGTGGGACCCGTCACAAAGCGGCCGCTCGTCCGAGAGGCCGCACTCACAGACGAATATCAGTCCGTCCTCGCCCATGTCGTCGGCGTCCAGCTTCGCCGGACCGTCCGAGACGTGGGTCACTTCCCGTGTCATGTGTCAGTAGTTCACGCATCGAGCGCGTCTAACGGTTTCGCTCGAACGACCTCGACCGCCGGCGAGCCGTGAAGTGGTCGGGCGTCGGTCACGCCGTCACGGATCGCTCGGTCACGCCGTCACCGACCACTCGGTCGCGAGGAACGACTCTATCCGCTCCGTCGCCCGCTTGAGTTCGCGCATGCTCGTCGCATACGACACGCGGAGGTGTCCCCTGCCGCCCTCGCCGAAGACCGAGCCGGGAACGACGGCGACACCTTCGGCCTCCAGCAGCTCCGCGGCGAACGCCTCATCGTCCCCGCCGCAGTCGGGGAACGCGTAGAAGGCACCCCGCGGCTCGAAGCAGTCCAGGCCCATCTCGCGGAACCGCGAGTGGACGAACCGGCGGCGTCGGTCGTACTCCTCGACCATCTCCTCGACGTCGTCCGCACACGACCGAAGCGCCTCGATCGCGGCGTACTGGGCGGTCGTCGGGGCCGAAAGCATCGTGTACTGGTGGATCCGGTTCATCGCGTCGATCGTCTCGGCGGGCCCCATCGCGTATCCGAGACGGAGCCCCGTCATCGCGTAGGCCTTCGAGAAGCCGTTTATCACGATCGTGCGCTCGCGCATTCCCGGCTGCGTCGCGATCGAGGCGTGCTCGCCCTCGTAGGTGAGGGCAGAGTAGATCTCGTCGGCGATCACCCGGACGTCGTGTTCGCGACAGAACCCGGCGACCTCGGCGAGCTGGGACTCGGTCATGACCGCCCCGGTCGGGTTGTTCGGGTAACACAACACGAGCGCGTCGGCCCGCTCGGCGCCGGCCGCCTCCAGGCGCTCACGGGTGAGCGCGAAGTCGTCGGCCGCCCGCGTCGGGACCGAAAGCGGCTCGCCGCCGGCCAGCTCGATGCCCGGCCCGTAGGAGATGTAGGTCGGATCGTGGACCGCGACGACGTCGCCCGGATCGACGAGCGCGCGGAAGGCCAGATCGACCGCCTCGCTCGCGCCGGTCGTGACGAGGACCGCCTCGTCGGGGTCGTAGACCTGGTCGTACTGGTGGCGGTGGTGCTCTGCGATCCGTTCGCGAAGCTCCCGGAGTCCCCGGTTCGAGGTGTAGGAGGTCCGCCCGCGCTCGAGGGAGTCGATCGCGGCCATGCGGGCCGCCCACGGCGCGGAGAAGTCCGGCTCGCCGACCCCGAGCGAGATGACGTCGTCGCGAGCCTCCGCCAGCTCGAAGAACTCCCGAATTCCGGACTCCGGGAGGTCGATCACGCGGTCGGCGAGCCTCATGGGGACACCGAGAGCCGGTCGTCGTCGTCGCGGTCGCCGAAGCGGATCCCGCCGTCCTTGTAGGTCTCCATGATGTAGTGGGTCACCGTCTGGGTGACCTCCGGGATCGGCGCGACCTGCTCGGAGACGAATCCGGAGACGTCCTGCATCGAGTCGCCGGTCACCTCGACGGCGAAGTCGTAGTTCCCGGAGACGAGATGGAGCGCGTGGACCGCCGGGAACTTCGCTATCCGATCCGCGATCTCCTCGTAGCCCGTCTCCCGGTCGAGCGCGACGTTGAGCTCGACGATCGCGCGAACGCCGCCGTCGTCGATCCGGTCCCAGTCGACGACCGCCTGGTAGCCGTGGACGACCCCGCGCCGCTCGAGGTCCGCGATCGCCTCCTCGACGGCCCCCTCCTCGAGGCCCGTCTGTGCGGCGATGTCGGAGACGTCCTCTCGAGCGTTCGTCGTCAGTACGTCGAGTACCGCCCGCTCGTCGCTCATACGCGGGGAATGTGACCCCGCACTAAAAGGGATAGCGGTGGGCGGCGGCGATCGCCGATTTCGGGTCTCCGACGAGGTCGATTCCGAACCCGATTTCGTTCGTCACGCTTTCCGGGTCCCATCCCGTCTTCCGCCGGCGGCTCGACGCCTACAGCAGGTCGTTCTCGGCGAGCCGCTCGACGGCCTCGCGGAGCCGGGACTCGCTTGCGGCGTAGGAGATGCGCGCGTAGCCCGCCGCGTTGAACGCCGATCCCGGCACGCAGGCGACGTGAGCCTGCTCGATCGCGGCCTCACACCACGCCTGGTCGTCCGCGTCGACCGGGATCATCATGTAGAAGGCGCCGTCGGGGACGGCGACGTCGACGCCGTGCTCCTCGAGCAGATCGACGAGCAGGTCGCGTCGCGACTCGAAGGCGTCGCGCATCTCCGTCACCTCCGTCTCCACGCTTTCGAGCGCCTCGACGCCGGCGTGCTGGACGAAGTTCGTCGCACACGAGACGGAGTGGGAGTGAAGCTTGCCGGCCTGCGAGACGAGCTCCTCGGTCGCGTGCAGGTAGCCGAGCCGCCAGCCGGTCATCGAGTAGGCCTTCGAGAAACCGTTAATCGTGACCGTTCGGTCGGCCATCCCATCGAGGGAGGCAAGCGAGGTCGGCTCGACGCCGTAGGTGATCCGCTCGTAGATCTCGTCTGCGATCACGCTCACGTCGTTCTCGACGGCCAGATCGCGGACGCCCTCCAGGGCCGCCTCCGAGAAGACGGCGCCGGTCGGGTTCGACGGCGAGTTCACGACGAGCAGCTCCGTGTCCGCCGAGACGGCCGCCTCGAGCTCGTCGAGCGCGGGCTCGAGCTGGAAGTCGTGCGGGGCGAGATCGATGCGGGTCAACTCGCCGCCGGCGAGCTTGACCATCGCCTCGTAGGAGACCCAGGCGGGATCGAGAAGCACGACCTCGTCGCCGTCGTCGACGAGCGTCTGGACGGTCTCGTAGAGCGCCTGCTTGGCTCCGGGCGTGACGATCACCTCGTCGGACTCCGCGTCGATCCCGTTCGACCGGAGCCGCTTTGCGATCGCGTCCCGCAGGTCGGGGATCCCGTTCGAGGACGTATAGCCCGTGTGGCCGGCGTCGAGGGCCGCCTTTCCCGCCTCGACGATGGGTTCGGGGGTGTCGAAGTCGGGCTCGCCGACCGAGAGGTCGACGATGTCGGCCCCCTCGGCCTCCTTTTCGGCCGCGAGGTTTGAGATCGCGAGCGTCGCGCTCGGCTCTACGCGCTGGATTCGGTCCGTGAAGTCGTAGGTCATCGTTGTCGTGTCGGTGATGTGACGCGGTGTGGTGGTCTCGGTCGCTGTCGTCGTTTCGGTCGGTCGGTGTCGTCGTCTCGGCCAGTCGATGTGGACGATCGGTTGTCGATGTCGTGTGGGGCCTACCGTTCGTGGGGCCGCGGGAGTTCCGCGAGGAGGTCGATCGCGGCGTGTGTCGCCTCGGCGCCCTTCTCGATCCGCTCGCGGGCCTCCGCGCCGGACATGCCGGGGCCGCTGACCCCGAAGGTCACCGGGGTGTCCCGCTCGAGGCTCACCTCGGTCAGCTTCTCGGCCGCCGCGGCGCCGATTACGCGGTCGTGGTCCGTGTCGCCGGTGACGATCGCGCCGACGACGACGACGGCGTCGACGTCCTCGCGCCGCGCGAGCCGGTCGGCCGCGAGGGGGGCGTCGTAGGCTCCCGGGACGGCGACCTCCCTGGCGATCTCCGCGTCCCGCTCCCCCGCCGCCTCGCGAGCCGCGGCCGCCATCGGCTCGGTCACCGAGTCGTTGAACCGCGCGACGACCAGTCCCAGCGTAACCATGTCCGACGGTTCGTGGCACGGCTCAAAGATGTACCGTTCTGTCGGAGGTCCCCGGCCGTTTTGCCCCCGTCCGATCAGTTCGCGACGGCGGCCAGATCACTTCGCGACGGCTTCACGGAACCGCTCGCGCACCTTCTCGACCTTCGGCTGCGCGTGCATCCGGCAGTAGGCGTCCTGTGGGTTCTTCTCGAAGTAGTTCTGGTGTTTCTCCTCGGCGCGCCAGAAGGTCTCGAGCGGCTCGATCTCGGTGACGACGGGATCGTCGTAGCCTCCCTCCGCCTCCAGCGCCTCGACGTACTCCTCGGCCAGTCGCCGCTGTTCGTCGTCGTGGGTGAGGATTATCGACCGATACTGCGTGCCCACGTCCGGCCCCTGTCGGTTCAGCTGGGTCGGGTCGTGGACGGTGAAGAACACCTCGAGCAGGTCCCCGTATCCGATGGCCTCCGGATCGTACTCGATCTGGACGACCTCCGCGTGACCGGTCGTTCCCGTACAGACCTCCCTGTAGCTCGGGTCCTCGGCCTCGCCGCCGGCGTACCCGGAGGTGACGGACTCGACGCCCGAAAGCTCCTCGAAGGCCGCCTCGACACACCAGAAGCATCCGCCGCCGAAGGTGGCGAGCGCACCCGGTTCGTCCCCGTCGTCCGTCCGCCCCAGCTTCGAGTCGCGTTCCTCGCTCATGGTGGACGGTAGGGTGCCCGAACGTATGAATCCGCGGTGGTTGAACGACTCCCTGGTTGAATGTGCATCGGTCACATCCGCCTCGGCCCAAAGCACTACGGTTGACGATTCCCAACGTGTCAACGTATGCCGAACTGTAGGAACTGCGGCTCGTTCGTCACCGAGCGGTACGTGAGAGTGTTCGCCCCGCCCGGGCTCGAGAACGTCCGCGTCTGTCCCGACTGTGAGGACAAGGTCCGCGACGGAGCGGGAGTCCGGGAGGCGCGTTCCAAACGGGTTTGATCGCCGCCGGAGTCCCGTCTCGGAGAGGCTAAGTGTCCGGCTCGCCGAACGACGTACATGCGCCGCTCCCGTCGCACGTTTCTCTCGGCCGCCGGCGCCGCCACGGCGTTCGGTCTCGCCGGCTGTCTCGGCGGCTCGGACTCCGAGGTCCCCGAGTACGACTGTGACGCCGACCAGCCCGAGGAGACGGTCTCCGAGCTTCCGAGGCCCGCCCTCGGCGATCCGGACGCGGGGATCGTCGTCGCCTCCTTCGAGGACTTCGCGTGTCCCCACTGTGCGAGGTGGAAGACCGAGGAGTTCCCGACGATCAAGGAGGACTACGTCGACGAGGGCATCGTCCGGTACCAACATTGGGACCTGCCGATCCCGGTCGACGAGACCTGGTCGTACGGCGTCGCCAACGCGGCCCGCGGCGTCCAGGACCGCCAGGGCGCGGAGGCGTTCTTCGAGTTCGCGCAGGTCGCCTTCGAACACCACGAGGAGTACTCGTGGGACGTCGTCGGCTACGCCGCCGAGGAGGCCGGCGGCGACCCCTGTGTCGCGATCGCGGACGGGGAGTACGGCACCTACGACGCGGTCCTCCAGTCCGACCGAAACGCCGGCGTCGAACGCGGCGTCGAGGCGACCCCGACGGTCTTCGTCGACGGCGAGGCCGTCTCCGAACCGACCGCGTCGGCCGTCTCAGATGCGATCGACGCCGCGCGCTGACCGCCGGTCCCGCGGATCGCGGCCCGAGAGGGCCCGTCGATGACACACCGATGACACGGATCGTTCCCTCCAGGCCTTCGAACGACTCGTCGATCGCGGTTCGACTCGCGAGCTCCATCGCCGGCGCGCGTTCCGATCGCGGCGACGCCGAGACGGACGGCGATCGGGGGGCGAAAGGAATCGACGCCGAAACGGCCGACCGCGACGGCGCCGCCCGCCGGCGTCTCGCGGGGGTCGTCTGGCTCGTGCTCGTCTCCCAGGTGCTCGTCTACCCGGGCGTCCCGGACATCGTGGTGGCCCTCGGTGCCCCGGCGGGCGTGAGCGCCGGGATGTGGTTCCTCGTCGCCGAGTTCGCCGCCTTCGTCGCCTTCGCCGGTCCGTGGGGCGCCGCGAGCGACGCGCTCGGCCGCCGCGGCCCGCTCGTGGTGACCGGGGCGGTCGGCGGGTCGCTCGCCTACCTGACGCTCGCGGCCGCGCCGCGTCTCGGGTTCGGGTTCTCTGAGGCGCTCGGGGTTCGCGTGGCGGGCGGGGCGCTCACGATCGGCGCCTTCTCGCTCGCCATCACCATGCTCATGGATCTCGGCGGCGGGCACGGCCGGAACATGGGCGCCGCGGGCGTGGCGATCGGTCTCGGCGCGGCGCTCGGCTCCGTGGTCGGCGGCGGCCTGGCGGATCTCGATCCGTTCTACCCGATCTACGCGAGCGCCGGCGTCCTCGCCGCGGCGGGTCTCCTCGCCTCGACGGTGGCGGATCGGACGGTGACACGGCGGATCCAGGCGTCCGAAACGAGGGATGGTGCCTCAAGCCCGGAAACCTCGAGCCCGGAGGTTCCGAACCCGGAGGCTCCGACCCCGGAAACCTCGACCCCGATCGACGAGGATCCCGGATTCCGCGAGGTGTTCGCCCGGATCCGTGCCGTCCCCGCGCTTCTCGTCCCGTTCGCGTTCGGGTTCATCGACCGGCTGACCGCCGGCTTCTTCGCGCTCGTCGGCGTCTACTACTTCCAGGAGGGTGCCTTCTCGCTGTCGGCGTTCGGCGCCGGGGTCACGCTCGCGCTGTTTTTCGTCCCGTTCGCGCTCCTCCAGTATCCGATGGGCGTGCTCTCCGATCGGATCGGCCGGTTCCTCCCCGTCGTGGTCGGTTCCGTCGCCTACGGCTTCGTCATCATCGCGGTCGGGCTCGCGCCGACCTACCCGATCGCGGCCGGCGCGATGGTGCTCGTCGGCGTCTGCGGCGCGCTCGTCGCTCCCGCGACGATGGCGCTCGTCACCGACCTCGTCGGCGTCGACGAGCGCGGCGCGGCGATGGGTCTGTTCAACGTGTTCGGCTCCCTCGGCTTCCTGACCGGCTTCCTCGTCGGCGGCACGGTCACCGAGGGGTTCGACTACCTGACGGCGTTCCTCGTCGTCGGGAGCATGGAGATCGCGATCGCGATCGCGCTGTTCCCCGCGGTGCGACGGATCGCCGCCCGGATCGAGACGCCGGCGCTGTGAGGCGGGTCGCGGGACGGAGTCACATCCGTCACCCCACATCGTTACGTCACGTCCTCACGCCGCCGGCGCGACGAGGTCGACGACCGCCTCGTCGTCGATCACCAGGTTGTACGCCTCCTCGTCGTCGTTCCAGAGGACGAGCGCGTTCTCGAAGGCGCACACCGCGCCGTATCCCGCCTCCGAGAGCGTCCGGTTCAAGGAGGTCTCGCGCGTGCACACCGCGTAGTGGTCGAACGACTGGGAGCCGTCCCCGATCAGGTAGATCGGGTTTCCGCCGTCGGCGAGGTCGTGGCTCAACTTGACCGCGAGGAGGTTCACGCGGTCGGTGACGTGCGCGTCGGTCTCCGACATTCGCATGTGGCGCTGCGAACTCGCGTGGACGTCGACGCGGCGGGTCCCGTCGGTGCGGAGGATCGAGTAGGCGAACTGGACGTCGACGTTCTCGAACTCGCCCGGCTCGTCGGTCGGGCCGCGATCGGCCGCCTCGTCGAGCCGGCGCTGGAACGCGGGCACCTCGAGGTCCGGACGGACGTCGAAGGACCAGCCTCGATCGCTCGCTGTGGCGTCGGGCCACAGACTGAGCGTCGGACTGTAGACGGTGGCCTGCGCGGAGTTCCCGGACGTGGTGACCGCGCGTTCGATCTCTCGAAGCCCGATCGCCGTGTTCCGGTCCGCGGGCGCGAGCGCGATCACGGACCCGTCCGACGCGGTGGACGAAAGCGCCGCATTGACGACCGCGGCCGGGTCGGAAAGCTCCGAGAGGACGTTCCCGAACAGCACCAGATCGAAGGGCTTCCTGGGTGTACCCTCGTCTTGGCCGTCGTTCTCGGACTTGCCTTCGCTGCCGTCCTCGGTCCCGTCTTCGCGGTCGTCCTCCAGGCCGAAGTACGACTCCGCGGTCTCGCGACGGATCGTCGTCCGGAAGTTCCGCTCCGTCTCCGCGAGGAGGTCGGAGAGCACGTCCGCGGCGGCGCTCGGCTCGACGGCGACGTACTCCACGAGCGCGTCGTCGGGGAGGTAATCGTGGAGCCCGAGTGCCGGGCCGCCGACGCCCGCGCCGACGTCGAGCACGCGGAGGCGCCGTCCGAGCAGGCCGTTCGCCGCGAGGTCGTCGAGGACGTAGCCGATCGCGGCGTAGTAGTCCGCGAGGTGGTAGATCGCGTATCCGAGCGCCGCGATCCGGTCGTACTCGACGTGATTCTCGTAGTAGTAATCGCGCTTGAGCCGCCGGATCGCCTCCCGAAGCTCGTCTCCCGACTCCCCGTCGTGCCAGTTCGCGCCGAACTCGCCCACGAGACGGTCCTTGAGGGCGAACGCGTACCGCTCGGGGAGCGCCTCGGGCCCCCACCCCGGCGGCGAGGCCGGGCCGTCCTCGATCGGGACGAACGTCCCGTCCTCGCCCTCGCGAAGCCCGAGGTCGTAGGCCTCCTCGCGAAGGACGCGTTCGACGACCGCCGGGTGGGCTCCGCCCTCGACGTACTCCGAGATCTCGTCCGGATCGATCGGGCGAACCCGCCGGAGGTACCTCGCGGCGTCCCGGACCGCGTCCCTGTCGATCATGGACGCCACCCGTCGGTCGCGTCCATCGTGACGCCTCGAACTCCACGTTCAGTGTCCGTTTTTCTGGTCATGGTGGTCTTCGTGGTCTTCGTTATCTCCGTGGTCCTCGATCGGCGTTCCGCCCCGTCGTCGTGATCGCCTTTCCGCGTTCGACTCGCTCCGTTCATCCGTGTCGCTCGCGTTCGGGTGCGTCGCCGCGGGCTCGTTCGTACAGGTCGGCGAACTCCTCGAAGTCGGCGTCGGCGATATCGGCTGCCGCCCCGGCCACTCCCTCCGCGCCGTCGAAGGCACGTTGGATCTCCGCGTACACCTCTGGAGAGCCCTCCGTGACGGTGTCGGCGAGATCGTCGAGCAGGGCGGAGACCGGCGTGTGGAACTCCTCGCGGACGTCGTCGCCGGCGAGGCGCCACGCGAGGATCGCGGCGTGTGCGCCCGCCTGGACCGTCTCCATCGCGTCGTCGTGTTCGGCCGCCGTGGTCTCGAAGACGTCGTTCCCCCCGGCCTCGATCGCCTCGAGCACGAGATCCACCGTCGGTCCCCCCTCGTCGACGACCGCTGCGACGTTGCCGGGGACGCGCGGCGGGGCGAAAAGCGGGTGCAGGCTGGCGCGCTCGGTCGACGGGTCGAGGTGCTCGCGCATCGCCGCGATCGGCTCGGCCATCGCGCCCGAGACGTCGATCATCGCCTCCTCGACCGTCGGGGCGTACGTCGCGATCGCCCGCTCGACAGCCGAGATGGGGACGGCCAGACAGACGACGTCGAAGGTCGCCTCCGATCCCGCGATCGGCTCCTCGTCCTGCCCCGCGATCGGCCCCTCGTCCCCGACCGAATCCACGATCGCCTCCGGATCCAGCACCCGAGCGTCACGGGCCTTTGCGGCGGAGCGTGCACGCTCCGGATCGAGGTCGGTGAAGGTCACGGAGACGGCCGGATCATCCTCCACGGACGCGACCGTGTCGGCGATCCACCGCCCCATCTCCCCGGCGCCGACGACGAGTAGCTCCATCGGTTGAGTCGGGTTTCGGCGGCGACGCTTAAAGAGGTTCGACTCGAGGGACGGCCGCGACGTCGGGCACCTCGACCGATTCCCACAGACCCTTACGTCCCGATGACGAGGGGGAAGTATGGCCGAGACCGAGACCTACACCGTGACCGGACCCGACGGCGACGAGGACACAGTCGAGCTGCCCGCGGGGCTCGTCGACATGCTCTCCGACCAGGGCGAGCGGCCGACCCGCGTCGTCACCGACATGCTGTTGAACGTGATGGCCCAGCAGGCACACGCCATCACCCACCACTCGCAGGGCGACGTCCCCGAGGACGTCCAGGAGATCAACGACACCGCCGAGGAGCTCTTCGAGGAGCGGTTCGGCGAATCCCTCCAGGACGCGCTGGGTCACTCGCACTGATCGACGGCACGGATCGCCCGCGCCGATCACGGACCCGAACGGCCGCACGGATCCGGCGACCTGCCACCGAACCGCCGAAAACGTTCCACTTTCCGCCTCCCGCCCCGATTTCCGCTCTCCACACCCCCTTTCCGTTTCCTACTCCCCGCTCCCCTCTTTGCGATCCCTCGCGTCTTCCATTGGAGCATCTCGCTCGTCCGACGGGGGCGACGCGACGGAATATTAACACAGACTCCAAAGATACGATTTGTTATTAAAAATCTTGTTCTCAATAATAACATTCATAAGCGAGGACGACTGATCCGTGGGTATGAAACGGACGCGACGCCGACTGCTCTCGGGGACGGCGAGCGTGCTCGCCGCCGGGGCGCTCTCCGGATGCACGGGTCGGCTTCGGGAGATCGCCGGCGAGGAGACGCTCGATGACGGCGGCTATGCGGCCTTCTTCACGCTCTACGACTTCGCGCGCCACGTCGGCGGCGAGGTCTTCCCGGTCGAGAACCCGGTCCCGCCCGGGACGATGGGCCACCGCTACGAGCCCGGCCCGGACCTCCCGACGGAAGTGGCCTCCCACCGGGCGTTCCTCTACATGGACGTGGAGGGATTCCAGCGGTGGGCCCTCGACGCCGCCGAGACCATCGAACGCGACCATCCCGAGGTCGAACTCGTCGACGTCCTCGAGGGCATCGAGCTTCGCGAGTACGAGGACGACCACACACACGAGGACGACAACACACACACGGAGGGCGACGATCACGTGGAGGAGGAGGATCATTCGGACGGCGCTCACGACGACGCGGCGGACCGCCACGGCGACTTCGATCCCCACTACTGGACCGACCCCGTCCTGGCCGCCGAGAGCGTCGAGAACGTCATCGAGGGGCTTCAGGCGGCCGATCCGGACGACGAGGACGTCTACGCCGAAAACGGACAGGCCTACCTCGACCGGCTCGACGAGTTGCATCGGACCTTCGAGGAGGGGCTCGCGGACCGCGAGCGCGATACCGTCGTGGTCGCCAGCCACGACTCCTACCAGTATCTCGCGGAGCGCTACGGATTGCAGATTCACTCCCCGCAGGGCGTCTCGCCGCACGCACAGCCGACCCAAGAGGAGATACAGGAGACGGTCGGCGTCGTCGACCGGAACGATATCGACGTGATCCTCGTCGATCACTTCGGGTCGGCCGATCTGGCGAACGCCATCATTGGCGACTCGAACGCCTCGGAGATCCGCCGCATCTCCCCGGCGGAGGGGACGACGGCCGAGTGGAACGACCGGGGCTGGGGCTACATCGAACAGATGGAAAGGATAAACCTCCCGGCGCTGCAAGCCGCGCTCGGGATCAACGCGTGAACGCCGTCGTGTCCGTCCGGGACGTCACCTACACATACGGCGACACCGTCGCCGTAGACGACGTCTCGATCGACGTCGCGGACGGCGAGTTTCTCGGGCTCATCGGCCCGAACGGCTCCGGCAAGACGACCCTCCTCCACCTCATGTTGGGCCTGCTCGAGCCGGACTCGGGCGAGATCCGGCTGTTCGGCGAGCCCGTCTCCTCGTTCGAGGACGGCCACCGGATCGGCTACGTCGCCCAGCAGGCGACCCAGAAGGGCTCGACGATGCCGGTCACCGTCGAGGAGGTCGTCGAGATGGGTCGGTACCCACACCGCGGCTCGGGACGGCTTCGATCGGACGACCGGCGAATAATCGAGGAGGCCATGGAGCGCGTGGACGTGCTCGACCTCCGAGACCGGCGCATCAACGCCCTCTCCGGCGGCCAGCGCCAGCGGGCCTACATCGCCAGGGCGCTCGCCTCGGAGGCCGATCTCCTCGCCCTCGACGAGCCGACCGTCGGCGTCGACGCCGAATCGCGCGACCGGTTTTACGGGCTCCTCGAGGAGCTCAACGAGGAGGGGATCGCGATCGTCCTGATCGAACACGACATCGGGGTCGTCACCGACCGCGCCGAGCGGATCGCCTGTCTCAACCGCGAGCTGTACCACCACGGCGACACGGAGTCGTTCGTCGAGAGCGACGCGCTGGAGCGCGCCTACGGCGCGACCGGCACGGTCGTCCACCACCACCACTGAGGCGAGCGGAACGGATTCACCATGCGCCACGACACTACCCGATTTCGGTTGCTCCGCGGACTCATCGCGGTCGTCGCGGTCCTGATCGCGTTCCTGCTCGCGTTCATGGTGAGCGACGCTCTCGGCACGCTCGGGCTCTCCGGCGGCGGGTTCGCGGCGTTCGTCGTGCTCGCGGGTCGCGCGTTCGGCGCCGTCACCGGCCTGGAGCTGTTCGCGTTCCGGTTCGTCTGGTACTCGCTCGTCACGGGTGCGCTCATCGGCGTCGTCGGGCCGCTCGTCGGGATGTACATCGTCCACCGCGAGATGGCGCTCATCGGCGAGACCCTGGCTCATACGGCCTTCGCGGGGGTCGCGGTCGGGCTGCTCGTCGCGAGCGCCACCGACTGGTCGGCCCCGCTTTTGCTCTCGGCGCTCGTCGCCGCCGTCCTCGGCGCGCTCGCCGTCGAGTGGCTGGCCGAACACGCCGCCGCCTACGGCGACGTGCCCATCGCGATAATGCTCACCGGATCGTTCGCGCTCGGCACCATCGTCATCTCGTGGGGCGGCGGCTTCTCCGGGTTGAACATCGACTCGTTCCTCTTCGGCAACATCTCGTTCGTCCCCGTCGGCGGCGCCTGGCTGATGGTCGCCATCTCGGCGTTCGTGATCGCGACCGTCGCGAGCCGGTACAAACAGCTGTTGTACGTCACCTTCGACGAACAGGCGGCCCGCGTGGCCCGCCTCGACGTCTCCGCGTACAACACGTTGATCATCGTCCTCACGGCGCTCGTCGTCGTCGGATCCATGCAGGTGCTCGGCGTGATCCTCGTCGCCGCGATGCTCGTCGTTCCCACGGCGGCCGCCTCGCAGGTCGCCTCGAGCTTCCGTGAGGCGCTCTACCTGGCCGTCGTTATCGGGGAGATATCCGTGATAACGGGGTTGCTCGTCGGCTACGCCACCGGGCTTCCGGCCGGCGGCACGATCGTGTTGATCGCGATCGCGTGGTACGTCCTCGCCGTGCTCACAGAGGAGCGCGGGTTCCCCTCCTCGGGCGCGACGTCGCGGTGATCGAGGCGTCGTTCCGGCGTTCCCTCGCCGCCCCTCTCCCCCACCCTTTTAGGTCGTCTCCGACGTAGGTGGTCCAATGAGTCGGAAGCCGACCGTCGCCGAGTACATGACGCGCGAGGTGAAGACGGTCTCGCCCGACGACACGATCGGCGAGGTGGCCCAGCGCGTCGTCGACAACGAGGGCCACAACGGCTTTCCGGTCACGAACGGCCGGACCGTCGAGGGCTTCGTCTCCGCTCGCGACCTGCTCCTGGCCGACGAGGAGGCCCAGATATTCACGGTGATGAGCAACGACCTGATCGTCGCCCATCCGGACATGGCGATCAACGACGTCGCCCGTGTGATCCTCCGATCCGGGATCCAGAAGCTGCCGGTCGTCAACGACGCGGGGAACCTCGTCGGGATCATCTCGAACACCGACGTCGTCCGGTCACAGATCGAACGCGCCACGCCCGGAAAGGTCGGCAAGCTGATGCGCACCCTCGAGCAGATCCACGGGATCGACCTCGAGGAGGACCGCCGAACGGTTCGCCTCGACCGGCTCACCCCGACCCAGGAACGCGTCTACGCCGACGAGCTCGAGGGACGCAAGTACGAACTCGAGAACGGGCTCGCCGAACCCCTCGTCGTGATCGACAACGACGGCGAGCTGTTCCTCGCCGACGGCCACCACCGCGTGATGGCGGCCCAGGACCTGGGGCTCGAGGAGATGGATGCCTACGTCGTCGTCCTCTCCGAGCGCGTCGAGTTGGGAATGGCTCGGACCGCCAGCGAGGCCGGCCTGGAGTCGCTCTCGGACGTCGAGGTCGTCGATTACGCCCGCCACCCGCTCGTCGAGACGACGAAGCGACTGCAGTGATTCCCGACACAGAGACTGACTCAGACCCCGAACGAGTCGGGGATCGCCGCCTCCGCATCGACCTCCCGGGCGACGTCCGCGAGCAGTTCGAGGGTCTCCTCGTGGAACGGAATTCCCTCCGCCAGCCGTTTCTCCCTCGTCTCGTGTTCGGGCTCGCCCGGGATGCGCGCGCGGTCGCCCTTCGCGGACGGGCCCATCGGCACCGCGTCCGGTCCCTCGGCGTCGCGGATCATCCCCGCGAGCGCCTCGACGCGCTCGCGGTTCGCCGCCTCGTTCGAGAACCCGTCCGGGTCGGCGAAGACGAACATCGCGCCGTTGTTCACCCACTCGCCGCCGCCCTGGCCCGTCACCGGGTGATCGCCGACGATTCCGGCGAACAGCTCCGCGATCATGGCGAGGCCGAACCCCTTGTGTCCGCTGGTGAGCCCCCCGAGCGGCATCAACGCGCCGCGTCCGGCCTCCTCGTACTCGTCGGAGTCGGTGACGATCTCGCCCGCCTCGTCGACGACCCACCCTTCCGGAAGCGGTCGATTCTCGACGGCCCGCTTCGTCACCTTCCCGTGGGCGACCTGGCTCGTCGCCATGTCGAGGACGATCGGATGGGGGAGCGCGCCGAACGAGGGGACGCCGAACGCCAGCGGGTTCGTCGAGAAGAGCCGGTCGGCGCTCCCCGGCGGCGTGACGAGCGGGTCGGTTCCGCCGGTGTTGACGAACGCGGCGAAACAGCGTCCGGCCTCGGCGGCTCGTTCGGCCCACTCGCCGATTCGACCGAGGTGGGAGGCGTCCCGGACGCCGACCATCGCGACGTCACGGTCCTCCGTGAGTTCGATCCCGGCCTCGACCGCACGTCGACCGACGACCTGGCCGTACTGCCCGTTCCCGTCGACCTGGGCGGTCACCCCGCTCAACGGCTCGAGTTCCGGCGTCGCGCGGGGGTGGATCTCCCCGGTCTCGATCATCTCGAGATAGCTCGTCCCCATCCGGATCGAGCCGTGTGACCCGTGTCCTCGGAGGTCCGCCTCGACCAACGACTCCGCCACCGTCTCCGCGACGTCCTCGGAGGCGTCGAGTCCCGACACCAGCTCCGCCACGAACGGCCGCAGATCGGATGCGTGGATCCGTCTCATGGCTCACCGTCTCAAACCACGGCGAGTTAAAACCCGACCTTTCCGGAGATCATCCCTCGGCGACGGCCCGAAGCGCGTCCTCGTCGTAGGTGCCGTCCGCCAGGACCGTCCGTCCGTCGAGTTCGATCGTCGGTCGCGTGAGGACGGCGTCGACGTGGATCCCGCTTTTGACGGTGCCGCCGATGCTCGTGTTGTCGCCGAGGGCGACGTCGAGGACGCCGAGGCGCTTTTTGCACTCCGCGAGGTTGGGTGTGAGCCGCGCCGCCGGGTTCGTTCCCGGAGCGAACTCCGCGAGGTTGCGAGCGCCGTCGTCGGCGCCGTCGAGCGTCTCGCGGAGCGTCGCGGCCGACGACCCGCCGCGAACCTCGACGACGCGACCCGCCTCCAGGTCCAGTTCGACGGGTTCGTCGACCATTCCGATGCCGTCCACCGCGTGATCGACGACGATGCGTCCCTCGGCGCTCCCCTCGACGGGAGAGGAAACGGCGAGCCCGGGCGGGAGGTTCGAGAACCCGTAGTCGTGGAAGAACCCGTCCAACGGGAACGACGGACGGCCGTCGAGGCTCATCCGGGCGTCCGTTCCCTCCGGGGAGGTGACTCGGGCGTCCGAGGCGGCCGCGAGCGCGTCGCAGACGAGCCCGGTCGTCTCCCGAACGGCGTCGAAGTCCGCCGTCATCGCCCCCTCGACGAGCATCTCGGGGGTGACCCCCCTGAGGATCGCGACGCGGGCGCCGTTCGCGACGGCCTCCTTTCGTGCCGCGGTATGGGCCAGCGAGTGCTCGGTGACGACGAAGACGACGTCGGCGGCCGTCATCGCGGCGGCGACGCTGGCGACCGGTTCCGACCCGTGCCCGTCGAGCCGTGGAGCGATCGCCAGCGTGCCGTCCGCGTCCGCCGCTCGTGCGGCTCGGGTGAGCGCTCGTCCCAGCTCGACGGTCCCGGGATCGGCGACGACCACGGCCTCCTCGTCCGGGGTCAGTTCGCCCATCCGTTCGACGACGCGACGTGTCACCTCGGCGTACTCGAGTTCGCGCATACGTTCCCCTCCGTCTCCGGCCTCATAAGCTCGCCTCCGTCGGATCGGCGTCCACCGCTCGCGGTGTCGGGGGATCGCCACCCAAAGCGTTTTGTCGCCGGTTCATGAGTCGACCACCATGTCACTCGACAACGCGGTCTGTGAACGGTTGGAGTCTGGTGGAACGGCCCTCGGCGCCCGCACCCACTCGATGTCGCCGATCCTGATCGAGGAGTACGGCCGGCTCGGCTACGACTTCGTCTGGGTCGATCTCGAACACGCCGGGGCGAGCCCCTACGACGCGACGGCGCTCGATCCGCTCGTCCGCGCGGCCGAGGCGGCGGACGTCGAACTCCTCGTGCGGGTTCCCCACGCCGACCCGCCGCTCGTCCACAAGGTGTTGAGCGCCGGCGTCACGAGCCTCCTCGTCCCCCAGATCGATGACGCCGCCGAGGTCCGACGCGCCGTGCGGGCGGCCCGGTTCGAGTACGACGGTGAACCGGGGAACCGTGGATTCGGCGGCGGCCGTCCCGCGGCGTGGGGCGCGGACGCGGAACGGTTCACGGAGCGAGCCGACGAGACGGTCCTCGTCGGCGCGATGATCGAGACGGCGGCCGCCGTCGAGAACCTCGAGGAGATCCTCGCCGTTCCCGACCTCGGGTTCGCCTTCGTCGGTCCGACCGACCTCTCGATCTCGATGGGGTATCCACAGGAGACGGACCACCCCGAGGTGACCGCCGCGATCGACCGCGTCGAGGAGGCGTGTCTCGACGCCGGAGTACCTCTCGGCGCGCCCCGTCACGGCGTCGACGACGCCGAGAACGCGCTCGAGGACGGGTATCGGATCCTCCGCGTCGGAGACGAGATCGGCGCGGTGCGGGACGTGCTCGGCGCTCGTCTCGACGCGCTTCGGTGATCCCTCGACGTACTTCCGTGATCGAGTCACCGGTATTCGACCACAACGTGGCTTCGTGTGGTACCTATTTACGCGCGACCCACGTTGCCTACCCGCATGCGTATCACGGACGTGCGTGCGATGCCGGTTTCCGATCCCGTTCCGGAGGAGAAGCGCCACCGGACGGATCTCGGGACCAAGGTGAAGACCGACGCAACTCTCGTGTTCGTCGAGGCCGAGGACGGAACCACGGGGGTCGGAGCCGCGCTCGGCTCCCCGCCGACGATCGCCAGCATCGTCGAACACGAGCTTGCGCCGCAATTGCTCGATGCGGATCCCCTCTACACCGAACGCCTCTGGGAGCGGATGTACGCCGGATCGCGGTGGAAGCCGTCGCTCGAACGCGGCTACTCACAGCCGCGGGAGGACCGACGGGGGATCACGCTCGAGGCCATCTCGGGGATCGACATCGCGCTTTGGGACCTGAAGGGAAAACTCCTCGATCAGCCGGTCTACACGCTCCTCGGCCCCGTTCGTGACGACGTGCAGGCGTACGCGAGCGGCGGCTGGGCGCCCGGCGAACGGGCCGAAACGGAGATGCGCGGCTACGCCGAACGGGGGTTCGACGCCGTGAAGATGCGCGTCGTCGGGGAGGACGACTTCTCCATCGAGAACGCCGTGATCCGCGTCGAGGCGGCGCGTCGCGGCATCGGAGACGACGTCGACCTCATGGTCGATGCCCACGGGTCGCTCGACGTCTCGACCGCCAAACGGCTCGCAAAGCGCCTCGAGCCCTACGACATCGAGTGGTTCGAGGAGCCGGTCTCGCCGGACGATCACGCCGGCCTGGCCGAGGTGCGACGGTCCACGACCATCCCGATCGCGACCGGCGAGCGCGAGTTCACCCGCTTCGACTTCCTGAGCCTCATGGAGGAACGCGCGATGGACGTCGTCCAGCCGGACGTCGCGCGAGCCGGGGGGTTCACGGAGATCCGCCGAATCGCCGCGATGGCGTCGGCCCGCGGACTCCGGATCGCGCCCCACGCGTGGGGAAGCGGCGTCCTCTTCGCGGCGAGCATCCACCTCGCGATGGCGCTTCCCAACTGCCACCTCCTCGAGGTGAGCCAGGCGCACATGCCGCTCATGTACGACCTCTTCGAGGAGGACTACGAGATCCGCGACGGACGCGTGTACGCGCCGGATCGACCGGGGCTCGGGTTCACGCTCAGGGACGACTACGCCGATCGATTCGAGTACGTCGAGGGACCGGAGTACGTCTTCTGAGGGACGAACTACGCCTTTTCCGGCGGATTCAGCCGATGTGCCGGATCGGGATTTCTACCGAACCGCGAGAATTGACGAACGTCCTACATAACTGCTTTACCCGCGAGATCCGACGATGGGGTATGTCACTCGTCGGCATCATTCCCCCGCTCGTGACCCCGATCGAGGCGGACGGGGAAGCGATCGACGCCGAGGCGCTTTCCGCGTACGTCGAGTCCCTCGATCCACACGTTCACGGCCTCTTCCCGTGCGGCTCGACCGGTGAGTTTCCGAGCCTCACCCGCGAACAGCGTCGGACCGTCGTGGAGATCGTCTCCGACGCGTCGGCGGACGACACGCCGATCCTCGCCGGCTGTGGCGGGACGAGCGTGGGCGGAGTGATCGACCACGTTCGCGACGCGGCCGACGCGGGCGCGGACGCCGCCGTCGTCGTGACGCCGTACTACTTCTCCGGGTCGAAACGGGGTCTCCGGTCCTTCTTCGAGGGCGTCGCGGACGAGGCTCCGTTGCCGATCGTCCTCTACAACATCCCGGCGTACACCGGCCGGACGCTGCCGGTCGAACTCGTCTCCGAACTGGCCGAGCACCGAACCGTGGCCGGGATCAAGGACTCGAGCGGCGATCTCGGCTACCACCATCGGGTGCTCGCGTCGACCCCGTCCTCCTTCGCCGTCCTCCAGGGAACCTCCCACCTCGCGGCGGCCGCCCTCGATCTCGGCTGTGACGGCGTGACTCCCGGAGTGGCGAACGTCTTTCCCGAGGAGATGGTCCGGATCTACGATCGCCACCGCGCCGGCGAACGCGAGGACGCCCTCGAGCTGATGGAACGGTTCGTGCACCCCCTCACGGACGCCATCAGTACGATGCCGACGGCCCCCGCCTTCAAACGCCTGCTCGCGCTCGCCGGCCACGACGTCGGGCCGCCGCTTCCGCCGCTGTCCCCGCTCTCCCGCGACGACGCGGCGACCCTGGAACGGGAGTACGAGGCCATCGTCGAGACGATGTAGGCGACCCCGCGAGCCGTACTCCCGGTGACGGGATCGAGCGTCGGGACGGGCGGTTCGAAGTCCGGGCGTCCGTCGCCCCCGATCGAGCGGTGACCCCCACTGCCCTTTACCTTCCCGAAAGAATATTAGGATCTCGTCTGTTGGGGTAGCCGTGACAGACGCCGACGACAGCGAAGACACGCGTATCTCACAGAGCGGCGGCGTTCCGTGGCGGGACCTGCACGTGAGCGAGACCCACCGGCCGCCGGAGCGGGACGTCGAGATCACCGGGATCCGGTCGATGGCGGTCGCGGGGAACTTCACCTGGGGGATCGTCAGGATCGACACGAACACGGATCACTACGGGATCGGCGAGACTCACCGCGCGCCTCGGGGATTGCTCGAGTTCGCGGAGGGACTCGAACACGACCTCGTCGGCGAGAACCCGCTCGACGTCGACCGGCTCACGGAGCTTTTCAACCAGTCGTACACCAACTGCGGACGGATCGGTCAGGGCGCCTGGACCGGGATCGAGATGGCGCTTTGGGACCTCAAGGGGAAGCTGCTCGACGTCCCGGTCTACGAGCTCCTCGGCGGGAAGTATCGCGACCGCGTGCGAATATACAACGACACGCACGCGGGCGAGGGGCTCGGAAAGGCGGAGGCCGGATCCGGGGACCCTCGCGAGATATACACGCCGGAGTCGTACGCCCGCGCCGCCCGCGAGGTCGTCGAGGAGGGCTTCGAGGCGCTGAAGTTCGACCTCGACGTCTACACCGACCCGACCGTCGACACCGCGGCGCGGCGGCTCGACAACGAGGCGATCGCGCACAAGGTCTCGCTCGTCGAGGCGGTCCGCGAGGAGATCGGCTACGACGTGGACCTCGGCGTGGATCTCCACTGGAACTTCACCGTCGAGACCGCCGTGCGGCTCGCCCGCAAGCTGGAGCCGTACGACCTCGCGTGGATCGAGGACCCGGTTCATCCGGAAAAGCTGGAGGCGCAACGCCAGGTCCGCGAACGCACTACCACGCCCATCCTCACCGGCGAGCAGATCCACGGCACCGGCGACTTCAAGGCCCTGCTCGACGAGGAGCTGCTCGACATCGCGGCCCCCGACGTGACCCACTGCGGCGGGCTCCGCGTCATGCGCGAGGTCGCCACCCTCTGTGACCTCCACGGCGTTCCGGTCGCGCCGCACAACGTCTCCAGCCCGCTCGGCACCGTCGCCGGCGCCCACGTCGCCGCGTCGATCCCGAACCACCTCTGCATGGAGTACCACGCCCGTGAGATCCCCTGGTGGGACGACATGGTCGACCGAACCGGCGGCAGCGGCCCGATCCTGGAGGACGGATACGTCGACCTCCCGGAGGGTCCCGGCCTGGGCGTCGAACTGGACCCCGAGGTCGTCGAGCGACACCTCGTCGAGGGACACGAGTCGATCGTGTAAACTACCCCACCCTACTCGCTCACGGCTTCGCCGTTCGCTTCGTTGAGGGTGGGGCTTTCGCGTGGACTCCTGTTCTGGCCATTGCTGGCAGGCGAATACTCGCCGTTCACGTTCAACGTCCCGCGATTCAAGCGCACGTTTACGGGTGCGCCTCCGCTCGACGACGTTTGCGCCGAGCGGAGATGTTTCAGACCAATATTCTTCGCCGCGTTGTAGTCCGCGTGCGGTGAGTATCCGCACTTCAAACACTCAAACACGTCCTACCCGTCCGACTTCGGGCGGTTGTTTTCGTGAGTGAAGCCACACTTCGAACACCGCTGGGAGGTGTAGGCGGGACTCACTTGTTCGACCGAGATCTCGACCACCTCGGCTTTGTATTCGACGTACTC
>NZ_JBHSXL010000013.1:0-50569 GCF_042662125.1 Halopenitus salinus | reverse complement strand
CGACGTACCTCCATCCGTACTTCAGATGTAAGTCTATGTTTTTATATTAGTAACGATTCAGAGAGGGGAGTCGGTGAGCCATCGAGCGTAGTTACTGTAGTACCGTGTCGGTTTCCTCTCCGACCTCAAGGAGCGAGCGTAGCGAGCGAGTAGGTCGGAGGCTCCACCTTGAATTACGCTGATCGCCGCCTCTCGCGTTCACTCCTCGAGTGCGAACTCCGAGCGCCACCGATCGACGTGTTCGTCGGCGTCCCCCTCCGACTCGACGGTCTTCCGCCGGTACGTGCGGCCCTCGGGAGCCTGCTCGAGGACGTCGATCCGAACGACGTAGCCGTCCCCGCCGCCGCGGCGTCGCCTTCGAATCGTCGCGAGCCCGTCACGGCGTTCCCACTCGATCAATCCCTCCTCGTCGCGTCGAACGCTCCAGGTCATGGTCGTCGATGGCGGCGCGGGTCTAAACAACCTTCGAGGGCGAATCCGGGCGTCCGCCACGGCGTCATGGTGTGAGATCGCTGCGACCGTACGGTATTTGTCCCTCCGGCGACGTCCCTCGGTATGTCCGGCTCGACCGATCCGTTCGACCGGAAGGCGCTCGATCGACGCGTCGCCGCGGTGCGCGAGCGGCTCGCCGACGATGCGGCGGACGGCGTTGTCTGTTTCCCGAGCTCGAATCTCCGGTATCTCACCGGCATCGCGGAGACGCCCGGGGAGCGCCACTTCCTGTATCTCCTCCCCATCGAGGGCGACCCGGCGCTCCTCGTTCCCGAGCTGTCGGCCGCGGACGTTCGCGGGACGGCTCCGGATACGGAGGTGCGATCCTGGAGCGACGAGGACGACCCCGTCCCGGCCGTTCGCCGGTTGCTCGTCGATCGCGGCGTCCGTGAGGGACGGCTCCTCGTCGACGACACGATGTGGGCTCGCTTCACCCAGGATCTGCGTACGGCCGCCCCCGAGGCCGAGTGGGGGCTCGCGAGCGAGGTCCTCGACGACGTGCGCGTTCGCAAGGACGACGCGGAGATCGCCGCGATCGAACGCGCCTCGGGGATCGCCGATTCGGTCCTCGCGGACCTCCGTGATCTCGGGTCCGACGTGGTCGGGATGACCGAGGCGGAGCTCGCCGAGCTGATCGACGATCGACTCTCCGAGCGCGGCGGGGAGGCGCCGGCCTTCGAGACGATCGTCGCCTCGGGAGCAAACGGGGCGAAGCCCCACCACCACCGCGGCGACCGACCGATCGAGGAGGGGGACCCGGTGGTTCTCGATTTCGGCACGCGCGTCGACGGCTATCCCTCGGATCAGACGCGCACGCTCGTCTTCGACGGCGAGCCGGACGACCGGTTTCGCGAGGTCCATCGGATCGTCCGGCGCGCACAGCGGGCGGGCGTCGAAGCGGTCGAACCCGGCGTGTCCGCCTCGGCGGTCGATGAGGCCGCCCGCTCGGTCATCGAGTCCGCGGGCTACGGCGAGGCGTTCGTCCACCGCACCGGTCACGGGGTCGGCCTCGACGTACACGAGGAGCCGTACGCCGTCGCCGGGAACGATCGGATCCTCGAACCCGGGATGGTCCTCTCGGTCGAACCCGGCGTCTATCTCGAGGGGGAGTTCGGGATCCGGATCGAGGATCTCGTCGTCGTCACGGCGGACGGCGCGCGGCGGCTCAACCGGACCGACCGCGGCTGGTCGTGTTGAACGCGGGGCGTGTCCCTCCCGTTCGGCGTGTTCCCCCCCGTTCTGGCCGTCTCACCGCGTGCTCAGCTCGTCCTTGTCCTTTATGACCTGCGTCTCCGCCTCCCCGGAGGAGACCTCGTTGGCCAGGTCGTAGAAGTCGTTTTGCAGCCCCGCGGGGAAGGTCACGACCCCGACCCACGATCCGTCGTTTTGCCACTCCTCGCGCTCGAGGTCGCCGAACTCGCGGATCTTGGCCTGTCCGGATCCGGCGTGTTCGGGGGGCAGCTGGACCGCGACCGTGATCTCCTCGAACCGGATCGGGATCACCGGACGAAGCGCCTCGAGCGCGTCGTCGACCTGGTTCTCCACCGGCTCCATCGGATCGACGGTGAATCCGGCCTCCTCGAGGGCGCGGTCGATGCGCTCCGGCGGGTGCGGCGAGTCGTCCATCTGCGGGTTCACGGCGTTTCGCGCGATGGTGTTTATGAGGTTCTTTCGCTTCCGCTCTTGCATCTCCCGGCGTTGGTCCGCCGTGATCTGTATCTCGCCGCGTTCGATGACCTCCGGGATGATCTCGAGCGGCTCGGTCGTCCCGAAGACCTCCTCCAGGGCCGTCTCGGCCGGTCGATCCCCCCGGGAGGCGTTCTCGAAGACGTCCTCGGCCGCGATGACGTCCTCGAGATCGCCCTCGAACTCGCCGCGTTTGATCGCCAACGCCGCGTCCGGGTCCACGAGCACCTCGAAGCGCTCGCCGTGGGATTCCAGCCGAGCCGTCACGGCATCCTCGAGCGATATCATGGTGGTCGCTACCGTCCCTGCCCTAAAAAGTCTCCCGCGTGCCATCGACACGCACACGTCGCGTGTCCCGCCCCCATGTCGCGTGTTGCACGCCGCAGTCGCCGGCTCCGATCCCGGGGGTGGCGTCCTCTTATCGGCATTCAACGCCGGCACGACGTCGCCGCGACGCCGGCGCTTCGACGTCGCTACCTCGTCGGCGTTTCGCCGTTCCCGTCCGTCTCCGCGTTCGCGCCGTCGCAGGCCGCCAGCCACTCGTTCGCCCAGCGCTCGATCTCGTCGAAGACGGGACAGAGCGACTGTCCCTTCGAGGAGAGGCTGTAGTAGGTCGCGACCGGCGCGTCCTCCTCGAGGCGGCGGTCGACGAACCCCATCTCCTGGAGGTCGTCGAGCACCCGTGAGAGCGTTCGCGAGTTGGCCTCGGTCGCCCGCTTCAGCTCGTTGAACCGCGATTCGCCGTTTTGTAGCTCGTGGAGCACGACCAGCCGCCACTTCGAGCCGATCTGTTCGAGCGAGTCGACGACGGGGCAGGCGTCCGGGTTCGCGGCTGCCGCCTCGTCCATCTCCGCTTTCGCTCCGTTCGCGTCCGATTCCATCCCGTCCGCCTCCCGGTCCGCCGTGATCGGATCAGATGATGACATCGATGTTACCTGGTAGTGGTGTCGTCCGGGAACGACTATAAGAGTTCGGTTCGTACAGCAGGTTACACGATGATACCAGAAATCACGACGATACCGTTACAGTTCGACGCCCCGCTCGCCGGCGAGATCTTCTTGATCGCGCGGGTGCTCTTCGGCGGCCTGATGGTCTTCATGGGGATCAACCACTTCCTCGACGCCGAGAGCATGGCGGGCTACGCCGAGATGAAGGGCGTCCCCGCGCCCTCGCTCTCGGTGGTGCTTTCCGGCGGACTGCTCGTCGTCGCCGGCGCCGGAATCGCCCTCGGCGCGTACCCCGTTCTCGCGGCCGGAGCGCTCGTCGTCTTCCTGCTCGTGACGACGCCCGTGATGCACGACTTCTGGGCGGTCCCCGAGGATCAAAAACAGTCCGAGATGACGAGCTTCCTCAAGAACGTCCAGCTGATCGCCGCCTCGCTGGCCTTCCTCGGCCTCGCAGCGGTCGAGTGGCCCTACGCCGTCGGCGTCGGGTTCCTGTAAGGCCGTAGGCGCCCGGGGCGATCGGACGGATCGCTTCACCGTTGCTGCACGAATCGCTTCACCGTTGCTGCACGAATCGCTTCACCACCACCGCAGTTATCCCACATCGAGTCCATTCATACCCCATGACCGACGCGCCACCCACCACCGGCCTGCATCACGTGACGAACATCTGTACCGACATGGACGAGACCGTCGAGTTCTACGAGGACGTGCTCGGCTGGCACACGGTAAAGCGCACGCAGAACTACGACGACCCCGGGACCAAACACTACTACTTCTCGCCGACGCCGGCGGGCGAGCCCGGAACCAACGTGACCTACTTCGAGTATCCGAACTCCCGTGGCGCCCCCGGGCCGGGCGCGAGCCACCACTTCGCGTTCGGCGTCGAGGACGAGGAGACGCTCGAGGCCTGGCGGGACCACCTCCGCGAGCGGGGCGTTCGCGTCTCCGAGATCAAGGACCGAACCTACTTCAAGAGCATCTACTTCAGCGATCCCGACGGCCTCGTCTTCGAGCTGGCCACGAGCGGCCCCGGCTTCGGCGTCGACGAGGAGACGCCGGGCGAATCGGAGATCGATCCCTTCGAGCAAGGACACGAGGAGTGACGGGGACGAATCCGCGATCGGATCCGGACCGGCGCGTCCGCGGCGGCGAGCCCGACGCGTTCGGATCCCCGTACCGACTGCTCTCGGGAGCCGTCGTTCCCCGACCGATCGCGTGGGTCTCCTCGCGCGGCCCGGCGGGCGAGAACCTCGCGCCCTACAGCTTCTTCACCGTCGCGGCCGTCGATCCCCCGACGCTGCTCTTCGCGCCCGTCGCGACGCCCGACGCGCCGAAGGACTCGCTCGCGAACGCGATCGAGACCGAGGCGTTCGCCGTGAACGTCGTGACCGAGGACCTCCTCGAGGCCGCGAACGAGTCCGCCGCGACCCTCCCGTCCGAGGAGAGCGAGTTCGAGCGCGCGGACGTCACGTCGATCGACTGCGACCGCGTCGACGCCCCGCGGGTCGAGGAGGCCGCCGTGACGTTCGAGTGCGAGCTTCGCGAGACGGTCGAGGTCGGCGGTTCCACGCTCGTCCTCGGCGAGGTCGTCTACGCCCACGTCGACGAGGCAGTCACGACAGAGGGGAAGATCGACGTCACGAAGCTCGACGCCGTGGGGCGTCTGGCCGGAAACTGGTTCACCCGAACCGACGACCGGTTCGAACTCGAACGGCCGCCGTGACACGCGGGGTCTTTTCGATCGACGTCGGGTCGTTCACGGTGTCGTTCGAGGAATGAACCAGACGGCCTATATCGATCCCTCCCGTCCTTCCGGGCGTGGCGCGGATCGATCCATATCGTGATCGCTCACCCTCCATCGTCCGTCTCGGGTGGGTCCTCGTGGCGCTTCTCGTGGCGCTCGTCGCGTTCTCGTTCGTCGTCGACGTCGGGACCGCGGCACCGGACCCCGTCGCGTACGACCGGACCGCGGCGCTCGGCGTCTCCGCCGAGACGGACGCCACCATGGCCGGCGAACGGGAGATACCGAAAGCGCAGGTCTTCTACTCCCAGTTCCAGTACGTCGTCGGCTACGCGGGGATCGAGACGATGGTCTCGGACTTCGAGGACCCATCGACCGATCGACAGCTCGGCTATCCGATAGCGGCGTACGTCCAGACCTACGACGGCGCATCGCCGACGATCGACGGGAACGGCCACCTGACGGCGACCGGTTCCAAGGCGTGGACGCCCCCGAACGAGGCGGTCTACGTCGTCGACAGCGGGGCACGGAGCCCGGCCGGGGAAACGGTCGTCCCGTTCGAGCATCGCGAGGCGGCCGAGTCGTTCACGGCGGAGTACGGCGGATCGATCCTCACGTGGGCGGCGGTTCGCGACCGCTCCTTCGAGGTCGATACGGCGGCGACCGTTCGTCGGGAGGTGCCCGATCGGTGGCGCCGGGCGGACGAACGGATCGCCCGCGCGAGCCAGCGAACCGATCGACCGACGTCTGTCGTCGTCGGTCGGGAGGCGGATACGATCCAGGACGCGGTCGACCGCGCGGAACCGAACACGACGGTCGTCGTTCCCGAGGGCACCTACGAGGAGCGGATACGGATCGAGAAACCGATCACCCTCGCCGGCCGGGACGCCGCTCTCCGGGGGAACGGGACGGGATCGGTGATCACGGTCCGCTCGGAGAACGTCTCGATCACCGGCTTTCGGATCTCGGGGACCGGCAACCGAACGCGAAACGACGAGGCGATACGCCAACCCCCCGGCTCCGAGGACGACGATGACGGGGCGTGGGACGAACACATCCAGACCGGATACGGATACGGGGACGCCGGGATCGTGGCCGACGACTCGTCCGGACTCGTGGTCGCGAACACGGCGATCGAGGCCGACGCGAGCGGCGTCCTCCTCCGGAACGGATCCGATGCGGTGATCCGGAACGTTCGGGTGAACGGCACGGCCGGTTGGGAGAACGGATTCATGGGCGTCACCGCGTTGAACTCCCGGGTCACCGTCACGGAGAGTGCGTTCACCGGCGGCCGGGACGGGATCTACCTCCACCGCGCCGACGGCTCCGTGATCCGAAACAGCACGTTTCGCGACGATCGGTACGGCGTTCACCTGATGTACACGAGCGACGCGCTGATCGCCGACAACGCGTTTCGCGACCAGGAGTTCGGCGGGATCACCGTGATGACGCGTCCCGAGGGGAACGCCATCGTCGGGAACGACGTCCGCCGCACGCCGACCGCGATCCAGCCGTCGGGGATCCGAAGCTATGTCGGGTACAACACGCTCGTCGACAACGAGCTCGGACTGTCGACGAGCGCACGCGAGTCCGTCTACGAGTACAACGTGATCGCCGAAAACGAGATGGGCGCGCGATCGACGACCGTGATCCCCTCGAGTCTGATCGCCCGCAACGACTTCGTCGGCAACGATCGACACGCGTCCGCGGGGTCGGGACCGCTGCGGATCTGGGCGGACGGCGATCACGGGAACTACTGGGAGGGCGCATACGAATCGCCCGCCCGGTGGGGATCGAATCCGGGAGAGACGACCGACGGGACGCGATCGGCGACGCTCGATCGAGCGTATCGGCCGAGCTCGCCGGTCGACGCCGCCCTACACCGCGAGCCGGCCGCCACGACGCTCGCGGAGTCTCCCGCAGTCCGTGCGCTCTACGAGCTTCGGGGATCGGTCGCCGGGTCCCGGTCCGGAAGCGTGATCGATCCGGCGCCGGCTCGAACGCCACACTCGCCGGGCCGGATCGAGCGAGTGAACGACCCGGATGGTTCGAACGATACGGATGGTTCGAACGACACGGACGGTTTGAACGGCACGGATTGGTCCGACGACTTGACCGATCCGATCCACCCGGAGTGGCGTGAGGAACTGACGAACGCGTCAACCACGGATAGGGAAACGATGGACGACGGAAACGGCATGGTGACGATCGATGACGGAAAACGGCACGGCGACCGATACATGACGGAAAACGATGCGAGGACCGACATGACGGAAAACGGCACGGCGACCGATACATGACGGACGATCAACCGCACGTTCACAACGATCACCGCGATCAACTGTTCGTTCGGATCGAACGCGTCACGCGCACGTACGGCGGCGTCGCGGTGCTGAGCGACGTCTCGATCGACGTCGTCCCCGGCGTGACTGCCGTGATCGGGCCGAACGGCTCCGGCAAGTCGACGCTGCTTCGAACGATCGTCGGCGAGACCGCGCCGACCGAGGGGGCGATCCGGTATCGTGGCTCGGACGCGGCCCGTCCGATCGGCTACCTCCCGCAACGGGCGTCGTTTCGGGAATCCTTCACCGCCCGTGAGACGCTCGCGTTCTACGGGCGGCTGCTCGGTGAGGACCCGGATGCGTCCCTCGAACGCGTCGGGCTGTCCGACGCGGCCGATCGGTCGGTCGACGCGCTGTCCGGCGGAATGCGTCGACTGCTGGGCATCGCGCAGGCGACGATCGGCGATCCCCCCGTCCTCGTACTTGATGAACCCACGAGCGGCCTGGACCCCGGAATGCGCGAACGGGTATTCGAGCTGGCGGGGGAGTACGCGGACGCGGACACCGCGGTGGTCGTGAGCACCCACGACCTCGAACTGGTGGATCGATACGCGGATCGAGTGGTCGTTTTGCGACACGGCTCGGTGGCGGCCTCGGGAACGCTCCCGGAGTTGTACGCCGCACACGACGCCGACACTGCGGCCGACCTCTACCGCTCGATCGTCCACGGGGCGACCTCGGAGACCGAGCCGTCGACGGATCCGACCGAATCGATACACGTCACCGGGGTGTCGAACAGATGACGGGATCGCGAGCCCGCGTGATCGGGACGATCTTCCGCCGCGAGATCGCAACGATCCGTCGAACGCCCGGGTACTGGCTCCTGTCCTTCGGCCTCCTCGTCGTGCTCGCCGCGGTCCTCGCGGTCGGCGGGGGCGGCGAAACGGGGTTCGTTCCCGCGATCGTGGACCTGTTGCTCCCGACGGAAGTGCTCGTCCCCCTGGTCGCGGTCGTGCTCGGGTATCGTTCGTTACTGGCCGACGGCGACGAGCTGGCGATGATTCGGACCTATCCCGTCTCGATGCCCGAATACGTCTGTGGCGTCCTCCTCGCACGGGTCGCGGGGCTCGTCGCCATGCTGGCGCCGATCGCGCTTCTCGGGGGGTACGTCTGGCTCACCGCGAGCCCGGACACGGGCATTTACGCCATCCACACCGGCGTCGACTCGCCGGTCCTGTTCGTCCGCTTTCTCGCCCTCGTGGTTCTACTCGGGCTCTCCTACCTGTCGATGGCGATGGCCGTCGGGACGATCGCTGGAAGCCGACGCGGCGCCCTCGCGATCGCCGCTCTCGTTCTCGTCGGCGGCGTTCTCGGGGGCGATCTCGCGGTGATCGTGTCCCTCGGCGACGACGTCGGCGCCGGCGTGCTCTCGACTCGGGTCGCGATACCGCCAAACGGCGCCTTTCGCGGGCTCGTCTTCGAGCGCGTCATCGGAGTGGCTCTTCCTCCCGATTCCGGATTCGTCTCGCCCTTCCGGGCGATCGCAAGCCTGCTGGGCTGGACGGCGATCGGCGTCGGCGTCTCGACCGTCGCGATGACGTTCGGCGGGGCCGTCGGCGATCGCCTCGAACGGCTCCGGGGACGGATGGGATCGGTCCGCGACCGGTAGCCCTCTCGAACCACTTGACCCCCGTGCGATTCACAGGATGTCGTCGAGCGTGCGAACGAACCGATCGACGATCCGGTCGGGAAGCGAGGGCGAAACCACGTCCAACAGCTCCGCGGTTCGTTCCGGACGCGCGAGCGATGCCGTCATCGGCGACGTCGCCGATCGGTCGATGACGTCGTGCTCCTCCAGGGTCGAGAGGTGCCAGGAGATCGTGCTCTCGGCGAGATCGAGCTCGTTCGCGAGCGCGCCCGGTCGTTTCGGTCCGTCCGCGGCGAGTCGAACGATGATGCCACGCGCGGTCTCCCGCCGAAGGAACGCGATCGCCCGACGCTCCCACGGATCGAAGGAGGGATCGAAGTAGTGGGTCTTCCCGCCCACGGGCTCCTCGACGATCGACCCCTCACGCGTGAGCCGCCTGAGGTGGTACTGGACCTGGCCGGTCGCGAGATCGAGCTCCCGGCCGATCCGTCGAAAGTGCACTCCGGGCGTGGCGTGGACGTGCCGCCGGATCCGATCCCTGGTGTCGGACATTGATCGGTGTATCGTTCCTCCGGAGCGGTTAAACTCGTGGTGATGGTTTTCACCGAACGGGAACGCGGCGACCGCGGTCTCCCCTCGACACGACCGGTGTGTTTCTTATGCGGGCGCTCGTAGTGCCGACGTGACTCGCGTGATGCCGCCAGCGACCACCACGTGGGGCGTCGAGGCCGCCATCCCGATCCTCGGCGTCATCCTGCTCGCGTCGATCGGGACCGGGGTGCTCTTCCTCGTCAGCGTGGTCGCCTATCGCCGCCGTCGACGAGCCCAGTACGGACTGATCGCGGCCGCGATCGGCGCCCTCTGGGTCCGCTCGGTCGTCGGGGCCGGTACCGTTCTCGGCCTCGTTCCGATGCCCGCACACCACTTCATCAGCCACTCGCTCGACCTGCTGACCGCCGTTATCGTGCTCTATGCGGTCTACATGTACGCTCCGGGGTCGGTTGCGACCGCCGAGAATCGGTGATGGTGGTGGCCACCGAGACGCGACGGCGCGTCACGCGGTAACGCGTTCGAGTCGTGGTACGTTCGTCGAACGCACCAGATCACCTATGGACGGCTCGGACGCGATCCGTACCATGCGACGTCGGTCACTCCTGTGCGGAATGGCGACCGGAACGACCATCGCGACGGCCGGATGCCTCTCGTCGGTTTTCGACGACACCCCCGAGAACGTGGCGCTCGGCCCGCAGTCGGATCAGCGGGCCGAAAGCGAGGAGCTGGCCTATCCGGCCTACGGTCAACCCCTGCCCGCCTTCGAGCTGGCTGACCCGCTGGCCGACACGCCTATCGACGCCGGGAGTCTCGATCGGACCGCGATCGTCACGGCGTTCTTCGCGAGCTGTCCCGCCGAGTGCGGGATCCTCCTCCATCGGTTGGCGGACGTCCAGGCCACCGTCAACGAACGCGGGCTGACCGACTCGGTCGTGTTCCTTTCGATCACCTTCGATCCGGAACGGGACGACGCGGACGCGCTCCGTGAGAACGCTCGCCGGGTCGGCGCCGACCTGGACGCCGGGAACTGGCGTTACCTCCGCCCCGAGTCGCCGGCCGCCGCGGAACGCGTCGTGGAGGACCGGCTCGGGATCGGGTTCGAGCGCGACACGAACAGCTCCCGCGTCGCCGGCTACGACTTCACGCACTCCGTTGTCACCCTGCTCGTCAATCCACACGGGATCGTCGAACGGGCGTACCGCGGCGAGACGGTCGACCGCGATCGCGTCGCCACCGACGTGGAGACCGTCGTCGAGGCGACCGATGGCGGATCCGGCGGCGAGTAGACTGCCGGCGAACCGATCGGCGGGACGACCGGCGCTCAGTGAGCCATGCCCGGCCCCTCGAGGGGGTTCCAGAACGGGAACATCGGGTGGGGGACGTGGATCCCGACGGCCATCAATCCGTGTGCGAAGAGCACGTATCCGAGCAGCACGAAGGCCACGCCGAGCACGCGGTGGAGAATCCGTCTCCTCCGGACGCCCAGTCCCTGAATCACCGTTCCGTAGGCGAACACGGCCGGAATCGTTCCGACGCCGAGTGCGGCGAGCGCGATTCCGCCGGCCGCCGGGGAGCCGCTCGCGAACGCGTACAGGTAGGCCGGATAGAGGATCGGACACGGCAACAGCCCGTGGATCGCGCCGAGGAGGACGATCCCGGGGCCGCCCGCGAGGCCGTCGACCCAGTTCGTCAGGACGCCGGTGACCCGTTTTACGCCGGGGAGATGGATCCCGACCGAGGCGCGCCCCACGACGTAGTACATCCCGATCACGGCGACGAACACGCCGATACAGATCCCGATGACGCCTCGAACGAGACTCGCGGCCGCGGTGATCTCGCCGATGCCGAGGAACACCGCGCCCCCGAGCGCGCCCATGGTGACGCCGAGGAGTGTGTAGCTCACCGTTCGTCCGAGATTGAACAGCGCGTGTTGTCGCACCTCGTAGGGCGTGAGGTGACCGCTTCTGACGTTCGATCCCGTGACCGTCGCGCCGCCGTCCGCTTTCGTGGCGCCGTCCGTTTGTGGTGTCTTCGACATTCGCTCCGCATAGACCGTGATCAACGGTCCGCACATCCCGATGCAGTGGGCCCCGCCCAACAGCCCGATCGTGAGGAACAACGCCACGTCGATGCCGAGGACGGACGCGACGCTCATTCGTCTTCCCGCAGGCCCTGCACGAGCGTCCGATCGATGTCGTCGAAGCCGATCGTCCGCCCGCCGTGGTCGTCGACGAACGACGCGGCCTCGTCATCGTCGGAGAACGGATGGAGACCGGGTCCCATCCCGCCCCGCACGTCGCTTTCCACCACGTACGTGAGGGTCCTCGCGTCGGCAAACGTCTCGGCGGCGGTCGGGGAGGGCATCGTCGGTCCCGCGTCCCGTTCCTCGATCGTCCAGTCCACGGCCGAGAAGTCGGTCACGTAGACGACCTCCGCCTCCCATCCGCGATCGAGTCGATCGAAGTGGAACGGAAAGAGGCTGAACACGAGCGTGTGGAACCAGAACGGCCCGTCCTCGCGGCCCTGGGGGGCGTGTTCGGCATAGTAGATCTGCCCGTTCGCGCCCCCGTGTGGGCCGATCTCCATTCCGTGATCGTCGTCGAACTTTCCCCCCGAGAGATCAACCGGTTCTGGTGATTCGTCCTCCGATCCGACGGGCAGTCGGTCGAGGCACCCCGCCGTCGCCGCGGCCGCGCCGATCGTCGCCGATCCCGTGAGTACCGTCCGGCGGTTCATCATCACTACCGGCTTCGTACCTGGCATAAATCCCTGTTCTGGTGCGACCGTCGAACGGTGCTGGTCCGCGACGTTAGCGGACGCGAAACCGAGCGCGGGGGACGACGACCCGTCCGGGGCGGGCATTTATGGGGATCTGCGCTCACCCTCGGGTATGATCGAGGTGTCGGGGCTCCACAAGGCGTACGGCGACTTCGCCGCCGTCGTCGACAGCTCCTTCGAGGTGGGCGACGGCGAGGTCTTCGGCGTGGTGGGGCCGAACGGGGCCGGCAAGACGACGACGCTGAAGACGCTCGCCGGCCTCATCGAACCGACGAGCGGCACGGTTCGGGTCGCGGGTTACGACGCCGCCGACCCCGAGATGCGGCGACGGCTCGGCTTTCTCCCCGAGGAGTCCCCGCTCTATGAGGACATGACGGCGCTTTCGTACCTCCGCTTCTTCGCCGACCTCTATGACGTCCCCCGATCGGTCGCCGACGATCGCATCGAGGACGCGCTCGATCGGCTGGACCTCGAGCACCGACGTCGACGTCTCGGCGACGTCTCCAAGGGGATGAAACGGAAGGTCGCGATCGCCCGTTCGCTCGTGAACGACCCCGAGGTGTTGATCTACGACGAGCCCGCCTCCGGACTCGATCCCGTCACCACCGACTCCGTGCTCGCGTTCGTCCGCGAGCTCCGCGAGGCCGGCAAGACGGTCGTCCTCTCCGCGCACAACCTCCACCACGTCGAGTCGGTCTGTGACCGGGTCGCGGTCATGGACGAGGGCGAGATCGCCGCCCGCGGGACGGTCGCGGAACTGCGCGAGGAGCACGGGACCGTGGAGTACGTCGTGTTCACCACGATCGACCCCGCAAACGTCGATCCGAGACTTCCGGACGCGGAGCGGTCCAGTCGCGGAGGATCGGAGGTCGATGACGCCACGCCGGAGGGGTCCACGGGCGGCGCTCGCCGATATCGAACGCGAGTCTCGTCGATGGCCGACGTCGATCGGATCCGCGAGGCTATCGCAGACGCCGGCGGCGAGGTCGTCGACATTCGGACCGACGAGCCCACCCTCGAGTCGGTCTTCCTCTCCATCGTCGACCGGCCAATGGCGAGCCGGTACGGCAGAACCCCGGGATCCAACTCGGCGACGGTCGATGGATCAGGTGGGGATGGACCGGGCGAGAGTGGACCAAGTGGACATGGATCTGGTGAGGGTAGGCCGGACGAGGATGAACCGGGTGAGCCGTGATCCCGCGTCGACGACTTCGCCGGATCGCTCGGATCGCCCGCTGGGAGACGACCCGGACCGCCGGCGGGATCGACCGTCGCACGGCCGCGATCGGGATCGTCGTGTTGGTCGTCGCGGGCGGGGTCGGCGCCGCGACGCTGTCGGCCGGCGTCGGCGGTGTCGCGCTTGACAGCGACGTCTATCGGGTCGGCGTGGCTCCCGACTCGCCGTATCACGACGCCGTCGAGGCCGATCCGGCGCTCGATCCACGTCCCCCGGATGCCGGCACCCTCGGCGAGGAACTCGACGTGATCGTGGTCGACACCGAGGACGGCGTTCGCCTCCACGCGAGCCGAACGCGGAAGGGCGACGCCGCGGCCGCGACGGTTCGCGAGGCCGTCCGCGCGTACAACGAACGGCTGATGGCGGCGGAGTCCGACCGGGCCGCCGCCTATCCCGTGAGCGTCACGCTCCGATACGGCTCGCGGCCCGACGCGGACGAGCCCATGGCGATCGAGACCGGAGGGAACGGCGGAAGCGACGGAACCAGTAGAACCGACGGGACCGGCAGCCGGGGTGGCGGAGACGGAGCCGGTGACGGGGGAAGCGGAACGAACGGCGATGGCGGCGGAACCGACGATTCGAACGCAGTCGATGGCTCGCAGGGCGACGCCTCCGGCGTTCCGAACGTCGGGACGAACGCCCTCTTCGGCAGTCAGTCCGGGTCGCCGGCGTCCATCTCGCCGCCGTTCCCGTTCGCCTCGCTGCTCCTCGCGTTCGCGTTCCTCGTGCCGTTCAACTTCCTCATCCAGGCGTACGGCTCCGCCATCCTCGACGAGCGGGTCAACCGCCGCGGGGAGCTGCTCCTCGTCTCTCCGGCGACCCGCGGGGAGATCGTCGCCGGAAAGTCACTGCCGTACCTCCTCGCCGCGGTGATCGTGACCGCCGGCATCGCGGCGGTCGTCGGGGGCGGGGCGACCACCGTGCTCTCGGTCGTGCCCGTGGCGTTCGTGTTTCTCGCCGCCACGTTCCTCGCCGCGATGTTCGCGCGGTCGTTCAAGGAGCTCACCTTCCTGACCGTCGCCATCTCCGTGTTCCTCACGACCTACGTCTTCGTCCCCGCCATCTTCACGAACGTGACGCCGATCGCCGCCATCTCCCCGCTGACCCTCGTGGTCCGCGACCTCCAGGGTACCGCGGTCACCGTCGGGGAGTACCTCTTTGCGACCGGCCCGTTCTATCTGACCGGCACCCTCTGTTTCGTCCTCGGCGCGGGGACCTATCGTGAGGAGGACATGTTCTCCCAAAAACGCGTTCCCGCGAAGTTCCTCGACGCTCTCTCCGTGCGCCTCTCCGGGCTTCGGTCGATGGTGATCCTCGTCGCGTGTACGATCCCGTTCGTCTTTCTCGCGGAGTTGCTCGCCGTCGCCGTCCTCTTCGCGCTTCCGGTCGCCGTCTCCGTGCCCATCCTCCTCGTCGCCGTCGCGTTCATCGAGGAGATCGCGAAGAGCGTCCCCGTCTACGCCGGGTTCGTCTCCGGGACCTTCGAGCGGTCGACTCGAAGCGCGCTCGCCGTGGGCGCCGCCTCCGGGCTCGGCTTCTTCCTCGGCGAGAAGCTCACGGCGGTCGTTCAGGTCGTCGGCCTCTCGGAGCTCGTTCTCGGGCGTGCGGCGTTTACGCCCTCGGGCGTGCTGCCCGCCGGCTCGCCCGGGTTCGTCGCGCTCGTCGCGCTCGGCCTCTTTCTCGCGCCGCTCGTTCTCCACGTCGTCGCCACGTCGATCGCCGCGTTGGGCGCGCGACGCGGCCGTTCGCAGTACGCGATCGCCCTCGCGATCGCCACCCTCGTCCACGCGGCGTACAACCTCTCGGTGGTGAGCCTCCATGGGTAGCAGGGCGACGATCGCGAGACGGGAGCTGGCCGGGCTGCGCGCGGAGAAGACGATCGTCCTCGCGCTCGCGATCCAGCTCTTCATCGCCGCGTTCTCCTCGTTCCTCGTCGTCGGGCTCGTCTCGATGTACGATCCGGGGGAGCTCGGCGGCGCGGAGGTGGACGTCGCGGTCACCGGCGAGGCGGTCGACCGGATGGAGGCCGCGGCCGCGGAGGTCCCAGGCGTCCGGACGCGAACCTACGAGGACGCCGGAACCGCCCACGACGCCTTCGACGCGCGGGTTGTCGACGCCGTTCTGGAGACCGACCGACGGGAGGGTCGGATACACGTCGACGCCACGGTCCCCGACTCCGACGTCCGGACGACGGTGGTCGTCGTCCAGCTTCGGGAGGTGCTTCGAACCCTCGAGGCGAGCGAACGCGACCGTCGCGTCGACGATCTGGAGTCCCGACCCCTCGACGTTCCCGATCGGATCGGATCGAGCCCGTACTACGGCTTCACATACACCGTGCTCGTCCCGCTTCTGGTCTTCCTGCCGGTGTTCATCTCCGGCTCGCTCGCGGTCGATTCGGTCACGGAGGAGATCGACCGGGGGACGATGGAGTTGCTCCGGGTCGCGCCCGTCACGATCGCGGAGATCCTCGACGGGAAGGCGCTCACGGCGGTGGGCATCGTCCCAGCCCAGGTGGCCGCCTGGCTCGCGCTGTTGTGGTTCAACGGGACGCCGGTGGCGAACGTCGGGTGGCTGCTCGTTCTCGCGACCGCCGTCGCCGCCGTCGTCGTCGAGCTCGCGGTCGCCGTCGCGCTGCTCGTTCCCGACCGTCGGGGAGCACAGCTGCTCTACTCCGTCGGCGTGCTCGCCGTCTTCGCCGGCAGCTCGCTCGCGGACGGCGGCCCGGTGAACGCCGCCGCCCGGCTCGCGATCGACAGCGCCGACCTCGGCGTGTATCTGGTCGTCGTCGGGGCCGTCGCGCTCGCGTGCGTCTCGGTCGCCGTCGTCCGGCTCACCCTCGATCGATGCTCGCCGGCCGCGCTCGGATGAGAGGACGAAACGCGGTCTTCGAACGATCGTGTTCGGGAGATCGTCACGTATCGAACGCGCCGAGGCTCGACTGGATGTCACGCGTCGACCGTCCGGCCACCAACTCGTGGCCGACCAGATCGCGCAGGTCGATCGCGTAGGTCGATCCATCGCGCTCGAGGACGAGCAGGCGTCCCTTCGTTCCCAGGACTTGCCCCGACGCCATCGTCTCGGACATCGGGCGCTCGGCGAGGTCCAGTCCGTAGTCGAAGGCGAACCGGCGATCCGGGTCGAAGCGTTCGAGGAGATCGCTCCAGGCCGCCTCGTCGATCGACGCCGCGATCCCGGCCCGCTTGTCGGCGACGCGAACCCGATCGACGAGCCCGTCGATCTCGCCCGCGAGTTCCGCCTCGATCTCGCGGGCGATCCGGCCGTTCTCGACCGTCCGGATCCGGACGCCTCGGTCGGCCCCCTGCTCCTCGAGGCGCGTCGCGAGCCGCCACGAGCGCGTCACGCCGACCTTGAACCGGTCGGGGGCGAACGCGGCGAGGTAGACCGCGTGCTCCTCGTGACAGTCCATCTCCGCCTTCAGGCAGGTCCCCGTACAGCGCGCACAGACCCAGACGTCCTCGTGGGAGGGACAGCGGGGCGCCCGGTCGGCCGAACACGAGATGTGGCGTCCGTCGTGGATCGTTCCCGCACACCGGCGCTCGCCGAGCGAGTAGTCGAGGTCCGTCCCGGGCGCGAGATCGATGCGCTCGACCGGAGGTGATGGCTCGTCCTCGTCGCCTCCGCCGCCCTCGTCGCCTCCGCCGCCCTCGTCGCTTCCGCCGCCCTCGTCGCTTCCGCCGTCCTCGCCGCCCGTCCCGTCGTGGCGGGCCACGAGCAGTCCCGCCGGTCGAGAGCCCTCGTCCCCGCCGACGCCCGTGTCGTATCCGACGACCTGCACGTATGGAGAAAGGGGTCGTGATCGCTTATGAATGTTGCACGGCCGGGTGGCCGTGTGTCCCTATTCGGCCGCGTGCTCGGGAGCGATCTCCGCGATCAGCTCGCGGGTCGCCCGTCGGACCGATTCGTCGCTCGAGCCCGACGGCTCCCAGCCGAGCGCCGAGAGCTTCTCGATCGACAGCCGCATCTTCGGGACGTCGCCGGTCCATCCCCGGTCGCCGCCGGTGTACTCGTAGTCCGGGTCGAGGCCCATCTCCTCGCTTACGATGTCCGCGATCCGCGTCACCGACGTCGTGGTCCGGGTTCCGAGGTTGTAGACGTTGAACGCGTCGTCGGCGTGTTCGACGACGTGGCGGATCGCGTCGACGCACCCGCTCACGTGGAGGTACGACTTCTCCTGGCGGCCGTCGCCGAGGATGGTGAGCGTCCCCGGGTCCGCCTGAAGCTTCTCGATGAAGTCCGGCACGACGTTGCCCCGCTGGTGGGGGCCGACGATGTTCGCGAACCGGAAGTTCCAGACGGTCATCCCGTAGGAGTGAGCGTACGTCGACAACAGCGCCTCGTCGGCCAGCTTCGAGGAGCCGTAGATGGAGATCGGCGCGAGGGGCGCGTAGTCCTCCGGCGTCGGCCGGGGGGCCTCCCCGTAGACCGTCGAGGAGGAGGTGAAGGCGATCGCGTCGACGCCCACCTCGGACATCCGCTCGAGGACGTTGTAGGTCATCTCCGTGTTCTCCTCGAAGAGCGTCCGGTCGTCGTCGTAGTTCGTGTCGGTGTAGGCCGCAAAGTGGAAGACGACGTCGATCTCAGCCGTGAGCGCCTCCGCCAGGTCGTCCGTGTCGGTGACGTCGCCGCGGACGAACTCGACGCCCTCCGGGATCCGGTCGCGGTCGCCCTTCGAGAGGTCGTCGATGACCCGCACGGTTTCGGCCTCGCCGAGAAGCTCGCTCGCCAGATGGCTGCCGACCAGCCCCGCCCCGCCCGTGATCAGCACGTTCGCGTCCGAGAGGTCCATGCTCGACCTCCCGGTTCGCACCGCAAGTGCGTTCCGGTCCGTGACGAAAGCCACTACCCGTCCGGCGGCGAACTTCGGTCCATGCAGGAGACACGCGAGGTCGCGGTCCTCCGGTTCGGACACCGGCCGGGCCGTGACGACCGCATGACGACCCACGTCGGGCTCACGGCGCGGGCGCTCGGGGCCGACCGGGTCGTCCTCCCCGACAACGCCGGCCAGTCGGCCGAGACCGTCCGGGACATCACCGACCGCTTCGGCGGCCCCTTCGAGGTCGAACTCCGGGAGGACCAGGCCTCGTTCGTCCGCGAGTGGGACGGCGCGATCGCCCACCTCACCATGTACGGCGAGCCGGTCCAGACGGTGGAAACGGACGTTCGAGATGCCCACGCCGACGCCCCGCTGCTCGTCGTGGTCGGCGGCGAGAAGGTCCCCTGGGAGCTGTACGAACACGCGACGTTCAACGTCGCCGTGACCAACCAGCCGCACTCGGAGGTCGCGGGGCTCGCCGTGTTCCTCGACCGCCTCTTCGAGGGTCGAGAGCTCGATCGCGAGTGGGCCGACGCCGACCGCATCGTCCGTCCGGAGGCGCGCGGCAAGACGGTCGTCGACGCCTCGGAGATCGCGGATGAGGGAGAAACGGAGTAGCGGCGGACCCGTTCACACCGGCCGCTTCGATCGAAGTTTGGCGATCCTGACGCGGAGCCCGCCGCGACCCCTGCCCCGCATCCGACGGCTCTCTATCTCCCCCATCGGAACCACGGCGAGGCGATCGATCTCGGGAGCCCACTCCCGGTGGCCGCTCGCGTCCCGTGCGTACTCGAGCGCGTCGGCGAGCTCGTCCGCCCGTCCACGGCTCGCGACCGCACGATCGGCCGCCACGCGTCCCCGACCGACGAGGAGCCGGTCGCCGACCGCAAGCAGCAGCCACCACGGCGTGACGGCGACGAGCAGTACCGCCCCGGAGAGGGCGTATACGACCCACGGTATCGATCGATCGCCGCCGCCATCGTCGCCGAACGCCAGCGGGCGATCGTCCCCGCCGGAGGGCCGGTGCGACAGGAGGCCGCTCGCGAGCAGCCGGATCGCCTCGACCAGAAGCGCCGCGGGAAGCAGCGCCGTCGTGAGCCGCGCGTTCCGTGAATCCGCCCGCGCCAGTGCGTGCAGGACCATCGCCTCGAAGGCCGGATCGTCGAGTTCGGACAGCCGCGAGGGGACGACGAGCGTCGTTCCCGTCCGCGTCGTCGCGACGCCGAGGGTGACGGCCGAGCGCCGAACGACTCGGACCGTCGGAGGGGGGTGGCCGTTCGAGCGTGCGGCCTCCGAAACCCGCTCTCGCAGACGTTCGGCTCCGTTCGCCTCCATCGGCGCCATCTCCGAGATCGCCCGATCGACGAGTGCGGGCCCAACCGCGTAGGACCCGATCAGGGCGACGCCCGCGGCGACCGGAACGGCGACCATCGCGTCGACCGGGACGAGACGGGCCACGAGCGCCGCGGGGACTGCCGCGAGCGTGATCGGGACGGCGGCGAGCAGGGCCGCGCCGACCAGCTCGGCGGGGGAGGGCGTTCCGCGATCGTCCCCGTCTCGTTCCCCGTCGGTTTCCACCCCCGCCGCATCGTTCCCGCTCGTTCCGGCTTTCGCGTTCGTTCCGGCTTTCGCGTTCGTTCCGGCTTTCGCGTTCGTTCCGTCGTTCACGTTCGCTCCGTCGTTCGTGTCCGCTTCGTCGTCCACGCTCGTTCCGTGGTTCGTGTCCGCCTGCGCGCCCACGCCGGCGCCACGCTCCGTGTCCGCTTGTCCGTCCGTGCTCGCGCCCTCGTCCATGCTCGTCGCCACGACCGGTTCTCACAAGAGTCTGGCGACGGACGGGGAATCCCTCGTGTCGATGACTGGTTCGAATGTTTTAAACGACCGCCGACCGGAGGAGACCCTAATGGCTTTTGAGGACCTGTTGAACGACCCCGTCATTCAAAAGTACCTACACGAGTTGGTCGGTCCGACAGGGATGCCGGTGGCCGCCGCGCCGCCGGAGGGCGAGGTGACGGACGAGGAGCTCGCCGAGGACCTCGGCTTGGAGCTCAACGACGTCCGTCGCGCGCTGTTCATTCTCTACGAGAACGACCTCGCCTCCTACCGCCGCGTTCGAGACGAGGACTCCGGGTGGCTCACCTATCTGTGGACCTTCGAGTACGAGAACATCCCGGAGAACCTCGAGGAGGAGATGTACGCGCTCCTCGACGCCCTGGAGGAACGCGAGGAGTACGAGCGCACCCACGAGTTCTACCTCTGTGAGGTGTGTTCGATCCGCTTCGAGTTCGGCGAGGCGATGGACCTCGGCTTCGAGTGTCCGGAGTGCGGCTCGCCCATCGAGTCGATGGACAACGACCGGCTCGTCGAGTCCATGGAGCGACGGCTCGACGATCTGCGAGACGAACTCAACGTGGACGTGACCCGCTGATGGTCGTCCTCGCGACCAAGTGTTACGTCGAGGGCGACGCCCGAGAGCGCTCGCTCGACGGGATGGGATCGCTCGTCGAGAACGCGGTCGGCGACCTCCACGTCGAGTGGCAGGTCGGCGTGCGCGCCGACGGGTTCGTGCAGGTCGATCTCACCGGCGAGGACGCCGCTGTCGCACGCAACGCCCTCGCCGAGGAGTGGGGCGAGATCGTCGCCCACGACGAGGGGTTCGAGCCCGGCGAGGAGTACGTTGGAACGCTCGAGTCGTGGGACGCGGACGGATTCGTCCTCGACGCGGGCGAGGACGTTCGGATCCCCGCCGATCGCCTCGGCCTCGGCACGGGAACGCCCGAACAGGTCGTCGAACGATTCGGCCTGGTGCAACACCTCCCGATGCAGTTCGTCTACGCGGATCCGGGAGGCGGCGAGGCCGACGGGAACGGTACCGGCGACGGATCGAACTCGTCGGCGACCTCCCGGCTCGCCGACGCCGAACGCGACCGACTCTACGAGTGGCAGCGTGGCCCCGGCCGCCTCAACGTGAACTCCGCGACCCGCGGGGAGGTTCGCGCCACGATCAACCGCGCCGGCCACGCCCGCGACATCGTCACCGTGGAGCGGCTCGGCCTCCTCGAACAGAGCGTCATCTGTCGGGAGGAGACCGACCCGCCGGGGTTGCTCGCGGCGATCGGATCGTACCTGCCGGCCGAGATGCGGTGTGTCGTCTGATCGAGAGAACCACCTCCAAACGCACACAGTTACACGTGAATCGACGGTTTCTGCTCGCGCTCGCCACGGTCGCTCTCCTCGCGGCGAGCGCCGGCTGTCTCGGATACGTCACCGGCGGCGGCGAGATCTCCAACGAGACGCTCGACGCGGAGCCCCCGGGCGACTACGAGTGGGACACGGAGGCGGACGTCCGCATCGAGTTCCGCTCCGGCGGGACGTATCTCACGGTCAGCAACGTTACCGACCGCGAGGAGCTCCGCCTCTACGACGAGACCGGCTACGGGATCGAGGAGCCGCTCGAGTTTCGGGCGTTCCGGTACCGATACGCGAACGGCACCGTGATCAACGGCTCGCAGTTCCGCGAGCGCGGCGGCGAGATCGAACAGACGCCCGACGAGGTCTGGGTGCGGTTCGGCGAGGAGATGGCCGACGGGCAGATCGCCTACGCCGGCGACGGCTCGCCGCGGCGATTCCTGGCGCGGACCTACGTGGACGGCTCCTACGAGGTCGTCCTGCCGGAGGGATACACCACCGAGTTCTGGCTGTTCGGACACGGCTCGCCGCGGGGCTACGAGGTCGAGGAGACGGCCGACGGACGCGAGCGCCTCGTCTGGGAGGAGGTCACGTCCGGAGCCGTCGTCGTGCAGGCCTACCGCGAGCGCGACCTCCCGATCTTCGTCGGGATCCTCGTGATCGCGACCGGGATCGGGACGGCCGGCTACCTCTACTTCAAACGCCAGCTCGAGGAGCTTCGCGAGACCCGCCGGGAGATGGGCCTCGACGTCGAGGAGGAGGACGAAGCCGACGACTTCCGCGACGACGGGCCGCCGCCGGGAATGCGGTGACCGGAGCGGGCGTCGATTCGGAACCACGATCCTCGATACGGCATCACGACTGTCGATTCCGGACACGATCGTCCACCCTGGACACGCGCCTCGGTCCGTGATCGCGACAGCGACGGGATTTTGAGCCCGCCACGCCAACGGGTCGCCATGCGAGTCGCGATCGTCACCGTCGGGGACGAGCTGCTTTCGGGGGACATCGAGAACACGAACGCCACCTGGCTGTGTGCTCGCCTCTCCGATCGGGGCGTCGACGTCGCACGCGTGACGACGATCTCCGACGACGTGGCGACGATCGCGAGAGTCGTCAACGAGTACCGCGCCGAGTACGACGCCGTGATCGTCACCGGCGGACTGGGACCGACCCACGACGACGTCACGATGGAGGCCGTCGCGGCCGCCTTCGGCCGCTCGCTCGCGCAGGATCCCGAGGCGGTGGAGTGGCTCGAAAGCGAGGGAGGATACAGCGCCGCGGACCTGACCGACGGGACCGCCGACCTGCCGTCCGGCGCACGCATGATCCCGAACGAGGAGGGCGTGGCGCCGGGCGCGGCCCTCGAGAGCGTCTACGTGCTTCCGGGCGTCCCCGACGAGATGAAGGCGATGTTCGAGCGGATCGAATCGGCGTTCGACGGGACCCCGAAATACACGACGACGGTCGAGGCCGACGAGCCGGAAAGCGCCCTCGTCGACCGGCTTATCGAGCTTCGCGATCGGTTCGGAGTGACGGTCGGGTCTTATCCGGGAGGGACCGTTCGGGTGAAGATCACGGCCGACTCGCCCTCCGTCGCCGAGGAGGCGGCGGCGTGGCTCGCCGACCGGGTGACCCATCCGGAATCCGCCGGCGAGTAGTGTTCCTCGCCGACGAACGGCGACTGACTATCGGGGCGGAACGGGCCTACCGATAGAGGTACGCGAGCCAGACGGCGACGAGAAGCAGGCTCACGAGCAGGACGGCGGTCGCGGTCTCCGGGATCGCCAGCGTGGGCGACTCGCTTGCAAGCGGGATCATGTCCGCCGGTTGTCCGGGGTCCTTCTTAAGCGTTCAGCCTTCGGATGCGTCCACCCCGACGTCTCGGACGCTCCGGACGCGACCGTCCGTCCCCGCTCGACGCTTCGGCCGGAACGCTTTTCGAGCGTCCGCTTGACGAGCGGTGTGAGAACGATGACCACGATCCGATCCGTCGAGACGCGACACTGCGACGCGGGATGGCGAAACTACCACTTCGTCCGCGTGACGACCGACGACGGCCTGGTGGGCTGGAGCGAGTTCGACGAGAACCTCGGCGCCACGGGCATCACCACGGTCGTCGAGGACCTCGCGCCGATCGTGGTCGGCGAGTCGGTGAGCGACATCGAGCGCGTTCGCGCCCGTCTCATCCCGGAGGTGCGACAGTCCTACACCGGCGTCGGGGCGATGGCGCTCGGCGCCATCGAGAACGCGCTGCTCGACGCGAAGGCGAAATCGCTCGGCGTCCCCTGCGTCGACCTCCTCGGCGGGGCGGTCCGCGAGGAGATCCCCGTCTACTGGTCCCACTGTGGCACCTACCGCATCACCCGGCCGGAGTGGTACGAGCCGGTGGAGACCCTCGAGGACGTCGTCGAGATGGGACGCGAGGTGCGCGACAGCCAGTTTTCGGCCCTCAAGACCAACCTCTTCGACTTCCGCGGCGAGGAGCCGACCGGCTGGGCGCCGGGATTCGGCCGGCCGTTTCACCCCTCTCTCACCGTCGAGGACGATCAGCTCGAGGCACAGCGGGAGTACCTCGAGGCGCTCCGGGAGGGCGCCGGCCCCGACGTCGACATCCTCCTCGATCTCAACTACAACATGAAGCCCGAGGGGTACATCCGAACCCTGCAGGCGCTTTCGGACGTCGACCTGTTCTGGGTCGAGATCGACTCCCCGAACGCGGCGGCGCTCGCGGACGTTCGGCGTGAGAGTCCCCATCCCATCAGCTCCGGAGAGGCGCTCGTCCCCCACGAGGCGTTCGTGCCCTTCCTGCGCGAGCAGGCGATGGACGTCGTCATCATCGACGCCCTCTGGAACGGCGTCCAACAGACCACGAAGATCGCCTCCATGATCGACGCCCACCAGCTGCACGTGGCGCCGCACAACTACTACGGCCACCTCGGGACGTTCATGAACGCCCACTGGGCGGCGGCCGTGCCCAACCTCCGCACCATGGAGACCGATATCGAGCGGCTGCCCTGGGACGACGATCTGTTCACCAGGACGCCCGAATACCGCGACGGGAACCTGCAACTCCCCGACGAACCCGGATGGGGCTGTGAGCCCGACGAGGCGGCGCTCGAGGAACATCCGCCGACCGAGTGAGAGCGACCCGAGGGCGCCAGGGTCACCGCTTTTGGCCACGCACGTTCCGTCAGGTTCCGTCCTCCTCCCTTTTAATGTTCCCGCGGAGCTACGGGAGGTATGCACGTCGGGGTCGTCGTGAATCCGATCGCCGGGATGGGCGGTCGAGTCGGGTTGAAGGGGACGGACGGGAAGCTCGCGGAGGCGCGCGAACGCGGGGCCTCCCCGAGGGCGCCCGATCGCGCGCGACGCGCCTTAGTGCGACTCCACGAGAGGCGTCCGGATCTCCGGATCTCGACCGCCGGCGATCCGATGGGCGAGCGTCTCGTTCGGGAGGCCGGATTCGACCCCGACGTCGTCTATCGACCTGATCCGTCGGCGGCCTCGTCGGCGGACGCTGACGGTGATGACGATGCCGAGGACCCGTACGCGGATCCCGGGACGACCGCGGCGGACACCCGATCGGCCGTTTCCGCCCTTCTGGATGCCGACGTCGACCTCGTCGCGTTCGTCGGCGGCGACGGCACCGCGACCGACGTCGCGGGCGTGCTCGAGGAGACGGACACGCCGATGCTCGGGATCCCGGCCGGCGTCAAGGTCTACTCGTCGGTCTTCGCGGTCTCGCCCGAGGACGCCGCCTCGGTCGTCGTCTCCTTCGAGCGCACCGAACGACGGGAAGTGATGGATATCGACGAGGACGCCTACCGTGAGGGCACGGTTTCCCCCGAGCTTCGCGCCGTCGTCTCCGTCCCCGTGGCCGACGAGCTGCAGTCGGCCAAACAGCTCGGCGGCGGCACGGTCGAGGCCCTCACCGAGGGGTTCGCCGCCGACGTCGATCCCGCGGTGACCTACGTCTTCGGGCCCGGATCGACGGTCGCCGCGATCGAGGACGAACTCGGGATCGACCCCTCCCCGCTCGGCGTCGACGTGTGGCGGGACGGCGAGGTGCTCGCCCGCGACGCCGCGGAGTCGGAGATCCTGGATGCGCTCGGGGAGGAAAACGAGATCGTCGTCTCGCCGATCGGCGGTCAGGGGTTCGTCTTCGGCCGGGGGAACCCGCAGCTGTCGCCCGCGGTGATCCGGCGGTGTTCGGTCACGATCGTGGCCTCCAGGAGCAAGCTCGACGATCTCCGCGTTCTGCGGGTCGACACCGACGATCCGGACCTCGACGCCGAGCTGGCCGGGTGGACGCGTGTCCGCGTCGGCGCGTTCGAGACGCGGATGATGCGGATCGTCGCGTGACCGGACGATTCGGACCATGGGGTGACCTGGACGATGCGGATCATCGCGTGAGAGCGACACGCCCCGCCCTCAAAACGGGAACACACGCTCCTCGAGCGACTTCTTTACGATCGGCGTTCAATACCTTGTATTTCTGGGATCGTGTATAATGTACATAGGGATAGGGTTAAGGTCACTGGAACAATACGGCACGGTATGGAAACGCGGAAGGTCCAGCGGCTCGGTCCCTCGACGCTGGCGATGACGCTGCCGGCCGAGTGGGCGAGCGAACACGACGTCGAAAAGGGCGACGAGGTCTCGCTTCGGATGGGCGGGAAGGGAACGCTCACGGTGCTCCCCGAGTCGGCGAGCACGGAGGAATCGGAGGCGACCATCTTCGCGGACAACCTCGATTCGGGCGCCCTGGAGCGGGCAATCGTCGCCCAGTACGTGCTCGGACGGCGGGTGATCCACGTCGAGAGCGACGGCCCGCTCGGAAGCGACCACATCAACGCGGTCTACCGCGCGGAGACCCAGCTCATGGGTCTCGGCGTCATCGAGGAGACGCCCGAAAGCATCGCGATCCGGTGTTCGGTCGACCCCGAGGACTTCACGCTCGACAACCTCATGCAGCGGCTCGAGAACACGGGTTCGACGATGCGCGGCGAGGCCGTCAAGGCGCTCGCACACGGCAACACCGATCTCGCCCAGCGCGCGTTGAACCGCGAACGGCAGGCGAACAAGATATTCGTGTTGATGTTGCGGCTCATCTTCACCGCCTACCAGAACCCGAACCTGACCCGGGCCGTCGGTCTCGATTCGGGCTTTCCCCTCATCGGCTACCGCTCGGTCGCGAAGAACCTCGAACTCACCGCCGACAACGCGGAGGACATCGCGGAGATCGTCATCGACACCGAGAACCACACCCTCGACATCGACCAGTCCACGATGCGGCGGATCCGCGAGTTCACGGACCAGGTCGACGAGCTCACGGCGATGGCGGTCCGTTCCGTCGCGGAGCGCGATTACGACCTCACCGTGGAGTGTCGCGCCCTCTTTCACGAGATAAGCGACCGCGAGTCGGACATCCTCAACGACCTCCCCGAGCTGGACAACGACGAGGTGTTGCGCGTCAGAGAGGTACTCGTCAGCCTCCAACACACCGCGGAGTACGCGATGCGGAACGCGGAGATCGCGGCCAACCTCGCGCTCAACGAGGAGTCCGAACACGTCGAGATCCGGTAGGATCGATCGACGTGGCGTCCGAACGGCGTCTTTAACGGACTCCAGCTCCGAGTCGCGTCCATGAGCGGCGATACCCGCGATCCGCGCCGGGCGATCGAGGAGTTCCTCGAGGACGCCGACGTCACGCTGGGGGAGTACGACCAGGGCTACGCTGACGCCGACGCGACGCTCTCGGTCCTCGAGGGGCACATCGACGCGCTTCGGGACGTGCTGGAGGAGAACGTGGACGCGAACGGGGACGGAGATGGAGACGCGAACGGGGACGGAGACGTGGATCGGGACGACGGATAGCCTCCGCGCGACGCTCGCGAGCCGCGAACCCGGCGAGTTTTAACATCTCCCCCGACCCAGGTGGGATATGGTCTCGGAGATCTTCGATCCGGACGCCTGGGAGCCGGTGACAGAGGAGTTCGAGGACGTCACCTACCACCGCGCGGTCGACGTTCCGGCGGTCCGGATCGCGATCGACCGGCCCGCGGTCCGAAACGCGTTCCGGCCGGGAACCGTCGACGAGCTCTACGCGGCCCTCGATCACGCCCGCAAGCAGGCGGACGTGGGATGTGTGCTCCTCACCGGAAACGGCCCCTCCCCGAAGGACGGCGGTTGGGCATTCTCGGCCGGCGGCGACCAGTCCGTCCGGGGCGGATCGGGTTACGAGTACCGCGAGGACGACGAGGCCGGCGAGGAGGAGGACGACCTCGTCCGGGAGGCACGGGCCGGCCGACTCCACGTTCTCGAGGTCCAGCGGCTGATCCGCTTCATGCCCAAACCCGTGGTCGCCGTCGTTCCGGGATGGGCCGTCGGCGGCGGCCACTCGCTGCACGTCGTCTGTGACCTCACCCTCGCGAGCGAGGAGGAGGCGAAGTTCCTCCAGACCGACCCCGACGTCGCCTCCTTCGACGGCGGGTTCGGGTCGGCGTATCTCGCCAAACAGATCGGCCAAAAGCGCGCCAGGGAGGTGTTCTTCCGCGGGAAGACCTACTCGGCGACGGAGGCCGCGGACATGGGGATGGTCAACGAGGTCGTCCCCCACGAGGACCTCGAGACGGTCGCGCTGGAGTGGGCCGACGAGATGACGAAAAAGAGTCCGACCGCGATGCGGATGTTGAAGTACGCGTTCAACCTCTCCGACGACGGGATGGTCGGCCAACAGCTGTTCGCCGGCGAGGCGACCCGGCTCGCCTACATGACCGAGGAGGCGGAGGAGGGACGCGACGCGTTCCTCGAGGGTCGAGAACCCGAGTTCCGCGAGTATCCCTGGCACTATTAACGGGATCGAGATACGTCGGTCCGGATCGTCGGCCGAATCCCGCTTTGGTCCTCGAGTGATTCGGGGGCAACGGAGGCCGATCGCCCGGAAGCCACGAATGACCGAGCATGATTTATTATTCATCGTCGAGAACGGTTCTACCATGGCTATCCCCGAATGGCTCTGGCCCGATAGTGACTTTAGGGGCCGCGAGATTCAGCGCTCGAGTGAGCCCCTCAAAACGTCCGAGATCGAGGATGCGACCACCGTGTTCGAAGTTCTCTCGAATACGACCCGGTTGGAGATCCTCGTCTCCCTACACGACCGATCGAGCCCGATCACCTACACGGAGCTTCGAGACTCGATCTCGATCGACGATAAGGGGAAACTCAACTACCACCTCCGTCAGCTTGACCGGTTCGTTCACAACCAGGGTGGGTCGTATACGCTATCCGAGCGCGGTGAGGAGTTGTTCGGGAGCGTGCTCTCCGAAGGTCGAATTCACCGATACGAATAGGTCGTCGCTCGAGGAGAAATCGAGTTCTCCGAGCTTTTAGGCGATTTCACCTCGTACCCGAGTCGTGACCGTGGTGTCGACGACTGACAACCGGCTGCGTTGGTCGGAGGATGGAAGGAATGAGCTCTGAGACGACAGACGGATCGGATCGGACGGAGACACGAAGCGAGCCGACCATGCGATTTTCCGCTGGAGGCCTGCGGGACGGTTTCATCGAGTGTATCCCGATCGCGCTCGGCGTTTCCGGGTACGGGATCGTTTTCGGGGTCCTCGCCCGACAGGCCGGCTTAACCGTCGCGGAAGCGGCCCTCATGAGCGCGACCGTTCTCGCGGGGGCTGCCCAACTGATCGCGATTACGCTTTGGGAAACTCCGATCCCCGTGATCGCCGTCGTCGGGACGACGCTCGTCGTCAATCTCCGATACGTGCTGATGGGGGCTGCGCTGCGACCGTGGTTCCGTCAGCTCTCCCCGTCGAAGGCGTACGGGAGCGTCTTCTTTACCGCGGACGAAAACTGGGCGCTCACCATGGGAAAGCTCAAATCCGGGAGCCGACAGGGTGCGTATCTCCTCGGAAGCGGGCTCGCGATCTGGTCGTTCTGGATCGCCGCGACAGTCGTCGGTTCGATCGCCGGCGGTGTGATCGGTGACCCCTCACGGTACGGGCTCGATTTCGTCCTCACGGCCGTCTTCATCGCCATTGCGGTCGGCATCTGGGAGGGTAAATCGAATCTGCTACCCTGGATAACCGCCTTCGGCGTCGCCGTCGTCAGTGCACAGCATCTACCCGGACGGTGGTACATCCTTCTCGGGGGAGTCGCGGGCAGCCTCGTGGAGGTGATCCGGTTTGATCGGTAGACTCCAGCTGGAACCGTTCGTCGTGGCCGTCATCCTCGCGATGAGCGTTACGACCTACGCGACGAAAGCGGGAGGACTGTGGCTTCTCGGACGTCTCACCGTCTCGGATCGAGTTGAATCCGGACTCGAGATGCTTCCCGGTGCGATCATCGTCTCCATCCTCGGTCCCGAGCTGACGAGCGCCGGCCCCGCGGAGTGGAGCGCAGCCGTGGTGGTCCTCCTCGTGATGTGGCGCAGCGAGAACGTCCTTCTCGCCCTCATCTCCGGTGTTTCTGCGGTCCTGCTCTTCAGAGGCGTCCTCTGAGGAATACGCCGTGGGCCGTCAATCCTGGCGCCCGTCCCATGCATAAAGCCACGGGGTCTCCCCACTCTCGTTCGCGAGCGCTCGGGTGCCTTCGAGGCCGGTGTTCGCCGATCGACGATCGAGTGACACCGAGCGGGGCGGATGGCAACCTTCAGGGACGACCCTCCCGAACCACCGGCAATGAGAACCACGGAGGTCTCGCGAGCCAGGGCCTGGATCCTCGCGGCCCGCCCCCAGACCCTCCCTGCGGCGGCCGCCCCGGTGATCGTCGGCGTCGGGATCGCCTCCCACGACGGCGTGTTCGCGCCGCTTCCGGCGTTCGCCGCCCTCCTCGGCGCCGCGTTGATCCAGATCGGGACCAACTTCGCGAACGACTACTACGACGCCGCTCGCGGCGCGGACACTCCCGACCGCGAGGGGTTCACCCGGGTCACCGCTTCGGGCATCATCGAGCCGCCGGCGGTCAAACGTGCGATGTGGGCGGTCTTCGGACTCGCGGTCCTCGTCGGGATCTACCTCGTCGGAGTCGGCGGGGTCCCGATCCTCGTCGTCGGGATCGCGTCGATCGCGGCCGGGATCGCCTACACCGGCGGGCCCTATCCCCTCGGGTACCACGGGCTCGGCGACGTCTTCGTGTTCGTCTTCTTCGGCCTCGTGGCGGTGACCGGGACCTACTACGTGCAGGCGGCGGCGCTTCTCGCCCCCGCGTTTCCGGTCTCGATCCCCTCCGGAACGGTCACGCTGCAGGCCGTGATCGCGAGCCTGCCCGTCGCCGCGCTCTCGACGAACGTCCTCGTCGTCAACAACGTCCGCGACCGCGAGGAGGACGCGACGACCGGAAAGCGCACCCTCGCCGTCCGGTTCGGGTATGGGTTCTCCCGGATACAGTTCGCCGCGTTGACCGCGCTCGCCTACCTCGTTCCGGTCTGGTTCGCGTTCGGCGCCGACGGATACGGCCTCACGGCGCTCGCGCCGCTCGCGACCGTCCCCCTCGCCGTCCCGCTCGTTCGAACGATCGCGACCGAGACCGGCGGCGAGGCCCTCAACCCGGCCCTCGAACGCACCGGAAAGCTGTTGGCGGCTCACGCCGTCCTGTTCGCGATCGGGCTGGCGATCTGAGGCTCGCCTCCCGCCCACCCATCACCACCAATGCGCACGACCCCGTTCACCGTCGAACTCGACAGCCCGCTCGGGACCGCTCGCACGGAGGTCCTCGAGCGCCGCGGCTGGACCATCGGCGTCGCTCCCGAGAAGGACGACGTCTCGGCGCGCGGCGTCGGCGAGGCCACGCCGCTTCCCGGATGGACCGAATCGTACGAGGCCTGTCGGAGCGCGCTCTTCGCGTTCGCGGACGGGAATCGTGATCCGACCCTCGAGACGCCGGCGGCCCGCCACGGCGTCACGTTGGCTCGCGCGGACGCGGCCGCCCGCTTCGAGGGAACGTCGCTCGCGGCTCTCCTCGCCGAACGTGCCGGGCTTTCCGAGCCCGCCGGATACGTTCCGGTCAACGCCACGATCGGCGACGGCGACCCGGAGGCGGCCGCACGCGAGGCGCGACTCGCCGTCGAGGACGGCTCCCGTGCGCTCAAGGTGAAGGTCGGAGCCGGCGCGCTCGAACGTGACCTCGAGCGCGTGCGTGCGGTCCAACGCGAGGTCGGACCGGCGATCGAACTCCGAGCCGACGCCAACGGCGGGTGGGACCGTGCGACCGCGCGTCGAGCCCTACACGAATTCGCGAGGATGGGCGTCAGCTACGTCGAACAGCCGCTTCCGGCGGCCGATCTGCGCGGTCATCGGGCGCTCCACGAGGAGTGTCGCATCGACCTCGCGCTCGACGAGTCGATCGCCGAGGTGGGAATCGACCGCGTCCTCGAGTCGGGTGCGGCGGACGTGGTCGTCTGCAAGCCGATGGTACTCGGCGGCGTCGAGCGGACGGTCGAGACGGCGCGTGCGGCCCGCGAGGCGGACGTCGAGCCGGTCGTGACGACCACCATCGACGCCGCGATCGCGCGCACGGCCGCGGTCCACGCCGCCGCCGCGATCCCCGACGTTCTTCCCTGTGGCCTGGCGACCGGGTCGCTTCTGCGCGAGGACCTCTCCCCGGACCCGGCGCCCGTCGAGGACGGACGCATCGAGGTCCCGGACGGGCCGGGGATCGCGGGAGCGGCCTTCGACGAGGTCGTATTCGGGGAGTGACTGCGTCGGCACATCCCACACCTTTATCTCGAACCGGGAGGACCCCGAAGTGAATGTCCACGGAAGCCACGATCGAATCGGTCGAGACGGGACTCTACGGCGTGCCCAACGAGGAGGCGCTCGAGGACGCGACACAGACGTTCGACGAGCTGGAGCTCGTGACCGCGACGCTCGAGACGAACGAGGGCGACCGCGGAGTCGGATTCACCTACACGATCGGCGAGGGGGGCTCGACGGTCGAGCGGTTCCTGACGGACGTCCTCGCGCCCATCGTGGAGGGATCGCCGGTCGCGCCGCGGGCGGTCTACCACGACCTTCGCGGCGAGACCACCTTCGTGGGCCGCGAGGGGATCTCCGAGATCGCCATCGCCGCGGTCGACACGGCGCTTTGGGACCTGAAAGGCAAGCGGACCGGCCGACCGCTATACGACCTGCTCGGCGGAACGCGCGAGCACGTCCCGGCCTACGAGACCAACGGCGGATGGATCCAGTTCGACGAGGACCGTCTCCGCGAGAACGCCCGGCGAGTCGATCGCGAGGGGTTTGCGGGCATGAAGATGAAGATCGGCCGCGGCCACGCGGAGGACGCGGCCCGGATCCGCGCCGTCCACGACGAGCTGCCCGACGACGCCAGCCTCTTCGTCGACGCGAACTGCTCGTTCACCGTCGCCGAGGCTCGCCGGTTCGTCAACGCCCTCGATCGGCCGATCGCGTGGCTCGAGGAGCCGCTCGAGAAGGGCGATTTCGACGCCTACGCGGAGCTTCGCGACCGCGTCGACGTCCCCATCGCGCTCGGCGAGAACGTCTACAACACGACCCAGTTCAAGCAGGTGCTCGCGTCGGGCGGCGCGGACTTCCTCCAGCCGGACGTCGCCCGCGTCGGCGGGATCACGCCGTGGGTGACGGTCGCCGAGACCGCCGACCTCTGGAACACGCCCGTCTCGCCGCACTACGTCGAGCCGATCCACGTCCACCTCGCGGCCGCCTTCGGAAACGTCCCGTTCATCGAACATCACTCCACCGTGCTCAACGAGGTCGTCGAGACGCCGCTCGAACTGGTCGACGGGGGCTTTAGGCCATCTGAGACCCCCGGACACGGCGTCGTCTTCGACGGGCTGGAGCGGTACGCGAAGCGGTGACCGATCGGGACAACCTACAAGTCTCCTCGAGACGATCGTGAGGTATGGTCACTACGACCGAACGGGACGGATCGACCTGGTTCGCGTGTGAGGTCTGCGGCATGCTTTTCGACGATCGCGAGGACGCGCGTCGCCACGAGGAGTCCTGTGACGGCGAGGATCCGTCCTACCTGCAGTGACTCGCGAGACCGATCCGACCGATCTTACTCCGCCGACAGCCGCATTCGTGCCCCGCCGTCGACGTCGTCGAGCGCGCTCGGAGCCGCCACTCGGGCGAAGACGTTCACCGGCGAGGCCGCCCGCGGTCGCTCGTCCGTGCTCGCCGGCGTCGGACCCCAGAAGAGACAGATCGCCTGCCCCTGGGGCCAGTAGGCGAGCGTTCCCTCCTCGACCGTCTCGCGGGCGTCCTCGATCTGGGCCTCGACGTCGCTCGAGAAGTACAGCTCGTCGCCCCACCGCGAGGCTCTCCCCTCGAGGGGAAGCGCGTCGGCGATCGCCGAACGCGTCTTCGGGTTCTCGTTCGTCCAGCTGGCCGCGAACTCCCGTCCGTCGACGACGACGGTCAACTCGCTCATGGGGCTCCCTGTGTGTTCGAGTGACATACGAGTTTCGGCGGCGGGTCCCGGCACACGATCTTTTCGAGAATCAGAATATTCAGAGGATATGTCTGGATACGAAACTATCGTCGACGTGTTCGATCTCCTCGATCTCCTCGACCTCCGAGTGTGCCCCTGCCGGTTCCCGAGTCTGACCCACCGCGTTCTCCTCAGGTTGGATCCATTATCGGTTATTACATTGAGTGACGGTTATCCGGTCGATATATCGCGGTTCACTGGTTGACTTGGACACGACGAAGACCGGTCGCGGCCGAACGCCGAACTCACGAATCGTCTCGGCGAACGGATTGTCCGTTTAGTATGGTTGATGATATATCTAATATATTAGTATTATTTAAATATGATAAAGTTCCGCGGGGAGGGTCGTCCCGCGGCTCACTCGATCAGGCGTTCGACGCCGTCGTCGAGCTGCTCGTAGAGTTCCTCCGCGGCCCGCTCCTGTTCGGGAGCCAGCGGTCGGATCGGGGGACGGACCTCGCCGCCGTGGAGGCCGGCCAGATCGAGTCCCTTCTTCACCGCAGGGACGCTCACGGCGCCGGGAATCGTGTTCTCCGAGCCGGTCCGATCGCGGAAGCGCTGGTAGGGCAGACAGACGTTTCGGAGCTTTCGTGCGCGCTCCCAGTTCTCCTCGGAGAGGGCCTCGAAGAGTTCCAGCCCGATCTCCGGTCGGAAGTTGCTGACCCCCGCCGAAAATCCCTCGACGCCCTCCGCCCAGTAGGACACCGCGTACGGCTCCGCGAGCCCGTCGACCCACACCACGTCGTCGTCGCCCGCTTCGATCCCCTCCGCGAGGGTCACGGGCTGTTTCAACGCGTACTTGATCCCGACGACGCCGTCGATACGGGTCAAGTCGGCGAGGAAGTCCACGGAGGGATCGAACCGCCGAACGTAGGGGACGAGCGGCGCCTCGCTCATCTCATCCAGCCTGCGGTAGTACTCGATGAGTCCTCGCTCGTGGACGTAGGTGTGATCGGGGGGCATCACCATCATCGCGTCAACGCCGGCCCGATCGTACCCCTCGATCAGCTCGCGGGCGTCCTCGAGGCTCCCTCCGACCCCGCCCAGTACGCACGCGTCCGACGGCACCGCGTCGAGACTCCGCTCGACGACGCCGATCCGTTCGTCCTGTGAGAGCGAGTGGTACTCGCTGATGTTGGCGGCCGAAAGAAACGTACGAATGCCGGCGTCGTAGTGGGCCTGCGCGTTCTCGTCGATCTTCCAGTAGTCGATCGCGCCCTCCTCGTCGAACGGGGTGAGGAGGCCGACGGCGACCCCGCGAAGCCGCCGTCTCACCCTCTCAGCTGCTGTGGTCATCGTCGAATGAGTTCGATTCTACAATATTAAACCTACGGTGGGTGCAGGGGGGTAGTGTTTAGTTTGGAGCATTATGCCAGCGAGCGAAACTCTGCACTACGTTTCGGCGGTTTCAGGTTTAACGTGGCTGAAGCAGTTCGAAAACGACGATGTTCGTCGTTTTAGTTCTCGAAAAATCCGTTCGACAGCGTTCCGATTTCCGTGGCGACGCATCTGAAATCGGAGCCCAGCTCGTTGTAGTGCTGTTTGGAGGTGTTGAGCGCCATCGACGAGAGAGACGGCAGTTTCGACATCGTGTTTTTGCTGAAGTTCGCGGAGGAACATCTCGGTGAGAGCGGTCGTAGTCGTCGAGAACAAGCGGATGTGAAGCAGTTTGTTCGTCTGTGGATCAGCAGCGGCGTACAGCCAGAACTGCTGATCGTTGATCCGAATCACTGTTTCGTCGAGCGCGATCTGATTCGGAGACCGCCCAGAGTCTGGCTGTAACTCGGCTTTCTGCATCCAATCGTGGATCGCTTTCCGCGACCGTTGGACACCCAGAGCATCGAGCAAATCGACGGTATTCGGCAGTGAAAGCCTCGCAACGTGTACTTGAATACCCAGCGCCATCGCTGGCTCGGATGTCCGCTCGCGCTCCACAAAATCCAAATCAATCCACTCTCTACTACCGCTGAGGCGGGCGATTTCTGTCATGAACCAGCAAGAAATTCTCCCGCCTCACCTTGCACGCTTAACTAAACACCACCTCCAGTCCCCGATGAAGATATTTCGACGCTTGGAGGCATGTGGGGCGTGATCTTCTGCTTGAACAATTCATGATGCTAACGTATTATCACGAGTAGTCAGTATCTCCAAGCAGGATATTTCAAAATCTCGATATCTCAAATCGGAACTGTGCTTTGCGTCGTATTCACGAAACAGATGACAGAAGGTCTCAAAATGGTTAAATCTGGTTTTGATACTACGTTCGACCTAATATGTGATAGCGGTAATCCGTAGATACGATGGTCACAGTCTCCGCATTTAAAGATGGATTCACCGCCCTCCGAGCGAATCCGATCCTGCTCGTCGCTGGCCTCCTCGTCGGGGCGGGCAGCCAGCTGCAATACGTCGATCGCCTCATTGAATCACCATTTCTCTCGGCAGGCATGTCGCTCGCCTGGTTGATCGTCTTCCCCTTCGTTATCGGCGGGTTCATCGGCACTGCCCGAGCTGCGATCGATGGAGCAGACGCATCGTTTACTCACTTTTTCACTGCAGCCCGGACTCATTACCTCCGACTGCTCCTTGCAAGTGTATTATTTGTGCTACTCGTGTTTGGAACGGCTATCGGACTCGGATTCATCGGGTTCGTCCTCGGTATCGGGTCGATGGCACTCGCTGCAATTAACGAGATGGCTGCGTTCGTCGCAGGCGTCATTTCTCTGCTTATTTGGCTGATGTCGATTCTCGTTGTTATGATGTTCGTGCAATTTTACGACACCGCGATAGTCATTGAGAACAAGAGCGTCACTGATGCATTCCGGAGAAGTGTTTGGATCGTCCGTTCGAACCTGAAAAGCGTCGCTGGATTCTCGCTGGCGTGGGTCGTCCTCATGAACGTCTTCTTCATTCCCGAATACCTAATCCAAATGACAATATCGGACGCTGGCCCTGCTGAGGTATTACCGATCGATCTCGGGATTCCGATCGCTTTCTTGCTTCCGCTCGGAATCGCCCTTTCCGCGATCGGCTTCGCATACTTCTATACCGTGTATACGGCCTACTATATGCGATTAATCGCTGTCTCACCAGCTGTCCCGGAAACAACATAAACACCTGCCAACAAATACGAACGACAGTTTCGAACGATCCCCGACCAAATCAGACCCCCGCGCCTACCACCCAAAGAACCAACCCGAACGTATGGCACGACTCCTCCCCACACAAACTGACGCCACTGTCGAACGTAGCGATACCCCAGCCGTCCTGAGTCTCGACGACAACGCGACACGAGACGTGATCGAAGCATTGTCTTCCGAAACCGCCTACGAGATATTTCGGCTGCTCAATGAGAAGCCGGCGACGCCGTCGCGGATCGCTGAACAACTTGATCAGAGCATACAGAACGTTACGTATCACTTGGAAAAGCTCGAATCAGCTGGCGTGATCGCAGTCACCGACACCTGCTATTCGGAGAAGGGCCGTGAGATGAACGTCTTCGTCGTTTCGGAGGATCCGACGCTGCTTTTTCTCGGTACTGAGGACGACCGGCCGAGTCTCAAACGCGCGTTCAAATCCTTTGCCTCGTTGCTTGGTCCCCCGTCGATTCTGCTCGCCGCCGGCGAATCAATCTCCCAGTTCGTTACTGCGGAATGAGTGAACATAACGACGCAACGGTCCGAAGGACTTCTTCGGCCGCCGACACAACCACAGGTGACGTGGCACCGACGATCAAGGTTAGAGACGACGTCGATGGCTGTGGGTGTCTCGAATGCCGCAACATCGAGACGATCACCACCAATCGAACCGTCCTCGATGCGCTCGTGTGGTCGGTTCGCCTGTTTCGATCCTATCCGTCGATCCTCGGTTTCGCTGTCGTGATTATCCTCGCTAACCGCCTTCTCGAGACGGACGGCATCAACCTCCTCCCGATGCCTGCAATCGGCGTGTTCGAGGTATTAACGTCGTTTGCGTTCATCGTCTTGATTCGCGCTTACGTGGGAACGATCGTCGCTGGGGAACTGACCGGCGACCCCGTCACGATACGCGATGGGCTCCGTCGAAGCCTCTCTCGAACACCGGCGTTAGTCGGCGTCATACTTTTCGTCGTGTTTTCCGCGATGACGATCCCGTTCCTCGTGTTTCTTCCACTCCTGGTTCTGGCCGGTATGTTTCCAGGGAACCCCGTAGAGATCGTAGGATTCCCCGTCGCTGCAGCGATCGGTGGAATCACCTTCGCCGTGCCGTTTCTGTTCCTCTTGTTCAAGTTCTGGTTTGCACCTGAAGCATGCGTTATCGGTCAGTACGGCCCGCTCAAATCACTCCGAGTGAGCTGGCGCATCACGACGAACTACCGAGGAAAGTTCGTACTTATCGGACTGATCGCTATCGGAAGTGCAGTTAGCCTCTATCTGCCAACATATTTCCCCGAGATGGGCACGAGTTTGGCTTCGTTGAACCCGGTTTTGAGCATGATCTCATCGAGTATCAGTGAACTACTTTCTATCGTGTGGGCAAGCGCCTATGCCCACATCTACGTTGAGGGGGTTGTGTCGTGAACCGAGGTTTGTGCCGAGGATTCAATTCCCCTGAATCGCATCGATGACGATCGCTGCGATCACGACCGGCTCTGTTGGGATCGAGCTCGTATCGGTCAGCGTAATCTCGTACTGATCGAAGTCAAATAACGCGAATTCACCCTTGATTGAGCCGACTCGATTGCCTTCTGAATCGGCGATCTCGTACTTATGAGCGATTCCTTGGCCGGCTGGCAGGATTTTTCGTGCGAGGGTGAAGAGTGCGCCACGTGAGCTGATCTCGGCAAGAAGCGATCCATCATCAGCGTCGCGGAGTCGCCACGTGTCTTGCAACAACGAAAGGTCATTGTCGAAGATAACGAGTTCTTCGTCAGTATGGCTGTCCGTGAGAAGGTAATCGCCAGCGATATCCCACGTATCGACCGCTTTCACACGACAGATCTCAGTCCCATCGGCATCGACGAATGGAAACTCGTCTTTTCCCTCGTACATCTGGTACGTGGTGCGAAAAAGCGTGTCACCTGTAACATTCCTCGCTTCATACTCGGGGCGGAAGTTTCCATCACGCCCAGTCTGTTCGACGGTATATTGGCTTCCGGAGAGATCAATCGCAGAGAGTTCATACTGTTGTGGAGATGTCATAATCTGACGTGTTGAACCCTGGCAAAAGTAACTACCGCTTGTGAGGGTACGACCACCTGCTCCGATCGCACAGGCTACCGAAATTCACACGGAGCTGCCGTTTGAATCCTGTAACCATACGTGACAGCCAGTGAGGACACACCGCGCATCGTGGTGCTGACCGGCGGAACGAGCGGCATTGGTCGCATCGCTGCATCGGACCTCGCTGCACAGGGGGCTACCGTTGCGGTTATCGGTCGAGATCGGACGCGCGGTGAGACGCTCGTCGCTGACGCGACCGCGCTCGACGGCGATATTCGATTTCACCAAGCTGACCTCGCAACGCAGGCAACTGTTCGTTCGCTTGGTGCGGAACTCCGTGACACGTATGACCGGATCGACGCACTCGTCCACAACGCTGGACTCTCATCTCGCAATCGAACGGAAACCGAAGACGGTCTCGAACTCACGTTTGCGGTTAATCAGCTCGCCCCGTATCTTCTGACATACGAACTACTCGATCGGCTTCGAATCTCGGCACCCTCTAGAGTTGTCGTCACCGCCTCAGACATCCATCGCCGCGCCACACTCGATTTCGACGATCTACAATTCACGAACGACTATGATTCCCTCCAAGCGTACGCTCGGTCGAAGTTGGCCACAATTGCGTTCACACTCGAACTTGCAGATCGACTTGACAACACCGAGATCACAGCGAACTGCTTTCACCCTGGCTTTGTTCCATCCACGAACTTGTTCCGTGATTCCCCCATCTGGACACGTATTATGATACGTGCCGCAGCCATTATCCCTGGTATTGGTACCACTCCGCAGGAAGGCGCTCGGCGACTCTGCAAACTCGTCACGGCTCCGGAGTTCGGAGAGCAAACTGGTACCTACGTCACTGGGAACGGACCCACGTCCCCTTCCAAAGCAGCAGCCGACCCGGAGAATCGAGAGCGACTTTGGAGGACCAGCGCCGATCTCGTCGGCATTGAGTCTGACTGGCCGTGACCGGTAGTTCTAATTTGAGATGATCGCCTGAGTCTCTCAATTTGCTCCATACAGACAACCACTTAGTAATGGACTGTGGAGTATCATGTTATGAATCGACGGTCAGTACTTGCTTCGTTTGCTGTCGCTCTTCCTCTTTCGGGATGCTTGTGCAACCGGACTGAGAGTGGAAATATTCAGGTTGCAAATCAGACTGACCAAGCGGTATGGAAGAAAATTACCATTCAGGGAAAAAGCGGGTTCTTCTCGGAATCAAGGACCGTGTACGATACAAGAACGAAGACACCGCCGACAGAGAGCTATCGCTCAACGCTCACTGATGTCGCTCCTCCAGGAACGTATGAGGTACAAGTTGAATTCGAAGCGATAGAAACAGATCAAGAAAGTGGGAGCCATACGACTCAGTGGTCCCCTACTGGTGAAAAGAGCGAATCTCTAATTATCAGTTTAACACCCGACTTTAGCGTTGAATTCCTTACTCAATAAGCACCCTTCCGCGACCAGCTGTTTTAGCTGAGTTCATGTCTGAAGAAGAGAATTCAACAGAGCCAGTAGAACTACTCTCTGAATTTAGCACTCTTCCAAACAGTTATTTGACAGCCTGATAACTGGCTTACAACTGAATGATGGAGCCTCTTCTAATCGCTCACATCATAATTTTCGCGCTGTCTGCGCTTGCCTGCGTGGCGACAATTCCACAGGCACGAGCGATCCAGCACCAAGGGACACGAGAGGGACTCGTAGTCTTCCTCGGATCAGTTGCTCTGTGGGCTGGCGGGTACCTCGGCTACCTCATCTCACCATCGCGTCAGGGAAAGCTCGCATTCTATATTTTCGGGTTCGTCTTTGCGTTCGTCGCTGTCGGGGCGTGGCTCTACTTTTGTGCTGCCTATACCGGCCGCCCACCGCGACACGCACCGTTCCGAAATCTCATCCTCGGGATCTTCCTCTTTTTTACTGCTCTCAAAATCACGAATCCACTCCACGATCTCTATTTCACAACCGAATGGACCACTAACCCGTTTCCGCACCTCGTTATTCACCACGAACTGCTCTACTGGATCGTTCTAGGACTGTCATATGCCGCGATCGCTGTGGGATTCTTCATGCTCATGGAGCGATTTTATCATACTGGCAGTGACAGTCGCCCGATCGTGGTTCTTGTTGGGCTTTCAGGCCTCCCTGCTGTCGCAACGATCATCGGCGGTCACGTCGACTGGCTCCTCCCGTTAATGTATGAGCCACCCGGTGTCGCGCTCTTTGCTGTTGGAACGCTATTCTTCTACAGACAACGGTTTGAAGCGATCCGACTCACCGGTGAGTCGGACAAACCGGCGATTTTCCTCGATCAGGAGACCTATGTCCGAGATTACAACCATGCAGCTCGCAAACTATTCCCCTCTCTTGAGGGATCGGTTGGTGAACCGCTTGATGCTGTGAATACCGCACTTGCAACTCATCTCACCAAACAAGAAGTGATGGAAATCCCTCAGGGCGGCGAGACGCGATACTATGACGTGTCAAGCACACCATTCATGGCTGGCGAGGTAACGACTGGCCAATTAGTAACAGTTACCGACGTGACTGAGCGAGAATCGTACCGGAAGCAGCTCGAAGAACGAACCGAACAGCTAGAAGCCCTAAATCGCGTAGTCCGGCACGATATCCGGAACGATATGGCTGTGATTCTCGGATGGGCTGAGATCCTTGAAGATCATATCGATGAAGATGGACAAGAACCCCTCAACCGTGTCTTACAGAAATCTCGACATGTGATTCAATTCACAGAGGTAGCGAGAGATTTCGTTGAATCGCTTTCAGAAGATGGGACTGTTGAATTAGAAGAGGTTGAGCTACGGTCGATTCTTAATGCGGAACTCGCCGCTGTCGGAGATTCATTCCCAAACGCCCGGTTTCAGGTGTCAGGTGACGTTCCCGACGTATTGGTACTGGCAAACGAGATGCTTTCTTCGATCTTCCGAAACATCCTCGAAAATGCCGTCCGACACAACGACAAAGAGACTCCCGAAATCACAGTTACCTGTGAAGAGCATCCAGAAACCGTTCGCGTCCGGATAGAAGATAATGGGCCGGGTATCCCTGACAACCAGAAAGAACAAATCTTCGGAAAGGGACAAAAGGGGTTAGACAGTCCAGGATCTGGTATTGGCCTGTATCTCGTCCAGGTCTTAACCGACCAATTCGATGGCAACGTATGGGTTGAAGATAATTATCCCAACGGCGCGATCTTCACTGTCGAATTACCTATTCATTCAGTAGAGTAGTCGGATGAGATCATCCGCATGAATGCTGAAGTACGCAGCCCGATTCGGGACAGCAAAGAATGGATCTCTTCTGTATCAGTTTAGGTTCCCCGTCATTTACTTGTTCTCGTGGTTAGACCCGTTGGCTGTCGATCGAACATGTCAATGATCGGTGCAGGGTCATACACGTGTGGGACCCGAAGTTCTCGATCAGCACTCTCAATGACGATCGTTGACGTGCCGATCCACTCGTGGAGTCGATCTCGTTCAACCCGCAAGCCGCGTTCGTCCCACGGTTCGATCCGCCACAATCGCGTCCGGAACAGGCTATCGTACGCGACGATCGCCTCGTCGGACACACGGAACACGACACCACCGTACCGTAACCCATAGTCGACCATGAGAAGCCCTATTGGAACGACGAGACTGACGCCGACGAGGCTGAGAACGATGTCCCAAACGCGGCCCATAGCAAAGAGGAGCGAAATCAGAAGGATGAATCCACCGACGAACAACACACCAGGATGCCGTCTGACGTTTGCGGGAGTTAGGCCGCCGAACAGCCTGCCGAAAACGGACGGCCGAATTCGCTCGTTCACCGTATTCACCGATTCGATCGGTTCGTGAGTTGGTGGTTCGTATGCCCATCCGAGTTCAAAGGAAGACGACTCATCGAAAGCGGCGAGTCGGTCACGGTACAGACCGCCGAGGTCGAAACTGAACTTCACGAGAACGATTCCGACCAAGATCGGCGGGCCCACGATCGTCGGATCGACTGCCGTGATCGGATCATCACCAGATACCGAGTCCGCGGCGAGCCCGACGAACGTCGCCGTGAGCAGCCCGCCGACCCCGATCACCGCACCACGCATGAAGATCCCCTGAATCGCCGTCTGAGCGCTGTGATCGCGGTAATCTCCCTGATAAAAGTATTCGACGAGCGTCGAAGCTCCTTGACTGAGAAAGATGCCGAACGAAGAAAGCACTACCAGCTCAAGCGCGCTCTGTTCGGGTATTTTAGCGCCAATCACACCGATGGTGGTGACTCCGACGAAGAACCAAACGAGAGAGAGGACAGGGACAGCAACGACGAGGACAGGGAGCGTCGACAGCTGAATCCCGAGACCAGTGAACGGGACCGGGATCGCCGTTCGCTTGCGTGCCAGCGCACCACCAATTAGGGGATTTGAATCGAATTCGGACGGTCGTCCTGCAAACACCGCTTTCAACAGCGCCCAAAACGAGATGATCCCGAGTTCGAGCCAGTAGAGGAAGACAAGAGCTGCGAGATTCCAGTCAAACGCGACCACACCAACGAGTGGAAGTACGTTCGCAATGACAACGGCACTCGTCTCAGATGGTGGGCTGTGGTCCTGTAGGGTGTTACGGGAGATCATTGATCGAGTATGCTGTGACTGTTTCTACGGATCTAGAAGTGAGATGCGATGTTTCACTTACTCTTGCATCATAATCATAATTTCCTTATCATCAAACTCGACGATGAGATTCGATCCCGCGTTCAGATCATACTCGTCTATACTGAATGGAAACGATGTCTCAGAGCCTGCCTCGGTCGTGACTGACAGTTCGTACTGGCCGGTCTCGGTGATCTCTGTCTCAATTGATTGTTGATCCTCTATCTCTATTTCGAATTCCTCTTCGGCGGTTGTCTTGGTATCCGACGTGAGCGTGAGTTTGCCTCTCCGTTTCGAGGTTATATAATTGGTGAGAACGATCTCAATGTCTTCGACATCCTCGATCTCCCTGTCTGGGGAAGACCCTTCGCCCTCAGTGTTTTCTATGTCGGCTTCCGTTTTATTGGTTTTTGCTGGCTCATGGTCCTGTGCGGACTCCGCAGTCTCGTTTTCAGTTTCGGCGGGCTCCGTTTCACGAACACACCCGGACACGAGAAAGAACGCACAATCGCGAGGTTAGTGAGGAGCGCACGTCGGTTCATACCTTCCCATATGACGAAATCAGTAAAATCTCTGGGGTGAGTTCAACAGTTCTTGTATCTGGCAGTTGTCGTCTTGATCGCTACCGCTAGCTTCCTCTATCGCCTGATTGGTGAATTCCCTGTACCGAACGATTGGAGGTACAAAACTATCAACCACTGAGGATTTCAACATATTGATGAATGAATATACCAAGTACAAGTCCTTGGAGACTTTTCGAAAAGAAGGTAGATCGAGTCCTTGGGATGGTCGAAGGTACTACGACACGTTGTATCTAAGTCTTCATGCGGTGTACGCGTACCGGAGCAGTAGTGCCCCAAAGAGTCCGAACATCGCTCCAGCATACAGTGCAATTACCTGTCCATCCCCTGGCGGAAGGGCCAACCAGAGAAGTGGGCCAATCGCGACCATTCCTAGTCCGAAGATACCGACAATGAACCGTTCTGTCCGGTCGATCGTCGTGTGTTCCTCTCTCGAGGACTCCCGAACACTCTCGATCAGACCCGCAACCACATTGACGTAGTCAGATGGGAGTATGATGATACGAGGCGCAGACGGTGTCCCCCGGCGATACGAGAGCCGGCATACCGCGAACGTGTCTACCGAAAGAGTCCGGAACGTCCGTACTTCTTGAAGGTGTATCTCGGTATCGTCGACGACGAGGGTTTCCATCGTCACAGCTGCGTGCCCACTCGTCGGAAATGCGGCTGTGAGGACGAGCGGAACGCAACTGGCGATGAACACCGCGTATGGTGCGAAAGAATGCACCTGCACGCTCCCGAGGAGAGCGAGTGCACCGAGGAGACTTCCGACGAGCAGTCCACGACGTGAGAATCGTTCAAAGAACGGGGTCGCCACGTTTGTCTCGAGCAGGGCCGGGAGATAGCGCCGGGAGAGTAGCGCAAGTACCGCAACGACGACGATCCCGATGGCGCGTCCGAAATCACCGGCCCAGAGTGCCGCTCCGATGAGCCATATCAGCAGTCCGCAGACCAGCACGATAGCGCCACCGAAGACACTCGGAAAGACGTACGCGAGCGCGAGCAGGAGGGCGGAATCGTCGACGTCGAGTTTCCAGTCGATCGTTTCGCCATCTACGCTTTGAGCGGATGGAGTCACGGTGAGTTCGTAGGGTCTCGCTCTGAGTCGCGTTCGAGTTGCTCGTAGAGATAGTACGAGTACACGATCGTGATTCCGGCGGTGAGGAGGGCAGGTACCACGAGGAAATAGATCGCGTACTCACCGAACAAGAGTCCAACAAGGGCAACGAGTGCGGTGAGTTTGAACAGACGACCGCCCAGACGATGGGTTCGGTTCCAGACCTCGTCGCTCGAGAGTGTCCAGGGTGTCCGAATGCCGACGAACCAGTTGCGTTTCGCGTGCGTGAGGAGCACTCCAACGTAATAGAACAAGCCCGCGACAGCTGCCAGGACGAGCAGTGTGAAGTCGAATTCGTAGCCGAGGTTGAACGCGATGATTCCACCGTGGATGACCGTCATGAACGCGGTGAACACGACGACGAACCAGTCATATACGGAACGGAACGAGGCGATGTTCGCTCGAAGCGGATCGACACGTGGAATGAGTGCGAAAACGATGAGCAGACCGGCGGTCATCGCAGGGATCAACACGAGTGCAGCAGGCTTCGACATCGTACCATCGGGCTGGCCCGCTGCGTTCCAGTGTGTCGCCATTCGTGTCGGCAATTCCGGCGCCGCAAGTACACTCAAAGCTGCAGAGACGCCGACGAATATCGCAGCGATGAGGAACCGGTGGTGAGACTTCATTCGATCGACCGGTAGAACGCGACGGAATACGTCGCGTAGAAGCCGCCGAGGACCGCGATCGAGACGACGTAGACGATCGCTGCGACGACCAGCACGGCGGTCGAGGGATCCGGCAGCGGGAGTCCCGTCGTCTGTGGCGTGAAGAGCAGCGAGGCGACGCCGCTCACCCCGCCGAGAACGACGCTCCCAACGAGGAGGATCGCGGTATAGCCGAGCACGCTCACGAGGTTATGGCGAACGAGGCTCACGCTCCGTTTGAACCCCTCGACGAGATCGGTCTCCGATAGAACGATCGCATGCGCGTAAAACTGGATGAAGAACGACACGAGGAGGTACGCGAGCGCGAACAGGAGCCCGATCACGACGAGCACACCGAGCACCGCAAGGTTCGGCTCCCCACCGCCCGCGAACAACCCGATCCCGCCGAAGATGACGCCGACCATCGCGACGAATCCGATCACGAGATTCACCGCGAAGACGGCGAGATACGCGACGAGGAGACTCACGTAGTTCGCTTTGCCCGAGGAGACGAATCGATCGAAACTCGTCCGACCGGTCAGCGCCTCGTCGGCCAACCCGAGGATCCCGCCCTGGAAGAACGGAGCCACCAAGATCATGGCCCCCGAGATCCCGAGCGAAACGATCGACGCCACCAACGGTCGCGAGGACTGGAGGGCGAACTGCGGCAACTGTACCACGCCGAACAACCCGATCAATACGGCGAGAATCGGATTTCGAACGAGTGCATTAACGGCTGGGCGGAGGGACTTCAGGGCGGCCATATGGGGATGCTTCTCCCCGATCTGTATAAATCCTGATCATGACTCGCGGAGATCCGTTCCGCTGTGAGCTCTTTGGTGGTGGAGCAGGAAAACAGGCCCACTTGAGCGTGAGGATCAAACGTTCCTACGGTCCCCGTTTGCGGCCAGGCGTCCCTAGCTCTACGCTCGCTTTTTCATATCCTTTGCCGCGAAGACTCTGTTGGAATTTTATTTTTCGAACATGTAATGAGCAGAAACAGCTGGTCAGTGAAAGGTGCGAATGTATCGATTACCCGTTGTTGGAAGGAGAGAGGGTCGTCTCACTTCGCAACAAGTGAATTCCCCAACGCATGAGAGAACCGAGGAGGAACGCAAACGTGCCGAATACTATCGCTTCAACTCCGAGGAACACCAGACCATCTGGGCGAACAAAATATACGAATTGCTCGGTGAAGCCCGACAACTGGGACACAGCATGGTCTGCGTGATACCCCAGCAACGACGTGTATGTGACTACCCAAGCGGACAGAAGCCCACTTTGAGAGTAGCCTACCCAGCATCCCGCAATCATCCCGACGATCACCGCATACATTGGAATCCAGACAAGTCCTCCCGAGACGGAGAAGATCCCTAGCGAATACGCCACAAAGGAGGTCACAAAGACTCCGAGAGCAAGGCCTAGTACTCTATACCGGTGGCGGCTAGTTTGTTGAGTGCCCAGAAGGCTGGAACGGAGAGACGGGGACATACACCGGTCTAATCTTCTAGTCGGAAAAAATGCTGGCGGAGAAGTACTCCCTCTACCTGACTTTTTGTGAGTCTTGAATACTAAATCGAGCTATAGGAGAATCATCTGTACTGATCGACCCGTTAGTGCTCTGTACTAACCGGAATCATTAGAATATCTCAATTGCCGGATGATTCAACAAAGCTTACTCGCCATCCGTGGCTGGCGACTCGACTGTACGCTCCTCCACAGCAATTTCACCAGAAAGTAGCTGTGCGGAGGGGGGAGCAAGCGTGAGGCCCACCTCATCGAACTGACGCTTCACCAGACGTCGAAAATCAGATCGCAGTGTCAAAATATCGCTGTTCGAAGGTTCATCGATCCACAGCTCCGCTTGTACCGTGATTGCGTTTTCTCCGAGGTCAACGATCCGGGCCTTCGGTTCCGGCTCATCAAGAACCGACTCGTGATTCACAGCAATCTGTTGGAGTTCCAACAAGGCCTGTTCGGTGTCTTCGTAGTAGGCGACGTTAGACCTCCTCCGTAATTCTGTATATATCTCGTCCGTATGGACGGGTTAGCGCGTTCGTTGTGAGTTCAGTATTCGGAACAGTAACGGTTTCATTGTCCGGTGTTCGGATCCGTGTGACACGAAAATCGACCGCCTCAACCGTCCCTTGTCCCCCTGACCATTCGATCCAGTCACCAACGTTGAAGTCGGGATCGACGACGAGAAACATCCCGCTGATAAGCGACCCAAACACTTGCTGACCGGCGATTCCGAAGACGAATGTGATGGCCGCGATGATGATTGCCGTGTCAGCAAGTACGTGGCCATACCCTGCAGCGATCATGCCAGTGAGGGTTGCAATCCCGATCAGAGCCACCCGTAAGTACGTCTCCGTTGCGGACTGGATGGTCGGGTTGTTTCGATTACGGGAGCGAACGACTCGGACCGCAAGTGGGATGAGAAATATCTGCCCTACGAGATAGACGATTCCTAGTCCCACCACAAACCAAAATAAATCTAAGAGTACCTGATTGTACGCAAATAGTGTCTCAGTCAACCATTCCGTCGGCGGAACCTGACCGACCATGCATTGAGTTGCATTCACATAGATAATAATCCCTCTTGTTGGCTGTTCGCTCTATGGATACGGCATTCTCGGAAGTTGGTCTCGACGTGCTTCACATTGAGAGAGTAGCTATTTTTTGGCTGAAAGAGACGAGCCCGACATAGGCTCGTGATCTGGTGACTAAACAATCAGACGACGATCCATTCGACGATTGCGAGTTGGAACCCGAGGATGTCCTCGGAACACGCACGTTCAAAGACGTCCTGTTCACCGACGTGACGGCAAGGCCGGTGAACGTGTTGACTGGGGAAACGCCGATCCACTCACAAACGACTGTCGAAGAAGCGAAATGTTCGCAGCAAGTATCGATACGGAAACTCCACAGATTGTCCTTTCCGCCTCCGTTGGGACACAGATCGAGACACAGAGCAAGCCCTACACCGCGGCGGTGTTCTTTCACTTCAAGGCGACCGGCTCGCTCGAGCGCCATCGCGTCTACCACGCCGCCTACGAATCAGACGCGTTCGTCGTCGACTTTGACGCCGACTACGAGTCGGGCGACTTGACCATCACCGTCGATCAGACGGAGACTCCCTGAGAGGATACAAATCCACACTTCGACAGACGAAACAGCGGAGATCGACGTTCGCAGGAATCCGCCGACCCATTGGACGTCGACGACCGGCCGGCGCCTCGGCATCCGGTTTCACAGTTAACCAACAACGAGACAGTTCACTCCGTAGTGTTGGTTAAGACTAACGAGCGCGGAGTTTCTGTGCACCTGAATGGTTGAGGCGCTCTACGGTGCACTCGTGTGATAATGATGAACGGTACAGACACATTTGGTGATGTATCACCCGACTACGAACGGTTCGAAGCGGAACGCTTCGCTCAGGATCACGGTGCTGAAGACGTGGTGATAGCGGACGTCGAGGACAGGGAAGCCCACCTTCTCGTCAACACCCTCGTCGACGACGCCGGTTCCTAACGAACGGGTTCTCGTCCACGAGCCAAGCGACGTGGCATTCAACTCGATCGTCCAGCTCGCAGTGTTCCACCGTGGTTGGACTGCACCCCTCGACGTCGATGCGAAGACGGGAGAAGATGTCGACCTATGAGTCCGCCTTCGCGCCACCATTTCTGGTGAGGACATGGAAGAGAGATTCACCGTGATCGACGATGCGTCACCCATTCAACCCACGTTGAATTCCTCCGTGTCGGAACAGCGTCGGTGACGTGTGGGCAACGATCCGTCATCGACCACAGCCGACGGATTGCGACGCTGTTAGTGCTAACGATCGCCAAACATGATGCCGAAGTCGATCAACCCAACGAGGGTAGAGAATCTGGCGCGAGTCTTGGTGGACTGGCGATCCAGTTTTATCGAATGCACGAGAAATTTGACTCTATGGTCTCCCGCGAAAACAAGGTCGGAATCGGATTTATCGCACTGGCGATAGTGCTGTTGTTTGGGCTTGATAGCGTAACTGAGCCGCCACCATGGCTTTCTGTTGCTGTGATACTGGGTGTCGGTGTGGTTGTACCGATATTAATTAATGAGTATATCGATAGTGGGGAGTAAGACAGTGTGGGAGTGGCAGTTCTATTAAAAATTCAGTAGCGGATGAGTTTTGACATGACTGCGGTCTGTTCAGAGGACTCACGAATCACTCAGTACAGGAGACTCACGCACCAGTACGCCAGTTGATCTACCCGAGTCTTATCAGAAATAGAGTACAAGATACAGAGGGTGAATGAATCAATGGGAACCACTTCTAGATCTTCGATACGCCACTAACAAATGGTACTACCTCGAACTTGCGACTGTACGACCGACAATGGAGGCGATATCTGGAGATGCAGTCGTTGAGATTGTAACGACGGTCTTTGTTCTCTCGACGATGTTCTCGATGGGGCTGAAACTCTCGGTCACACAACTGTTCGGTGCTCTCCGTGA
>NZ_JBHSXL010000012.1:0-32422 GCF_042662125.1 Halopenitus salinus | reverse complement strand
ATATAGTATAACTCAATCTCTGATCTCTGAAAGACATTGCCTCGCTGAGGAGGACGCCTTGTACAGAATCACTCCACGATTCAATCCCGCATTTCCTCAGATGTCACCGTTCGCTCGAATACGCGTTTGCCCTTCCACAGTGATCTGGTAGAGGTTTCTCGTCCAGGTTGGATTCAGATTAACGCGGCTAGCTCGCGCGTTGAACTTCGATGCGAATGCGTTTCTGGAGGCATCGACTGCCCACTGGTAATCTTCAGGGGTCAACTCAAGTCCTTCTTCGTTGACCATCTTTCTTGCTAAGCTTTCTTGTTGGGAAGGCGATGCTGCTGTTTCGTCCTCTTCGTGGGTCTTGTTCGCCACCAGAAACGGGCCTCCGCCAACAGAAACTCGATTCAGGTAATAGTCTTCCTCGTGGGCCAGATTATTGAGCGTCTTCGTCGTTGTATTTTCATCGTCTTCCAGAAGGTCGTCCACGTCAGACCTTCCGAACTTGTCGTCCAGCGTGTATTCCTCTTCGATGATCTCAAGCAGTTCCTGCCGGCGAGGACTTAATTCAGTCCACTCAGCCACTTCCTCAGTCATCCGCTGTAATTGATATGAACGGGGGAGAGGAAATAAACATTCTCTAAACTACTCTCGATTGTAAGTAGTAAGACGTCACTCTATGAGATAAGTATTTATCACTCACTACAATGAGTATGGGTATATGGCCGGTAGTGAGTACACAATTAGCCAACTACGGGGTGTTTTGACTGGTGATTTGGATTGGCCCCAGTACCAGGCTGCCGCTTACTGCGCTCTAGTGATGAACGGTGAGCTGCAGGTCAAAGACATTGAGTTGGAGGCCGATATCCCAAACTCGCGCGTTTACGGTGTGCTATCTAAACTGGAAGAGCGAGGTTGTGTCAAGCAGAAAGGGTTCAGGCCGAAAACATACGACGCAATTCATCCACGTGATGTCATCAGCGATGAGGTTGAACAATTCCGACGCAAATCAGAACAGGCAAAGAGTCGCCTTGAAGAAGCATGGGAAGCCGAACGGTCCTTATTCAACGACGACGATGATACGTGGGCATTAGACAGTACGCGAGGACTTGTTAATCAAGTTCGGACAGCCATTACAGACGCTGAAGAAGCAATCTACGCGGTGGATGCCAACCTTCGTTGGGTTTCACGGGAAGATCGTGAGCTGATGTCCGACCTTGTTGATGATGGTGTGAGCGCCAAAATCATCGGAGCAGATGATGACAAGACTGTCGACAGGCTGGCTGACGAGGGTGTGACAACATTCCAATCTAACAGTATTGAGCGCAGCTTCTACGTAATCGATAACAGTCGGGTGATCGCCCGTATCGGGCGGGGTGGATCAGGGGTTGCCTTCTCTGATTCCGCCATGGCAACCATCTTTATTAGAGACTTCGAAGATTTAGCTAGTGAGGCAACAAAGGTGAGTCCACTTGCACCGTAGAGAGGTGATTCCACTAGCCCTCATGTATTCCGAGGATCGAGAAGCGGTGCAGGGGAGAACGCGCTTCCAGAAAATGGTCTTCTTACTGCAACAACAACTGGAAACTGATTCTAGCATTAGCACTTATGACTTTGAAGCCTACGACTACGGCCCTTTCTCGAAGGGACTCTACGATGATTTGGATGATCTAATCGACCGAGGGCTTGTAGAAGAGACCCGTGAGGAGTTTGACGAGGACAAGGCGCTATACGAGTACGAACTTACTGAAAAGGGACGCGATCTCGCCAAGCGATTCGAAGACCTGAAAGAAACTAATCAGGTGCTTAACCTTTCTGAGGAGCTCAAAGATGAATTCAATCAAAAAGATCTTTCTGAGGTTCTCGATTTCGTTTACTCGGAATACCCAGAGTATACCGAAAACAGCGTTCTTCGGTGACGCTAACTCGATATCCGTCTGAAAAATTGAACCGCTTCAGGCAACAGTCTAAGTAAAGACTATATTACTTCGTTGATACAGTCGCTGATATCCTCGAATGACGCGTAAGAAAATCGGTCGAAACACCGGCCACTCCGGACGAGTCAATATCTCTGGATCTGAGCTTGATACGGTCGGCGCTGATATCGGCGACACGATTGAAGTCGATGTCGCCGACACGAAAGACGTCGCACATGCTCTCATCGACAGCAAAGACTCTGAGAAATTCCTCATCGTCACCCCGATCTAACGCATGCAGACAGCACTCACCTATCGGACGAATCGCGACCTGTTCTCGAACTACTACCTGGACGAGCACCTCCCCGAGACTGAGGCGTGGGACGAGCTTAGCGACGATGAACTCCGCGAGGCGAAAGCGGACATTATGGACCTGTGGGAGCGCGAGAAGGGAACTGCTCCCAAGCGCAACGAGTCCCAGCTCGAGGAGAAGTTCATCCGGCCGATGTTCCGGAAGCTGGGCATTCCCTTCGAGGTTGAGGAGAGTACCAGCCGGACCCAACGTCGGCCCGACTACGGCTTCTTCGAGTCCGAGGACGCCGCACGTGGCGCGTTCGAGCGCCGCGAGGAAGGAGGCGATTTCTACAAGGACGCCGTCGCCGTCGCGGACGCCAAGCGCTGGGGTCGGCCACTCGACACCCGTGGGAGTGGGGAACACGAGCGGGACTTCGAGAACCCGAGCTACCAGATTCACGTCTACCTGCAGGAGACGCCGGCGCGGTGGGCCGTCCTCACCGACGGGAAGAAGTGGCGGCTCTATTACGGCCCGACGAGCCACCGCCTGGACTCCTACTACGAGATCGACCTACCGACCGTTCTCGAACAGGGCGATCTTGAGGACTTCAAATACTTCTACCTCTTTTTCAGGCACGGCGCATTCCTCGAGGACTCTAGCGGCGAGTGCTTCCTGGACGACGTCTACGACGAGTCCAACGTCTTCGCCCAGGAGTTAGGAGCCGATCTCCAGGACAACATCTACGAGGCGATCAAGGTCCTCTCGGAGGGGTTCATGCAGTACCCGGACAACGACCTCTCCGAAGAGGATCTCGACCTCATTCACGACAGCTCCCTCATCTACCTGTATCGGCTCATCTTCGTCCTCTACGCAGAGAGTGAGGGCCGTGACCTCCTCGATACGACTAACGAGATCTACGAGGAATCGTACAGCCTGAACTCCCTCAAGCAGGATATCGCTGAGGAACTGGACAGTTCGAGCCCGAAATATCGAGACTGGCAGGACAACCTCTGGGACCGACTGGACGAGCTGTTCAAGCTCATTGACCAGGGGAGCAAGTCGCGCGGTATCCCCGAGGAGGACCTTTACATCCCAGCGTACAACGGTGGGCTGTTCAGGACCAACCCTGACGATGACGACAGTGTTGAAGCCCGGTTCCTCGCGAATCACCAGGTGGGCGACGCCTACCTCGCGGAGGTTATCGAACTCCTCACGCGGAGTCAGAACGGCAACGGTGGCGGGAAGATCTTCGTCGACTACTCGTCGCTGGATGTCCGCCACCTCGGGAGCATCTACGAGGGGCTGCTGGAGTATCAGCTCGACGTTGCCGACGAGCCCCTCGCACTGGAAGATGGTGAGTACGTCCCCGCCGGCGAGGGCGACGAAGTGATCGTCGAGGAGGGCGAAGTCCACCTTTCAACTGGTTCTGGCGAACGGAAGGCGACGGGGTCCTACTACACGCCGGAGTATGTCGTTGAGTACATCGTCGAAGAGACGCTCGGCCCGCTCGTCGACGACATTCGAGGTAGCCTCGTGGGCCAAAGTGCGTTCGACGAGGGTGGCTTCGCTGAGGAATTCGCTGAGGGAGTGTTCGATCTCAAAATCCTCGACCCCGCGATGGGGAGCGGTCACTTCCTGACGAGCGCCATCGACTACCTGGCGCGCGAAATCATCGACGCTCAGGAGCGTCAAGCCGCACAGCAGGGAATCGAGACCGTCGATGAGGAACACGACATCAACTGGGCCCGCCGGCAGGTCGCCCAGCGCTGTATCTACGGCGTCGACCTGAATCCGCTGGCCGTCGAGCTCGCGAAGGTGTCGCTCTGGCTCCGGACACTCGCGGCTGAACAGCCGCTCGCGTTCCTAGATCACCACCTGAAAACAGGGAACTCGTTGGTCGGTAGTGACATCGAGGAAATTGAGGAATTGGAATCTGATGCCGGCGGCGGCGGGCAGAACGCGACGCTCGCGGACTTCGGTGTGGCTCGAAAGGGAACCATCGAGCAGCTGATGCGGATCTATCAGGACTTCATCGCCATCGAGAACCAGGATCTCGCCGATGTCAAGGAGATGGAGGCCAAGTACGACGAGTTCGAGCGGAACAAGCTCCGTCGACGGTTGGAGGGGATGGCGAACGTCCACACGGCTGAACAGTTTGGTCTCGATAACCTCCCAAGTGATGCCTACAAACGAATAGCGACCGCTCTCGAAGACGATGAGAAATGGGACGACGTGGCACAGACGCGATGGTTCCAGGACGCCCAGAAATGGGCCCAGACCGATCGCTACTTCCACTGGAAGTTGGAGTTTCCGGAGGTTTACTACGATGAAGAAGGTAACGCGCTAGAAGAAAGAGGATTCGACGCGGTAATCGGGAATCCGCCCTGGGTTGCAACCGCGGGCCGTGCTGACATCAGTGCGAACATCGATACGGATCTCCGGTCCTACCTTGAAGGTGCCTTCCGCTCCACAAAGAACCAATTCGACCTCTATGTCGCATTCTATGAACAGTCTATTCAGCAGTCGAAGAAGGGACGAGTGGGGATCATTGTCCCTGACGCTATCCTCACTCGCGAACAGAACGAACCGATACGCGATTTCGTTCTATCGAACACCTCACTTTCCGAGATCGTTCGAGTCGGAACTGCCTTTGAAGATGTCGAAACCGGTGCTGTCATCCTTGTAAGTAGCGGTAACGAAGACAAAATCCGCTGTGCAGGTACGACAGCCGGTACTGATCTTCCGTCGCTCGATTACAACCGGATACCTCACCACGTCTTTGAACAACAGGAGGCAAAGCGATTCCTCATCTATCTCGATGAGAAAACGCGGTCGATACTCAGTAAGGTAGAGAATAAAAACCCGCTCGGGGAGTACATCGATATTTCCAGGGGGGAAGAAATCAGCAAGCGGGCTGATTTCCTCTCCGAGAATCCACAGTCGAACACTCGTCCTATCGCCCCCGGTGGCGCAATCATACGCTACGGGATAAACGATGAAGAGATTCGATATATAACCGGAACTGATATCGAAAAGAGCAATCGCAACTACCGAAGCCCAAAGCTGATTTTCCGACAGACGAGCGATTCGTTAGTCGGGACGTTCGATTCGGAGGATCTGGTGACGATCAAGTCGGCGTACAATATCCATAGTAATTCGGACTCGACTGACGAGTTGAAACACATCCTAGGAGTTCTGAATTCGAGGCTACTCAACTTCTACCATCACTATAAGCACGCTGCGTACCGGTCCGTCTTCCCGCAAATAAATCAGTCGACCTTTGAGGCGTTTCCCGTCGCTATCGACGAGGGGGCAGACGAAAAGATCGTCAACACCGTCGATGAATTACTTGACTTGACTGACGAACGATCGCGTATAAATCTCCGAATCGACGACTATCTCGGCAATTACGAACTGGGGCCCTCCATCCAAGAAATCCCCGAATGTCAACCCTCTGAAGGAGTCTCGACGACGAAACTTGCGTCGACCAGCGAGGAGTGGCCGAACCTGAAAATCGGAACGGTCGCCGTCAAAAATACACGTACCTCTCTCGTCGTAACCGCTACCGCGCGGTTCAAACCGGACGACGATAGCGCTGAAACGGATCGATGGGGCTACGCCGAAACTGATCCGATTCCAGCGCTGGAATTCACGGGACGAGACCCTGAATACGAAGCCTTAATAGAGACGTTTGTTCCGTATGCTGCTGAGAAGGCTGGTGGCTTCGCTAACTTCAGAGAGAACGCGACTACTTCGAAGTCCCTCTACGATCGCCTAGGTGAGTTACAGTTGCCCAAAATCGACGACGTAGAACGAGGTCTACAACAGTATATCGACAAGCGGGATCGTGCTCACGAACTCGACGATCAGATAGCAGATGCTCGGAGAACAATCGAGGACCGCGTCTGTGCTCTCTACGAATTGACTAAAGAAGAAAAAACGACAGTTCGAGACGAATTCGGGGATGACTAACTTCGAAGTCGGCGACCACGTTAATTTCGCCGGCGGGCGTGGAGAGATCACGAAAATCGAGGAACGGCCGAACGGCGGCCACCTCCTCCACGTCTATACCTCGGAGGGGCAGCTCCGCAAACTCCCCAGCGGTCTCCCTCACATCGAGAAACTCGATTCGCTCGTCGACCGGCTCGCAGCAGGCCAGTCCGACGCCCCGCTCCACTACGATCTTCGAGAGCGGGCGATCCGGCTCGATCTCGCCTACAAGTACGACCGGTTCCTCTCGCTGACTAGCAACCGTATCGAGATCGAACCGTATCAGGTCCAGGCCGCCTACGAGATCCTCAACTCCTACGACCACCGCTACCTCATCGGCGACGAAGTTGGCCTCGGGAAGACCATCGAAGCTGGCATCGTCATCGAGGAGCTCATCGCACGCGACCGGGCCGACCGGGTGCTCATCGTTGCGCCGGCGCCGCTGACCGTCCAGTGGCAGGAGGAAATGCGCGAGAAGTTCGACCGCAACTTCGTCATCTACGACCGCGAAACCGTCCGGACCCACCGGAAATCCCACCCCAACCAGAACGTCTGGAAACAGGAAGACCTCATCATCACCTCCATCGATTTCGCGAAGCAGACGACGGACGACCCCGAGTCGGACCGCGTTTCCGTCCTCGATGCCCTCCAGAATCTCGACGAGGAGTGGGACGTCGCGGTCTTCGACGAGGCTCACCACCTTACGGCCAGACGGTCGAGTGACGACTCCATCGAACGAACACAGCGATACCAGGTCGGCGAGGCGGTCGCCGACAACTCCGATTCGCTCCTGCTGCTCACCGGGACCCCACACAAGGGGAAATCAGACCAGTTCTACTTCCTCGTGAGTCTGCTCGATCCGTACCGCTTCAGCCACGAATCACAGATCAGCCCTGACGCGCTTGAGGACCTGATGATCCGGCGGCTGAAGGATGATATGTACGAGACCGACGGGACCCGAATGTTCCCCGAGAAGAACATCGAGGCACTCCCGGTCGAGATGACTCGCGAGGAGCGGAAGCTGTACGACGATGTCACCGAGTACATCCGCGAGTACTACAACCTCGCCCAGCAGGAGGAGAATCAGGCGGCGGGGTTCACGATGGTCATCTACCAGAAGCGGCTGGTCTCGAGTATCTACGCGATCCGGAAATCCCTCGAAAACCGGATGCGAGCGATTCAGAACGACGCCGTCGCCGAGGACCTCCCTGACGAGGTTCAGGACCTCATTCCGCGATATAGTACCGAACCCGAGACGCTGACCGACGCCGAGCGTGCCCGCGTCGAGGAGGCACTGGAGACCGTCACCATCACGCTCAATCGGTCGAAGATCCAGCAGGAACTGGATCGCGTGAAACAGCTCTGGCAGCAAGCTAAGAACATCGAGACCGACTCGAAAGCCCGACTGCTTCGCCAGTTCGTCGATCGCATTCTCTCCGATGACCCCGACGAGAAGATCCTCATCTTCACCGAGTACACGGACACGCTGGAGTACCTGCGTGACGAGGTGTTCCCCGAGCACGATATCGCGCAGGTGTACGGCGATCTCGACCAGGATCGTCGACGAGAGGAGATGGAGAAGTTCGAACAGGAGGCGAACCTGATGCTCGCGACCGACGCCGCCCAGGAGGGGCTCAACCTCCAGTTCGCTCACATCATGGTGAACTACGACCTGCCGTGGAATCCCATCCGCATCGACCAGCGAATGGGGCGACTCCACCGCTACGGCCAAGAACATACCGTCGAGATCCGCAACCTCTTCTTCGCCAACACCCGCGAGAGCGAGATTTTGAATCTCCTCATCGAGAAGACCAACCAGATCGAGTCTGACCTCGGGATGCGCTCGGACGTGCTCGGTCGCGTGTTGGAAGACGTCGACCTCGATAAAACCATCATGGCGGCCATTGCCGAGGGCCAGCCGACCGAGGAGGTCGTTGCCGACGTTGAGGCGACGATCGAAGAGCGCAAGGAAGCGATCCAGACCGTCGAAGACGACTTCCTCATCCGAGACAGGTTCGACCTCTCGGGCGAAGACGACGAGATTCTGGACGTCATCGAGCGGAGCCAACACGGCGAGGTGTCCGAGAACGATATCGAGACGCTCGTTCGGGTGTTCTTCGACGAGTTCGGTGGTTTGATCACGGGCGTCCGCCCCGGTCCCGCACGGACGGACGGCGACGTGTTCCAACTCGACGTCCCCGATGTACTGAATGGCAGTCATGTCCACCGCCGCTACGAACGGGCAACGTTCACCAAAGAGATCGCCATTGTGGAGGACGACATCGAGTTTATCTCGCTCGATCATCCACTCGTCCAATCACTCATTGAGTTTTGCCTGGACTCGGAGCGAGTCCAAGGCCAGGTAGCAACGAAAGTGGCTGCGAGCGCTGATCGTGCGCCGGGCATCCTCTTCAATTACCGACTCGGCTACGTCTCAGGGGCCGGAGACGTAGTGACCGAAAAGTTCGTTCCACTCTATGCCACGCTAGACGAGTCAATTATGACGGAGGTTCCGGAGTTCGTGGAGACGATGCCACCGGAAGATGCAGCGTCCCATCCGGATTGTGAACAGCTCGCTGCAGTGGTTGACGACCTCCATCAGGCGGCCGAGATGGAGGCCTGGACGCAGGTAGAATCATTTGCTCAGGAAGCTCGCTGCGAGCGTGAACGCGAAATCGAGATCAAGCGTGAACACGCCGAGCGTTACTTCGCCGAGCAAATCGAGGAATGGGAGGAGCGCCTCGAAACGTACCAGCAGCGTGCAGAGCAGGGGCGGGACATGTCCGCCCCGATTGGGAATGCAAAACAGAAACTCGAGAGTCTCCGTCGTGAGCGCGAAGCGGAGCTTGCGCAACTCGACGAGGAGCAACACGTCACGCCGGAAGAGCCCGACCTGGTGACCGCAGCGTTTGTCGTTCCATCGCCGCAGGTGGGCAACTGATGGTAGAAGTCGTCAACGTCGTCGCGTCGGGAGCCCTCGATGTGGAACTCGATCTTGAGGCAGTCGCCCGAGACCTTGACGACGTCGTCGACTACGATCCCGAGAAATACCCTGGTGCCTACGTTCGATTCGGTGGCGACGAGCCGCTGGTCACGCTCTACCGCACCGGGAAGTACATCATCACCGGAGCGTCATCCGAAGCCGAGGCTGGACAGCTCCGAGAGAAGTTCCTGACCCTCCTGCATCGCCACGGGATTGTCTCGGCTGCCGAGGATGCCTGGTTCACCGTCCAGAACTACGTGTGTATGGCAGATATGGAGCGGTCGGTTAATCTGTCAGCCCTTGCGATCGGCTTAGGGCTTGAGGTGACGGAGTACGAGCCTGAGCAGTTCCCCGGCTTGGTGTACCGACCTCACGACCACGCGTGCGTACTACTGGTATTTGCTACCGGGAAGGTGGTGATCACTGGCGCGCAAGAGACTGAGTCAGCTGAAGCAGCTTTCGCAGCGTTCCGTGACTCAATCGAAACACTGCTTGCAGACGAGTGATCCGCTGAATCGCGGCCCTGTTAACCAACAGAATCTGTGTATCGCGATTATTGTTGGTTAACTGCCGCCAGTTAGCCGAAGCGTTGCAGGAGGTCAATTTCGAGAAGGGCTGAGCCGAGAGGTTTTCCCGCGATACGACCAAGGACTACCATGCCCTTTACCGCGAGCTGGCGGACGCTCCTCGACGAGTGTGAGGAGCTCGCCGCGGATGCGACGCTCATCACGCCTCTCTCGGAGACGCGATTCCGCCTCACCGACACCCAGGAACACCGCATCAATATCGAGTTCGTCGATTCGGGTGACCCGCAACCACTGCAACGCGAGCAGTTCGAAACGCTGGCCGAACGAATCACTGACGCTGGCGGCACCTTCGAACTCCAGCGACTCCCACCGGACGCCGAACCGTACGCGGCAGTACTCAGCCTGCATCCCCGCTACGAGATCGACGACCGCGAGGGTACGCTCACAGAAACCGACGAGCCGACGACATCCCAACTAATCAAAGGAGCCACTACCCAGTCCGCCGACGACCAGGATGACGCCGCAGACCGCACCGAGCCAGATCTCGATGTCTACGCTGATATGCTGTTGCTGATCGACGCCCTCGAACGCCACGATCCAACCGCACTCGAGGACTGTGAGACGCCCGTGCTCATCAATCTCTATACGTTGCTGTCGGACGTCCAGCGCAACGCTGGCGACCTTCGCCAGGACGTGCGTGAGGTACTCCTTGGGCGGCTCCACCATGACCAGCCGGTCCACGGTCAGTACGGCTCCGTCCAGCGGACGAGTCGGCGCAATCGCTCGCTGAAAGACGACGACGAAGTCATCGGTGTGCTCGAAGATGCGGGCATCCCTCGCGAGCGGATCATGGCCGTCGACCGCGAGAAGGTCGACGACGCCTTGGACGTGACCGACCTCTCCGAATCGGCTGTCTACGAGATCGAAGCAAGTGAGTACGTCCGGAAGGCCGACGTCGACGAGGAGCACAAGGAAACGCGGCTCCAAGGGCTGAAAGATCAGCTTGCGCTGAGCGACGATCCCGATGCCGAGAAGCTTCGTCAGGAAGTCGACGAGCTTGAGCAGCGTATCGAGGAGCTGACCGAGTTCAAACCTGGCACCGATATCAGGTGACCACACGAACTGATTTTTCTGATCCGGATTAACCAACAAACCGGACGGAGCGGGAAGATGTTGGTTAATCGCCTTGCTCAGAAGACGTGCAGAGTCAAAGCGCGTAGATGAGATACAATGTAGTCAATGAGATCATTGACGTCGTTGAGAGAGTATAGTTTATATGACCTCATTGAATTCATTGAGATATGTCTACATCGACGAAACACGTCGCAGTGTCGAACCAGAAGGGTGGAGTCGGCAAAACCATGGTTGCCATCAATCTCGCTGGTGCACTTAACCAGCGAGGCCATACCGTCCTCTTCGTCGACGTCGACCCACAAGGAAACGCCACTGAAGGCCTTGGCCTCTCCGAGGTCTATGAAGAGCCTGAACCGAACCTCCGATCAGTACTCGTCTCACAAGACACAGCGTTATCCGAGATCATCGAGACACATCCCGAGATGGATCTCGTTCCTTCAAATATCGATCTGTTCAAAGGCGAAGCCGAACTCGTCACCGAGATGCAAGGACGCAAACGGCTCCAGCGGGCCGTCGCCGATGTCGGCGGGGGCTACGACTTCGTCATTTATGACTGTCCCCCCTCACTCCTCGTCTTGACTGACAGCGCGCTCCTTGCTGCACAGAACGTTCTCATTCCCGCCCTTGCAGAATCTACGTCAACCCGCGCGCTCGATATTCTCTTTGATCAAATCGACACGCTCGAGGCCGAGTATGAGACATCAATCACCGAGCAGGCGATCGTTGCGAACCGTGTCGAACCCGATGGCGAAGCCGAAGAGATGATGACGTGGTTTCAGGAAACCTTTGAGCCGGGGCTACCCATCTTCGAGATACGGAAGCGTGTCGTCCTCAAGCGGGCGTGGAGTAATGGAGTCTCAGTGTTCGAACATACCGAAGACTGTGATATGGAAGGCGAGTTCGACCAGCTCGCTGCCCATCTGGAGGACGCCCTATGACTGACGATAAGAAGACGGATCGGCAAAACCGTATGAGTGAACGCTTCGGTAGCAGAGCCGAGCAGAGTGAGTCCGTAGAGGATGAAGAGACAGAGACTGAGGAGGTACTCAACAACGACAACGAAGTCAATGACGTGAATGAGATCAATGAGACAGTTGAATCAGACAAATCTACAACGTCCTCAACGACATCAAAAACATCATCTACCTCAACGACATCATCAGAGTCAATGGATTCATCGACATCATCTGATTCAAAGACAGTTCGTGAGACGAAGGCACGGACGTTCTATCTTGGAACGGATCGTTTGAAGCGGTTAGACCGGCTCTACAAAGAGATGTCGTTAGAGTACGAAATCGAGTTTGAAGAAGATCTCCCGAAAAATGATGCGTTCTACGGTGCAGTAATCGACGCCGTCTGTAACCGGACGACAATAGAAGAGGAGCTCGGACTGACAGACGACACAGAAGAAGAATCGACGTAGCTTGCACAGTACCTCGCGGATACGTGTGGATGGTCGGAGTTCGAGTTGCGTATCCGGCTCAAGCATTTTGAAGGGTGGGAGGATCTCGATCAGGAATAGTACAGCAGACCAGTATTTTAGTGAATGAGTCGGTGTCGACGAAGAAGTAAGAGCACTCGACGATAGAGGTCGGATCAGCTGGCGGGCGGTGAGAATAGGCGCGGTTCAGGACCAACATCACGAACCTCGAGCAACATAGCGAGATGAGACTGCAACAATAACGACCTCGCCTGCCGGACAACACCCCCACCCCGGATTTCAAATGAAATCAGTTCCAGAGGAAGGGGTGGGTTAGTTCGGAGGGGAACTCGGTTGACTGCCAGAGAAGGACAATTGTGCGGTAGCGAGTTTGTATTGCACAATATTCAGGTTCTAGGTTTCGTGTGGAAACCAGCTTACTTATCACGTTATTATATATTTTACTATAACGGTAAAGTAGTAGTAGTAGTGAAGCTGTGAAAGACGCAGCTTCGAGAGTTAGAACGGCTATCGGTCACAGCTCGATGAATCCTAGAAGCGCGTTTATATACTCTCTACTAGAACAGCTACTCTGTTCCTCCTCGACGACTTACTTACAATACTTCTCGAATGCTTACGAGAGCAGCACCATATTTCGAATGACTTCCCATTTACAGAGCCTCTATCCCGTTATTATCCGACTTTCGCGGCACCGCTCTCTCTAACGCACTGGCTATACGGGGCTTCTACTCTTTGGGGAATTCATTTGAAATCCGGGGTGGGGGTGTACGTACTACTCTAACCGAACCAGACGATACCAAGATTTCATCTGAAATTCGGTGTGGGGGTCGGGTAGTTTCTCCAGTTGATCTGTCCACACGAGAAGATCATCTGAAATGCGGTGTTACGCAAACGTGTTCTCAGTGCTGATCGCCGAACTTGGTTCGAGAACGAACGAGAGGAACGAGGCCGGTATTCGGCCAAATCCGAGCGAACAATGGGACCGAGGGAAAGAACTAAGTCGAATTCATTTGAAATTCGGTGTATGGCTTCAAGCGAGGAGCAGACGAATACACTCGGCGATTATGCTGCCGAACACGGGGCTGTTGCCTACTCTCGCTCCAAGTCTCGCGATGATCCGCTTTCTGTCCTCGACGAGGAAGATCCGATTTTTGCCAATGAAGATCTGCTCCGTATCGACCACATCCCGGACCACGACAAAATCGTTGGTCGAAACGACCAGATCGAAACCGTTGCTCGGCGACTCAAACCGACGATCGACGGTGGCTCCGGAAAAGGCACACTTCTCTTGGGCAAGTCCGGCTCCGGCAAGACACTCGTCACTCGGTATGTCAGTCGTGAAGTCGAAGAACGAGGCGCGAGCAATGACGTTCGCATTGGACGTGCAATCATCGACTGTGCGCAACGCCGTTCGGAGGTCCAGACGATCATTCATCTCTCGAAGAGCTTGAACGACTCCGACAAAACGGGTGTGGAGATTCCACAGTCGGGCATCGCGACGGGGGCCTACTACGACCGTTTGTGGACGGTTATCGACGAACTCTACGACGCCGTTATTGTCGTTCTTGACGAAATCGACCGTCTTGCACCCCCTGACGACGCCCAAAATGTCCCTCCAGAGGAGGCGGATGATAGCAAACTCCTGATGCAGTTGTCCCGGGCCGGTGAGGAGAACGATGTTGAGGCCAGCATTACAGTCGTCGGCATCAGTAACGACCTCAAATACGGCGATCGGCTGGACACTCGCGTTGAGAGCTCGTTTGCTCCGGACGAGATCGTGTTCCCAGCGTACGATGCAAACCAGCTCGGCGACATTCTGGATCGACGTCGCGACGCCTATCATGACGGTGTCCTCTCGGACGACGTCATCCCGCTATGTTCGGCGTTTTCTGCACAGGAACACGGTGATGCACGACGTGCGATCGACCTCTTTCGACTCGCCGGCGAGATCGCTCGCGACGACGATGCCGACCACGTCCGTGAAGAACACGTTCGTGCTGCCAACGATGATGCCGAAGTGACACGGATTCAGGATCTTATCCGCGGGTGTCCGACGCAGGCGAAGGTTGCAATTGCCGCGCTCGCTGCGATGGACGAATACACGAACCAGTCTCATTTCAAAGCAACCGAAATGTATCAAGTCTATCGCGAATTCGCCGAAGCGATCGATACGAATGTCCTTGGGCAGAAGCGAATCACCGACCAGCTTCGGGAGTATGAGACGCTGAAAATCATCGATATGACCCGAACGAGTGACGGATATCGAGAGGGAACGTACCTTCAGCTCTCACTGTTGGACGAGGCGAGTCTCTTGCTTCAATCGATCGGCCTCGATGATCGGTGCTCAAAGATTCCTATTGATTCCCGAATGCGTCAACGGCTCATCGATATTGTCGGCCGCTAGATCGGGAAGGCTGGTGTCCCTCTCGATTGTTCCGTTCGATCACTGGCGCTACCTTCCGGACTATCTTGAGTCGCTAGCCGTTCCGTTCAGAGCCTGCTTAACCAACATAACCGCCTATTTCTTCCCAGCTGTTGGTTAACAACATACCACATTTCCAGTGAACACCCCTCGTTACGAGTGAGTTCGCAACCAAAGACAGCGACACGGTGCAGGGCATCGGTCGCCCAGTCACTGAACCGGCCTACTTGGAACCAGACGGTGTCTCGGACGGGACAGTAACTGTCTCGGCCAGGTCGACGACGTCATAGACGTGAATCCCGGTTTTGAACCAGAGAACGCGGTCGGCTGTCCGTCCGAACTCTTCACTCGCACAATCCAGGCGCTCCGACACAGCCAACACGAAATTGTCGGCCTCTACCTGTCGAATCTTCGTGAGCTTCGACTCCAGATACTCGGGCGTCCAGAACCCGACGATCTCGAGGATCGCCCGCCGACCGTCAGGATGCTCAATCGCAAAGTCAGGGATCATCACTTCGGCACCTAGGTCGAAGATGTCATCCTCACGGACGAGCTCCCATTCCGTATTCGAGCGCTCCCATTTCTGCGCAAGCGTTCGTTCGACGTCGCTATCGAACTGATCCCCGGTACTGTAGTGCGAATCGAGATTCTCAGTGTGGTCGAGTGTGAACACTCGCGTCTCGCCGGTCGTTTCGTCGGCGAGAACCTCGGCGGCCATCTCCCAGCGGTTACAGAGCGGCAATGCCGGTAGGAAGTTCGCCATGCGAATTCCGTACTTCTGTGATTTCGAGAACAGCGACGCCGGCCCATCCAGCACGGCTTCGTAGCCAGCGGCCTGATCCGTGCTCGCGACGCGCTCGCCCTCGGCGTCGATTGGATAAATCCGGTGCATCAACCCGAACAACTTCACGTAGCTGAAGACGGTCCCGAAGTGATCCCAGACGCGAATCCGCATCTCTGTGGCGTCGTACAGCACTGCCTGAGCAAGCGCCAGATTATACCGGGTCAACAGCCAGTCCACGGTAAGGTCGGTGTGTTCGTAGTCCGCGTCGCTACTGCCGGTCAACGCGGTCGTCGACGTCGACGAGACGCCATCAGTCGTGTACTGGTCGACCGTTCGCGTTCCAATCCGAACGAGCCGCTTGTTGTCCTCCAGATCGGCGTACATTCCGCGATAGCACTCCTCGAGGGAGATCCCCAACTCGTCGGCCACCGCGCTGTACACCTCTAGTTTCTGTGTATCCTCACCGAGCGTGGGCTGGCGGACGATCGGATACCGCGTATTGGCTTTCTCGAACAGTCGTTGGCGGATCTCGTGGGGATCAACTGAGGCGACGACCTCGAACTCGCACTCGTCTTTCAGGAGCTTTGCGAGTCCCTGGACGATTTTGTAGTCGGTATCCGCGACAGTCAACTCGTCAATTGCGTCTTCGAGGTCGCCTTTCGGCTCATTGAGGTGGGTCTCGAACAGCTGGATGAGTTCTCGCGCCGTCTCACGATAGCGGCCATCAGTCGGATCGATGAACAACGGTCTGATTTCCTGGTCGGTCGTGCGTGACCGTGCGAGATTCGTGGTCAGCACTATGTGCTCACCCCTTCCCGGCGGCGCTGGGAGACGTACGTCTCCATCGTGTCGTCCGTGATAATCTCGTAGAGCCGTGCCGGCTGGCGGTCATCAGTGGGCCGCAGTATTCGGCCGAGTCGCTGCGCGTACTGGCGTTTCGAGGCACTCCCCGAGAGGATGATGCCGACGTTCGCCGCCGGGACGTCGATCCCCTCGTCGAGGACTTGTGAGGTCACCAGCATCGAGTATTCACCAGTTCGAAACCGCTCGAGAATTTCGGTGCGTTCGTTGGTCTTCGTCTGGTGGGTGATACAGGGAACGATGAACTCTTGGGAGATGTCGTAGGCGAAGTCGTTGTTGGCGGTGAAGATGATCGCGCGGTCGTCGTGGTGGCGCTTGATGAGGTTGTCGAGCGTGTCGAGCTTCTTCTCGGCGGTGCGGGCGATCCGCTCGGCGCGTTGCTTGGCGATGAACGCCCGTCGGCCCTGTGGATCGTAGGACGTGCGCTTGAGAAACTCCGCATAGCCGTCCTCTTTCCAGAGGTCGAACTCGTGGCTGTCGACGTAGTCGCGATAGAGCTGGTACTCCTCGTCGTATGTCTCGCGCTCGTCGGCTGTGAGATCAACCGACATATGGATCGTTTCGTACTCGCTGAGGTACTCGCCGGTGAGCTCGTCGACGTCCTCGCGGTAGACGACCGGGCCGATGAGGTCCTCGAGGAGTTCGTGCTTGCCGTCGGGGCGTTCGTAGGTGGCGGTCAGCCCGAGGCGATACGGGGCGATCATCATCTCGGGGATCTGCCGGTAGGTCGGGGCTGGCAGGTGGTGTTCCTCGTCGACGACGAGTAGGCCGAACTGGTCGCCGTACTCGTTGATGTAGCGGTAGGCGCTGTCGTAGGTCGTAACCGTGATCGCGGTGACCTCGTGGCTGCCGCCGCCGAGGACACCAACTGGCTCCGTGAGCTGGTCGCCGAAGGCGTTGGTGAGCGTAGCGTGCCACTGGTTCATCAGATCGATCGTCGGCGTGACGATGAGCGCACTGACGCCGGCGTCAGCAATCGCCTGCAGCCCGAGGAACGTCTTCCCGCTGCCCGTCGGGAGGACGACGCTGCCCCGTCGCCCGTGGTCGATCCAGGCGTCGAGGGCGGCCTGCTGGTAGTCACGCGGTTCGATGTGGAGCGCCGGCGTGAGATCGAGGTCAGGGTAGGCCCGAGCGGTGTCTTCGAGCGCTTGCCCGAAGCCGTCTCGAAGCGTTGCCTGCTCATTGCCGTCCGAGCATATGCCAGCCCATTCGAGGAGCGCCTGATACCGGTAGGCTTGGGACCGGTACTCGTCGACGCGGTCATCCCACTCTGCGTATGGAACCGACTCAGGAGCGTCGCGAAGCAGAAGGGTGCCGTCGTCGAACTTGAGCTCCATCGTAGCTGTGCTATCCTTGTCGAGTGAGAGGGGAATACCTTACTGGATATTTCTCAGCGCCACACTGCTCGCGGCGTCGGTCCGATGACATCTCACCCGCCGCTTCTTGCACTCGTATTTGTCACTGTTTGGGGCGCTCATTCGGACATCGGCCACTCAACGACGAGTCGTCTCAGTAGCCGTAACCAGCTCATCGATGAATGTAGCGAACAGCGAGTCAGGCTCACGATCAGGGCCGGTCGGCGGCTCCTTCCAGAATTCGACGTCGAATGCATGCGCTGTCGTTGCCGATCCCTCTGTGGCGATCACCATGAGAATCGCCTGCTGATAGATCACGATCGTTCGCTGCTCGTCGAGGTCGAGATATTCGATCCCAGCTGTCGCAAGCGCCGTGCGGAGATCCGCCGGGTCGGCCAATCTATAGTGCTCTACCGGCGTATCGTCGCCCGTCATAACGGTCACTACTGGCCGTCGGTACAAGTATGCCCGTTCCTCGTGTTCGCTTGCAGTTCTAGAGTGCGGATCGTTCTCGATAGCGATCGCGACTACAATCTCTCCACCCTCCGCGATCTTCTTGTTCTCCTCGTCCCCCGAGGAGTTACACGAGTGGCGATGGAACAACAACCATGGACCAGACACCCGAAGCGTTCCGCACTGCGCTGTCGTCGGGTGACACCGAGCGCGTGAATCAGGCTATTGATGAGGTCGAGGACATGGACCTCGAGGAGCGAGCCGCGCTGTTCAACGACTGCTTCGAGCTGTGTCGTGGGCTGTACGAGAGCGATGACGGCTATCAACGGCAGTCCGTGATTCGCTTTGCGGCCGCGCTGTACCCACGACTTGGGATTCGGACGGTTGGAGCCGATATCACCGACGAAGCGTTGCCGGGCGAGTGGACGCTCGACGACATCGCGACGCATCGTAACTGGCTTCGAGACTTCTATTTGGAGGCACTCGTCGACGACGACGGGCGCGTCCGACGAGCCGCCGCCAAGGCGCTCAAGGATCTGGCGCTGTCAGCCGAGATGATCGAGGCCGACGATGAACTTCAGACGATGGTCGAGGAGTTAGAGGCGCTTGCAGCGAAGCACGACGACGCCACACAGAAACATATCGAAGCGGCCTACGAGAACGTCGCTTTTCACGCAGAAAAGCCCGGGTCGTTGCTTCCCGACGGACTTCAAGAGGCACTTGCACAGGATCTGTCTCGGGGTGATCGGTGATCTACTCTAGGGTCATGCCCTGCGGACTCGGCCTGCGCTATCTATCGAAGCTTGGGAACCGGTGGAGTGTTTGCTGCAGTTGCTGGCCCCTTCAGTGCATTAACCAACACTGGCAGCCATTCCACTCTACTGTTGGTTAAGGCAGTTTAGTCGGCTTGGCCTGATTCGGTGATGGGATACGCGTACCCATGGAATCCAACCGTCGTCGCGACTCGCACACGCGTCGTCTCACCCGGTTCGACGTCGGCGACGTGGAGTGTCTCCTCAGCCGGTGTGTACGCCCGATACAGGCCATGACAATCCGGTTGCGGGCTCCGGTCGTCGACTGTCACGGTGTATTCTTCGCCTGGTGAGAACGAATGCTGCCAGCGCCGCCACCACTCCTCGCCGGCTGCCAGCGCTATCGCAACCAGATTGTTGCCTGCATGCACCAGGATCGCCAGCCACCAGAGCCCTATCAGCCACAGATACAGGCTCAGCAACCCGCTGACGAACACCGGCAGGGTTCCCCGACGGTAGCGGCGTGGATTCCGGGTATGGAGGAACGCCCACAGGACGGACCCGGCGACCAACAGTGGGAGTTGAGCGACACCCAGCGTGACCGCTAGCAGGTATGGGCCGCCGCGAAACGTGAGTTCCTCAACCACCGGCGCGATCACGACGGCGCGGACGCCTCGTCGTGTTGTTCGACGCCACCACTTGCGTTCCCAGTCGAGTCGGTCCTTGAGATCCGCAACCGTGTACGTCTCTGTCTCTCGCAAGTCGCCTTGGTGATCGCTGTCGAGCGACGCGAACCAGCCGAACGGATGCGTGCCTGTGAGTTTGACAGTCCAGTATTTGCACCGGTGGATGACGCGTTCGAGAACAAGGCTGGCGATAGTGAGTATGGCCCACGCTGCAACGAGCCGTGCTGGGTAGACGACCTGTGTTCCTGTTATCGTCGGAGCCGAAATGCTCGGTCCGAATCCCATATCCAACATAGCGCCACCGGACCTGATAAAGACAGTGAGCGAACTCCCTCGAAAGCCCTCGGCCGCTCGGCATCCCGCGACCGCCGCTGCGCGCCTCGTTACACTCGGTGCTTGCAGGGTCGGGGGACGACCGAGTCGTCCTCGCCCTTTCTGAGTCCACCAGGAGATCGGTTGCGTCACTGAGCGTCGAGCCCAGTTGGACGGTGTTTCTCGACGGCCCGCCCCGCTCGCCGCTGCCGCCCTCCGCGTCGCTCGCGACCGACCATTCCGGGCATGCGGCGAGCAAGCTCGCCGTTCCGGGCTAAAGTGAATGTGCCCTCGACGCCAGCATTAAGCGCGTTTTCGGTTGCGCCCCTCGCGGGCTTTCGCGTTCCAGCGCTTTGGGCCGTTCCGCGCGGCGAGTCACACCACGACTCGCCGTGCTCACGACCGTCGCCCTGGACACGGACCCGCAGTCCGGGCCGGACGCGAGAAACGGCTTAAAGCTGGCCGCTCGCTCCGGGCGGGTCGGCGCGCGGTGCTGGATGGTCGGACGTCTCGGGCGCGCTCTCGCTCGCGCCCAAGGGCGCTCGCGAAGGCGCGAGCGAGAGCGCGCAGACGAGTCTGTCGGGTTGTCGTCGTTGAGAAATCCGCGATGTAGTAGCATCGCGGTGTCGGGCGCGTGAGCGCCTTCAGGGTTACTGCAATGTCGAGTACTAACGCGAGCGAAAAGACGGTTTCGGACGAACAGAATTCAACTACCACGCTGGACGGCCTCGATGCGACAGTCGAGCGAGAGCCAGCGGCCCGGTCGGCGTGCCCGGAGTGCGAGGGTCAAGTTGTGACCCACGATGAGGAATCGTTCTGTGCGGACTGTGGCCTGGTCGTCGCGGCCGAGTGGGTCGATCGGAGTCCGACGCTGGGCGATCTGGGGATGGTCGGGAACGCTGAGCAGAGCATCGAGACGGTGGACCCGCTGCGGACGGACAAGGGCCTCCACACGAAGATAACGAAGAGCACTGACGGACACGGCAATCCGCTCAGTAACGAACAGTGGCAGAAGTTCCAGCGCCTCCGGAAGTGGCACAAGCGCTACCAGTTCGGCGAGGGTCGCAAGCGGACGAAGCGGCTCAACGAGGGGCTGCGCGATATCGAGATGATCGGCGGCAACCTGGGGCTGCCGGGGCACGTCGTCAAGACGGCGGCACGATACCTCCGACGCGCCTCAGAAGCGCGGTTGGCCGGCGGGCGGATGGCCTGGGAGGCACTCGCGGGCGGTGCCGTCCTCCTTGCAGCGCGCGAGTCGCGGATCGAGCGCGAGGCAATCGACGTCGATGTGGCGACCTACACGAAGGCACCCCACGAGCGGGTGTGTGCTGCGGCGCGGAAGATTCGGTGTGAACTCGGGATCGACACTGTCCCCGTTACCCGACCGAACGCGGTGATGACGGTCGTGGACGCGCTCGATGACGACGCCCTTCCAGGGAGTGCAGCCGTGCGGACGTGGCGGCTGGCACACCACCTCATGAAGCTGGGCGATCAAGAGCTAGTTGGGCCGGGGACGTCGCGGCTCACCATCGCGGCGGCGGCACTCTATGGTGCCGACCGGTTGACGCCCCAGAAGCATCTCACCCAGGGGCAGGTCGCGGAGGCGACCAGTACGGTCGTGCCGACGTCGACAAGTCGGATCAGTCGGTACAACTGCGAGCTCGTCGACGCCTACGAGGCCCGACACGGAACCAAAGACCCGGGTGTCATCCTCGACCAGGAGCCGGACACCCTGCACTGAGCGGGGCACTCCCCCGTTTTTTCTTGTGACCACCGCCCAGTGGACGCCCCACCTCCCCACCCTCCGCTCCCGGCCTCCCGCTGGTCGGCGGGCAGCCACAACCTGACAGCAGTATACAGAGAATCTACTACTGCTTCATCCCCGCGCCATACGAGAGTATGGACAGGTTCCCATACTTTCGTTATACGTCACTACTTAGTTCAGCATATCTCTGACTAAGGCGCTCCTGAACGTGGTCTTTACCGATATCAATATCAAGCAAAATCAAAGTCTCAAAGAGGGATTTGAGGACTAGTGTGAATTCATAGAGTTTGTTTGTAGAAGTTCCAGCATCTCCTTCGTGAGTGAGATTATTTCTAGCGTTTACGATTGGCCTAATATTCGACTCAAATTCCAGAGGGATCTCTTCGAGAATGTCGTCTATGTCGCGGACAAGTTCCCTCATCCGCTTGGCTAATGAATACTCATTAGCGTACTCGAACGTTCCGTTCTTCAGATGTTGTTTGAAACTGTTATCGAAATCTGACCGGATCGTATCACATAGGTCATCGTAGTAGTCCTTGAAATCATCTGAGTCGAGATACACTCCTTCAAATTTTTCATTTCGTCTATGGTATACCTCGATAGTCTGAACAAGTGAGAAAAACTCATTATTCACATACATACGGTTGTTGTATCTGGTGGAAAAGTATAGGTTGAGGGCTTGAGAGTACTCATCAGAGATAGTAAACCAATTCTCCATAACCGTGTCGTAATTGTCAGATATGTCGGGCAATATGAAATTTGTTTTATACGGATGGATTTTCGAGGCTGCTTTCGGGCTTCCCTGGGGCGGATAAAGAATCTTGATCTCTGTGTCGTTGTCAGTCCCGATGCCAATTAGTTCCTCAGCCCAACATTCTTCCCCTAGAGCTAATGAGATAAAATCTTCAATTTTCTTTACATAATCTAGTAATATATCACGTCCAACAGTATCTGGTTCAAAATCTAGTTCAAAGAAGCACTTATCAGTAATCTCGCCACCACCCCGCCGACGAAGGTTAGTTGAAATATTATGCTTTAGTTTGATAGTTCCTCTATCAATCTCTGTTTCAAGAGTCTCTGGGGTTTCTGCTTTAATTTCAAATGTATCACCTGCTTTCCCTTTTACTGGTTCCTCTCCATCAGCTCGATCAAAAATTGAACTATCAAATGATGTGGCGGCACGTTCGGCCCAAGCATCAATAAGTTCGGATTTCACTTGTAGACGAGAGAACTCAATCGAATCGGGGAAGCAATGGCCGATCAGTAACTGATTAGCTTGGTACTGTTCAGTTTGTGTCCCACCAATACCTGAAACATTTGAGACAATACAGTTGATTAGAGTTATATCGTCATCGTCTGTTGACTTCCCCAGTATCCGATCGTAGCGCCTTGCAGCAGAGTCTGCGCTCGGTATGTCCCCATCTTCAGTCAGCGTTGTGAGCAATTGTAGTGTAATACCTTCATCTGGGTCGTATTCAAGTGTCCCTGGAACTTTTCGATCCTCAGACTCAGGAGTCCACCAATAACCTTCGAACTCTCTCCGTTCAAACATAAGATGCGCGTTTGTGTTGAGATATAACAAAGTTATCGGCATAGCTTGGTTTACACGCCTACGTAGCGGTTGGTTCGAGTCTGATCTCCCTGGAATGTCCGTTGCGAGCTGGCGGGCGAGCGCTGGTTTGTCGTTCCCAAGGGGGACGGAGCGAGTCACTGATGTCACCAACCCCATCGTTCACGCTCGACGTTGAGACAGCAACCGCCTTTCGCGACTGGTTATTCGAGACGGGTGTCGAGAACCACAACGACCCACAGATCGCGAATCCCCTCGCTGAACTCGCCGCTGCAATCGATGGCGAACTCCATGACGGAACGGAGTACGTCGCAATCAGCGCCTCGACGACAGCCTTCCCACCGAATGATCAGCGCACAAATGTCGACGATGCTGGCTCACCAACCCACCAGGAGTCAGCGGAACCAACACGACCAGCTGACGCTGTCCCCGTCGACGACGCCGACAGCGACCCTGCCCGACTCTACGACAGCCTCCCCGACGACGTGTGGCACGGTTCACTCGACCAGCCCGATCCAGGCCAATCGAATACGGCACCCGGACATCGCCAAAAGCCATCGTCGACGGCAGTGCCCCACACGCAAGGAAGAGATAGCCGAATACCCGTTCGATATCGGACCTCGTACGAGTGTTCGGTGTGTGGGAGCCTCCGAGAGTTAGAGACCTCGTTGCAGGTCTGTGCGTTCGTCGACGACTGCGCTGGCTGTGGAGCCGTCGACGTCCGGTTCAGCGCGGTCGGCATCCCCGAGCCAGTCCCCGACTCTTCGTAATTCCGACTGCATCGCTACGATCGATTTTGAGGTCCTACCTCTTCGACGGTTCTTGAGGATGGAGGAGAGCCGAGGGAAAAGACCACGCGGTTCCCAGACGGCGGCTCTTAATTAGCTGTGACACGAAGCACCAGCCACCTGAGAACCGACGATGTGGTCAAACGAACCCCGGACACTGCCCGATTGGATCGAGGATGCCTATCAGATCCTCGTGGCGGGGACGCCAGATCAACAGCCGAACCTCTCGCACGAACAGGCCCAGGACCTCCTGCTCGCTGCTGAGGAATTCCCAGCTGAACCGGCTGACGCGGAGTACGCTATCGAACGGCTGCTTGACTCCGGCTGGCTCTACGCGGTCGATGGCGAGCTGCGGATCACTGATCCAGAGCGTTAACCAACATCCTACCTATTATCCCCGCTCCTGTTGGTTAAGAGTGCTGAGGAAGGGCATCCGACCAGCTGACACAGTAGCAGGGGAGACGTCGACGCGATGGTACGACGTGATCGGTATCCAGACGGGTGGAGCTCCCCCGACTGTCGATTAGATCTCATTCTTCGAAGCTGCCCGAGACCGCCCCGCCTCCCCACCCTCCGCTCCCGGCCTCCCTCCGGTCGGCCGGCAGCCACAACCTCGGGGACGATATCTGAATGACTGTTGTACGCCCTGTTCAGGAGATTGAGATTTTGAGTCCAGTACCCCTCTACTTCGGATTACTCCGTCCCACGCTTCAGTGCTCGCTCAAGTTCGGTTTGCACAGTCTCAAAGCGGGCGATCAGGCCGCGCAGCCAGCCGTCGGGGACGACGACGATCGCCTCGCCGTCGTTGAGCCGTTCGAGGTCGCTTTCGACGATCGGATGGGTTTCGTCCTGGAGTTCCTGTCGGCCAACCGAGCGCCCGTCGCGGTCGTGGACGGGGACGGACCGGCGCTGTTCCTCGCGGCCGATCTGTGACTGGGCGTACTCGACGCTCGCCGAATCGCCAACGCGCATGATGACCGACTGGACGAGGCCACTCAACAGCGCGTTCGCCCGATCTTTGCCATAGGTGTCGTGGAGCTGTGCGACCGACTGCACACCGAGCAAGAGTTGCGTGTTTCGGCCCCGGCCTGCGTTGATCAGGTCGCCAATCTTCCGGAGGCCGGGAAGGCGCGCGAACTCGTCGAGGACGAAGTACGTGTCTTGATCGTCTGCGAGTGCAAACCGTGCCGCCCAGTCGATGAAGAACCGAAACGCGGGTTGGACTGCGTCGCCCTCCGTAATCGGGAAATCCAACAGCAACGTCCGTCCCTGGGGATCCTGCATATACTCTCGGATCGAGAACTCACCTGCCTCGGCGAAGTCGCCGCGGAACAGGTCAGCGATGACTTGCTGGAAGTTCGCGTACACGCCCGCGGCCTGTCGTTCCGAATCCGGATCGATTGCCGATGCCGCCGCGGTGAGATCCGAATGGTCTGTGAGCCGCTCGTGCATCTCTTGCTTATCCGTCGACTGGACGAACGCGACGAGGTCGGCGTTCGTCGGTGTCGTATCGCTTGCCTGGGCTTCTCGATGAAGATACGTCACGACGGCAACGAACAGCTGGCGGCCAGCTTGGCTGAAGAACTCCGCGCCATCTGTCTGGGGGAAGAGTGCGCGGCCGATTTCGTCGATATCGGCTTCCCGTTCGATTTCGGCGAAGAGATTCCAGTATTCGGTTGCGTCCGTCGACGAGAGGTAGATCATGTCCTCGTGCTCGTGGTCGTGTTCGAAGCTCTCCTGATATTCGCCTTTGTAGTCGAAGACGACGAACGGATCGTCAGTTCCAGCCTGCATCTGGTGGGTGAGGAGCTTGATCGTCTCCGTCTTCCCGGCGCCCGTTTCCCCGAGGACGAGAATCGACCGGTCCTTGCGGAGCGGAACAAATCGCGAGAGACTCATACGATCACTCGCTGCAGAGAGGCTTCGAAACGGGAGGACATAGTTCCCGTCATCGATAATTCGACGGAATTCACGCTCCGTATCCCAGGTCCGCAGTCGCTGGCCTGCATACACTGCGCTCCCGAGTGCGACGACGAAGCCACCCACACGGAGCGGCGTGAACTGCTCGATGAGCGGCAGCGACATGGCGGTCAGATAGCCGGCCTGATGCAGGAAGACTTCAGCGATCTGTGCGAGCAGCAGGACGTGAAACGCCCAGAACAGCTGGAGGTGCGCTGGAAACAGTAGGGCAGTGCCGACTGCGGCCACCAGATAGAACAGAGGGACGAGCCAGAGTGCGCGACTCCGATGTAACCCATCGAATTTGAAGTCGTGGAAATTCGCGCGCTCGAGGATGGCATACACCCAGGGCAACAGCAGTGCAGCCGTCATCACGGCCGCGATCTGGAAGAAGATCTCAACCTCGTCTTCTTGCCGGTAGTCCTTGCTCTGGGACTCGGAATCAGTATGTCTGCTCACGATTCAGGCCCCTGTGCTTGTGCCTGATCGGGTTCTGGGTCGGGATCTTGGTCGTGGTCTATGTCCCGATCAGATTCAGCTTCCAGTTCGTGTGTGGCGTCGTGCTGCAACGTCTGTTCGAACTGGTGGGAGAGATCCCTGGTGAGTTCGCGATGCTGGTCGTGGAACTGCTCTTGGGCGCGCTCGCGGAGCTGTTCGCAGTCCTCTTTGTCCATCCAGAGGTCGCGTTTCGTCCCCGTCAGTGCAACTTGGGCGTGTGGATGATCAGTATCGCGATGGATTGCATAACAGTACGTCGCTGTATTGCGGTCCTTGCAAAACTCGCTCATCACCTGCCGAGTGTACAGACTGAATTGGTCGTCGGAGAGGTCGGTGCCGTTTTCGGGTGAGATGATGACCTCTCGCTCGAACTCGTATTCCTCGGACTTCTCGATGAACGCCTCGATCTCCTCGTCGGACATCTCCTCGCCAGCGCGGTTCTCAAGCCCCTTCTCCTTATCCAGATACTCGACGAGGTTCCGCGCACCGTGCTCGCGATAGTTGGTGTCCGTGAAGACCTTCATCCGCGATCACTCCGAAGCTTATCGAAGAGATCGCTGCCATCGTCCTCATCGCTTTCAGCATCGCCGGAGCCGTCTGTCGTCTCGTCGACGTCGTCCGGCGTGTCGTCGGTGGCCGCGTCAGGCGAGTCGGGCTCTTCATCGTTGGTGGGATGCTGCGTTGTGGACGACTCGGTCGTGGTTTCAGCACTCGCCTTCGTGGCCGACGTGTCCTCACCCACTTCTTGGATACTCGTCTCGAGATCTTGGCGCATCCGGCGAGCCCCAGTATCGAGTGCCTCTTGCCGGACGTGATCTGACCGATCCTGTTTCATCAGTTCGAAGTTGGCGATTGTGTAGGCGCCGAACTTCGCATTCATATCGCGGATTTCCTTGGCGGTCTCGACCATTTGCTCGGTGCCGACTGAGATGAGTTCTTGAATGCGTTCTTCAGCGCGCGCTTCTGAGGCAATCGCGTCTTGGGCGTCCTGCTGGAGCTGGCGGTCGATCATGTCGTTGATGACCCCGGACATGGAGGTGTCTTCCTCAGCGGCGCGCTGTTTGAGTTCGGCCTTGCGTTCGTCAGTGACGTACACCGTGATTTGCGTGTCGCGCCCACCCATTTCAGACGCTCCGAGCGAGACTCGCCGTGGTTGGTGTGAGCGATGCGATGGGGAAATCGGCAGTCGGTGGATGCGGAAGGTCGGTGTGTGGCGGTAGAGGGCAAGCCAAAGCTGCACATTGGTCTGTGAAAAATCGCTGGACTGCAGTTCGTGGGGACCACATTGGTAACGTCTATTCCCACATTGGATTCCACCTTAATTATTACGCCCACAGTCGAGCTGCGAGTAACACAGATACTGTAGATCGAGTGCTTCGAATACAACCGGAGCGTGACTCTATTAACCAACAACGGCCGGTATAATCGGACTTGTTGGTTAAGGCGATACTCCACCTGGTGTTGAAACCAATGACTGAGTTGATTCGCTAACTACCCAACCCAGCGCTAGTCTTTTGTATGACTGGACTAAAGTAATGATAGAGAATAGTATGAGTAAGACAGAGTCTGAAAAAGTTGTGTCCGTATCGTCGCGCGGGCAAGCCACCATCCCGAAGGAGTTCCGTGAGGAGTTGGGTATCGACACGCCCGGTCGTGTGAAGTTCGTCCGGACCGAGGAGGGTGACATCGTCGTTCGCCCCATCCACTCAGTGACGGATTTGCGTGGGATTCTGAAAGGGAAAACCGACGAGCAGGGGCGCTCGGCAACCGAGCGCCTACGGAAGGAACGTGCAGCGGACAAAGCCAGTGAAGAGGAGTTGCGGCAGCGCTACGCCGGCGACGACGAGGCTGACGCATGACGGACGGGGCAGAGATTCCCGAAACGATCGTCTTCGACGCCGAACCACTCATCGCCTACTTCTGTAACGAACCGGGGAGCGACACCGTCGAAACGTACGTCGACGCCGTTGAAGGCGCAGCAGACGGCTACATCTCGGCGATCAACCTCGCCGAGGTCCACTATATCGTCCGTGCGATTGACGGCGAGGAGCGCGCTGATACTGTCGTCGACGTCCTCGAGGAAAGCGGCATCCGTCGCGTCGACACCGAACAGACCTGGGCGTCAGCAGCTGACTTCAAATTCCGCTACTCGCCGGCGCTTGGCGATGCCTTCGCACTCGGGACCGCAGCACACGTCGACGGGATGCTCCTGGTCGGTGCCGATGATGATTACGACGACGTCACCGATGTCCCAATCGAACGGTTCCGAGAGGAACCGGCATAGATTCTGTTTCTCGTCTCACAGTGGTCGCTATCGATGATCTTCTGTCCGCTCTTCGAGGAATTCTCGCAGTCTCGATTCAAAAGACGGTGGCGTAGCTCCGAACGTTGACGTTGCAGACTCAACAACTTCGTCAATCTCGGCTTCCTCTTGTACTGTTCCCAGTCCGTAGAGTGCTGTGCGAACCACCTCACTGTAGAAATCGTCTTCGTCGTAGCAGAACTGACAGTCCTGTCGCCAGTAGTCCGGGACGAACTGCACACCGAGTGCCTGATGCCTGGGACAGATCCCTTTCCGAACCTGCCCGATATTTCGGAAATCGACCTGCCACGTACCGTCAGATGCAATCTCGACAACGAAGTACGCGCCGAAAAGAGCATCCGCGCCATGATCAGCCGTCCGGTAGAGGAATGCGGTGTTGAGAGCCTTGTTCTTGTACCGGCCGGTGTGTATATGACCAGAGAAGTAGGCCTTCCCCGCAAAGTGTTCCAGCAACTCGGGGTGCCAGTAGTGGTTCACGAGGATTGTCTCGTCCTCGACTAACTCGGGATTTTGTGTGAACGTCTCTCCAGCAACGGTAATTGTGTCATCTTCGGGGATGAACGTCCCCGGGAGGTCGTAGGCCTGGAATGGCTGTTCCGGGCCGATTGCTCCGTCTCGATTCCCCCAGATATAGAGAAATTCTCCGCGCTCGTGGAGCGTCTCGAAATACGGGGTGACCGCATCGAGCTGTTCCCGGCCTTCGTCGACGCCATCGAACCACGCATTCGTGATATCGCCGACGTGAATGACGAAGTCGAATTCTTCGCCTTCAGTTCCGTCGACGACCCGTTCCAGAGAGTCAACGTCCCCGTGGTTGTCTCCCATACAGAGAAGTCGGAGCGTCTCAACATCGTCAGCCGCCATTGTTGGCTCTCCATAATCACCCAAGTGTATAGAAGACCACGCTCATCGTCAGAGGGAGATATATCACAACAGTGGTAATCGGTCTGAATCACCAACTTCCGCGTAGCCGTCCACAGGCTTATTACAGAGGAGCACCGATATTTCATCAATGAGTCTCCACCCCGCTGGCGACGACCGCGAGGGCGACGCCGAGGACGGAGATCGGCCTGAGGTTCCTGAGGGCGTTCTTCGCGGCATTGAGGATATCGCTGACGGGAATACAGCGAGCAAAGAAGACCTCGAGTCTCTGCTGAAGTACTAACCGGCTTTTCTTGAGGCAGATGTGAGCTACGTATCACTGTCGGACGAAGAGACGAGGGTCATCTTTGCTGGAGAAGCCGCTGCAGATTTTGCTGCACTCGATGCCTCGGAACAGGAAGAAGTCATCACCCGGCTCCTGAACATCGTCACGAGCGAGGCGCCACCCAGCTCGTTCATCTATGAGCGTATCGCCAACCTCGATATCATCACCGTCGGTGATCAGGGCCGATTGTACACCAAAGTCGTTGACGAAATCCCACGTGGAGACACGGAGTATCATGTCATCTATCTCTTCTTCATCGATCCGTACCACGACTACCCTCACAAGGCGCTGGCAGCGTACAGCCCAAGTGCAGAGGCGAAAGCTGAGGAGGTCACTGCGCTGGAGCAGGTGTCCGATGTTGAGCAATACTTCACGGATCACGATGCGCTCGACGAGGACGATCTCCGTGATTTGCTCCCATAGCGTGCTCTGGAACCTGGTTCTCTCTGGTTCAACCCTTACCCTCGTGCCCGGGAAACCGCTTCTCTCGCCGGCGTATTCTTCAGTTCACCGATTTTCGCTACGTGTGGTCAGTGAACCATCGGGGGGACCGTAGGCGTCAGCCCAGCAGCGACGATGGCGTACGCCTGCTCCTGTCCACAGTCTTAACCAACAACTGCCGGTCTTCTGGGCCGTATGTTGGTTAAGTACTGAGCGCGAGCCCGCCGGCAACCGCCACACCGGCGACCACGGCGCCGATCACGAGCAGGGCGTAGTTCGCTATCGGGTTCGCAGCCGTGACGACGTCGAGCGTGTACTTCTCGCCACGCACGGGCGCGAACGGACGGACACCGGTCGGTGTGAGTACGTCGGCGAGGATGTGAGCCACCACGGTGAGGGTCCCGACGACGGCGCCGAACAGTCCCGTCCCGAGTGCGGCCAGCACCCCACGGGACGCCCCCAGTAGTAGGCCACCGACACCGACGACCGTGCCGACAGCGAGCGCGAACCACACGGTATGTGTCGGTCCTCGGTGTTTCACGCCGGGGATTCGTTGATCGACGTCGGGAAGCATGGCCCCGCCAACAACGACAGCACCACCGAGCACTCCGAGCGTGGTGTAGCCGAGCGCAGTCAGGATGAACACAATGGGCGCGTAGGCGACCAACGCCGCGCCGTAGTGGCCCTTTTGGTGCATGGTTAGTAGTTCTGGAGCCACTCCGGCCCGCCGTAGGCGTCGACGTAGCACCGCCTGTGTGCCGGCTCACCCCTCGGGTTCGGAATCGCCTTTTCCAACGGAACCGACTCCCCGCATAGGTCACACTCGGCCGTGTGGCCCGCTTGCCGGGCGTTTGGCGAGAGGTCCTTCACCTCGATGTAGAGTTCGTGGAGCGAGCGCGGCGTCAGCCGGACGAGCACCTTCTCCCGGTTGTCCTCGTTTCGCCGCTCGGGAGTGTACGTCAGCACCCAGTCCTGGCCCTCTTCGCCGTCGCCGCCCGGCCCCAGCGAGATCGTCTGTGCGAGTTCGTCCGGCACGTAGTGCCACTCGTTCTCTCGAAACCGGGGATAGTGTCCGTCCGGTCGCGGGTTCTCGGGGTCGACGTCGTCCTCGGTCATGCGAGCCCGGCCTCCTCGAAGGCATCGTTGACGACGTCGGCGGTCGGGGCGTTGAGGTAGGGTTCGATAGCCTGGAAGCTATCCCAGCCACCGACGGCCATCACGACGCGGGGATTCATCTGCCGGTCGACGAGGAGTCGCTGGGCGAAGCGACGGCGGAGATCGTGGGAACTCACGTACTGATAGTCGTCGTCGCTGGTTTCGGCGGCCGCACGCTCGGCGGTGCGCTTCACGACGTCGCGGACACCGCGCTCGGTGAGATCGATCAATAAATCGTGTGGCGCTATATCGTCGGCAGTCTGGTAGCGATGAACGTCGCCCTCGACGTCCGCGGGTAGGTAGGCATCACGGGGCTTCCCGCCGTTCCCGGTCGTGTCCTTTCCCTCTGGAACCCGGAGTCGGTAGTGATCGCCGTCCGGCGTGCGTTTCACGTGTTCCGGGCGGATCTGTGGAATTTCGAAGGCTCGGAGGCCGACGTAGCCACCGAGCTGGATGATGAGATCGTCGCGATGGTTCGCAGCGGCCCGCCGCAACTCCTCGAGTTCAGCATCGGTCATCCAGACCTTGTATTCGTCCTGTTTTGCGGTCGCCTCCAATCGCATAGGATCTTCTAAAACAAGCTTACACTAAATATCTGTCGAGCATCAGAAACGGTGGTGTGTGATCGGCTGATTAGGCGGCTTGAGTGGAGAATAGCAGTGTTCCAGTGACGACTTCTATGATAAGTCGGCAGATATAGTATAACTCAATCTCTGATCTCTGAAAGACATTGCCTCGCTGAGGAGGACGCCTTGTACAGAATCACTCCACGATTCAATCCCGCATTTCCTCAGATGTCACCGTTCGCTCGAATACGCGT
>NZ_JBHSXL010000011.1:0-36477 GCF_042662125.1 Halopenitus salinus | reverse complement strand
GACGTGGTTCTGGAGGGCGCCAAGGACGTCGTCGATTGGGTGACGGACGTGTTTATGGAGGGTGTCCACACCGGATATGACACCCTTTCAGTGGAGCTCTTCGGCACTCCCACACCCCGGACGGACGGTCCATTCGTCTTTGGGAGTCCATCGAATGAGCCCTGGATAACGCTCTACGAGACGCTCGTTGGTGGCGAAATCATGATCCTCGCTCTATTGACGCTGACCATCTGCGTTCAAGGCCGACACACCATTCGCATCTTCAACATCGGGAGTGCCTACGAGAGCCGGAAAACGCGAAAAACGGCGTGGGCGGGTGCCTTTCTCATCATCACGTGGTACTGGGTGAGTGCAGTATTCCTCTACCTCGTCGATGGATTTACGATCGCCCTGCTTCCGAGTCTTGACTCATTGGCTCGGGTGATGATCGATTTTCTCTCTGCGTCCCTCTCCAATCCGGGTCTTTCGTTGATCTTTGCCATCGTTGGGGGAATCTCGATGTGGTTGCTCCAGGCCCTCTATTACATCCGTGAGGTGCTGTTGTTCGTCTACATCTACGGCATGCCGATCGCCTTGGCGATCGGGTATGGCAACGTTCCGGTTCTTTCGGAGATCGCCCTCGGCTTTGCGAGACGGTTCGTCCCACTTGCGGCGCTGCCACTCCCTGCTGCAATCGTGTTCAAGGGCTATGATCTCCTGTATACTGGAGGTACGCTCACTCCCGCGAACACCTTCCTCAGATATCTCGTTGCGATGTCGCTCCCGATGGTTGCGGTCTTCATCACGTGGCGGACGTTCAAATATGCGACACCCGTGACCGCGAGAGTCATGAGTGGTGCAACGAAGGGAGCGATTCTCGTTGGGGGCGTTGCAGCAGGCGCCTATGTAGGCGGTGGGAGTACCGCTGCTGCAGCAGCTCGATTTGGACCGAAAGCTGCTGCAGGACATGCGCTCGCGCAGCGAGTGACACAACGGAATACTGCTGATGACCAGACGGAGTCCACTCCGTCGTACAGACGTACTGAGAATAATCCTGAACGAGACACTACCTGATGACGACAGATCAAGACGAAGCGGCACGACGTATCATGGATCAGTTCGGCGAGGCCAGTCGGATTCCCTATCTGAACATCGAAGAAGGGGATATCGGTGTCATTGTCGGGTTGCCGATCGTGGGGCTGTTTTTCGCGAGCTTTTCCGGGTTGAATTCGCTCGCGTTACCGCTGATGACTGGCGGGTTGGGGATCGGCGTTGCGATCGTCTTCATGACTCCGAGCCACCTGAACGCGTGGACGTGGATAACCGACGTCTATCGCTATCTCAAGCGGCCGACGCACACGTTCGCAGCGCCGGCACATCCTGATTCGGAAACGAATGAGGCGGAGCGATCGCGTGGTGGATTAGCGAATTATACGCCATTCAAACCGGATGAGCGAACGCAGGACCTCACCAACGTCAAACGTGCATGGCCGGGTGCTGGAGCCATTCAGCGTGCTGATGGAACGATGGAAGCCTTCATCGAGATCGACCCGGGGAATATGGACTTCGCGATGGCGTCTGATTGGGCCACACTCCACGAAACGGGTGCGGCGTTCGCGAATAAGGAACTCGATTCGAAAATCAAGCTTCACACGACGACTCGATCGTTTCCCGTCGATCGCATCACGGAAAATATCGAAGCTCGGCTGGAAGACGAGGATGTTGCTGCAAATCCTGCGCTGCAGGAGTTGCTCGAGGAATATCGCGAGAAGCGCCCACAGGAGATGCGCGACCGAGGGATTCAACAGCACCGGTATTATCTCGGCGTCCAGGCACGACCGCTTGAGGTCTATAACCGATCGAAAGATGAGGGGACACCCGCAGAAAAACTGACGGAGTTCCCCGTTGTCGGGTTTCTGTTCACCCCGTTTGTGACTCGTCGCGAGGACTTCTCGGAGGCTGAACGACGCGCAAAAATGTTCGAGAAACTGGATACACGAATCAACGAAGTTCGATCTGAGTTCATTCAACAGGCCTCGGGTTGGTCTGCTCGACGGCTCAGTACCGTCGAGCTGTTCATGTTGAATATGGACTTCTGGAACGGGCACGAACACGAATACGACGAAGCCACGCTTGCCGTTCGAAACCAACCGATCGTCGGTCAGTCGCAACGGAGAACCGCGACCGATGACTAACGGTCTCTTGCAAGGGGGCGAGATCGTCTCCATCCTTGGTGAGTGGCTTTCGAACCCCACCTCGTTGGAGGGAGCGATGCTCTATGGTGCCCTCGCATTTGTGTTCGGTATCGAGATCAAGCGACGGTGGAATTCGGATACGCAACCTGCAAGCGATGGTGAATCGGACGAGACAGACCCAGAAGTAGATCTTTCAGCGGTGCTGGAAGAGGAGACGCTCAGTGAATCCGACGCTGATGGGCAATTTCTCGACGACGTCGAGGAGTCCCACAAGACCGTGACAGCCCCAGCGGCGATCGAGTGGGAGACGCGAGCGGCACGTGTCGGCGAACAGTGGACGACGACGCTCTATATCGCTGATTATCCCGACTATCCCAAGGACGGGTACCTGAGTACCCTCTTCGACATCACGGACGTGAAATTCGATCTGACGGTCCACATCACGCCGAAGAACCAGGAACGAGCGCGTAGCGAGCTCCAGAACCTGGCCGATGATCTCCAGGTCGACGCCGATCTCGAGAAGAGTGTTCGGAGTGCGTACCTCCAAGAACGGGCCGATGAGGCCAAATCGACGTATACGGCGGTCGAGGGTGGAGCCAGGGTGTTCGATCAGGCGATGTATGTCGTTGTTCGTGCGGACGGGAAGGAGGAACTCCGAAACGATGTCCAAACGGTCAAGAGTGCGCTTCGAGACGATCCCTCGAACCTGACGCCGAAGACGGCCATCTGCCGCCAGGACGTCGCCCTCCAATCCGCGGCGCCGATCGGCCACAACGAGTTTGGACGGGCGTCGATCGCGCTCGGCGGCGCCATCGGTGCGTTGCTTGCCTCGCCTCACAATGCCACGATTCTCGAAGAGGATGGCGTCGAGTTCGGCGTGCAACGTGACAATCAGAGCCCGGTCGTGATCGATCCGTTTTCTCGAGATAACGGGTATGCGATGTTTACTGTGGGCGATACCGGTTCCGGGAAATCATTCAGTTCGAAACAGAACTTCATCAGATCCATCGAGAAGAGTCGGGATCGAATTGGGATCATTCTAGAGCCGTTGAATAACTGGGCTGGTGTGTCCGAAGCGCTGGGTGCGAAGCGTATCACGGTCGGTGGGACGCTTGGATTGAACCCTCTCGAGATACGCGAAACACCGATCCACATTCAGCGTGCGATGGGGAACGATGCGAGTCCGTTCAACGAAAAGCTCGATGACGCGATGAGCTTTCTGACGAACTTCTTCGCGCTTCGCGGCATCGCGCTCGGCGATCGACGAACGACGCTCGAACTGGCCCTCCGCCGTTCGTACGCTCGGTGTGACATCTCCGAGGACATCGCGACCCATTCGAATCAGAGTCCCACCATCCGGGACATGATGAATGTCTTTGAAGACATGATCGACTCGCCCGAGGACTTCATCGTTCGTTCCGAGGCGGAAACAACGAAAATCCAGACAGATGCAACGTGGCTGCTGGATCAGCTTCGCCCATTCGATGAGGGTGGTCGCCACGCAAATCTCGGTGAACCGTCGGAGTTCGACATTCGAAACGAGAAAGTGATCTACCTCGATCTCGCACAACAGGAAGGGAGTGTTGGAAGCAGTACCGCACTCACGATGCAGTTACTCATCTCGTTGGTCTACGAACGCGCGAAGGTCACGGAAAAGCAGGTCGTCTTCTACATCGACGAGGCTCGATACATCATGCAGGATGCGGCGAGCCTGTCGTTTTTGGAGACCGTCTTTCGGCATCACCGACACCACGATCTCTCGATCCGATTAGTCACACAGACCGTCGACGAATTCTTCGAACACGCGGAATCCGAAGCAATTCTCGACCAGTGTGCCGTCAAGCAGTTCCATCGACTCGAGGGGATGGATCGAGAGTGGGCCGAGGAGTTCGGCATGAACTATCCGCAGATGCGGTTCGTCCAGGATGCCGTCCCGGGAAACGAGAAAAATGGCTTTTCAGAAGCATTGGTCGGCGTCGACGGCGAGTGGCGAGGCATTCAGGTCAAGGCAATGACCCGCGAGAAGGACGTCATCGACTTCGACCCGGAATCTCACGCTGGGTCGGTGGTCACTGGACTCGGCGAGGATGGATCGACAACCGAGTCACACTCTGGTGGTTCTGCTAACCGACCTGGACCGGGTGATTCACCGGGGTGATGGTTACGCGCTGGTGAGTGGACGCCCGCAGACGGAGTCGGGTGGACACCCGAGTGCGGCCAACCTCCGTATCTCGAGGTGACGTCGCTCCGCGAGAGTATTTTTCTCCCCCTAAGGGGAGCGGGGGCACGCAGTGAGCTCTCGTGTTGACCCATGACTGTAGACAGTACTATTGATGACGTCGAGTCGCAGCATCTCCCGAGCCAGCCACCGTGGGCGAATCTGGACGTGGCGCTTCCGACCGATCGAAGTTCGACGTCGATCGTCGCGTTGGTGGAGTGTGCGCTCGTCGAGATCACGCATGAACCAGTCGGCGCTGAGATCATCTCGTGACGGCGATCGGGGTTCGCTCCGATCGCGAAGACGGGAGGTTTTTGGCCGTCGCTCGTGGTCGTCTCGGTAATGAAGGTTCTCGTCACCGGTGGGGCCGGGTTCATCGGCGGCCACTTGGCGGAGGCGTTCCTCCGCGACGGACACGACGTGACGGTCCTCGACAACTTCGAGCCGTTCTACGACGAGGGGATCAAACGCCACACGATCGACCGACATCGCGAGGCCGCACGTGAGGCGGGCGTAGACTACCGGCTCGTCGAGGGGGACGTGCGCGATCGCGAGACGGTCGGCGAGGTCGTCTCGGGCGTCGACGTCGTCGTCCACCAGGCCGCCCAGGCGGGCGTCCGCGCGAGCGTGGAACACCCGGAGAAGGTGACCGAGATCAACGTCGACGGGACGGTGACCCTGCTCGAGGCCTCGAAGGAGGCGGGCGTGAATCGCGTGATCATCGCGAGCTCCTCGTCGGTGTACGGCAAGCCGCAGTCGCTGCCCTACACCGAGGACCACCCGACCGAACCCGTCAGTCCCTACGGGGTCTCGAAGCTCGCCCAGGAGCACTACGCGCGCGTCTACACCGAGTTGCACGATCTGCCCACGGTGTGTTTACGCTACTTCACAGTGTACGGTCCCCGGATGCGGCCGAACATGGCGATCTCGAACTTCGTCTCGCGGTGTGTGAACGGGGAGCCGCCGGTGATCTACGGGGACGGCCAGCAGACGCGCGACTTCACGTACGTGGCCGATGTAGTGGATGCGAACCGGACGCTGTTGACGTCGGGGGCTGCCGACGGCGAGGTGATGAACATCGGGAGTTCGGACACCATCTCGATACAGGAACTCGCGGAGACGGTTCGGGACCAACTGGCGCCGGAGTTGGCGATCGAGTACGAGTCCGCACGGGAGGCGGACGCCGAGCATACGCACGCGTCCGTTGAGAAGGCTGGTGAGTTGATCGGGTACGAGCCTTCGAGGTCGATCAGGGAGGGCGTCGAGGAGTTTATCCAGTGGTACGAAGAAAATCAGGAGTGGTACGAGCCGTTGGTGCGGGGAGCGTAGGTCACCACGATTCATCGGGGAGGTCACGCTGGACTCTCCGGTCAGAGGTAATAGTCTCTCGTCGCCTTCAGGCCATCTCGGAATTCCCATTTCGGCTCCCACCCCAAGGATCGAAGCTTCGTAGTATCGAGGGAATATCGCTGATCGTGTCCCGGACGGTCCTCGACGAACTCGATCTGGTCTTTTGACCCACCAACGACGTCGAGGATCTGCTTCGTTACTTCGAGGTTCGTCAGTTCTGTCCCGCTACCGATGTTGTACACCTCCCCCGGTTGTCCATCGTCGAGGACCGATTTCACAGCTCGACAGTTATCCTTGACGTACAGCCATTCTCGGACGTTCGACCCGTCACCATATAGCGGGAGATCCTCACCCGCCGCTGCGCGCGTGATGAACTTCGGAATCAGTTTCTCTCGGTGTTGGCGAGGACCGTAGTTGTTCGACGAACGCGTCACCATGACTGGCAGGTCGTGTGTCGTGTAGTAACTCAACGCGAGGAGATCCGCGCCGGCTTTCGTCGCCGAATACGGATTCCGTGGGTTGAGCGGATCGTCTTCGCCGAAACTTCCGGACTCGATCGTCCCATACACCTCGTCCGTCGATATCTGTACGAACCGATCGATGTCATGTTCGAGTGCGGCGTCGAGGAGCGTTCGTGTTCCATCCACGTTCGTCTCGACGAACGGTTCGGCGTCCCGGATCGATCTGTCGACGTGTGATTCCGCGGCGAAGTTGACGATCACGTCACACGCCTCGACGAGTTCGTCCACGAGTTCCTCGTCCCGAATGTCTCCCTCCACGAACCGGTGGCGATCGTGATCGAGGACGCCGGACAGGTTCTCGGTGGTCCCCGCGTACGTCAGGGCGTCGAGCGTCAGAACCCGATGATTCGTCGTTTCGAGGAGATGGTGAACGAAGTTCGAACCGATGAACCCGGCACCACCGGTAACCAGCACACGCATTGGTCAGAGGGTGCGTCGTCACCTATTTATCTCTGACCATCACACCGCCGATATGCGGATACTCGTGGTCGGCGAGAACGGGCTGTTAGGCGGGAACGTCGCGACGATCGCCGACCAGCGTGGCGCTACAGTTGTCGGGACGTATCACTCCGTAGATCCCGGGTTCGATCAGCCCAGCTACCAGCTCGACATTACATCCCGGACTGACGTCGAGGACCTTCTCAACGAGACCGATCCCGATGCCGTCATCAACTGTGCGGCGATGACGGACGTCGACGGTTGTGAGTCGGACCCGGACCGGGCACACGCCGTGAATGCGGAGGGAGCGGAACATCTCGCTCGGGCAGCTGATGCGATCGACGCGACGCTGATCCACACCTCTACGGACTATATCTTCAATGGTGAGCGAGACACACCCTACCCGGAGGATGCAGTACCCGACCCTCAGCAGGTGTATGGGGAGTCCAAACTCGCCGGCGAGCGTCTCGTTCGGGACGCGCATTCATCCCCGTTGATCGCTCGCCTCTCGTTCGTCTACGGTCGATCGCTTCCGGACGGAACGCTGTCGGGCTTCCCGCAGTGGGTTCGTGATAGAGCACGTTCAGGAGACGAGATCCCCCTGTTCACCGATCAGCGAATCACGCCGTCGTACGCCGCAGCCACCGCGTCGACCCTCCTCGACCTCCTCGAAGCGGGCCAGAATGGAACGTTTCACGTCGCGAGTCGCTCCTGTGTCACGCCCTACGAATTCGGAGAGTTGCTCCTTCAGGAGATTGGGTTCGACGACGCGACGCTCACGGAGAGTTCGATGACCGACGTGGAACGCGATGCCAAGCGACCGCGAAATACGTGTTTCGACACGACGAAAGTCGAGAGGACTTTGAGTCGCCCGCAATCAACTCTCGCGGAGGACCTCTCCTCGCTCCTCTAAAGCCGGTATTGGCTCTTGTGTTCCAGGTAGAAGGATCGCTCCTCCTCCGGGAGGTCGTCGAATCGGAGGATCGATTCACAGCCGTTTCCGGGACACTTCATGACCCGGTTGTCCTCGAGTTCGTTTGCGGCGACGACGGTTCCACAGCTGGGACAGGTGAGCGTGATGATGCGCATGGACTAGAGTTCGAGTTGTGAGTTCTCTCCGACGACGAGGCGGCGACCTTCCGGAAGGCGTCCTTCGGAGCTTCGGATCGACGCACCACGTCCGACTAGGCTGTCGATTATTCGGCCGTTCGTCGTGATCTCCGCGTCACCGACGACCACGCTGTTTTCGACGTGGGCGTTCCGAACCGTCGAGTTGGCTCCGATCGCCGTATACGGGCCGACGTACGTTCCACGCTCAATCGTCGTGTTTTCCGCGATCGAGACGGGACCACGAACGACCGCGTCCGCCTCGATCGTCGACGATTCGTCGAGGTGGACCCGACCGTCCACCGTCGCGTCCTGATCGATGGAACCGGCTCGTGTGGCTTCGGTGTCCTCGAGAACCAGTCTATTCGCCTCGAGCACGTCTTCCGGTTTTCCGGTGTCCTTCCACCATCCCTCGACGACCTGTGAGTCGATCGCCGCCCCATCGTCAAGCAACGTCTGGATCGCGTCGGTGATCTCGAGTTCCCCCCGCCAGGACGGTTCGATCTCCGCGATCGCGTCAAATATTCGTGGGGTGAAGACGTAGATGCCGATGAGCGCGAGGTTCGATGGTGGATCGTCCGGCTTCTCGACGAGACGCGTCACTCTTCCTTCGTCGTCCACTGCTGCGATCCCGAATTGCTCCGGCGTGTCGACCCTCTGGAGTGCGATTCCGGCGTCGAAGCTGCCGGCACGGAAACTCTCGATGACGTCGACGATCCCGCGTTTGAGCATGTTGTCGCCGAGGTAGACGACGAAGTCGTCGCTGTCGACGAACGACTCCGCGCAGCCGACGGCGTGGGCGAGCCCGAGCGGGCGGCCCTGGACGATATAGGTGATCTCGACGCCGAAATCTCTTCCGTCTCCGAGGAACGACTGGATCGCGTCCCGGCCCTTGTTCCCGAGCACGACGCCGATCTCGGTGATTCCGGCCTCTCGGAGATCTTCGATGGCGTATTGGATCACCGGTTTGTTCGCGACCGGAACGAGCTGTTTCGGGCCGGTGTGGGTGATCGGCCTGAGTCGGGATCCGGTCCCGCCCGCCAACAGTACACCCTTCATGCGTGGGGTTCGGCCTCCCAGTCGAGCGGGATCTCGCCGGTGTGGGGTGGGAGTCGTTCCTCGTCGGGGTCCTCGTAGTCGTAGAGGTTCGTTGGGAAGTTGATCAGGAGTGCCTGTTCGTTCCCGATCACCTTGAACCCGTGCCAGCAGTCGCCCGGAATACGGACGACCTGTTGATCGTGCTCACCGATGACGAAGGTGTTCAGTTCGCCCTGTGTCGGGGAGTCGTCGCGGTCGTCGTAGACGCCGACCTTGATCCGTCCCTGCGGACAGACGAAGTGGTCGATCTGTCCACGCGTGTGGCGATGCCACGCCCGGATGACGCCGGGATAGCTCATCGAGAAGTAGGACATCGCCGGTTCGGGATCGTACTCGTCCCAGTCCTCGCGAAACATCTCGACGAGGTGACCGCGTTCGTCGGCATTCACTTGGAGATCGCGGATTTCGACGCCGTGAATGTTGGTCATCTAGGTAGGAATTATCTAAGCCAACTATTGGCTTTTCGGTGTCTATCTAAGCGTTTATCAGTATTGGTGAGTAGATTTCTCACAAATGGATACGCTCGTTATTGGACTTGATGGGGGCGAGTGGAGTGTTATCGATCCGATGATCGATCGCGGAGATTTACCAAATATCGCTCAGCTCAAACAAGAGGGGGTTTCTGGTCCGCTGGAATCAGTTACTCCACCAGTCTCACCTCCCGCTTGGAGTTCGATCCAGACCGGGACGAATCCCGGCAAACACGGAATCTTCGATTTTAGTACGTTCGATGAAGAATACAATAGGCGTTCGATCAACTCCTCTGATCGTCGTGCTACCCCGTTTTGGACAGTTATGAACGATGAAGGAACGACCACGGGACTATTCAAGGTACCCTTCACCTACCCGCCGGACGACGTTGACGGCTTTATGATTACGGGCTTTCCGACGCCGAACATCATTGATGACTTTGCAACACCAGACACGCTCATTGACCAGATTGGGCCTGTTGACAGCCTCTTTGAGGACTGGTCGTTACAGCAGTCCGGTGACTACGAAGCGTTCAAACGAAACCTCATTCAGGTCGCCGAACGACAGACCGACCTCTTTCTCGAGTTGATCAGAGATCATGAAACGGACCTTTCGATGACCGTCTATGACGGCTCCGACCGTGTCCAGCACTTTTTCTGGAAGTACTTCGACGACTCCCACCCCCGTTACGATCCCGATTCCCCACTGGTCGGTGCCATTGAGGAGTATTACGAGGCGGTTGATCACGGTATCGGCCGGATTTCAGACGAGATCGACGACGATTGTGACGTACTCATACTTTCGGATCACGGTTTCGGGCCTCTGTCTTACGATATATACATCGACGAGTGGTTGGAGGAGGAAGGATTTCTCACTCGGCGCTCCGAAGAATCCACGAGAAAAGTAGTTAATGACGTGCTTGCAACGACGCTCAAGGCTAGTTGGAATGCGGTAACGCAAATAAATCTCGATCGCGTGGTGAAGTCGATACTTCCGGAGTCATGGTTCGAATTTGGAAGTAGCTTTCAGCATGAATCACGTCGTGATACCGTTTGGGGCGAGACGCAAGCGTTCTTCACGACGTTATCGGGGCAAGGATTGTACGTTAACCTTGAGGAACAATTTACAGAAGGAACGGTTTCGCGAAGCCAGTATGATGATGTCGTCGAGGAAATTCGAGATTCTCTCCGTTCGCTCCGACATCCGAAAACGGGTGAGAAATTGGTTGAAGCGGTGATCCGTAGCGATGAGGTTTTCGAGGGGTGGATGCTGGACGATGCGCCGGACCTCATCGTTCGTACGGTTCCAGATTGTACCCTGAAGGGGGGTCGATCGGAGTCGCTTCTACAGCCATCGACACAGAACGCACATGACCGCTCCGGCGATCATCGGACAGAAGGAATCTTCATCGCTAGCGGGCCGTCTTTCGAGACAGGAACGATTGATGGAGCGAATGTGTTTGACATCGCACCGACATTGCTCTATCTTCAGGATTGTCCGGTACCCACAGCGATGGATGGAACTGTTCTGACGGGACTTTTTCCAAGTGAAATAGTGAACGAACGAAAAATTGGGAAGACAGAGAAGTATGGACAGTCCGGTATTGGAGATCGGAAGTGGAACGACGAGGAAGAGGCTGAACTTGAACAACAACTGAGCGATATGGGGTATCTTGGGTGAGGAGATGAGTGACGATAGCGATAGTGGTATCTTTACATTAGCCACTCAAGGGAGTATCACGTTCGTAGGGAACGTTCTGGGGAAGGCCCTTGGTTTTGCCTTCGTCGTCGTTGCAACACGTCTTGTCACACCATCAGAATACGGTATCTTTACTCTTGGTCTTTCCATCGTAATGTTCGTTCAGGGATTCGCCAGCCTGAACATTTATCGGTCAGTTGATTATTTTGTTCCTCAGTTTTTGAGTAATTCCAACTACGGCCAAGCCAAAAAGACGCTTCAGAACGTGTTCTTAATCGGTATTTTTGCTTCCGTACTTGGTGCCGGCGTTGTTTTTCTTGCTAGAGAGCAGATAGCAACGATGTTCAACGAGCCTCGGATAGCGACGATCTTGACTTTTTTTATTCTTCTTATTCCATTGCAGACGGTTTTCAGGACATTACTTGCCTCGTTTAACAGTCTCAAAAAGATGAAGTACCGTGTCATAATACGGGACCTTCTCAATCCACTCGGTCGGACCATCGGTGCGATCTTACTTGTTTCGGCAGGTGCTGGTCTGTTTGGTCTTATCGGCGGTTATCTCCTTGGACTAGCGATCGCAGTTGCGTGTGGAATCGGATTTCTCGTCTACGAGGCGGACTGGATCCAAACTGAAGAATCGGATTCGATCTCAAATCGATCGCTCCTCTCGTATTCTCTTCCGTTAGTTTTGGCAGGCGTTATTTATTCGCTTGTCGGGCAAATTGATTACTTCGTTATTGGATATTTTTTGAGTTCTGCTGACGTGGGTTACTATCGAGTCTCATATCTCCTCGCTGCAAATCTCCTTATCGTCCTCAGTGCTGTTACGCCCGTGTTTAAACCGATGGTAGCCGAAAATCAGTTCAACACTCCTCTCCTTGAAATTCGATATCAGCTCGCGACGAGATGGGTGACTATGTTTACTCTTCCAGTCGCGATCACTCTCATTTTAGCTCCCGACATCTATCTGTCACTCCTATTTACGGACGAATACGTGGTCGCGAGTACTGCCCTCGTCGCGCTCGTGGTTGGCTTTCTACTAAACGCAGCTTTTGGTCCGGAGGGAATGATTCTAGAGGGGCTTGGACATACTCGTCTCACGCTATTCAATACGCTTGTTTTGGTCACCGTTAATGGTGGCCTTGACGTGTTTTTCATCCCACGTTTTGGAATTCTCGGTGCGGGAATTGCGACCGGGAGCGCCTTGACTGTTGCTGGGCTCGTTGGCGTCGTTGAGATCTATCTCCTTCGATCGATTACACCCCTCAGCCCACGGTTACTTAAGGTCTGGCTCGCGATTGTGCCCTCTATCGTCGTTGGCCGGTTGGTTGTTTTCTTCATGAGCGGCGATCTTCTAACTGCCGTTCTCTTACCACTTTTTGTCGCCTCTAACTATTTTCTCGTGCTTCGTGTCGCCCGCGGGTTTTCTGATGATGATCGTGAGATTGCATCTCGAATTGATGATCGCCTTGGATTCCCCTTGGTTCAGTTCTTTCTCATGCCTAATAACCGGTAGAATTGAAAGCCTTGGCTCTGTAGTTTCGGCGGTGTTCAGATAAGGATTGAAGGTGAAGCGGTGCGTTTTCAAAGTGATTCATGCCCGAAAACGACCGCCTCAGCGGGGTTTTAAATGAGATTAACGTAGAGTTTGTGGAGCCAGAAGCAACTCCAAGGCTGTTGATGAAGCTCATTATTCAGGCTCATTTGTCTGGATTATCGCTTTCGAATACTGTTTCATATCTTGGGGTATTCGGTGTTGATCGGGTTTGATCTACCGTTCATAATTGGTCCATAAGGCTGCTCGACAGCCAGACTCTGGTCGGAGCCCGAATCACGTTGCGGTTGACGAGACCGTGATTCAGCTGGACGATAAACAATATTGGCTGTACGCCGCTGTCGTTCCCAACTCAAACGATTTGCTACATATAACGCTTGGACCAACATGAACGAACGTGATCGCAGATCAATTTTTCACGGAACTCCGTGGAAATCACGATGTGGATGACCCGATCTTTCTCGCTGATGGCGCGGTTCCACTTCAACGAGCATGTCGTAAGCATGATCTCGAATTCAGACTCGAACGACATGGAAATCGGAACAGTGTTGAACGTGCCTTTCGTGAGGTAAAACGTAAGAATACCTGTTTCAGCAACCCCGAAGCAGAAATTGCTGACGAGTGGCTGAGATCATTTGCTTTCGCATGGAATCAGCTGATCTGAACACAACCTTTCGCTAGATGCAACTTGACGAATGGGTTATCTTGGTAGAAGAGATGAATCGGATGTTGTGACTTCGGAATTCAGTATCTTCACTCGTATTACGGTGGCCAATGCTAAAGCAATTGTCGGTGAGTTCAGTGAGCCCGCCGAGTGGACAATACTAACTCTGCATGCACTTCGCATCAAGCTAGTACCGTGTCATCGTGGATTTGCTCTCGGAAATGCCCAGCGTCCGGTCTCCCTCACCAGATTTCCGCACTACACGGTGCTCCGCAGTGGTTTGGGCGAATTCAGATTTAACGTGGCGTGTGATTCTCGGCAGAAGCACCGAGAATCACACTAGTCACGCTGCTCTGTGAAATGCTATTGAAAGTCACCGTCTACAACCTTTGCCAGAGCGTCCGATATCCCGAAAATCGTCCGCAGTGTGTCGAAACTGCAGAGATGAAATAAATGACCATATATCGGACCAAAATCTGTCATTAGATGTATCGATCATTGTTGTGAAGTCGTCGAGTGGGTTCTCTGAATAATGTTGAAAGTACTTGAGGTGTTTCCAACACTCACTAAGTCATTTCTGGAGAGCACCCAAGGAATTCGAATGCATGTTGTTAAGCGACACCCAATCCGTGATAAGTGACGCTTAGAAGTGCGATATTTAATCAAAAATATTGATCAAATAATCTTTGGAGCTTTCCATAATGCTGTTCTGAAGATTAAAGTGGCTTCACGAATTCAATATATACATCTATAGTATTATAGATGACTATTAGCATTATTCCTAGTATCATAAATTCAGTTATTGAAACGAGAGTGTAGAACGGGCCAAAGAATGCGAATATAATCGATGTGGCTGTTATTGCATATACTGTTATCGATATAATGGTATTTCTGATTTTCATATATAAGTATAGTAGTGCGCTCATAATCCCTAAAATGAATGGTCCAATCACGACACCTAGTAGTCCAAAATCATAGTATAATGGCATCAGATACGTGGCAGCATTATATTGATCACCATAGAATATATGTGAATAGTTTTCTGGTAATCCTAGAAGATCTTGTACTAACAATAGTTTTAAGACCGATTGGAATGTTCTTAATCCATAGTATCGATTTTCCTCGTTCAAAATAATATAATTAATATTATCGAATGGAGTTGTTAAGTAAAGATATGGTCTGAGAACAGCATCTGGCGAATTAAAAATATAAGCATAAGATAAAAAGAAACCAATTACGGATATTCCTACAAGTAAAAATTGATAAATTGACCCATATCGGTCTAATACATATCGGTAAACGAAAAATGATGCTACGATCGCGACAATAGTCAATCTTCTTTTACCATTAAAGGGAAGTGACGCGAGGGAACAAAAAAGAATTGAGACATGGGCTAAACTCCCACCATATCTCAGCATATACCCAATAATCAATATAATATTAAAACAATTTAGCAGAAATAAGTGATATAGTCCAGTTATTCTAAATTCATGTCTTGCACGAACGGGATGATCGAAATAATATTCAAGGCCCACAGAAACATTAAATCTATATATCATTATAATAAATGAAGAAAACCCAAGGATGAATAGTATTTTAATAATGATTTGAAGATAACGCTTTTCGAGTGTATAATCAGCTGATATACGGTCTACATTAATATACCGATATATCACGGTGAAACCACATACAAATGAAAACATGGACAAAAATATAATACCCCAGGTAATTAGACTCCACCTTGTGTGGTGTTCTGGAACCAGCCTGAGCACAGCAAGCGATATCGCTCCAAACCAGACTAATCCTAAGAGTCCAACTGGAGAATAGTAGTCTTGAAAGACAATATAGGAAACGGCTAATGATAGTGCCGAAAGTGAAAGAAAGATACCAAATAGTGCTAATTGCACTATTGACACCACAGTGTTGAATATATTTATAGATATAATCACGGTGATTAGAATTGGTATCAACAGAAACACTTGAACGATATCTATGGGGAGTTCAATTTTAGTTCTCATATTTGTCTAGGAGATCTAATCGACGGGGGCGTTTTCCTCTTATGATATCGTAGACTGCAAGGACTGTCGCAAGGATAAGGTCGAAGCGGCTTACTAGGAGCCACTCAAAGAAACGTATAATGCGCGTTACAATTAAGAAAGATAAAAATATTATCTGTTCTAGGGCATCTAAATTATTCTGTGCGAATATTATTCTGTTTCTTGTTGAGTGATAGTATCGAAATGAATTGTGATCACCACGGGTTGAACTCACTTTGTGATATATCGTCGAATTTGGATTCACATATAAATTCCAGTTTTCACTTGTTGCTATTTCCCATGATAGTTCTGTGTCTTCTTGCCCAAGGAAATATTCTTCATTCAGAACATCTCTGCATATATAATCTGAATTTAATAAAAATAAAGCACCTGTGATTTGGTCTACCTGGTATGTGTCTGATTGCGACTTGGGTGTGTCTTTTACTTTACCTCTAACGAATAGTGTATTAAAATCACCATCGGCATACCATATCTCCTCTGAATTGAATTTTTTGATAACACCACTCACACCTGCTGCATCATTCTTTGTTTCCGCTGTCTCTATGAGTGGCTCCATGAAATTTTTTTGTACAATTGTATCGTTATTTAATAGAAGTATATAATCATAACCTTGTTCTAACGAATAATTTATTCCAATGTTGTTCCCGCCAGCAAAGCCCAAGTTGTCACCGTTAAATATGAATTTACACCAACTGAATTCAGACTTCAAACGTTGACCCGATCTATCGGTTGATCCATTGTCAACGACCACAACATCATAATTACAATACTCTATGTTTTCTAGTGAACTTAAACACTCTGCAGTATCACTATAATTATTCCAATTTAGGATGATGATTGATACTGAGGGACAATTATTCATACTATAATAACAGAGCAAACTCGGTGATTTTAAGTAGGATTCATTTTCGAATTTTGTTTTGTGCCGTGATGATAACGTCTTTCAAATTTCATTTAGTGTCTAAGCAATTAACAGTAGTGTTTCACATGCAATATGGCTGGTGGTGTAGAACTGTTCTCATAGCATTATGATGAAATTATAGTAGTGATAAAAATAATCACTCATTATTGGTGGTGTTGAGATAAGTTCGAAGGATGAGGCGGTCAAAAGATCGAGTGGTCTATGCTCAATTTCGACCGCCTCAACGGCGATAGCAGTTGTATCGAGTTAGATTTTCTGGAGCGAGAGGCACACCCGAGTCGGCGATGAAACTCGGTATCCGACTCCATCTGGCTGGGTTATCACTTTCGGATACTGTCTCGATTCTTGAGGAATTGGGTGTCGATCGTCATCGAACCACCGTTCATCGGTGGGTACAGAAAGCCGATCTACAGCCGACAGACGGTGCCAACCCGAATCACGTTGCGGTCGATGAAACCGTGATTCAGCTCAATTCTGAGCGATATTGGCTGTACGCTGCCGTCGATCCCGACACGAACCGCTTACTGCACGTCAAGCTCTCTCCGACGAGAAACCACGCGATTACCGAGATGTTCCTCATCGAACTCTGCGAGAAACATCTCGTCGACGACGCGCTCTTTCTCGTCGATTCTGCACCGTGGCTGCAAGCAGCACTCCACCGTCATGGTCTCGATTACAGGATCAAAAACGGCGATCGAAACATCATTGAACGTATCTTCAAAGAACTAAAACGCAGAACCAATCAGTTCACAAACTGTTTCAGCCATGCCGAAGTAACTACCGTCGAAAATTGGATCCACGCGTTCGACTTCGCATGGAATTAGGTTATTTGAATACTACTGATAGGTTAATTTCGTTTCTTTTAACAGCAGGCGACAGTTCGGAAGCGAGTCAACAGCGTAGGTCTTCTAGATATACTGTTGAACAAACGTCGGCGTCCACGCCGGCGCATCAAAGCCGGCCCCTTGAGGTGATTCTTGGGCGGTTCTTCCAAATTCTTGTTTCTGTGATTTTGCGATTCTTCGCTTTCGTTTGTTCTACTGCATCAGCTGACGGTGAAGCGGATATCGTTGCTCTGTAGGTAGTAGCGAAGTGGTGAGAAGAAACATGCCTCAGCTCCTTTTCTGCTTCGCTAAACAAGCCGAATCGCCCGATTAACAGCTCTGTTGCCAGCTCCGCGACGGAAACGAGTGACCTGGCTGGAAGCATCTCAGGTTCGATTTTTTGCGAGTTCACATGGACACAAGTTACGAGGAAACCGCCGATTGGGGGTGTAAGATGAATTGAGTCCTATCTGTCTTGCTGTTGGCTCGGATGAGTTATCGAATCCATCGACACATTGCCGATCGTGAAAACGAGTTCCCACGCGTTCTTGGCGTCAACCGCTTGACCGCTTGACAGCAAGATGCGATCCCGGCCATCATGGAGCACCGGATGCCCGATCTTCGACCGCTAAGTGGCTCCAGTCACTAAAGAGATCGCTTGGATCGTCACATACGTATTCCGAAAACACGGTCCTTGTAGACATGAAGTCGTTTGTCCTCTAATGTTCAGCACAGATGCGACGACCCCTCTCCCCCAGACACACCTCGTTTGAGAGCGTTGTTCCACCCATCAGACATCGTCTGTTCGCCCACTACGATTACGCACACAACGCAGGGTTGGACAGCGGACTCTACGATGTCCGAGACCGTGTTTTTGACCATCATACGTCGATACAGGCCGCTGTCAAATCGAACGCTTGGTACCGCGAATTCCGTGAACTCGTGCTAACCGCCGCAGTCTACAACCTCGAACTATCTGTCAAGAAGTGATCTCAACGCCTTCTGTGAATTCAATAGATCGGACCAAACAAAATTTAGCAGTCCTTTTACGTTAGCGTAAAATAATTCAAGATCTAACAACCAAAACGATGACAAGCGATTCGCCTCTTTTCATAGAATTTATAGGATCTCCAGGTTCTGGAAAATCCACAATTGCCCGGAATGTAGTTCATCACCTCAAACGTGAAGGAATTTCTTGCATGTCTACTATAGAAGCTAAAGACGTTCCTGACGAGCTAGAATTCGGATTAACAAACCCAATGGCGCGGCGGGTGACTGGAATTCTTAAGGGAGCATTCTATCATCCATATATATCCTTTCAAGCATACTGGTTAGCAGCGTCCTGTTCCCCACTAAAACCAACCAATATTGTGAGAGGTTTCAACTTAGTCGCATGGCTTCACCTGACAAACCAACTCTCTTCCCGCGAGACTGCGGATGTGTTAGTGTTTGCAGATAGCCCTCCGCATGTGATTGGGCTACTATCCGCAAGGGGTCAACAGCCAGGCGAAATTAGAACTCGGAAAATGCTATCTGCATATGGATGTGATGTCAACCGACTTGTTGTCTACGTTGATTCGCCTACCAAGGTATGTGCCAAACGCGTCCAAGAACGCGATACACCTAGCCGTTTCAATGATATAGAGGTGGACGAAGCGGCTAAGATGATGGAAAAATATCGTGAGACGATATTGAATACAATGGACATCATCTCCGATATCGGGTATGGTGAGATTTTGCAAGTTAGCGGTACCGCATCCGTAGAAGAATCAACCACTAAAATTATTGAAACGGTGCAATCTTCAGACGAGCTCCCTACGTGAGGAGCATCATATTCATTCTGAAGATCTGGGAGACGAGATAATATATAGCAAATCACGCCGTTCCTCACCTTTGTAATCTGCTCTCCCGATAAACTCAATAGCCTTGTCGCTGCCAAAGACCTCATTAAGGTAGTCCAGGTGGTACTCTTTAATGGGCTGACTTTCTGGGCAGGGAACCTCGTCATGGAGTTCCTGTTCTGGGAGTTCAAAGAACAGTTTCTCTGAATTCTCTCCAAGATGGCGTAACATATCTGACGCTGCTGAGTTGCCATACGCTTGAACCCAGTGATGGTAAACCGTTAGTAGTAGAATCACATCAAACGAAGGAATTCTTGAAACAGACTCTGGGGTTAAATTGTACCGTACGTAACCAAGGCCATCTGAGAATTCATTACCAGACCGTGCCATGGTAAGCATTTGTTCTGCACGGTCAACGCCGATACAGAACAAACCCTCGTTATGGAACTTAGAAGTCAGCCAACCATTAGCACAGCCAATATCTAGTAAGTTAGAATCGTCTTCATCAATGTAGGGTTGCATCATCTCCCACCGGTCAACAGCGTCGACACGCTTCTCTGTCTGATAGCGAGTTATACGAAATCCGTTTTGAACGAATCGCTGACAAAACCCTGTGCTTCTGCGGGCCAATTCACCAAGCCCCTCCGATCGATATATCTGGATCGCCCGAGAAAAATACGCTTTGAGCATAAATGGATTGCATCCGTACACCTATTCAAGCCTTACGAACTGCATTTTAGTTTTAGATTAGAATATTAACTACGTGTGATTTAAAATGTTTTGAGATATTCCGTGTGCGGGCCAAGCGACGAATTCAATACCAGTCCGGACAGTACATACTTGTCCACGACGTGGTGGAATGGATGTCCCAGAATGAGAACGATTATTAGATCAACTACATAAATTAGGACAGAATGCCTAATATTCTCTATTTAGTTAATTCGGTTTCATCAACATCAATTCCTGTTGAAATTGGCTATGCAGTTAACGAGTACACTTCCTCAAACGTCACGATTGCTGTGCTCATGAACGACGATAACAGTACACTTGATCCTGATGTTCAAGAAATGGGGTTGCCGATGAAATTCTTCGGAGGTTCTGACAATTTTGATATAAAACTCTATCGACGGCTATGTAATCATTTACAGGAACATGAATATGATATAATCCACCCACATCACAACTTTAGCGGTGCTATTGGTAGAATCATTGGGAGATTATATCAGATACCTGTCGTGAATACAGAACATAATGATATTCAGCATCTTTCTATACCACAGAGGGTTGTCAATACGCTCACCCTCGGATTACCACAAGTCAATGTGTATAATTCGAAGAGTACTCAATCATCATTAGGTCCGGTCGAACGACGGCTTTCAAAACGCAACGAGATCGTGTATAATGGCATTGATATTGATCGCATCGACGAAAGTAGTAGGCATGATATCCCAGCTAACATTCCGGATGAGATATTAATCACAAACGTAGGAGTGATGACTGAACAAAAAAATCAAAGAGTCATCCTCAAAGCTGCCCACCAGATGAAGCAACGGTCCATGGTCGACGACATCCATTTCGTTATCGCGAGTAGTGGACCGCTCGAAAGTGAGTTGAAAGACCTCGCTTCTCAACTCGGTCTTTCTGATCTTGTGACGTTCACGGGATATCTTCCGGAACGGGAACAGATATACAGTTTGTTACACCAGTCGGATATTTTTCTAATGCCGTCAGTGTATGAGGGATTCTGTGTAGCGGCTGTGGAAGCGATGGGTTGTGGTTTACCCGTGGTCGCGAGTGATATCAATGTCTTTCGAGAAGTTATCGGGAAACACGGGATTTTCGTTCCACACGATGATCCGAACGAGATCGCCAGCCATCTAATTGAGATTCGCTCTGAGATAGATAGCGAGTATATTCAAAGAAAACGAGAGAAACTACGTCAACGAGCCGTGTCTCAGTATTCTTTAAAACAAACCGCAATAGAGTATCACGAACTGTATCAAGAGGTGAGCACCTAATATATAGTACAATTCAATGTGGTCGGCCCATATTTTAGATACAATAATACCTGAAGACGAGATGTTTGGCTCTGTTTAAATTCTCAGAGATTGACATGTTCATCCTGTAATTCCACGAGATGAAGACCCTTCCGAAGTCACAGATTCTCCGTTTTACTGAGAAAGCGATCCATCTTGCATGCCGAGCGGTCTCTCGATACTTCTCGAAGTTCTCCAAACACCGCTATACAAGTGACACTGATGGTTGATGCGAAGGTCAATGCAATCTCGATCTCCACGTGACGACGACACGTAAACACAATATTCAGATCGCTCCGTGGTTGATCAAGCGCAATCCCGAGAGTATCGATATTCTGTCGGTGACAAAGGGTACGACGATCAGAAAATCAGGCGACTTGCCCGTCAATACGAGGTCCTTCTACTGATCAAGCGTCGTGAATTCACCTCACTTCACCGGGCATGGAAGCATGCTTCGACGCTGATCTCTACGGATAACGGAGTCAATCAGAGACGACCAACTCAACGCTCAAGGGGAAGTACGGTGCTTTCGTCCGATCACGACGATGGTGGAAACAGTTCCGTGAACTCACTATCGCTTGTCTCAGTCACAACATCGACTAATCACTCTGAGTGGTCGAGACAGAAAAGATAGATACCGATTGGTGAAACCCGTACTCGGCTCCAAGTCGATAGTCGAGCAATCAACACAACCTGCGAACCGTTCAGTCAAGTGCTATTCGCAGCTTTCTCGGTCACATTCATATACACCAATCCCGAGAAGCAGCCGACTGGGATGGTTATCCACCACGTGAGAATAAATGCGATCACGACAAGCCCTACCGCGATCTCAGCCGCTTCCATGAGGGTAGCACCGCTCAGTGAAAACAGAGCTTCGACGATGAGTACTCCCCCGACGAGAACGAGCGACACGAGATACGTTGCGATGGCTCCTATTCCACCGGTAATTATTCCGGTGATCGAAGAAGATGATGGTGCCAAACGCCAGCCGACGACCCCGAGGAAAAATGCCGAAGGCACGGCGATCGGCAGAGCGAGAGCGGGAAACAGGAAACTCGAAAGCCAATCACCGCTCGTCCCTCGCACGGCATACCCACTCAGCACGATGCCGTAGAGACCGGTTGCGAAAATGGCTGCCGAACCAGCTGCATATCCAGCACCAATGTCGGGCCGATCAGCGTTTGGAAGGCGTCCCGGGCCGTATTGTTTACAGGCCTTTCGAAGTGTCAACCGATAGGAGGGCGGCATACTCAGACTTCGGAATAAAAACAGATAGTCTTTGGGGGCAATTTTCCAATCAGCCCGCACTTTTCACCGACCAGCTGTTTCGGACGGAAATGTGTCTGAAGAAGAGGATTTCAACAGAGCCACAGAGTCGATACTGGGACGTACTCTCGGTTTTGAACTGCTCCGTCGTCGTGGTTAATTCCCTGATTATTTACTTGCCATACAAGGTCGACAGACTCATGGTAAGAAGATTGGGTCCTCCCGAAGACGAGACACAATAGCCTACCCGACTGATCTATCTACAGAATTGAACAGCACGACTGACAGTTATCAGGTTAAAGTCCCGTATGCCACCCAAAATACGACGACAGGCCCGCTGGATTAGAAATGAGCCTACACAGGATCGTCGGTAAATGGGAGGTGGAGATGACGTATCTCTTCAACGAGATGGCTCCCGACACGTTTTTCAGAGTCGTAAGTACGACTGACTGAGCAAAAAACTACTTTTCCCTGTACCACGATTAGGGCCATGTTCTCCACGTACCCGGAACGGAGTTCGAAGACCATCCAAAGCGCGAAACGGAGGACATAACCGAGACGGGATATTCATCACACCTAGGGCCGGTACCAATTCGAGATCTCGATTCGAAGCCATATGACACTGATCCAAAAAATATTCATCTTCAACATCAGCCGATCCCTGAGGAGATGTAAGTTAATATATTCTCTTATATATGTTATTTATGATATTTTGGTAAGAACCGTTAGAGCACCGATCGAGATCTTCGTCAAAAAGGAGGAACGGCCAACGAAGCAACGAGGAGGAGATACAACAGTGACTCGAAGATCTCAGAGATATAATCTCACCGTGAAGCCATCAAAAAGAAGATCAGCCATCCATGACTAACATCGTCCTCGTCGTGATGGATACTGCCCGATACGACTCGGTACTCGTTAGTCAAGCCGAACTACCGACTTTCGAGTTCCTTCGAGAGCGAGGGGTCACGTACACGTCTGCCTTCGCAAGTGCTCCATGGACACTCCCATCACACGGGGGGCTCTTCTCTGGAAGATACTCTTCGAGACACGGCGCTAGTGCAGCCGCCAAGCGATTCTCAAAAAACACACCCACTGTCGTCGAAGCGTTCGAGAAGGCGTCCTATGAGACGGTTGCGGTTTCGAACAACACTTGGATCAGCGACGAGTTCGGGTTCGCACGTGGGTTTGACACCTTTCGGAAGAACTGGCAGTACATTCAGTCGGACGTTGACCTCGGTAAGATCGCCCGAAAAGAAGAGGGATTCAACAAAATACGGGGGGTCACTAAACAACTGTTCGATGGGAACCCAATCGTAAACGTCGCTAACGCTGTGTACGGACAGTTTGGCAGACGGGCTGACGACGATGGGGCAAAAGGAACCAATCAATGGATTTCCCGTTGGCTTAGCGACAGAGCTGATTCTGACCCGTTCTTCCTGTTTATCAACTACCTTGAACCTCATCTCGAATACCGACCACCTGAGGAATACACGAAAGCACACCTTCCTGAAGGCGTGAGCTACGCGGAGGCGATGAAAGTCAATCAGGACGCATGGAGCTACATCGCAAATGACGTCGAGATGACTGACCGCGACTTCAGGATACTCGAAGCGCTCTACAACGCGGAGATTGCCTATCTCGACGAACAGATTGGCGAACTCCAGCGGCTGCTGGAGAAGGCTGGCCAATGGGAAGACACGATATTCGTCGTCACCGGTGATCATGGCGAGAACATCGGTGATCACGGCCTAATGGACCACCAATACTGTCTCTACGATACGCTCATCCACATTCCGCTGATAATCCAAGGTGGTGATTTCACCGGCGGTGAAACTGTCGATGAATTGGTTCAGTTGACCGACCTTGCACCGACGTTACTCGATGCTGCTGAGATAGCCGCGCCCGAATTTAGAGAGCAGTTACAGGGTCGTTCGTTTCTACCCAATCTGGACACCTCTCCCCGGGAGTACGTGTTCTCGGAGTATCTGGCCCCCCAACCTTCGATGGATGCACTCAAGAAGCGCGTTGGCGATATCCCCGACGAAGTCTATGAATACGATCGATCTCTCCGTGCAATTCGCGGAAAGAAGTGGAAACTCATCCGTGGTTCCGATGGAACTACGGAACTATATCACATCTCGAACGATCCTCACGAAACCATGAATCTCGCATCCGATCGCCCGGAGAAAGTCGATGAACTAGAGGACGAACTCGACACTTGGCTAGATTCGTTCGAACATGTCGATACATCGGGTACTGTCGAGATGAGTAACGATACGAAAGACCGATTAGAAGATCTCGGTTACTTGCAGTGACATAATGATTCGAGGAGTTTGGTCGTATGGGTTACGGTTGACTGCCACTGGTGGTTTTCCACGACCTGTTCTCGAGCAGATACACTCGCTTTGTCCGCAGCAAGGACCTTAGAGATTGTGGCTGACAGTGCGTCTGCCGAATCGGTTTGTATAACCCGACCACCCTTCCCCACTATTTTGGAGATTTGTTCCAAATCACTCGTGACGACGGGCACACCTGAAGCCATCGCTTCCAGCACGGCCCTGGGAACTCCCTCAGCTCGGCTCGGTAATACGAGTATATCCGAACTTCGATAGACTGTAGGCATTTTCTCATACGAAACTTCTCCAATAAATGTTACTGATTCATTGATTCCAAGATCTCTTGTTTGATGTTTCGTGGACTCATGAAGGGGACCGTCTCCACATAGATATAATTCTGCGTCGGGATACTCGGTCAATACATCTCCAAATGCGTCGATTACCAACTCCGGACGCTTCCCATCCACGAACCGACCGACGAACAACACGACTGGTCCGTTGGCGTCGATCGATTCCATACCCTGCCCGTCCGGAGTAAACCGCTCCGTATCGATTCCATTGGGGATGACTTCGATCCGCGATTTCACACCGAGTTCCCGAAGTGCATCTTTCTCCGCATCGGTATAACAGAACGCGATGTCTGCTTGGTTGTACGTCCACTTGCCGATCGTCCGAAGATAGAGATCGAATACCCGTTCGGGTGCGGATTGTGAATACAGCGAGTGGTTCGTGATCGCCAGCGGAGTATCACTGAAACACCGATTTAATGCCGCGAGATTCGTCGAGAAGTAGAAATGGGAATGTGCGTGAATGACATCGAAATCGGAAGATCCGAATATCTTCTTCGCGACTGGTATCGAGATATCGTTTTTCAGGACATTGAACGTCGCTGGACAGTAGACGATTTCGTACCCGTCACGCCACTCCCTCTTCACTGTCTCAACGTCATCGGTCACTTTGAGAACCGTAACGTCGTGTCCCATCGCTGCCTGATCTCGACTCATCGCATGAACGTGGTATTCCCCCCCACCAATCTCGTCGGGATACAGCCAGTGACTGACTCGAAGGATCTTCATCGGTGTCTCTATCGAAGTTATATCTTCCCAATCACGGTTAGTCTCGCACTCATCTATCATAGTGCATCACCGATCGGCTTCCACTCGAACTCCGCGAGCAATAGTTTGAAACGCTTCTCAGTCTTTTCGAGATTTCGATAGTGCCGTAGACGATAGAACGGATTCATGTCACGGATCTTCGGCTGCCCGGGATCGAGCTCCCATGGGTGGAGGTAGAAGACGAATTCCCTATGTTGGGAGATACGATCGACGCCACGACGAAAGATCGGATATGGGATGAAGCGAAAGTATCCACCGCCGGCCCAAGGAATCCGAACCTTTGACCACTCGAAGAGCGGTAGTTGGACCTCCGTGAGTCCGGATTCGGTTCGCGTGAACGTTTCCGAACCCTGAACGGATATATCGCCATATCGATCGTGGACCGGGGCCGGAAATCGACTCGAATCGTATTCGAAACCGAGATCGGTTAGCGTCTCGATCGCCGCTTCCGTAATCGAAAAACTCGGAGCCCGATACCCGATCACCTCCTGATCGACCTGCGATTCGAGCAGTTGCTTCGATCGTCGCAGGTCGTTCCGTACCTCCGTCTCGGACTGTTCGTACAGGAGTTCGTGGTTGTATCCGTGTGACGCCACTTCGTGTCCTCTGGCCTCGATTTCGCCCGCGAGTTCGGGCGCACGCTCCGCGACATGACCGAGGACGAAGAATGTCGCTTTCGTATCGTACTCGTCCAGAAGATCGAGGATACGTCGCGTGTTTTCGACGACTCGAAGTTCGTACTCGTCCCACTTCTCGCGATCGAGTGCGGGCCACAGGTTATGTGAGTGGAACCAGTCCTCGACGTCGATAGAGAGATATAACTCGGTCATAGAACCTCTCTTCCACGTCGCTGGAACTCACGACGATCGTCGGCGGTGGGGAACGAATAGTACGATCCCTTACCGGACATCTCTGTCAATTCCACGGTTCCATCCGCGATCGCAGCCAGAGCAGCTGCAGCTTCCTTGCCCCCAACGCGTTTTCCTCGAGTAATCACGTCGTCGAGAGTATCGTTGCTGTCCACCAGAAAGGTCGTCTGACGAACGATCTTACCTCGATCGATCTCCTCCACCATCGTGTGAACGGTGACCCCGATCTCATCCTCACCCTGATACAGCGCCCAGAACGTCGGGAGCATTCCGCGATACTCCGGGAGCGATGCAGTGTGGACGTTTATACAACCCCAATTGGGCGCAGTCAGTATCGCAGAATCGAACACCTCCGGTGCCGAGACGGACAGCAGTACGTCGATATTGGATTCCTCAAGATACGAGACAAATTCCGACTCGTTCACGTTTTCGCGAGTTTTGACGGGAACCCCGTTTCGGTTAGCGATGTTTGCTACCGAATACGAATCACCGATCGACGAGAGCGTCTTTCGATATGCGAATTCGATCCCACGCCGGAGGAAATTCCACGGACCGTATAGGCCATACATACGGGCTGCCAGCTCCGCCATCGAATCGTCGAGAAGATCGAGGATCGTAACCGAATCGATGACTACCTTCTCGGATAGTTCATCGAAGAACGCCTCGAAGAACGTGGGCATATAGAAGGGTTCGTCCTGCGTAACGATTGCGATCCGTAGTGGCATCTAGTTAGTATCTCCGTCGGACGGTGATTAAATCCTGTTCATCTAGCTGACGAAGATGTTTAATCAACCGCACTCCCGTCATGAGCTAATAAACGGGCTCTGTAGTTTCTCTAGATGAAAGCGCTTGGCGATCGCCACCGGATCCACGAGGAACGGCGGATCGTAAGATGAAGAAGAAATAGTTCGTACTCACACGAAACTAAACTAAACCAGAACGACGCCCGCTAGATCGCCGAGGAGGCGGACGTCTCCCACGACACGGCCGTCAAGTACCTGAATCGGCTCGTCGAGACCGACGAGCTGGAGACCGTAGAGATCGGGGACGGAACCGGGTACAGGTCGGATCCGGTCACGCAGTTCCTGTCTGAGGTGCGTCGACTCGCGGAGGAACACACGCTGGAGGAGATGACCCGCGAACTCGACGCGATCGACTAGGAGATCGACGACTGGAGGGACGTCTACGGCGTAGACTCCCTCGAGGAACTCCGAACCAGCCTCGGCCGTGACGACCTCGATCCGGACGATCGCCAGGAGCGGCTCGCGGTCGCGGTGGAGTGGGAGTAGGATCTGGATGTCCGTGAGGCAATCCGGCTCGCGATCGGACTGCAGAACCCCCTCGAAACGTCAGACGTGAACTGACTCGCCGGCAACGCGTCGTCGACGTTGCCACAGGAAGGGTAGCGGTGGCGTTCGTCAGCGGCCGGGGATTCACCCGGCGCTCGGAACGACGCACTTTCAGATCGAAGCCGGGGACGAGTCGATTCACGAACTGGCACACATCGAGGCCGAAGCACCACTCCACTTCCTCGAGATCTGTCTCGATCGGCTCCCCGATCGACTGGCGGTGACGACCGGTTGACGACGCGACCGCCCCGATCGGGATCTACCTACTGTACGACCGGTTCGACGTCGTCGATCGCCGACAGTCGGTAGAACCGGGCGACGTGAAACAGGCCGAGCCACACGACCGCGGCGACCCCCGCGCCGAGCGCGTTAAGTCCCATGTCTCCCACTGCGAAGGTTCTCGCCGGAAGCGTCGACTGTAGGAGTTCGATCGCGACCCCGTAGCCGAACGCCACGAGGAAGCCACCGCCCACCGCGTACCACGACGACCGCGGGGGAGCATAGATCGCGTAGACGACTGCACCGGAAAGCCCGACGTAGGCGATCACGTGCAGCCAGTTCGAGTACGGAAACAACCCCAAGGGACCCATCTCGATCGCGCCCGATCCAGGTGGTGCGAACACGGAGTAGTACAAAAGCACTCCGGCGACGCTTGCGACCAGCAACCATCGGACCGATTTCGGGACGAGAGGAAGGTGGAGACGGGTCATCTATCGATCGTCGTTTGAAACGCGTCCTGAAAGAGAGACGTTACAGAACTCGAGGGATCCCGTCTGTTCACCGCTACCGTTACATCGAGTAGTCTCATACAGACCGTGGGTTTGCTCCATGGACAAAACACATGCGATCAACCGGGAGCATTCAACCGAACAACGGTACGATGTCGTCGGTGAGAGCGGAGTTTTTAAACGGATTGGGCGCCCACGACGGAACGATGAACGGGGGGTGGCGATATCGGGTGTCGAGCGCCGCCGGCGTAGCCGGGCTGACCGCGTTTGCGGTCACGCTCGTGAACAGCGGCCCGGTCCAACTCCTCATCACGTCGCTACCCGTGTTGGGCAGGCTCTCGGCGAATCCGCCGGCCGGTGCGGAGGCGTTCTTCGAGGTCGTGATCACGACCGTGATCGTGACGGCTGCGTTCCTTCCCTTGTACAAGCCGCGGCCGCGGCGGGTCCTCGACACCATCGCGCTCACACAAAAGCGCGTGATGGTCGCCGTGTTCGCGCTCGCGACGATCGGCTACTTCGATTACACCTATCGGCTTCCCCGGGCCACGCTAATTGCGGTCACACCCGTGCTTCTCGTGATGCTCCCGGCGTGGTTCGTGTGGATCCGGCGGCGACCCTCCACCGATCCCGAGCGCGCGATCATCGTTGGGGACGACCCAAAGGAGATCGGGCGTCTCGCGACGGACGTGTCAGTCCCGCTGTTGGGATACCTGTGTCCGACGAGTGCTCTCGTACACACGGAGGACGATCGAGACGGTAGAGACGATACCGGCATCGACGAATGGTCGTCGACGATGGCGGTCGCGGATGGCGGCGTTGAGATCGCCGGGATCCAGCGGTTAGGTGGGCTCTCGCGGATCGAGGACGTACTCGTGGAGTACGACATCGACACCGTGGTGTTGGCCTTCGACCGAACCGACCGAGCGGAGTTCTTCGGCGCTCTGGATGCGTGTTACGAACACGGCGTCGATGCGATGGTTCACCGTGACCACGCCGACTCGGTGTTGACCGCCGAGAATGATGTCGGAACGCTCGTCAATGTACAGATCGAACCCTGGGACGTTCAGGACTACGTGTTGAAGCGTGGATTCGACATCGCGTTTTCGGTGATAGGTCTCATCGGGTTGGTCCCCGTGATCGCGGCGATCGTCGTCGCCATCAAACTCGATGATGGTGGACCGATCCTCTACAAACAGGAGCGGACAGCCGTGTTCGGCGAGACGTTCGAGGTGTACAAGTTCCGAACGATGGTGCCCGAGGGGGAATCTGCGATCCCCGTCGACGATGAGGAGAACGGTCGGATCACACACGTCGGACACGTGCTTCGGCGAACGCATCTCGACGAGATCCCGCAGTTGTGGTCGATCCTCGTCGGCGATATGAGCGTTGTCGGCCCGCGGGCGGTCTGGACAGAGGAGGAGTCACTCCTCGAGGCGCAGACTCGATCGTGGCAACAACGGTGGTTCGTGAAACCCGGGTTGACGGGGCTCGCACAGATACACGACGTGAAGAGTACGAACCCCCAGGAGAAGCTCCGATACGACCTGCAGTACGTGAAACGACAGTCGTTCGAGTACGACCTGAAGATCGTTATGCGACAGATCTGGAAGGTCGGTGCGGACGTAGTCGAGACGATTCGATGAGGTAGGTGTAAGTAGTAGCGTTTCACCGGTAGTTCGATTACTGGTCGTTTGCAGTCTTTCCTCGTTGTTCTTCAAGCGAGATGCACGGCACCGATGTCGCTCCCCGAGTACAAACCGATCCTTCTGGAGAACCCCGTCTCCTTACGCTCCCTCGTTAAACGTGACCTGCGTTCCGTTCTCTACTGCCGTTTCCGAAACCTGCACCGATTCATTCTCGATCGTGTACTCACCCGGATACGCAACTCGAACCGCGTACGTTCCGTTTTCGTTCACGCTTCTCTGCCGAGAGTACGTGAATTCCTCACCGGAGACCGTCACTGTCGTCTCGAGACTTACGTCCGTCCCGGGTTCACTCTGGCCGGCGATCGTGGCACCCGGTACCGGCTGGAACACCTTGACCTCGCCACCTTCCGCGATGTAAACGACCCGGAAGTGGCCGGACCCATTCGTTGCCGTCGAGGCGCTGCCGTGCTGCTCGAACAGCTGTACGTAAGTCGTACTTGGATCGGCGTCGACGTTCAGGTTCTCGATCGCGATGTATCCAACCCGTCCCGAAAACCGATCGTAGTGACTGTCTGGATTTGGATCGTTCAAAAACGCCTCATAATTGTCTCGTGCGTACCAGTACGTATCTCCCCCACCACTCACCTGGTAGTTGTACATTCGATTCCGACCCCAATCACTCAACACGTAGTTCGGCCCCTCCCGATCGTCGGCGTCCGCGTCGATCCACGCGGCAGCATCTGCTTCCGAATCCGTGATCGCCACCGTATCCATGATCCCGGGGACCAGAAAGAGACTCAAACTTCCGATCAACATCACCGCCAACGCGATCGTGCTGGCCCGTCCGATCGACATCGACGCCGGCCACCACACGAATCGTGTTCGATCGTCGCTTTCTCCAGTCTCACGACCCAATTCTTGCTCCCCATCCTCTCCAGCCGACTCCGTGATCGTCGGCGGCTCGACGGCGTCGATCTTCCCCAACAGGTACACCAGTCCGACGCCCGCAAACACGGACGTAACCGCGGTCGCCTCGCCGGCAAACCGGATCTGGAAGAACGCGAACCCGAGCAGGCTCACCGCATAGCTCGAGAGCACGAGCCATTCCGGTCGATGGTCCTGAACGCATCGCCACCCGATCCACACGAGCGCGGGCAGCGCGACGAACAGGAACCACCCGAAGTGATCGACGGGACCGAACAGGAATCCGAAGTCTGCCGAGAACAACGATCGCGTCTCGGCGATCCCCTCACGTCCCAACAGGCTCTCCGTCACACGCTGTCGAAACCGATCCGCATCCTCGGGCCGCGCCCACGCGAACCCGAACCAAAGCGGCACCACGCTCGCCGCCGCCGCCCCGAGATGCACCCCGGGATGCCACTCCAACCGCTGCACCACGCTCGCCGCCCCCACCACGACGATCCCGCCGAACGCGACCAAAAGCGGCATGAACACCACCATCGACTCCTGCCAGCCGTATCGCGTGTGCATCAGGTACGCCAGCACGAACCCGACGACCAACGCCCCGATCACGGGCGTTCCCGCCACCAGGGGACTCCGGTCGGTCCGGATGTCCGAGGCGGACCGCAGCGTCAGATAGACCGCGAGCCCCACGAGCAGGATCGGCGAGCCGCCCCACGAGTGGACCATGGCCGCGACGATCACGCCGACGAATCCCGCGACCGCGATCGTCGACGGCGCGAGCAGGTACGAGCGCCACTCGCCCACGTCGTGGCGATCCAACGACCGCGAGAGCCACAACACGCCGAGGATCGACAATGCAAGCCAGGTGTAATCCACCGTGTGGTGATCGAAGAAGCCGATCCCGGAGTAGAGCGCGTGCCCCGGTAACAGCGCCAACACGAGCACCGAGGCCAACGCGATCCGCTCGTCCCCGGTCGTCCACATCGCGTACAGGTACACACACCCCCCGACGATCAACGCCGAGACGATCGGGATCCACGCCACGATCCCCGCGGCCGCCTCGACCTCCCCGCCGCCGAACAGCTTCGTCGCCGCCCACCCGATCGTGTACACGAGGGGATACCCCGAGGTCCGCCCACCGAGCACCTCCGAGATCGCCTCGATCTCGAACAGCCCGATGTCGGCCGCCAGCAGCTGCTCGGTCCAGTAGAGGTAGTGGTACGGATCGTTGCTCGGCAGAAAGACCCGGTCCTCGCGGAACACCTTCGTGTACGTCACGGTCCGCATCACGAACAGGTACGCGAAGACCGCCACCAGCCCGGTGGCCAGATCCCGATGCATGTCCGCGGTCACCCCCCCGATCCACGCCCGCATCCGATCTCCGATCGCCACGTCGTCGATCCCCACGCGCTCGCCATCGTCCACTCCGGAAGCCACGTCCGCACCACCATCGCCACCGTCCCCATCACTCTCGAACGCCTCGAGCGCACTCCGGACCGCCTCGGGGTCGGACACGCGATAGCCGTCGCCCTCGCTCTCGACGATCCCGTGTGAGACGAGTTCGCCGAAGGCCCCCGAGTCGGCGTCCACGTCCGCGAACGTCCAGGGCGCGTCCGCCCCCTCGTCCACCGCGAGCGCGTCCGCGACCGTCTCGGCCAGCTCCGGTCGGTCCTCGAGAAGGGTTCGCGTGGCCGCGTGCGCATCCGCCATTTGGAGGGCGTGCGTCGGCGACCGGCTAAAGTGTGGCGTTGTCCGCCATCGAAGGGATGACCGCTAGCGGATCCTCAGTCACGGAGGAACCGAATTGCGAGTACTGATACGACGACGAGAGCGACGACGGTGACGATGAGCCCGAATCCGGGCTCCTCAACTGCCGTCGTCCCGGTCGGGGTCTCCGTTGGTGTGGCTGTCTCCGTTTGTGTGGGGCTCCTCGTCGGTGACGGCGTCGCCGTGGGGGGCTCTGCCGTGGGTGTTTGTTCGGCTGTTGTGGTCGGGGTTACTGTCGGTGAATCGGGTGGTGTCGCCGTCGGCGTGACGGGGTCCGTTGGTGATGTGGTCGGGGTCGGTGTGTCAGCCGTTTCCACGTCGATGCGGAAGGATTCGCTCGCTTCGCCGGTCGTCAGATCGTCGATTCCCTCGATACGGAGCGTGTACGTTCCGTCATCGACGTCCGTGAAGTCGAACAACCAGTAGGCGGTACGATCGTTCGTCGTTCCACGGCCTTGGACCTCCCGTGCGAGAACGTCCTCGTCGACGGCTTCCGGGAGACGATCGGATTGTGCGTCCGTTGGACTCGTCGAGAGGACTTCCCGCTCGATGGAGACGTTCTCCTCGTGACTGACCAGGTCGACCTCGAGATCCTCGGCCTCGACGTAGTTCCAGTCGACGATCACCAACAGCGATTCGTCCCGCTGGAGTTCGGACGGGTCGTCGAGTTCCGTTCCGACGCTGTTGTAGAGCGTGACGCTGCTGATTCGAGGCTCCAACACACGTACTGTCAGATCCTCCCCGGAGTATCGGCCGGGCGTCTGATCGGCCTGAATCGATCCCGACAGCCGAAGTGGTTCCCCCTCGTTCTGTCCTGTCTCGCCCTCCAGAACGGTTTCCGTGACATCCGTTCCAGCGGTATCACGCCACGTCCGGATGTCCGCTTCGCCCTGGAACACCGTGTAATAGCTCTCGTTGTCGAGAATGATTTCACCAGTGCCCGTGGAGGAATTCCATCGACCCCGTGGTGCCAACGCTTCGAAATCGGTTGACTGTGCGGATGCCTCTCCGACCGGACTGGCTATCCGCGGTGTGTCGGTCGAATCACTTGCCACGAGTCCGATGCCACCGAATAGCCCGATCACGAGGAGGGTACCTACCGTGAAGCGAAGCCACGTTCTCACCATACGTGTGATACGGTTGATAGGACCATGAATCTACCTAGTGGTGACTTCCGTTTCCTCCTCGGAATCAGACGCTCAAGGTGCTCTACAGTCCGCTCACCGACCGGAGTCGAACAGGGTCGCGAGCTCCGCGATCCCGTACAGCGACGCGTCAGATCGCTCGTCGACGACCGTCCGCAACTCGTCCGTGAACCCGGCTCGCGAGAATACCGCGTAGTGGACCTCCCGATCGGTACCCTGCCACCGAACCTCGGACTCGAGCGCCGTGAGCTCGTCGAACACGTCTCGACCGACGGGATCCGTGGTCCATTTGCACTCCCCCAGAAACAGGGTGCCGACGTCTCGGTTGACGCCGACGACGTCGATCTCCTCGCCATCGTACCACCAGCGACCGACTCGAGAGCAGGACACGGGGAATGCGGGCGTCTGAACCGCCTGCTGACAGACGGTCTCGAAGGTCCGACTCGTGTGTGTCGCGAGCGTCTCGTCGATCGCCGCCCGGACTGGCGCCGTCCGTCCCTGTTCGAGCGTTCCCCGATTGGGCGCCACGTACCGAAACCAGAACCGGAGGAAGTCGTCTGCCAATCGATACAGCCCGCGGCCGTTCGGGTCCGTCACCGGCTGCTCGCGCTCGAGGATCGCCAACCCCGTGAGGTTCTGGAGATACCGGGAGAGGCTGCTCGCGTCGCGGCCAATCTCGTTGGCGATCTCGGTGACCCGTGTCGCGCCACCGGCGATGGCTTCGAGGATCGCCATGTACGTCGCGGGCTCATGGAGCTCCTGGCGCAACAGGAACTCCGGCTCCTCGTAGAGGAACGCCCCTTTCGAGAGGATCGCCTGCTCGACGTTCTCGAGCAGACGTCGGTCCGGGTCGAACTGTTCGAGGTACGCGGGAACACCGCCCAGAACGCTGTAGAGCTGGATCTGTGTCTCCAGATGGTCGTTCGGAAAGAACGCACGAACGTCCGCGAACGGGAGCGGAGCGAGCTCCCACTGTCCGGTTCGTCGCCCGTACAGCGGACTCTCGTAGCTCAACACGCCCTCCTTCATCATCGAGATCGAGGACCCCAACAACACGAGAGAGACGTCGGTCCCGTCGAGCACGTCGTCGACGATGGTCTGGAACATCGACGGGATCGTGTCGTCCTCGTCGACCAGATACGAGAATTCGTCCAACGCCACCACACACGGTCCCTCGACCCGCCCCGTGAGGTACCGAAATGCGTCGACGAACCCGTCGACGTCCGGGGCGATGTCGTCGAACCTCTCAGCGCACGCCGTTGCAAACCGCCGGGCGTTGTGTCTCGAGCCACGTTCGTCACAGAGGTAGTACACCGACGTGGCTTCGAGCGCCTCGAGCGCCGTCGTCACCAGGGTCGTCTTCCCGACCCGCCGTCGGCCGTAGACGACGAGGAGCTGTCGCTCCGGCCGAGAGAGGTGTGACGTGATCCACTCGAGTTCCGTCTCCCTGTTTATCATTATGCACACGATCATATTATCCTGTTCATAATAGTTGTTCGGATCGGCCTCGATCCCGTGTCGTCGATCGAACTCGGATGGGCGGACGTCCGAGTGGTCGACGATCCCGGATCCATCGACGAATCCGACCCGGATTCGAAATGGTCACCTGCGAAGACGTCGCGTCGATCGCCTGGGCCACGCTCGCACGGACGTCGACGTCGACAGCACCGACGTCGACGCCGACGCCGGCCAGCTCCGTGCGTCGCGATCGCGGAGTCGAGCACCACGGACGGAAGGCTATTAACAGATGCCCTGGTGTGTACACATGGATTCGACTGCCCCAAATGGGGACGGAGGACCGATCAATGCCTGACTACATCGATCCGGCGGTTGCGCGTTTGCGTGAGAGCGATGCCGAGACGACGGTGACGCTACTGCTCGGCGTCGAAGGCGATCGCGAGGCCGCCACGAGAACGATCGAACGCACCGGCGCGACGATCGAGGCCGAATTAGGGCGCGCGACGCTTCGAGTCACCGCCCCGGAATCGGCGGTCGACGATCTCGCGACCCTCGCTCCCGTGTCCTCGATCGAACTCGAACGGGAGGACGCTCGAGTTGTCGACGATCCCGGATCCATCACGGATCCAACGCGAATATAGTCGCTTGCGAAGACGTCGTCTCGATCGACGGAGGACGTGTATCCAAATCGCTCGTGTCTCGTTCCGTCCAACGTCCTCGAGCGTAATTCAAGGTGGAGCCTCCGACCTCAAGGAGCGAGCGTAGCGAGCGAGTAGGTCGGAGAGGAAACCGACACGGTACTACAGTAACTACGCTCGATGGCTCACCGACTCCCCTCTCTGAATCGTTACTAATATAAAAACATAGACTTACATCTGAAGTACGGATGGAGGTACGTCG
>NZ_JBHSXL010000010.1:0-136681 GCF_042662125.1 Halopenitus salinus | reverse complement strand
GGACGCGGCGGGATTCGAACCCGCGATCGAGAGGTTAGGAACCTCTCGCCCTATCCACTAGGCCACGCGTCCGACGAGAAGGGGTCGGCCCGACGGGTCACTCACCCGAACGGTTCGGCCGTCTCACTTCGACGTCTCGGTCGCCGTCTCGGAGTCGGTCGCCGCTTCGGTCTCGGCTTCGTCGTCGTCAGCGTCGGTCGTCTCGGACGAGTCGGCCGAGGAGGTCGTCGAGTCGGACTCCTCGGTGGGATCGATCTCGCCTTGCATCTCCTGGAGCTCCTCCTCGACCTCCTCACGACCCTTCTTGAACTCGCCCATCGCCTGACCGGTGGAACGAGCGAGCTTCGGGATCTTCTGTGCGCCGAACAACAACACGAGGACGAGCAGGATGATGAGTAGCTCGGGACCGACCGGAAGCGGACCGAACAGTGGAATCGCGGGTGTCATCTCACCTCGCAGTAGCCCGGTTATTATTATATGCCTTTTGCTCCCCTCGGGACCCCGACCGACCATCCAAGGCCATCGTCGCTCATCGAGGACGATCGCTGCGTTCCGATCGACGCGAGCCATAAAGTAAAAACCGCGCGCGAACGACCGGCCGATATGGCATCCACCGGCGATACGGCACCCGATTTCGAGGCGACGTTCGTCGCTGACGACGTCGAATCGATGCGTCTGTCGGAGCGGCTCGGCGACGGCCCGGTCGTTCTCGCGTTCTTCCCGGCCGCGTTCACCGGAACCTGCACCACGGAGCTGTGTACGCTTCGCGACCGGTTCGACCGGTTCGAGGCGCTGAACGCGACGGTCATGGGGATCAGCACCGATCTCCCCTACGCCCTCTCGGAGTTCCGGTCCCAGGAGGAGTTCACCTTCGGACTCGTCAGCGACGCCGGCCACGAGGCGATCGCGGCATACGACGTCGTCGACTCGTTCGACCACGTCGGGATCGACGAGATCGCCCGCCGGTCCGTGTTCGTGATCGACGACGAGGGGACGATCACCTACCGCTGGCTCGCCGGCGAGCCGGGCGAGGAGCCCCCGTACGACGAGGTCGAAGCCGCGGTCGAGTCGGCCACCGCCGAGGCGATCTGAAAGCCGACGGGAGACGAAGCGTCAGACGCTCCCGATCGTGGTCCGCCAGCAGGCTTTTTAAGTTCGGACGCGACGACCGACGAGGCATGGACGACGACGCCGACGAATCGACGGAACGACGCGAGTACGATCCGGGCGCGGACCACGCCTTTCCGGACGGGCGTTTGAACGAGGTCCTCTCCGCGATCGAATCCGATCCGGAGATCGCCACGTACCTGCAGGCCCAAAACGTCAACGCGGTCACCCGAAAGGGGTACAACGACCACGGCGAGAAACACATCGAGATCGTTCGCGACCGTGCGCTCAGACTCTACGACCTGTTGAAGGCCGGCGGGGTCGAGTTCAACGGCGCCAGCGATCAGGGACTCGAGGAGGCCGACGAGGCCGTCATCGTCGCGCTCGCGGCGACGCTTCACGACGTCGGCCACGTCGTCCACCGCGACGACCACTCCTACTACTCCATCCCGCTCGCCGCCGATCTCCTCGATCGCTTCCTCCCCGAGTTCTACGGGACGGAGGCGGCCGTCCGCGTGAAGGCGGAGGTGCTACACGCTATCCTCTGTCACCACACCGAGGAGACGCCGCTGACGAGGGAGGCCGGCGTGATCCGGATCGCGGACGGGCTCGACATGGAGCGGGGGCGCTCGCGCATCCCCTACGAGAAGGGCGGCCGGGGCATCAACACGATCTCCTCACGGGCGATAGAACGCGTCGCGCTCGCGCCGGGGTCAGACCACGCCGTCGAGGTCGAGATCACGATGAACAACGCCGCCGGCGTCTACCAGGTCGACTCGCTTTTGAAGTCGAAACTCGAGGGATCGATGCTCGAGTCCGACGTCCGGATCGTCGCGATAAACACCAAAGGTGACGGCGAGGATCGGCTCGTCGAGCGGATCGAGCTGTAGCGACCGGGCCGTTCACGCCCCGGCGATCCGGACGAGGTTGTACCCGGCGGCGAGACACGAGAGCACGCCGACGCCGCCGAACATCACCGCCAGCACGACGTCGCGGTCGCGGTCGGCGACGACCGCCGGGATGGCGATCAGGACCATGCCGGCCAGCTTCGTCGCGATCATCCCGCGAACGAGGCCGTACCGGTCGATGAGCCGTCCGCCGATCGGGGACCCCTCCACGAACGGCCCGTGAGCGATCGCCACGTAGGTGGTGGCGACGTCGGCCGTCACGCCGAGGACGAACAGCGCGAGTCCGATCCCGAGACGGCGATCCATCGCTCGCGGCTATGCGAGGGGGATATAAGAAAACCGGGGACGGACGACGTCGGAGGCTCGCCCGTCCGCCTCACCCATCCCCCGAAACGGGCGACCGATCCGATCAGCCCACCAATACGAGGATCAAGGCGGCGGCCGCGACGAGCGTGATCACGAGGACGCCGCGGCCGATCCCGGACCGGATCTCCGAGTCGATTCCGAGGCGGCGAGCCGCGGATCGGGGGTTCATCGCGGTCCACTCGAGGAGCGCGACGAGCCGCATGGTCGCGCGGTCGACGGCGGCCCACAGCTCAGTCACGCCCCAGATCAATCCGCGTCCGGCGTAGAAGAACGCCGGGTAGGTGACGGCGTCGACGTCGCGAACGTGGTGGGCCAGCCAGCCGAGCGGCCGCTTGAGCGCGAAGAAGCCGACGAATCCGGCGACCAACAGCGCGGCGGACTCCCGAAGATGGCCGGCGCTGTAGGGGTGGAGCTCCGCGAGCAGGTACTCGGTGTGGGGCATCAATCCGATGAGCGTCTCGTAGGAGACGCCGAGGAACACGCAGGCGGCGGCGGCGAGCGTCATCCCGACGGTCTGAAAGGCCGTCGCGTCCCGCGGTGAGCTCGAGGCCGGGCCGTGGAAGAACGTGTAGTAGCCGAGCTTGATGAACGACATGAACGTCCCGACGCCGCCGAGGATGAGGAGCCACCACAGGAGCCCGCCGCCCAAGGCGATCTCGAACTGGTGGATCTCGTGGGCCGAGTCGATCACCATCCCCTTCGAGACGAAGCCGTTGAACCCGGGCACGGCCGTGATCGACGCGGCACCGACGAGGTAGATCACGAAGGCGATCGGCATCTTCCGCCAGAGGCCGCCCATCTCGCGGATGTCCTGTTTGCCGGTCCGGTAGATCACGACGCCGAGCGCCATGAACAGCAGGCTCTTGTAGAGGACGTTGTTGAGCAGGTGGGCGAACCCGCCCGCGAGCGCCTTCTCGCCGACGTAGCCAGCGAGCCCGATCCCGGCGAGCATGTAGCCGACCTGCGCCTGGATGTGGTAGGAGAGCAGCCGCCGCGGGTCGTACTGCAACAGCGCGAAGAAGGCGCCGTAGACCGCCATCGCGCCGCCGAGGTAGGCCATCCAGAGCCCGCCCTCGGGGAACGCCCGGTAGAGGACGTAGACGGCGGTCTTCGTCGTGAAGACCGACAGGAACACAGAGGCCGCGATGTGCGGGCGCGGGTAGGTGTCGGGCAGCCACGTGTGAAGCAGGATGAACCCGCAGTTGATCCCGATCCCGACCGCCGCGAGCGGGGCGGCCGACGCGTGGATTCCCGTCTCGGCGGTGAACAGGAAGCTCTCGACGGCCCCGAAGTGAACGACGACCGCCGCGAGCAACAGCGTCCCCCCGATGCCGTGGAAGATCGCGTATCGGAATCCGGCCCGGACCGCCTCGCCGCCGTGGTGCCAGACGAGAAGCGTCGAGGTGACGGCCATCAGCTCCCAGAAGAAGACGAGCGTGAGCCAGTCGCCGGCGTAGACGGTCGCGACGGTCGAGGCGACGTAGATCAACGCGAGCCCGCTCGTCCACTTCGGGGCGTCGCTGCCGTAGGCGTAGGCCACCGCGGCGGTCGCGAGGAACCCGATCACGGCGCCCATCAGCCGCGAGAAGTCGTCGACGTTGAGGAACACGACGTCGAACCCGAGGAACCGTCCCGCCAGGAGGGGACCGTAGACGCTCGGATCGAAGGCGAGGGCCTGGACGAGGACGAACGCGGTCGCCGCCGCTCCAAGCAGGTGACCGATCCGTCGGGGCAAGGCGACGACGAGCAGCGCGGCGATCGCCACGAGCGCGTACGACGGGAGCGAAAGCAGCGCCGGCGGAAGCCAGGACGCGAGCGCGCCCAGATCGACCGCGCCGACGCCCGTCATGGTCCCACCCCCGCGCCCTCGAGGCGCGTGTCGACGATGAGCTGGATCAGCTCCAGGAAGCCGGTCTCGGTCGGCACGACCCCGACGAGGACGGCGAGGGTCATCGCCGTCAGGATCGGCGCGAGCATGAACCACGTCGTCTCGCGTCCCAGCAGGGCGTCGAGACCGCGGATCGACTCCCAACCGCCCGGCGGCGGCCCGCCGTGGTGGTCGTGGTCGGCGGAGTCGTCAGCGTGGTGGTCGTGGTCGATGCGATCGTCACCGTGGCGACCGTGATCGTCGCCACGATCATCGTGATCGCCACGATCATCCTCTGGCTCGGGCGTCGAATCCCGAAAGCCGACGGTCGCGTCCGAGGGGTTCTTGTCGACCGCGTAATCGCCGGTGTCGATCCGCTCGGCCGGCTCGGAGAAGTCCCGATCGCCGGGGGAGAAGTCGGGTCGTACGACACCATCCGGATCCATCGCGACGTCCTCGGCGTCCGGAATCGTCTCCTCGGCGACGGCGGTGTCCTCCTCAGCGACGGTGGTCTTCTCCTCGAAGTCGGCGGGTTCGGAGGCCTCGGCGGCGTCCTCGGCGTTTTCGTCACCCTCCTCCGCTCGTCCGTCGACGGGGGCGTGATCGTCGTCGGCGACGTGGTCGTCGTCCGGTTCGCGTTCGCCGCCGTCGGTCCGCGGCGACTCCACGGTTGCGGTCGTCCGTCCGCCGAGCGGGAAGTCGACGAGCGGCTTGGAGTCGTGAGATTCCTCCGACTCGAAGAACGCGGTGTAGACGACCGGCCAGAAGTAGGCGATGTTGAGGACGCCCGAGAGCAACAGCGCGCCGGCCAGGTAGTAGCCGACGGGCGTGAGCGCCGCGCCCATCCGGACGCCGCCGATCAGCATGTAGTACTTGCTTACGAACCCGGCGACGAGCGGGATGCCGGCCATCCCGGCGGCGGCGACGGTGAACGCGCCCATCGTCACCGGCATCCGCTTTCCGATCCCGGCCATCTCCGAGATGTAGTCGGTGTGGGTCTCGACGTGGATGCAGCCGGCACAGAAGAACAGCGTGAGCTTCATGAACGCGTGCGCGGGGATGTGAAGCAGCGCCCCGACGAGGCCGTACCACCCGAACAGCCCCAGTCCAAGCAGGATGTAGCTGAGCTGGCTCACCGTCGAGTAGGCGAGCCGCTGTTTGAGGTGGTCCTTGCGCAAGGCGATCACGCTGGCCGCCGTCAGCGTGAACGCGGCCGCCACCGACAGCCAGATCCCCACGCCGAGATCGAAGACGACCTCGGGTCCGTAGACGTCGAGGACGAGCCGCGAGACGCCGAACGCGCCGGATTTGACGACGGCGACGGCGTGCAACAGCCCCGACACCGGCGTCGGGGCGACCATCGCCTCGGGGAGCCACTGGTGGAGCGGCATCAGCCCGGCCTTGACGCCGAATCCGACCGCGAGCAGGACGAAGGCGATCTTCGCCATCAATGGGTCGGTGCTCGCGGCGGTCGCGAGCGCGTCGATCCCGCCGGCCGAAAAGGAGACGGTCGGCTCGCCGACGAGCCCGGTCAGCCAGTAGACCAACACGGTCCCGGCGAGCACGAGCACGCCGCCCCCGAACATGGTGTACGCGAGGTACTTGCGGCCCGCCGAGCGCGCCTCCGCGGTCTCGTCGTGGGCGACGAGCGGGTAGGTCGCGATCGACAACAGCTCGTAGAAGACGAAGATGGTGACGAGGTTGCCGGCGAAGGCGATCCCCATCGTCGTCGACAGCGAGACGGCGAAGGCGGCGAAGTAGCGCGTCTGGTTGGGCTCGTCGAGCCCGCGCATGTAGCCGATGCTGTAGAGCGAGGTCACGATCCATAGGCCGCTCGCGAGGAACGCGAAGAGCATTCCGAGGGGGTCCGCCCGCAGCGTGAGCTGGACGCCCGGCAGGAACGCCAGGAGGTTCGAGACGTAGACGGTGCCGCCGAGCACGCCGGGCAGCATCGAGGCGACGGCGGCGAACTTCCCGACGGCGGCCAGGAGCGTCCACCCCTCCCGGAGGTTCGGTCGCCGGTAGGAGGCGACGATGAACCCGGACGCAACGAACGATACGAGGACGGCGACGAGCGGTCTCAGTGATTCGACTTCGGTCATTTAGAACATCCTCCCGAGGAACGGGTCGAAGAGATCGTAGACGGCGAAGCCGGCGAAGCCGAGCCCGACGGCGGTCAGCGTGACGGCCACGAGGACGACGAGGGCGCCGGTCGGAACGGGCCCGACGGACTCGCCGCCGTCAGCGAGCGCGTCGGACGGCCCCGAGCCGGACGATCCGCCATCCGCAGTCGAGTCGACGGCGGGATCCACGCCGGCGAAGTAGAGTTGTTCGACGATCCGAGCGACGTACGCGAGCGTGAACAGGGTGCTCAAAAGCATCACGACGGCGATCCCCGCACCGGCCGGATCGCCGGTTCCGGCGACCCTGACGGCGCCGAGGGCGATGTACCACTTCCCGAGCAGCCCGACCGACGGGGGAATCCCGACGAGCGCGAGCCCGAGGACGACGAAGGCCCCCGAGACGTACGGCGCGCGTCGAGCCAGGCTCGCGAGGTCGCGAACACGTCTGGCTCCGTAGCCGTACGCGAGGAGGCCGATCGCGAGGAACAGCCCGAACTTGAGGAGCCCGTGGCCGATCAGGTGGACGATCCCGCCGAGCAGCGCGGTCTCGTTCGCCAGTCCGATCGCCGCGACGATCATCCCGAACTGGGCGACCGAGGAGTAGGCGAACAGGCGCTTGAGGTCGGACTGCATGACCGCGAGCGCGGAGCCGACGAGGATCGAGACGCCGGCGACGAGCAACATCCCGTTCGTGATGTGGGGATTGGCCTCGAGGAACTCGACGGTGAAGACGGTGTACGTGACGCGCAACAGCGCGTAGGCGGCGGCCGTCGAGACTAACGCCGCGATCAGCGCCGTCACCGAATCCGGCGCGCGCTGGTAGGCGTCCGGCTGCCAGACGTGCAGCGGGAACAGGGCGATCTTGAGCCCGAAGCCGACCGCGATAAAGGCGTAGCCCGCCTGGATCAGCGGGTCGCCGTAGCCGACCGAGGCGATCGCGCCCTGGAGGTCGACCATGTTGAGCGATCCCGTCGCGAGGAACGTGTAGCCGACGCCGACGAGGTACAGCGAGGCGCCGACCGTCCCGACCATCAGGTACTTGATCGAGGCGTAGGCGCTCGCGCCCGACCGGTCGGCGGCGACGAGCGCGTAGGTCGTCAGGCCGACGATCTCCAAGAAGACGAACAGGTTGAACAGGTCGCCGGTGAGCGCCATGCCCATCAGCCCGCCGACCAGCATGAGGTAGGCGGCGTAGAACGCGTTCCCGCGCGGTCCGGCGACTCGCGAGAGGACGAGCGTGGCCGCGGCGACGATCGCGATCAGCGCGACCATCGCGGCCGACAGCTCGTCGGCGACGAGCTCGATCCCGTACGGCCGCTGCCAGCCGCCCAGCTCGTGGACGATCCCGATCGGGGAGGGCGGATCGAGGAACGCCGTCCGAACGACCGCCCCAGCCATCGCGAGGAGGGCGAGAGCGGTCGCGGCGGCGATCGGCCACCCGACGTCGTCGTAGCGAAGCCCGAGAGCGATCGGCATCGTCGCGGCGACGATGGGCACCACGATCAACGCGGGCAACAGGACGTCGATCACGCGGCGTCACCCCCTTCGTCGGTCCCGGGTGCATCCGGAGCGGCCGGTGCGTCGGGGATCGCGTCCTCCTCGCGCATCACCTCTCGTAGCGCGTCCGTACGGAGGGTTCCGTACTCCGCGTAGATCCGCAGACAGAGCGCGAGTCCGACCGCCGTGAGGCTCACGCCGACGACGATGGCGGTGAGGACGATGACCTGCGGGAGCGGGCTCACGTGGAGCGTCTCGCCGCCGCCGTCGTGGACGATCGGTATCGCCCCGCCGCGCACGTACGCGGAGGCGATGAAGAGGAGGAATATCGCCGTCTGGAACAGGTTGAGTCCGATGATCTTCTTCACCAGGTGCTCGTTGGCGATCATCATGTACAGGCCGATACAGAGCAGGATCGCGAACACGGCGTAGGCGTGTCGCGTCGCCAGCAGGTCGACGACGGTGAGCGCGACGCCCGTCATTCGGACCCCTCCGTCGGCTCGGTGTCGTTCGGCCGGGTTGAGCCGCCGTTTCCGGCGTCGTGGTCGTCGAAGCCGGCGGCGAGGAGGAAGAACAGCCCCACGAGCACGCCGGCGACGATGGGCCCGATCCCGAGGATCTCGACGCCCTCCATGCCGTACTTCACCGGATGGGGGATCGGAAGCAGCGCGTACTCGAGGAAGGTGCCGCCGCGGGCGAGCCCGACGATCCCGATGCCGGCGAAGACGAGGACGCCGCCGACGCCGAGTCCGACGACGGTCGCGTTCGTGAACCACTCGCGGGTGGAGTCGATCCCGAACGCGAAGGCGATCATCAACACGACCGCGGCGACGATGGCGCCTCCCTGGAACCCCCCGCCCGGCGACCCGCCGCCGTGGAAGGTGACGAACAGCCCGTAGGTGAACGCGAACGGCGAGACGATCTTGACCGTCGACATGATCACCTGGCTCTCCGTGTAGGGCGTCTGTTGACGCTGGATCCGGGAGAGATGCGGCCGCTCGTCGCGCCCGGAGTAGGTCGGCTCGATCGGGGGGGCGCCGGAGCGCTCGTCGTCGCCCCCGTCGCCGTTGGGGACGGCGGAATCGGTCGTTTTCCCGGCGTCGCCGGGGGAGGAGCGGTCGCTCACGAGAACACCTCCCGGTGGAGGACCACCATCGCCGCCACGCCGGCGGCGAAGACCACGACCGCCTCCCCGAAGGTGTCGAACCCCCGGTAGGAGGCGAGCACGGCCATCACCGCGTTCTCGACGCCCGTGTCGGCGTAGGTGTTCGCGAGGTAGTAGCCGGTGACGTCGGGATTCGACCAGACGGGCGCGTCCGGGTCGCCGACGGCCGGCATGAACGAGACCGTGGCGAGCATCACGGCACACAGGGCGCCCACCGCCGCTGCGGCCGACCAGTCGACCGTCTCGAAGACGACCTCGCGGTCGATGCGCGAGGTCTTCGCGATGGTGAGAAGCAACAGGACGGTCGTGACGCCCGCCGAGATCGCCGCCTCGGTGAGCGCGACGTCCGGGGCTCGATAGAACGTGTACAGCGCGGCCATGCCGAGGCTGTAGGCCCCGAAGACGATGATCGACGAGAGGACGTCCCGGGCGAGCGCCGTCACGAGCGCCGTGGCGATCACGAAGACGAAGAGCATCGCCTCGATCGCGGTTACGCTCGCGCTCATCGGCGCTCGTCCCCCTCGGTCCACGGCACGATCCCGTCCTCGAAGGCGGCCCTCGCGATCGCGTGTGCCGCCGTCGGGTTCGTCACGAAGATGAAGAACAACAGGATCACCGTCTTGATCGAGGCACCCTGCCACCCGAGCGTGAGCGCGACGGCCGCCAATCCGAATCCCGCGCCGAGCGTGTCGGCCTGGGAGGCGGTGTGGGCCCGCGCGTAGACGTCCGGAAGCCGGATCACGCCCGTCATCGAGACGAACGTGAAGAACAGCGCCCCGGCGAGACACGCGACGACGAGGACGATCCGGGCGATCGTGACCGGATCGGTCGACTCGAGCGCCATCAGAGGACCCCCCCGCGTTCGACCGTGAACTTCGAGATCGCGATCGCCATCAGGAAGTTCAACAGGGCGTAGACGAGCGCGATGTCGAGGAACGTCGGCTCGCCGAGCCCGGCGCCTAGAAGCGCAAGGATGACGACCGTGTTGGTCCCGAGCACGTTGACTGCGAGGACCCGATCCTGCATCGTCGGGCCCTTGACGGCCCGATACAGCATTCCGAGCGCGAGCAGGACGAACCCGGCGGCGGCGGCCAACAGGACGTCCCCGACCGTGTACCCGCTCGCGATCGCGACGTCGGCGATGCTCATCGGTTCGGCCCCTCCCGAGGGTCGTCGTCAGCCGGTTCGGACGAGCCGTCCCCAGTCGCGATCGACCGTCCGCCGTCGGCGGCGAGAAGGGGCATGTCCTCGTCGGCGTCGGGGCCCTGCAACACCGCGCAGTCGTCGCGCTCGCGCGGCGTCGGGAGCCGTGCGGCCTCGCGGCCGTAGAAGACGAACCGGGTCCACCGCTCGAGCCCGCCGTCGAAGAGCCCCTCGCGGGCCCACGGGATGAGCGTGTGGACGTAGAGGTCGGCGTCCCGCGCGCGAACCGTGAGCGTGCCGGGGGTCAACGTGATCGAGTTCGCCAGCGTCGTGACGGGGAGGCCGGACCCGACGAGTACGCGCATCCGGGTCATCGTCGGCTCGATCGGCAGGGAGGGCGAGAGGATGACTCGGGCGACGACGAGGTTCGATTTGAGGATCTCGAAGAACAACACGGGGACGTAGATGACGCCGCGAAACAGGCGCATCGGCGTTTCCGGAAACGTCGGATCGTGATCGAGGCTGACCCGGGAGAGCGATATGGCGACGACGAGCGCGGAGGCGACCCCGGTCACGAGGTCGAACCAGTAGGTGGGATCGCCGAGCACCATGTAGAAGACGAACGAGAGGCCGAAGACCGCGGCGAACCGCAGCCCCGTGAGCTCCTTTGCGATCCGGACGTGACGTGCGGGACGGTCGACGGTGGCCTCGCGCACCGAAAGCGGCGTCGAGGCGAGTTCGAACTCCATGGGCTGTAACAGCGTCGTGTTCCCCACCGGGGTGTACTCGGGATCGAGGATCACGGTGTCGATGCCGTGATCGTCGGCGTATCGGTGGAGCTGATCCGCGAAGTCTCCGGGGCCGAACAGGTAGGCCTCCTCGCCCACGATCGACGTCTCGACGGCGACGTCCTCGACGCCCGCGTCCTCGAGGTCGTAGCGGGCCCAGACCGCGACCTCCTCGAGCAGGTCGCTCGCGGCCGCCCGCCGCCGCGTGGCGCTCGGATCGTCGGTTCGCCAGGAGGCGAGATGGACGAAGTGGATCGCCTCGATCCCGTCGGCGGCCGCCTCGCTCGTGACGTGTGAGACCGTCGAGCGAAGCGTGGACGATTCCTCGACCGGGACGAGCACCCGGGCCTCAGCCACCGGGAGCACCTCCCGGGATCGGTGATGGAGCGGATGAAGACGACATACGGGGTTCTCGTTCGATGGGTCGAACGGACGACCCAAAACAGTTCTTATCCGACGCGGCGGACGGGTCGACCCCGTCGCTTGTTTCCGTTCTCCGCCGTTCCACTTCGACGCCGACGCTGCCGGCTCAAAAGGTGCTCTTCAGCCGCTCGAAGAAGCCCTGTTCGACGTCGATCTCCTCGCCGCCGGCCTCGGCGAAGGCCTCCAGGGCCTCGCGCTGTTCGTCGTTGAGCGAGTCGGGGACGACCACCTGCACCTGGACGTACAGGTCGCCGCGGCCGCGACCCCGAAGCCGGGGCATGCCCTTGCCAGAAAGGCGGAACGTCTCGCCGCTTTGTGTGCCGGCCGGAACGTCCATCTCGACGGTTCCGTCCACGGCCTCGATCTGCACCGTGTCGCCGAAGACCGCCTGCGGGAACGAGACCGCCTCGTGGACGTGCAGGTCGGCGCCCTCGCGCTCGAACCGGTCGCCGACGTCGACGTCGACCTCGATGAGGAGGTCGCCGTTCGGGCCGCCGTTCTCGCCGGGAGCGCCCTCTCTCTCCATCCGGAGGCTCTGTCCCGACTGGATGCCCGCGGGGATCTCGACCGACAGCGTCGCCTCGTTGCGGACGATCCCGTCGCCGCCGCAGGCCGAACACCGCTCGCTGTAGGTCTCGCCGGTGCCCTCACACCGGGGACACGTCGTCGTCTGCTGGACGCGCCCGAGCGGCGTCTGTTGGACCTGGGTCACCTGTCCCTGGCCGCCACACTGTCCGCAGGTGGAGACGTCGGCGTCCGGCGGGTGACCCGCGCCGTCACACTCCGCACACCGCTCGGGACGGGTGACGGTGAACTGCTTCGTGGCCCCCTCGAAGGCCTCCTCCAGATCGATGGTGACTCCCGTCCGGAGGTCTTGACCCTGTCGAGGGCGGTTCGGGTCGTTCCCGCGGCCGCGACCGCCGCCGCCGAAGAACTGGTTGAAGATGTCCTCGAAGCCGCCGCCACCGCCGCCGCCGAAGGGACCGCCCGCGCCGCCCGGCCCGCCGCCAGCGCCGGAGCCGGCCGCGCCGTGTTTTTCGGCCTCGACGAATCGGTCGTGGCCCAGCTGGTCGTACTGGCGGCGCGTCTCCTCGTCGGTGAGGACCTCCTTCGCCTTCTTGATCTTCTTGAACCGCTCCTCGGCGTCGTCGTGATCGCTGACGTCGGGGTGGTACTCGGCCGCCTTCTCTCGATACGCCCGTTTTATCTCGTCGACGTCGGCGTCCCGTGAGACCCCGAGTACGTCGTAGAAGTCCTCGCTCATGCGTGTTGGTTCGGTCTTGTGACCCCGTAATTCGTCGGGCTACTTGAAAAGCGTGCACCCGGACCGCGCGGGGGCGCGGTCGGCGTCGGTCGATTCGGAGCGTGCGTCCGTTCGCTCGCCGGTCCGGACGGGGGCGACTCGTCCCCGTCCACGCTCGAGAGGGCGACGCTCCCCTGATCGAGCGCGAACCGGAACTACTCCTCTTCGTCTTCGTTTTCGTCGACGTCCTCGAAGTCGGCGTCGACGTACTCGTCGTCGCCGGCCTCGCCCGCACCGGGACCCGCGCCACCGGCGCCGGCGCCGCCCATGCCGCCGGGTCCGGCACCGCCCATGCCGCCGGCACCCGCGCCGCCGGCCGCGCCGGCCTGGGCCGCCTGTTCCTGATACATCTGCTTGCCGATCTCCTGAAGCTGCTCGGTGAGCGACTCGGTCGCCTCCTCGAGGTCCTCGATGGAGGCGTCCTCGTCCTCGAGGACCGCCTCGACGTCCTCGATCTCGGCCTCGATGTCGGCGGCCAGGTCGTCGTCGACGTCCTCCTCGTTCTCCTCCAGGAGCGTCTCCGCGCGCTGGATCGTCGATTCGGCCTCGTTTCTGGCCTCGATGAGCTCGCGGCGCTTCTCGTCCTCCTCGGCGTGCTCCTCGGCCTCCTCCTGCATGCGTTCGATCTCGTCGTCGGAGAGACCGGCGCCGCCCTCGATCGTGATGGACTCGGCGTTGCCGGAGCCCTTGTCCTCGGCCTCGACGTTGACGATGCCGTTCTCGTCGATGTTGAACGAGACCTCGATCTGCGGCGTCCCGGCCGGCGCCGGCGGGATGCCGGTGAGCTGGAAGGCGCCGAGCAGCTCGTTCTCCTCGGCGATCTCGCGTTCGCCCTGGAAGACGCGGACGTTGACGGAGGTCTGGTTGTCGGCGGCGGTCGTGAAGACCTTCGAGGCCTCAGTCGGGATGGTCGTGTTCTTCTCGATGAGTCGCTCGAAGAGGCCGCCCTTCACCTCGATGCCGAGCGACAGCGGGGTGACGTCGAGCAGGACGATGTCGTCGACGTCGCCGGAGAGCACGCCGCCCTGGATGGCCGCGCCGAGCGCGACGGCCTCGTCGGGGTTGACGTTCTTCTTCGGCTCCTGGCCGACGAGGTCCTCGACCTTCTCCTGGACCTGCGGCATCCGCGTGGATCCGCCGACGAGGATGACCTCGTCGATGTCGCCCTTCGAGTAGCCGGCGTCCTCGAGGGCCTGCTCGGTCGGGCCGACGGTCCGCTCGAGGAGGTCCTTCGTCAGCGACTCGAAGGTCGCCCGCGTGATCGACTGTTCGAGGTGGACGGGACCGGAGTCGGTCGCCGTGACGAACGGCAGATTGACCGTCGTCTCCTTTTTGTTCGACAGCTCGATCTTCGCCTCCTCCGCGGCCTCGGTGAGCCGCTGGAGCGCCTGTCTGTCCTCGCGGAGGTCGATCCCGTGGTCGTTCTCGAACTCCTCGGCGAGATGGTCGATGATCGCCTGGTCCCAGTCGTCGCCGCCCAGGTCGTTGTCGCCGTTCGTCGCGACGACCTCGTAGACGCCGCCGCCCAGATCGAGGACGGAGACGTCGAAGGTCCCACCGCCCAGGTCGTAGACGAGGACGGTCTGGTCGGACTCGTCGTCGAGGCCGTAGGCCATCGCGGCCGCCGTCGGCTCGTTGACGATCCGGTCGACCTCGAAGCCGGCGATCTCGCCCGCGTCCTTGGTCGCCTGGCGCTGTTTGTCGTTGAAGTACGCCGGAACCGTGATGACCGCCTTCTCGATCTCCTCGCCGAGATACTCCTCGGCGTCGCGTTTGATCTTCTGGAGGATCATCGCCGAGATCTGTTCGGGCGTGTACTCCTCGCCCTCGACCTCGACGGCGTAGTCCTCCTCGCCCATGTGACGCTTGATGGACTGGATCGTTCCGTCCGGGTTCTGGACGGCCTGGTTCTTGGCGGGCTTTCCGACCAGCCGATCGCCGTCGTCGGAGAACGCGACGATCGACGGGGTCGTCCGATCGCCTTCGGCGTTCGCGATGATTTCGGGGTCGCCACCCTCCATCACGGCGAACGCGGAGTTGGTGGTACCGAGGTCGATACCGAGGATCTTGTTGCTCGCCATCTTGGCCGAATATACCGGCTTGCGTCGGTTAAAGGTTACTAGACGCGGTCACGAACGAGTTCCATTGAATCGGCCGCAGTCGTGCGTTTTTCCCGGGAGGTGTCCCGGAACGTTCGGTGTTTTTATGCTGATCCGCATTTCCACCGCCGCGTTCGCGATCGGAATCGGGTCGCAGGATCAAAAAAGCCGGTCGCGGGAGTGATCCAGTCGGGGAGCGAACGTTCACTCGCGGCCGTGGCCGAGCGGCTTCTTCCGGTCGACCTCGACCTCGACGTGGATCGAATCGGGGAACTCGCGGTCGACCATCTCGCGAGCGACGTCGTCGGATCCGTGGATCTCGAGACGGCGGCCGTAGACGGTGTATTCCCACGGCGAGAACTGGTCGCCGGGCGCGAGCCGCTTGTACAGCTGTACCCGCGCGTGCTCGGGCGAGGACGCGTGCGGACCCTTGCACTCGGCGCCCTTCCGTTCGACCGTCCGCTTCAGGTCCTCGACCGTCTCCTCGAGGACGGCCCGGTCCCCGGACTCGAAGGAGAGTTTGGTTACGAAGGTCATTCTGTGATGTTCGAGCGTCCGTGTCCGAGGCCTAAAAACGCACCTACCCGCTCTCGTGTTTTCCCGGATCGACGGGTCGAAGGCCGGTAGCGGCGGCGACGTCGGGCGATGAGGCGGGAGCGATGAGCCGTCCGACACCCTCTTTAGCGGTGACGTAGTACGGTTTCGCAATGACGGTCGAAGCGACGAGCGCCGGAGCCATCCTCTTCCGCGACACCCGCGGCCATCGGGAGTACCTGCTCCTGAAGAGCCGACCGGGGGACTGGGAGTTCCCCAAAGGCGGGGTCGAGGGGGACGAGGAGCTCCAGCAAACGGCGATCAGGGAGGTCAAAGAGGAGGCGGGGATCGAGGATTTCCGCCTCATCGACGGCTTCCGCGAGGAGTACGACTACGTCTTCGAGGCCAACGGCGAGACGATCCACAAGACGGTCCACCTGTTCATCGCGCGCTCCTTCGAGGCGAGCGCGGAGCTCTCGAACGAGCATCGCGACCTCCAGTGGCGCGATTACGACCAGGCCGCGAACACGATCACCCAGGACGGACCACGGGAGATCTTCGAGGAGGCCCACGAGTTCCTCGACGACATCAAGGCGGAATCGGAAAACCGATACGTCTGATCCGTCCGGGGCGGCGATCGGCCAGCCCCCGGGAGCGGGTGGTCTCGGAGAACGTCCCCGGAGAGCGGCTACGAGCGGTCGCCGTCGAACCCGATGAACCGTCGGATCGACGGATATCGAGGGGACCTTTATCCGTAATGGCGAGGAACTCACCCGCATGAGCCGCGATCGGGACGACCTGTTGGCCTCGCTGTTTCGTGACACGAGACGGAACGCCATGATCGGCTGGGCGATCCTCGCGGCGGTCGCGCTCGTGTTCGTCGAGAGCCTCCTCGACCTCGAGCCGCTGTGGGCGCTCATCTCGGCGGCGACGATGGTGGTGATGGCGCTGCCGGCGATCGCCCGCCGCGACTGGCGAGTGGTCCTCCCGTGGGAGCTGCTCCTGCTCGCGGCGCTTCCGGTCGCGACGCGGGCCGTGATCCCGGACGTGGAGATCGGGGTGTTCGCGTCGTACCTCGCGCTGGCGGCGTTCGCGCTGTTGGTCGTCGTCGAGCTCGACATGTTCACGGGCATGCGCGTCACCCACTGGTTCGCGGTCGCGCTCGTGGTGGTCACCACCCTCGCCTCGGGCGCGGTCTCGACGATCGTACGGTGGTTCCTCGATCGACGGATCGGCACGGCGTACCTGCTCGACAACGAGGCGCTCATGGTCGAGTTCGTTCGGATCGCGCTCGCCGGTCTCGCCGCCGGGTTGCTCTTCGATCTGTACTTCCGACGGCGGGACCGCGCCCTCAAGCGGAAGCTCGAGCGCGAGTTGCTCGATACCGAGGGGACGGAGGAGGTGACCGAACCGTGATCCGGCGGATCCGGCGACGTCTCGGACGCGACAGCCAGCGCCGGCTCGCGCGGGCGATGCAGGTCGTGCTCGTCGGGCTCGTCGGATACGGTCTGTGGGCCGGGGAGCCGAAGGTCGTCACGAACGGCACGGCGGGGCTCGCGATCACGTTCGCGCCCGCGGTCATCGACCGGAACTACCGCGTCGCGATCGACCCGTTTCTGGCCTTCTGGATCACCACGGCCGTCTTCTTACACACGCTCGGGTCCGCCGGGTTGTACTCCTCCGTCGGCTGGTGGGACCACCTCACCCACGCCACCTCGGCGTCGATTATCGCGGCGATCGGTTACATCCTCGTGCGGGCGATCGACGCCCACCACGACGAGATCGTCCTGCCGAGGCGGTTCTTCGTCGTCTTCGTCGTCTCGTTCGTGCTCGCGTTCGGCGTCCTCTGGGAGCTGTTCGAGTACGGCCTGGACGTCGTCGCCGCGACGACCGGGATCGAGATGCCGCTCGCCCAACACGGGCTCGACGACACGGTCAAGGACCTCGTGTTCAACTCGATCGGCGCGTTGATCGTCGGACTGTGGGGACAGGCATATCTCACCGGCGTGGGAGAACGGATCGCAGAGCGGATCGCGGACCGTGGCTCGAAGTGAGACGGAACCACGTTCGAGCCGGACCGGCGCCGGCGGGACGGCCGGCAGCCACAACCGCCAGGCTTTATCCCGCCGGGTCTGTACCGGCGACATGGATCAGTTGGAGCAGTCGCTGCTCGACGCCCCGATCATCGAGAAAGGCGAGTACGAGTACTTCGTCCATCCGATAAGCGACGGCGTTCCGATGCTGAAACCGGAGCTGCTCCGGGAGATCGTCATCCGGATCATCCGCAAGGCCGAACTCGAGAACGTCGACAAGATCGTCACCCCGGCGGCGATGGGCATCCACATCTCCACCGCGCTCTCGCTCATGACGGACATCCCGCTCGTGGTGATCCGCAAGCGCCAGTACGGGCTCGACGGGGAGGTCCCGCTGTTTCAAGAGACCGGCTACTCGGAGTCGGAGATGTACATCAACGACGTCGAGGCGGGCGACCGCGTGCTCGTGATCGACGACGTGCTCTCGACCGGGGGCACGATGAAGGCGGTCCTCGACGCGCTCACGAACGAGATCGGCGCGGACGTCGTCGACGTCGTCGCCGTCATCAAGAAGGCGGGCGAGAACGAGCTCGACGACACCGACTACAACGTGCGAACGCTGATCAACGTCACGGTGGAGGACGGCGAGGTCATCGTCGTCGACGCCCACGGCGACGGATAGCGGCGTCGACGATCACCCGCTACAACTCGTCTGTCACGTCGGCCCCGGAGCGTCAGTTCGTCCCCGGAGCGTCAGTCCGCGTTCGCAGGTTCGGTTCCGATCGGCTCGAACTCGGCCGATTCGGCGTCGATCGTCCGCACTCCTCTCACCTCGAAGCGCGCGCCGCCGCCCTCGGCGTCCGTCACCGACACCCCCCAGTCGTGCGCCTCGGCGATCTCGGAGACGATCGCGAGCCCGAATCCGGTCCCGTCCGTGATCGTCGTATGGCCGTACTCGAAGACGTCCTCGCGGTCCTCCTCGGGTATCCCCGGGCCGTCGTCGGCGACGTAGAATCCCTCGCCGCCATCGAGGTCCCCGACGGTCACGCTCACGCCCTCGCCGCCGTGTTCGACCGAATTACGAAACAGGTTCTCGAGGAGCTGTCTGAGCCGTTCCGGGTCGGCCGTGAAGGCGACGTCGCTCTCGATGGAGAGGGTGCTGTCGCCGGCGTCGATCACCTCCCAGGCCGCCTCACAGACGTCCGAGAGGCGGACCGGCTCGGTCTCGTCGATCGGCTGGCCCTGACGGGCGAGGGTCAACACGTCCGCGATCAGCTCCTCCATCCGATCGAGCGCCCGGTCCGCGGCCTCCAGATGCTCGAACGCCTCGGCGTCGTCCGGACCGACCTCGAGTGCCAGATCGAGCCGCCCCTGTGCGACGTTGAGAGGATTCCGGAGGTCGTGTGAGACGACGCTCGCGAAGCGGTCGAGCCGCTCGTTTTGTCGCTCGAGCTCCGTTCGATAGCGCTCGCGGTCCGTGACGTCCGTGATCGTGAGGAGCCGACCGAGATGTCTGGAGCCGGCGGTGAAGGGGCCGACCGAAACGTGGTAGTATCGCCGCTCCCCGTCGACCTCGACGGGGCGGACGTTCTCGTCGGTATCGATCGCATCGCCGATCGTCGGAAGCACCTCGGAGACCTCCCGGCCGATGGCGGTCGAGTCCGAAAGCGAGGGGAAGAGCCGCCTCGCGGAGACGTTGTAGTCGGTGATGCGGTCGTCATCGTCCAGAACGATCACGGGGTCGTCGGACTCGGTGGCGATGCGGGTAGCCTGAAAGCGATCGAAAAAGATGGAGGTTACCCCGACCGCGAAGACCGCGACGCCGAGCGGCTCGTAAGTCATGTCGACGACGAACGGGAGGAGGTACCCGAGGACGTCCAACACGAGCGGCAACGCGGTGAAGCCGACGAGCACGGCGAGGGGTCGCGTGTCGGCGCCGACCTGCGTGAACTGCTCGAGGAGCATGAAGATCCCGACGGTCGCGAGCGCGTAGGCCAGCCCCATTGCGATCCAGTGGCCGATGAGGTGCTGGACCCCGAGGTGGACGAACGGTCGGGTGGCGGCCTCGGTGGTGAAGTACAGTCCGTGGATCGGGTTCGTGAACTTCACGAGCATCACTCCGAGATAGACGCCGAGCGCGAGCCGTCGATAAAGCGGCTGTCTGTGGAGGGACCGACCGGTGTAGGCCGAACAGAAGTAGAGCCAGGCGCCGATGGTCGAGAACCCGGAGACGAGACCGGCGAGGTAGAAGGCGACCGCGATCGGACCGGGAGGCGCCAGCAGAAATCCGACGTGCGCGGCCGCCCAGCCGCCGCTGAGGACGAGCAGTCCAACGAGTCCCCGGCGGGTGTCCGGGTCGTCGAATCGGCGCGCTCGCGGGATGGCCGCGAAACACGCGACGGCGGCGATGCCGAACGCGAGCACGTAGAACGCGAGGACGACCCGACCCGGCAGCGGCGACTGAGCGATCACGACCGTCCGTTTCGTGCGACCCAATAAAGTCGTTTATGCCGAAACCGACTCGCGTGTACGTCGGTGGAGCCTCACGGATGCGGAACATTTGCCCTACTCGATCCGGAAGGTCGGCTCGTCGATCCGCTCGCTGCGACACTCCGGACAGCGGGACGGAAGCGTGAGCGGATCGTCGAACCCGTCGAATCCGCATTCGCGACATCGCGGCGGCGCGACCAAGAGCCGCTCTCCGCCGTCGCCGCTCGCCTCGGCGTCGTCGTCCGAGATCGAGTCGGCGACGTGCTCGAGGTGGTCGTAGACGACGGACCGGGGACGCGAAACGACCTCGGACAGTTCGCTCGCCGTGGCGTCCGTCTCGCGAAGGTGGTCGGCGATCCGCTGGCGCGTCGTGCGCTCCATGCACGCTCGTAGGTGAACGCGGTACAAACCGGCGGCGATCGCGAGTCACGGGGATGCGAACCCGGATACCGGAATCTGCATCCGAATCCCGAGGATCCGAACCCGAACACCCGGCGAGACGAGACGGAAAGAGTGATACGACCCCTCCTCGTCTGCGCGAGTATATGAAGGCGGTTGTGCTCGCGGGCGGGTACGCGACGCGGTTGTGGCCGATCACGAAGGACCGACCCAAGATGTTCCTTCCCATCGGCGAACACACGGTCATCGACGAGATATTCGCCGATCTCGAGGCCGACGACCGCATCGACGAGGTCTTCGTCTCCACGAACGAGCGGTTCGCCCCCGACTTCGAGACGTACCTCGAGGAGACCCCCTTCGAGAAGCTCACCCTCTCCATCGAGGACACCGAAAACGAGGACGAGAAGTTCGGCGTCGTCGGCGCGCTCGCCCAGCTCGTCGACCGCGAGGGCATCGACGACGACCTCGTCGTCGTCGCCGGCGACAACCTCATCAGCTTCGACATCGCCGAGTTCGTCGACTTCTTCGAGGACGCCGGCGATCCCGTGCTCGCGGCGTACGACGTCGGCTCCCGCGAGAAGGCCAAGTCCTACGGCCTCGTCGACCTCGACGGCGATCGGGTCGTCGACTTCCAGGAGAAGCCCGACGACCCCAAGAGCACGCTCGTCTCCATCGCCTGCTACGCGTTCCCCGCCGAGCGCCTCGGCGACCTGGCGACCTACCTCGAGGCGGGCGAGAACCCCGACGAACCCGGCTGGTTCATCCAGTGGTTACAGGAGCGCCGGACGGTGCGCGCGTTCACCTTCGACGGCGCCTGGTTCGACATCGGCACGCCCGAGAGCTACCTCGACGCGATCGAGTGGTCCCTCGACGGCGGCACGGTCGTCCACGACGACGCCACCGTGAGCGACTCCACCCTCGGCGAGACCGTCCACGTGATGGCCGACGCCACCGTCGAGGAGGCCACCCTCGAACGCGCCGTCGTCTTCCCCGACGCCACCGTCCGCAACGCCGAGATCCGCGGCTCGATCATCGACCGCGACACCACGATCGAGAACTTCGACCTGTCGGGCGCGCTCATCGGCGCCCACACGTCCATCACCGACGGCGGCCAGTTCTGATCGCCGACGGCCAGTTTACTCGCCGCCGTCGGCCATCGACGGGCGTCCGAGCCGGGAGGTCTCTAGGTCAACTCCGCATCGAGAACTCGGAGGTGTCCCCGCGAGCCCTCCCAGACCGGCTCGGTCTCGAGTTCGATCGCCCGGTCCATGTGCGGGCCGTCCGTGACGAACGTCTCGAACTCGCCGCCCTCGCCGAGGACGTGGACGCCGTAGTCGTCGTTGAGATCGCGGAGGTCAGAGAGCGCATTCCGATCGAGGGTGCGGCCGAGCCACGACTCGTCGAGGCCGTAGGCCGCCACCTGGACGATCGTGATCTCGAAGCCGGCGTCGATCATCGACTCCGCGAGCGCGACCGGGTCCTCCTGCCACAGCGGGGCGAAGAGATCGATCCCGAGGCGGTCACACATCCCCTCGATCCGCGAGGTCTGGAACTCGCTTTCGACCGCTCCGGCGGTGACGCCGGCGAGGTCGAACCCCGGGACGTCCAGAAGGTCACGAAGGGCCGCCTCGAGGGGCTCGATCTCGGCGTCGCCCCTGGTTCCGGCATCCGAATCGGCGGCCTCGCCGGACTCGAAGTCGGCCGGCTCGACGTCGATCGCCTCGATGCCGGCGCTCTCGGCGGCGAGCGCCGACAGCCGCGTCGCCGGGGTGTGATACATGTAGGAGTCGCCAGCCGGGTGGACGGTCAACAGCCGCGAGACGGGAAGGTCCTCCTCGAGGGCGCGATACAGCGCCCACGAGGAGTCCTTGCCGCCCGAAAAGAGGCTCACCCAATCGTCGCTCATGGATCGAGACGGGAGCCACAGCGATAAAGACGCCGCGGTCCGACCACGGCGGGGGGTACGTTGATACGCGGGGGCGTCGAAGATCGAACCGGGACAGACCGATGTACGATCACGTACTCGTGCCGACGGACGGCAGCCCGACTGTCGAAACGACCCTCGATCACGCGATCTCGATCGCCGAAGACGACGAGGCGACGGTACACGGCCTCTACGTCCTCGACAACCGGATCCTCACCGCGGCCGACAGCGACACGCGGGCGGACCTCGAGTCGTCCCTTCGCGAGGAGGGCGAGGCTGCCGTCGAGGCCGTCGCGGAGCGCGCCGACGCGGCGGGCCTCAAGGCGGTGACGGGGATCCGCACGGGGACCCCCTGGAAGGAGATCCTCGCGTACGTGGACGAGACGGACGTGGATCTGATCGTCATCGGGACGCGCGGAAAGAGCCCCCGTGAGAAGATCGTCTCGCTCGGGAGCGTCTCCGAACGCGTGGTCGACAACGCCTCGACGCCGGTCCTCGTGGTTCGCGGCGACGAGTGAACGACGTCGGTAGGGGCGCTCGATAGTAAACGGAGATCGATCTCCGAATAGATGTGAATGAACGTCCAGAAGGCACGTTTTTATTGATCGAATAGGATCCCACAGAGTCGATCGGCACACAGGACCTTATACAGATCCGGATAGACTTGAGAAACAATATACTACAACACACACCCATTGTTGTACGATCAATACATAGATAAGCCATATATGTAGACACTATTGAATCATAATCGAATAACGATGTTCAAACGGTCAGTAATTTGGGTTGGCTCGCATGGCGCATAAAAAGGAGTCGTGGAAGTCGGAGGCCTACGGGGACGAGATCAGGGAGACGATCCTGGAGTTCGCCGATCGCGGGTGGGACTCGATCCCGGAGGAGGACCGCGAGAAGTGGTTCTCGCGGTTCAAGTTCTGGGGGCTGTTCCACCACCGGGACGGCCAGGAGTCGTACTTCATGATGCGGCTGACGAACTGCGGCGGGGTCCTAGAGCCGGAACAGCTTCGCGCGATCGGCGAAGTCGCCCGTGAGTACGCCCGCGGGCCCGCGGAGAACCCCGAGTTTGGAAACGGGTGGATCGACTTCACGACCCGACAGTCGATCCAGCTCCACTGGCTCAAGCTGGAGGACGTCCCGGAGATCTGGGAGACGCTCGAGTCCGTCGGCGTGAGTTCACGGTCGGCCGGCGGGGACACGATGCGCAACATCACGGGCTGTCCGGTCGCCGGCAAGGCCGACGAGTACGTCGAGTCGCGGCCGATCCTCGAGGAGATACAGGAGACGATCCGCGGCGACGACGACCTCTCGAACATGCCGCGGAAGTTCAACATCTCCGTGACGGGCTGCAGACAGGGGTGTGCCCAGGACGCGATCAACGACGTCGGACTGGAGCCGGCCCACAAGTTCGTCGACGGCGAGGAGGTCACCGGGTTCAACGTCCGCGTCGGCGGCGGCCTCGGCGGCCGCGAGCCCCGGAACGCCCGGCCGCTCGACCTGTTCGTCCGCCCGGAGCGGGCCGTCGAGACCGTGCGGGCGTTCGTCGAACTCTACCACGAGGAGGGCAACCGGCAGAATCGATCGAAGAACCGCGCGCGGTTCTTCGTCGACGAGCGGGGAACCGACGAGATTCGCGAGGACCTCGACGATCGCCTCGAGTTCGAGTTCGAGTCCGCCGGAACCGACTTCCGCGGCGAGTACACCTACAACGCCGGACGCCCGAGCGAGCACGGCGCCCACGACCACGTCGGCGTCTACGATCAGGCCGACGGACGGAACTACGTCGGCCTCTCGGTCCCGGTGGGTCGGTTGCCCGCCGAGGACGCGATCGCGCTCGCGGAGTTGGCCGACGAGTACGGCTCCGGCGAGGTCCGGCTGAGCCGCCGACAGAACCCGCTCGTGATGGACGTCCCCGACGAGGAGCTCGACGCGCTGCTCGAAGAGCCCCTCCTCGAGACCTACACGCCGGAGCCGAACCCGTTCGTGCAGGGCGCGATGGCCTGCACCGGAACGGAGTTCTGCTCGCTCGCCCTCACGGAGACGAAGGCGCGGATGGCCCGGCTGCTCCGCTGGCTCGGGTCGAACGTCGACCTGCCCGACGATGTCGATCGGATCAAGATCCACTTTTCGGGCTGTACGGCGGACTGTGGACAGGCGATGACCGCCGACATCGGCCTCCAGGGGATGCGCGCGCGAAAGGACGGCGAGATGGTGGAGGCGATGGACGTCGGCGTCGGCGGCGGCATCGGAGAGGATCCCTCGTTCATCGAGTGGGTTCGCCAGCGGGTGCCCGCGGACGAGGTCCCCGGCTTGATCGCCAACGTGGTCGAGGCCTACGCCGCGCTGCGCTCGGAGGGACAGACCTTCCGCGAGTGGGTCGACGCGACCGGCCACGAGACGATCGTCGAGCTCGCGGAGCCCGAGGAGGTCGACGGCTACGTCGATCCGTGTCTCGCCGACGGCAAGCAGTCGTGGTACCCCTTCGTCGACGGCGAGAGCCCGGCACCGACCGCGGCCGACGGGACGCCCATCGAGGCGGGTGATTGAGCGTGTCGACGACCCGCGTGCGGGACGACACGGAGACGAGCCAGGAGGCGCGCCGGACGCCAAACCGCGAGGACGGTCCGATCCCGGCCTACGACGTCGCCCCGGAGCTGTACGAATAGTGGCGGAACGCGCCACCGCGGCGTCGGCTCGCGGGCGAGGACGGACGCGAGTGCGGATGCCGAACGACGGAACGAGCGAACGCGACCGAACGGAGGCCCCGGGGAGCCGATGAGCGACTGGGTACCGACGACGTGCATGCGGTGTGCCGTCGGCTGCGGCCACGCCCACCGTGAGGTCGACATCGGCTACGGCGTCGACGTCGCCCGCGGCGACGCCAGCCACCCGGTGAACCAGGGGCTGGCGTGCGCGCGCGGGCTCGAGGAGAGCAAGGACCCCGACGGGGAGTGGCTCACCAGACCGCTCGTCCGCAAGGACGGGGCGCTGAGACAGACTACCTGGGACGTGGCGCTCTCGCGTGCCGTCGAGGGGCTTCGGTCGGCCCACGACCGCGATCCGGACGAGGTCGCTATCCTGGGCAGCGGTCAACAGACCAACGAGGCGGCATATCTCCTCGGCAAGCTCGCGCGCGGAGGATTCGGAACGCGGCGATACGACGCCAACACGACCCTCTGTATGGCGAGCGCGGTGACCGCCTACTACGAGGCCTTCGGCAGCGACGCGCCACCGTGTACCTACGACGACATCGACGCGGCCGATCGTCACGTGATCTGGGGCGCGAACCCGGCGGTCGCACACCCGGTCATGTTTCGCTGGATCCGCCGGGCCGCCGACGCCGAGGACGTCGAGATCGTCGTCGTGGACCCGGTCCGATCGGAGACGGCCGAGAACGCCGAACGCCACGTCGCGCCCGAACCCGGCAAGGACCTCGCACTCGCGCGGGCGGTGCTCGCGCGCCTCGTCGAGACCGACCGACTCGACCGCGAGTTCATCGAGACCGCGACGGACGGGTTCGAGGACCTGGTCGCGTCGCTCCCGAACGCGGCCTCGGCCGCACGCGAGGCGGGCGTCGACGCGAACGAGGTCGAACTGCTCGCGGACGCGCTCTCGAGGCGGGCGCTCATCTACTGGGGGATGGGGGTCAACCAGCACGTCCAGGGGACGGAAACCGCGCGGGCGCTCATCGATTTGACGCTCGCGACCGGCAACGTCCGCCCGGGCGCGGGCCCGTTCTCGCTGACCGGACAGGCCAACTCGATGGGTACCCGGATCTGCTCTTCGAAGGGAAGCTGGCCGGGACAGCGCCCGTTCGAGGATCCCGACCACCGCCGAGCCGTCGCCGACCACTGGGGCGTCCCGGTCGAACGCCTTCCCGACGATTCCGGTCCGGATCCGGTGGGCATCCTGGAGGCCGAGCCCGAGTCCGTCTGGACGGTGGCCACGAACCCCGCCGCCGGGATGCCGGAGGCCGACGCCGCCCGCGAGCGGCTCGAGGACGCCTTCCTCGTGGCCCAGGACGCCTTCCACACCGAGACGACGGCGCTCGCCGACGTCGTCCTGCCGGCGGCGACGTGGGGCGAGTCGGACGGGACCACGACGAACATGGAGCGGACGATCTCCCGCGTGCGTGCGGCCACGGACGTTCCGAGGGGAGTGCGAAGCGACCTGGAGATCGTCGCGACGATCGGCTCCGCGCTGTTTCCCGACCTGATCGCCGATCGGTCACCCGACCCCGAGGCCGTCTTCGACGAGTTCGCCGAACTCACGGCCGGAACCCTCGCCGACTGCTCCGGGATCACCTACGATCGACTCGAGGAGGTTCACGCGGTCCGGTGGCCCGCGCCGGACGCCGAAAGCGCCGGCGGCTATCGCTACCACGAGGGCGACTCGTGGTCGTTCCCGACCGCGAGCGGGAACGCCATCTTCTCGACCGGACGCCAGGAGGCGCTGCCCGAACCGACCGACGAAAGCTACCCGCTGACGCTGACGACCGCCCGTGAGGCCGACGGCTACAACACCGGGATCCGCTCGCGCGGCGACGAGACGGCGAGTGAGGGTCCCTGTGCGCGCATCAACCCGGAAACCGTGGAGGCGCACGCCGATCTCGTGGGGAACGACCGCGTGGCCGTCGTCTCCCGGCGCGCGTCCGTGACGGTTCGGATCGACCCCGACGAGGGCGTCCCCGAGGGGATGGTCTGGCTCCCGATCCACCACCCTTCGACCAACCGACTGACGCTGCCCGACCGGGACCCGAACTCCGGCGAACCGCACTTCAAACAGTGTGCGGTCCGTCTCGTCGCCCCCGAGTCGTCCTCCGAAGCCGCGGTCGAAACCGCGGCGCGCGCGGACGACTGAACGGTCGATCGGCGTCAGGTGGCCCGATCGAACCACGGGCGATGGAGGCCCGATCGGACGACGATGGGGATTCGATCGAGCCATGGATGACGGACGAACGGCCGAGCGGCGGCGTCGTCCCGTCGAACGGTCGGCTCACCACGATGAGTCCGGTGAGGTGGATCGCCTCGAACGTGGCCTTAATCATGGTTATATACACCCACCACGATCAAACAGACACCGATACACCACAAGACTGGGTATTCAGTAAGGAACGACCTTATTAACCAGACATTCATGAAATGAATCGAGAGAATGTGGTCGAACATCCACACGAAGTCGGATCGCGTACACGGATCGTCGTTCGGGCGAAGAGAGGCCAAACGATCGGTCAAAACGGGAGCTGACGGATGGGCCTGATCCGGATGACGAAGTACCGGACGCTACTTTTGGCCACCGTCGGGTTCAACTTCTCGTTTCTCATCTGGTTCTCGTTCGCCCCGTTCACGGGGCCGATGGCCGAGGAGTTCGGGCTGTCGCTTGCCGAGATCGGCGTCCTCGCGAGCGCCGCGATCTGGCTCGCCCCGTTCGGTCGCATCCTGACCGGCTGGCTCTCCGATAAGTTCGGCGCGCCGTCCGTCTTCGCCATCGTCCTCGGATACGTCGGCGTCTTCTCGATCGCCAGCGCGTTCGCGGAGTCGTACTCGGTGTTCTTCCTGACGCGGCTCATCGTCGCGACCGCGGGGATCACGTTCGTCATCGGCATCCAGCACGTCTCCGAGTGGTTCGAGGAGGGCGAGTTGGGGACCGCGGAGGGCATCTACGCCGGCGTCGGGAACGCGGGCGCGGCCGGCGGGGCGTTGATCCTCCCGCGGGTGTTCACGACGGACTGGAGCGGACCGCTCTTCTCGACGAACTGGCGGGCCGCCTTCTTCTACACCGGCGTCGTCTCCATCCTCCTCGGCGTGGCCTACTACGTCCTCGGCGAGGCGGCGAAAAGCGAGGAGAAGCGTGAGGCGACCAAGCAGGGGGCCGGCTTCCGCGACTGGTTCTTCACGGCCACGCGCTACGGAACCGTCGTCCTCGCGCTCGCGTACGTGATGACGTTCGGCCTGGAGCTGTCGATGAACGGCTGGCTCGCCACCTACTACCGCGAGGGGTTCGACACCCGGAACCTCACCCTCGCCGCGACGTTCGCGGCGACGTTCTCCATCGCCGCCGGGCTGCTTCGTCCGTTCGGCGGATACGTGAGCGACCGCCTGGCTCGCACCGAGCGGAACATCCTACCGGTGTTCACGGGGCGCTACCGCGAACAGTGGACGTTCGCCTCGCTCTGTTTCGTCGTCGTGGCCATGTTCGGGATGACGCTCGCCGGGCTCAGCGGTCGAGTCCTGCTCGCCGTCGGGGCCGGATTCCTCGTGGGGATGGGCTGTGCGTTCGCCGAGGGGGCGATCTTCGCACAGGTGCCCGCGATGTTCCCGAACAGCTCGGGGTCGGTCGCCGGCGTCGTCGGGGGGATCGGCACCGTCGGCGGGATCGTCTACCCGCTCGTCTACTCCGCGCAGTTCCTGCCGAACCTCCACGTCGGCTACTCGATCGTCGCCGTGACGATGATCCCGATCGTGGGACTCACCGCCTGGGTGTTCCAACCGCGGATCGCAACGGTGGCAAACGAGAGCGGGTTCACGAACGCTCGATCGGGGGCCGCACCCGGCGACGACTGATCCCCGCCTCCGAGACGGATCCCCACCTCCAAGACGGAGCTCCGACTCCGAGCGAGAAAACGGAACGAAAAGCGTCCGGGGGCGGCTCGATCGCCGGCGAGGCCTCGATCAGTCCGAGATGAACTCGTTGTCGCGCCAGTTGACGCCGCCGTTCCCCTCGCCGTTGCCCTGCGGGCTCTCGACGACCTCGACGGTCGCGGGACGTTCCTCGCCCTCGACGATGCGTGTCGCCCGGAGGTCGCCATCGTCCTCGGTGATGGCCGTGAGCGTGCCCTTCTCCGACCGCAAGGCGATCTCACGGAGGACGAGGAACATGGGGTACTGCAGCGCCGAGTTCTGCAGGACGGTCTCGCGATCGCCTTTGAAGCAGGCGAACTCGACGAGCTCGGAGGGGATCTCCTCCTCCTCGTCCATCCACTGGGGGCCGCCCGCGCGCGGCGGCTCCTCCTCGTAGACGCGCGTCTCCGTGACGGAGGCCTTGAGTTGGGCCGTCGGCGTGTACTTGCTGATGCTCTCGTCGTCGCTTTCGGCTTTGAAGATGAGCGTGTTGTTTCGGCGTGTGATGTCCACGTCGTCGATCTCCGGCGGCAGGTCCGGATCGTTCTCGAAGTAGTCCTCTACGTCTTCGAGTGGCAGTTCGAGCGTCGAGTGAAGTCGGAACACGCGGCCTGACATGGTTGAGATGGTGGATCGTCACAGCGGCGACACTGGGACGTGATCTACCCGTCTCTAGGGGGTGGAGCCTTATGGGAGTTTCGAGGCTAAAACCCGCCCTTCAGGGCGGGAATACAGCCGATAACCCCCCACAGACCCCGTTCGACGGCACCACCAGATATTCAACGCCCAGCCGCCATATTTAATATTCAACTATCCATAAATATTTATGGACACAGTCCGATGCTGGAGACTACCCGCACCCATCGAGCGAAAATCGCCAACCACCAACAGGTGCAAGACGACCTCGACCAGTGCGGGATCTCGGCATCCAAGCTGTGGAACGTCGCCCGATATTACACGCAAGGCCGGTGGGACGACGACGGGGAAATCCCCAACGACGGCGAACTCAAATCCGAACTCAAGGAACACGAACGATACAGGGATTTACATTCTCAATCCAGTCAGCGAGTTCTCGAAGAGCTTGCTGAGTCGTTCACCAGTTGGTACAAAGCACGCCAACGAGGAGACGAAGATGCCAACCCACCTGGCTACCGCAAACACGGCGACAACCACCCACGCTCCACCGTGACGTGGAAGCAGAAGGGCATCAAACACGATTCCAAACACAATCACCTCCGCCTTTCCAAAGGCTTCAACCACAAAGCATCGCCTTCGGACTTCATCCTTGTAGAGTACGAGACGCGACCGGACGTGACCGTGGAGAACATCCAGCAAGTACGTGCCGTGTGGAACGGCGACCGTTGGGAACTCCACCTGGTCTGCAAGGTCCAGATATCCATCGAGGGCGCTCCCGGTGACAACACTGCTGGAATCGACCTCGGCATCAAGAACTACCTCGCCATCGCTTACGACGACGGGGACGCGGAGTTGTATCCGGGAAACGTTCTCAAGCAGGACAGGCACTACTTCATCCGCGAGGAGTATGACACCGAGGGCGAGAACGGCCCGTCAAACCGTTCCCTTCGCGCTCGGCAGACACTCTCGCGTCGGAAAGACCACTTTCTACACTCCCTTGCAAAGCACATCGTTGAACAGTGCATCGACCACGAGGTCGGTCGCATCGCCATCGGTGACTTGAGCAAGATTCGTGAGGACGAGAACGGCAAGTCTCGGAACTGGGGTCGACGTGGGAACAAGAAACTCCACGGATGGGAGTTCGACCGCTTCACCACGTTGCTCGAATACAAGGCGGAAGAACACGGCATCCTCGTAGACCGAAAAAGTGAGCGAGACACGAGCAAGACGTGTTCGTGCTGTGGTCGAAAGCGAGACGCCAACCGCGTGGAGCGCGGTCTGTACGTCTGTGAATCATGCGGGGCGACGATGAACGCAGACGTGAACGGTGCGGTGAACATCCGGCGAAAGATAACTCAGAATCCTCCGACGGAGGATATGAGTAACGGTCGTTTGGCACGGCCAGTAGCCTACCTGTTCAACCAACACTCTGGGTCGTTCCGCCCGAGAGAACAGGTAGGTTGCGAACCGTAATATCCCAACGCTCGGGAGTCCTCGCTCTTCAAGGCGGGGAGGATGTCAAAGGACCTACTCTTCTTCGAACGGCGTCGACGACCGTCGCCGACCGGCGAATTCACGGGGAATACGACCGATCGCCGACCGCGATCACTCGGTCGAGAGCGTCGACTCGAGCTCGCCGCGTTCCTCGAGTTCCGCAAGCACGTCGCTGCCGCCGACGAACTCGCCGTCGACGAACGTCTGCGGGATCGTCTCCCAGTCGCTGCGGTCCGAAAGCGCCTCGCGGTACTGCGGCAGCGCCGGCAGGACGTCGACCGTCTCGAACTCCGAGACGTGCGTCGAGATGAGCTGAACCGCCCGCTTCGAGTAGCCGCACTGGGGCATCAGCCGGTTGCCCTTCATGAACAGGACGACGTCGTTCTCCGCTATCGTCTCCTCGACACGCTCTTCGATCGCCGCGGCGTCGTGATCGCTTTCGGGACTGAAGGTCATGAACGCGGATACGCGTCGGGGACCGAAAGAGGTTGCGCTGTATCGAAGGTGTGCTGTATCGGAGGAGAGTGCGCCGTATCGAGGGGATCAGTCCTCGCGGTCGACGCGAACCACGTTGATGAGCGAGTACAGCGGCACGCCCTCGATCTCCTTTCGGCCCTTCTTGTCGACGAGCACACAGCAGCCGACCGGCTCGCCGCCCTGTTCGCGGATCGCCGTTATCGTCTCGGCCATCGTCGTCCCCGAGGTGACGATGTCGTCGACGACGTAACACTCGCGGTCGCGGATGCCCGCGAAGTTGCGCGAGAAGCCGCCGCCGTGGTCGGCGATGTCGCCCTCCTCCCACTGGTGTTTCGCGGGCGCGTACGCGCCGAGATCCGTATCGAGCGCGCGTGCGACGACGGTCGCCAGCGGCACGCCGGCCTTCTCCACACCGATCGTCAGATCGACGTCGTCGTCGACCTTCGAGAGCAGATCGGCCATCGCCTCGCCCGCATACGAAAGGCGCGCGGAGTCGCGACCGATCGCGGACCAGTCGACGTGGATGTCGGCGGTGGCGCCGTCACCGCTTCCGGCGGACGCCGTCGACGTGTCCGTGTCGCCGCCGGCGCGATCGACGAGCCAGCTCGCCGTCTCGCGGGAGACGTTCAGTTCGTCCGCGATCTCCCCCTTCGAGAGCCCGCGATCGGCGAGCTCCGAGGCGTTCGCGATGAGGTCATCGACGTTCTTCATGTCCGGGCGTTCGACGGCCGTTTTAATAGTCGTGTCGTCATCGGCGGGGGGTCGTTCGCGGTCGCGTCGCCATCGACGGCGGGTTTTTGCCGGTCGCGCGCGGACGGACGGGCGTGTGTACGCTCACGCTCGCCTGGAACGTCCTCCCCGGAACGCCCGTCGCGGCGGCGGCGAACCGCGACGAGGCGCTCGATCGCCCGTCCGAGCCGCCGCGCGTCCGCCCGCGTGAGGGGGACGTTCCCGGCGTCGTCGCCCCGCGGGACGTCCGCGCCGGCGGCACCTGGGTCGGATGTACGGACGAGGGGCTCTACGTGACGATCACGAACCGGTGGCTCGACGCGGAGATCGACGGCGACCGGTCGCGAGGGCTGCTCGTCGACGAGTGTCTGCGTCGGTCCTCCCCACGGGCAGCGGCGGAGTACGTGAGAGGGGAACTCGCGGAGCGCGCCTACGCCGGGTTCTTCCTGATCCTGGCGGACCGCACGGACGCGTTCCTCCTCGCATACGACGGGGAGCTGGAGACGGTTCGGCTGGATCCGGGCGTCCATGTGGTCTCGAACGTGGGCGGAATCCTGGCCGGGACGCCCCGGTTTTCGATCCCGGACCGCAGACGGGAGCCGGGAGTGCGACGACGCGAGAGCGCGGTTCGACTCTTCGAGCACCTTCGCCTGGATAGCCACGACGGCGGCGCGAACGACGCGGACGCCGAGGCGTGGACGCGGCGCGCGCGGGAGGCCCTCGCCGACCACGACTTCGGAGCCTGCGTGCACGGGGACGGGTACGGAACGCGGTCCGGAACGGTCGTTCGCGTCGGCACGGGGATCGACGTCGAGTACGCGGACGGGCCGCCCTGCAGGACGGAGTACGAGCCGATCGAGATCCCCGACTCGTGGCCGCGGCCGTAGCGCACCGGCGGGTCGAGACCGGAAATAGGAGGGCGAAAACGAACGGGAGGACGGGACGGGCTGGAGACCGAGACGAGCTGGAGACGGAGACGAGCGGGAGGCAGGGAGGAGCGAGAGGACCAGGACGGCGACGCGCGGAAGGTCACTTTTAAGCGAGTCGCGGGCCCCAGGTAGGGTATGAGCGCGTCCGAACTCGAGGCCGACCTCTCGGAGGACCAACGCGCCGGGCTCGACCTCATCCGGGAGACCGGCGGGATCCACCAAAGCGACTTCTGGAAGGAACTCGACGTCTCCTCCAGAAAGGGGAGCCGGATCGCGGAGGCGCTCTCGGAGGCCGGACTCATCGAGCGCGAGTCGACCGTCTACGACGGACACAACACCTACTTCCTCGAACCCACCGCCCGCGATCTGGACTTCTCGTTGTTGATGGCCGGCGACATGCTCTCGCCGTTCATCGGCGAGGAGGAGATCGACCCGCAGTCGGACGCCTTCTCGCAGTGGCTGATGAACCTGGCCTACGAGGAGTGACGGGCGGCCTCGCCCGACCCTCGAACGAGTCGATCGAGTGACTCCAGTCAGTCGGTCGTCTTCCACCAATCGGTCGTCCTCCCTCAGTCGGTCGTCCCCTCGGAAAACGGGTCCTCGACCGGCGGCGTCTGCGGGGCGTCCGCGACGGTCTCGAAGAACCGCCCCGAGATGCTCTCGCGGACGACCTCCGTGAGCGTCTCCGTCGAGTCCTCGTCGACGGCGGCGAGGATGCCGAGGGGGATCTGGGCGCCGGCCATGTCCGCGTGGCCGCCGGCCGATCCGATCTGGCCGAGCGCGTCCCGGAGCGTCTCCCCGACGTCGACGTCGGTGCCGCGGGATCTGGCCGACGCGTAGACGACCCCCTCGAGGTAGCCGTAGACGAAGGTGATCGTGATCCCCTCCAGGTCGAGCAGGCGCTCGGCCGCCTGCGCGAGCGCGTCCCGGTCCGTTATCTCGCCGACACAGGAGGCGACGACCGACCCGCGGACGTCGCGTTCGCGGATCGCCGTTGCGATGATCTCGAAGGTCTCCGGGCTCACGTTCGGACGTTCGACCCGCTCGAGGATCGACACGTCGGCCGTCTCGAGCAGCCGGGCGGCCGCCTCGAAGTCCGCGACCGACACCTCGCGGGTGAACTCGCGGGTGTCGATCCGGAGCCCGTAGAGCAGCGCCGTGGCGAGACGCTCGTCGAGGTCGATCGACAGCCGATCGAAGTAGTCGGCGATGAGGGTGCTCGTCGAACCGATCGACGGGCGGACGTCGACGTACCGCGCGGTCACGGGAGCCCGTGGGGGATGGTGGTCGATGACGATGTCGACGTTCGTTCCCTCCGGCAGGCCGTCGTTGACCCCCGACCGCGAGTGGTCGACGAGCGCGATTCCCGCGTAGGTGTCCAGTTCGACCCCGTCGAGATGGCGAAGCGTGATGTCGAGGACGTTCACGAGCGCGCGGTTCTCCTGGTGGGAGATCTCGCCGCCGTAACAGGCGTCAGCGTCGACGCCGACGGCCTCCGCGATCCGCTGGAGGCCGATCGCGCTCGCGATCGCGTCGGGATCGGGATTGTCGTGGGTGACGATCGCGAGCGGACCCGAAAGCGACCGGAGGACCGCCACGAGCTCGACGATCCGCTCGTCGGCGTCCAAGCCGACGGCGTTCAACACCCGGTCCGCGATCGCCTCCGCGGGGTCGACGAGCCGGTCCGCGACCGCAGCGAGCGACTCGCGAACCGACTCCGCGGGAGCGGTCCCAACGCAGGCGACGATCGAGGCGTCGGGATACCGCTTTCGGGCGGTGCGCGCGGCGGCGAGGTTTCGATCCGGGTCGTCGTCGGCGACGATGACGACGTCGGCCCGATCCGGATACGATCCCGGGTCGGCCGGGTCGGCCTCGACGGCGGCGACGTTCGACTCCCGGAGGGTCGTCACCCACCCGGGATCGTCGGTGACGACGTAGACCTCGCCGCGCCGCTCGCGCGCCTGCTCGATGAGCGTGTGGCCGATCGAGCTACAGCCCAACACGAGTCGCCGAACCATGTGGTGACGGTAGGACGTTCCGGGGGTAAAACGGTGCCGTCCGGGTCCGAGCGAAAGCGATCGGGTCCGGGCGAGAAACGATCGCGTCCGAAGCGAACGAGGTCGACCGGAGACACGCGACGGGAGGCGGTCGAACGCCTCGACCGTGGTCGTCGGCCGACGACCCTCAACCGAACAGCGCCGTCGCCGCCGCCTCGGCGGTCTCGATGACCGGACCGAACCCGGGCAACACGAGCACCGTGGCGACCGCGGCGAAGATCACGGTCGCATAGAGCGCGGTGGGTCGCGAGTCGATCGCCGGAAGCGAGCCGACGGGGTCGTCGATCCACAGCGCCTTGACGACGCGGCTGTAGTAGTACAACGAGAGGACGCTGTTTATCGCGCCCACCGCCGCGAGCCACCAGAAGCCGTTGAACACGGCGTTCATGAACAGGAAGTACTTCGAGAAGAACCCGCCGAGCGGGGGGATCCCCGCCAGCGAGAACATGAAGACGGTCATGGCGAGCGACGCCATCGGCGCCGCGCGCCCGAGACCGGCGTAGTCCTCGAAGGTCCGACCGACGCCCCAGTGTTCGGCCATGGCGATGAACAGGAACGCGCCCGTGTTCATGAACCCGTAGACGAACAGGTGCGCCATCGCCGATCCCATCACGGCGCCGTTGTGGCTGCCGCCTGCCGACAGCGCGGCCAGACCGATGAGCGCGTAGCCGGCGTGACCGACCGAGGAGTACGCCAGCATCCGCTTGAGGTTCTCCTGGACGGCGGCCGCGAAGTTGCCGACGGTCATCGTGACGACGGCGAGGACCGCGAACGCGAGCGGCCAGTCGATGCCCGCCGCGAGGGACGCCCCGATCGGGAACGCCTCCGTGAACACGCGGAAGGCGACCGCGAACCCGGCGGCCTTCGAGGCCGACGAGAGGAACGCGCTCACCGGGGCCGGTGCGCCCTCGTAGGCCTCCGGCGCCCAGAAGTGGAACGGCACGGAGGCGGTCTTGAACGCGAACCCGCCGATCATCATCACGACGCCGATGCCGGCGACGCCCGAAAGCGATCCGAGGTCCTCGAAGGCGGCCGCGACGTCGCCGAGAAGCAGCGACCCGGTGGCCGCGTAGACGAGCGAGATCCCGAAGACGAAGATCGCGGAGGAGACCGCCCCGATGAGGAAGTACTTCATCGCCGCCTCGACGCTGCCGCGGTTCTCCTTGAGGTAGGCCACGAGCGCGTACGACGGAAGCGAGACCATCTCCAGGGCGACGAAGATCGTCGCGAGGGAGTTCGACGACGCCAGAAGCGCCATCCCTGCCGCGGCGAAGGCCACGAGCGAGTAGAACTCGCCGGGCGTGTCGTGGTCCGCGAGGTAGTCGTGGCTCGCGACGACGACGAGCGTCGTCACCGACGCGACGATGGCGGTGAAAAACAGCGCCAGGGCGTCGATCTTCAACGCGTCCGCGAACAGGTAGATCGCGCCGCCGGTCGCGGGCTGTCCGGTCCCGGCCGCGAGATACCACACCGCGAACGCCAACGAGGCGAGCGAGCCGATCGCCGCGAGCGTCGAGGAGGCCGCGTTCGTGCCGCTCTTCGGATACACCGTGTCGTAAAGCAGCAGCACGAGCCCGGTGATCGCGAGCGCCAGCGCGGGCGCGAGCGCCATCCACTCGGGCAGCGGCGCGGATCCGGTCTGGGCCGGCAGGGCCGCGAGCGGTTCTGCGACCGACGACTGGAGCGTGAGCGCCATCAGTTGACACCTCCTTCAACGACCGGAGCGACCGCGTCGCGCATCATCTCGAAGATGAGATCGGGCGCGACGCCGAGGACGATTATCGCGACGAGCAGCGCCGCGAGCGGCAGCGTGTCGTGGAGCGCGGCCGGCCCGAGCTCGTAGTCGGTGTCGAGCCGATAGGGGCCGAACAGCGTCCGCTGCATCGCGAACAGCAGGTAGCCGGCGACGATCACGATGCCGAACATCGCGAGCGCCGTGAACGCCGGCATCAGCCCGTTCGCGACCGGCGAGCCGAACGATCCCACGAAGACGTAGAACTCGCCGGCGAAGCCGGCCATGAGCGGCAGCCCCATGTAGCCGAACGCGCCTGCGACGAGGATCCACACCGCGACCGGCATCCGATCCGCGATCCCCGACATGTCCGTCACCATCCGGGTGTGGGTTGCGTTGTAGATGACGCCGACCGCCATGAACATCAGCCCGGAGATGAGCCCGTGTGCGACCATCTGGAAGGTCGCCCCGCCCACCCCGTAGACGGTGTAGGCGACGAGCCCGAGAGTGACGTAGCCCATGGAGGAAACGGAGGAGTAGGCGACGATCCGCTTGAGGTCCCGCTGGGCCAACGCGAGCATCGCGCCGTAGATCACGGAGATCACGGCGACGATCGCGATGGGGATCGCAAGCGCGGTCGCCTGGTCGGGCAGCATGGTGAAGTTGAACCGCAACAGCGCGTAGGTCCCCATCTTCAGGAGGACGCCCGCCAGAAGCACCGACGCGGGCGTCGGCGCCTCGACGTGGGCGTCCGGCAGCCAGGTGTGGACCGGCACCATCGGGACCTTGACGGCGAAGCCGGCGAACATCGCGAGGAACGCGATCATCGCGATGGCGTCGGGAGCGATCCCGTAGAACGACTGGAGCTCGCCGGCGGCGATCGACGCCGCGATCTCCGGCATCGCGAACGTCTCGACCGGGAGGCTGAACACGAGCGTCATGAACCCGAGGAACATGACGAGCGAGGCCGCGTTCGTGTACACGAAGAACTTGATCGCGGCGTACTTGCGGCGCGGGCCGCCCCAGACGCCGATGAGGAAGTACATCGGCAGGAGGACGGCCTCCCAGAAGACGAACCACGCGAAGAAGTCGAGCGCGGCGAACACGCCGAGCAGGTTCGCCTCCATGAACAGCATGAGCCCGTAGAACTGGCTCTGTCGCTCGTCGATCGGCGTCCACGCCGACAGGATCGCGAGCGGAACGAGGAACGTCGTGAGCACGACGAGCGGCAGGCTGATGCCGTCGAGACCGACGAACCACTGGACCGTGTAGCCGCCGATCTCGATCCAGTCGATCCGCGTTTCGAACGCGAGCTGGCCGCCCGTGAGGGCGTTTCCGCTCCCGTCGAACCGTGACCACAGGTAGAGGCTCCCGACGAAGGGAACCAGACTGAACGCGAACGCGAGCCGGCTCGCCCACCGGTTCGGCGCGGCGAGCACCGCCAGCGCGGTCGCGAAGGTGAATGCGATGAGTGCTTCGATGATCACAGGAACCACCCCCCGAGAACGCCCAGGACGACGAGCAACCCGACGAGCCCGATCGTCAGGATCGCCGCGTAGTGGGTGACGATCCCCGTCTGGAGTCGGCGGATCCGTTCGCCGGACGCGAGGCTCACGGAGGAGACGCCGTTGACCACGCCGTCGACCACGCCCTGGTCGAAGGTGTCCGCGGCGCCGGCCAGCCCCGCCGTCCGATCGGCGAGCCAGACCTGCAGTTCGTCCTGGTAGTAGTTGTTGTACAGTACGGTCTTCACGCCGCCGAGCGCGGCCGTGTGCTCGGCCGGCTCCGCGACGTTATACAGCTTCCACGCGGTGGCCACGCCGAGCAGCGCGAGCCCGAGCGAGACGCCCGCGCCGATCAACACGGTGGCCGCCTCGCCGCCGGCGATGTAGCCGGAGGTGTAGGGGCCGAGATCCGCGTAGTGGTGGGACGTGAGCTCGGAGAACCCGCCGTAGTGGCCGTCGAGCCACAGGTGGAGGAAGTCGATCCCCTCCACGCCCAGCACCTTCTGGACCGGCACCATGTTGGCGGCGCCTGCGACGACCGCGAGGACGCCGAGGACCGCGAGCGGTCCCTTCACGTTCCAGCGGACCGCGTGCGGGTCACGTGCGGTCTCCGTTCGCGGCTCGCCGTGGAAGGTGAGGAACACCATCCGGAACGTGTAGAAGGCGGTGACGGGAACCGCGAGCAGCCCCATCGCCCACGCGGCGAGCAACAGCGGCTCGTTGAGCCCGTGGACGAGCGCCTCATAGAGGATCTCGTCCTTCGACCAGAAGCCGGCGAACGGGAAGATGCCCGCGAGCGCGAGCGATCCGGCGAGGAACGTCCAGTAGGTGACCGGCAGTTTGTCCTTGAGGCCGCCCATCTCCCACATGTTCTCCTCGTGGTGCATCGCGATGATGACCGCGCCGGCGCCGAGGAACAAAAGCGCCTTGAAGAAGGCGTGGGTCATGAGGTGGAAGACCGCGGCGACGTACCCGCCGGCGCCCAGCGCGAGCATCATGTACCCGTACTGGGAGATGGTCGAGTAGGCGAGCACCTGCTTGAGCTCCTCTTTGACCACGCCCATCGTCGCGGCGAAAAGCGCCGTGAATCCGCCGACGAACGCGATGATCGCCATCGTCGTCGGCGTCAACACGTAGAACCCGTACATCCGGGCGACGAGGTAGACGCCGGCGGCGACCATCGTCGCGGCGTGGATGAGCGCGGAGACCGGCGTCGGACCCTCCATCGCGTCGGGGAGCCAGGTGTGCAGCGGGAACTGGGCGGACTTGCCGATCGCCCCGCCCAGGACGAGGAGGCCGAGCGCCGTGAACCACGTCCCGGCGTCGAGTCCGAACGGCGTCCACGCGTCGAACTCGCCGGCGAGCGCCTGCTCCGCGAGGACCGGGAACGATTCCGACCCGACGAAGGAGGCGGTTCCGAAGGTCGCGAAGATCGCGACCACGCCGACGAGGAAGAAGTAATCCCCGAAGCGCGTGACGAGGAACGCCTTCTTCGCGGCCGAGGGCGGCCCCGGCTCACGGAAGTGGAAGCCGATGAGCAGGTACGAACAGAGCCCGACCAGCTCGAAGAACATGAACGCCATGAGCAGGTTGTCCGCGACGACGAACCCGAGCATCGAGGCCGTAAAGAGGCCGAGTCCGGCGTAATACCGCGGCAGATCCGGCTCGCCCTCGTCGTTCATGTATCCGAGCGAGAAGACGTGAACGAGCAGCGCGATGAGCGTCACGATGACGAGCATCAACGCGGAGAGCGGGTCGATCAACACGCCGAAGGTGAGCGCGATCTCCTGGGGACCGATGCCGCCGGCGATTCCGTCCGCCGAGACCCAGGTGTAGAGCGTCTCCGCGTGTTCGCGCCCGCCCGCGACGGTGGCGAGCACCCAAAGCGACAGCAGGAACGATCCCGCCGTCGCGGCGATGCCGCCGAACGCGCCGCCCTTGGGCAGATACCGGCCCAAGAACAGGGCGACGAGGAACGACACGAACGGCAATACGACGATCGCGGGTACGTAGGCGAATGCATCCACCATCTTACCACCTCATCTCCCGTGGAACGGTCACGTCGGTCACGCCGAAGTTGCGGTACAACACGAGGATGATCCCGATCCCGATCGCGACCTCGGCGGCCGCGAGCGCGATCACGAACAGCGCGAACACCTGTCCGGTGAGATCGCCGTAGTACTGCGAGAAGGCGATCAGGTTGATGTTCGCGGCGTTCAACATGAGCTCGACGCTCATCAGGAAGTACAGCGCCTCACGGCGCGTGAGCACGCCGAACAGTCCGATACAGAAGACGGCGGCGGCCAAAAACAGGTAGTACTGGGTGGCGACCACGGTCACTCACCGCCCTCCCCGGCCTTGCGACCCGCGGTGAACGCGGAGCCGACGGCCGAGACGATCGTTCCGTCCTCCTCGCGTTTCGCGAGGTACAACGCGCCGTCGATCGCGACGTCGAGCGTGAGCGCTACGATCAGAAACGCCGCGAGGAATCCCTCGGTCGAGCCCGCGAGCGAGCCGATGTCGAGGTTGAACAGCGCGAACCCGATCTCGTGGGTGATCCCGTACTCGCCGAGCTCGAAGCCGGCCGGCTCCCCCAGATCCGCGCCGAGGAAGGCGGCGGCCATCACGGCGAAAAGCAGGGCCGACGCGAGGCCGGGGACCAGTCCCCGATCCTCGGCGTCGTAGCCGGGCCCGTCACGTTCGCGTGTGTCCGGGTCGTCACTCATACGCTACTCACCTCCGGTTCGTCGGTACGCGTGAGCATCACGGCAAACGTGATGAGGATGAGAACCCCGCCCACGTAGACGAGGATCTGCATGGCGGCAAGGAACTCCGCATGCAACATCACGTAATGGACCGCGACGCTCAACAGGGCGGCGCCCAAAAACAGGGACGCGTGAAAGACGTCCCGTGCGAGGACGACGCCCAGGCTGCACGCCAACGTAACGAGGGCGAACAGCGCGAACGCGATGGTTTCAAGCACCATTGTGTGTGTCTCCGTTCAGATGTCCTTTGAAGATTTCGAGAGCGACTCCGCGTCGCCTCGGACTACTGGTAATCGACCTCCCCGTCTCCCTCTCCGATCCAGGCGCCGCGATCGGGGTTTCGCGAGCCCAGCGGGTCGATACCCTTGTACCACGGGACGTTCTTGAGCTGTTCTTTGTTGTACACGAAGTCGTCCTTCGTGTCGGCGGTGAACTCGAAGTTCTGGGTCAACAGGATGGCGTCGACGGGACAGACCTCCTCACAGAGCCGACAGTAGATGCACTGTCCGATGTGGAGGTTGTACTGTTCGCCGTTTCGCTGTTCGTCCTGTACGATCTGGATGGTGTCGTTCGGACAGACGTTCTCACACTGTCGACACCAGATACACCGCTCCTGACTGAACTTGTGGACGCCACGGAACCGCGGGCTCACGTCGGGGGCGACGTCGGGATATTCCACCGTGAACGTCGTCCCGTCGAGCGCGTGTTTCATCGTGGTCGCCATCGATTTTAACAATCCGATCATCAGACGATCACCCCCACGAGCACCGCCGTGAGAAGCAGGTTCGCGAACGACAGCACCAACATTCCCTTCCAGCCGATCTCGATGAGCTGGTCGATTCGAACGCGTGGAAGCGCCGAGCGACACCACTGGGTGAACAGGAAGAAGGCCCACACCTTGACCACGAACCAGACGAACCCGATGCTCTCAGGACCGGGACCGGAGGCTCCGCCGAGGAACGCGACCGTGAGGATCGCTCCCCCGAGGAAGACGTGGAGGAATTCCCCGAGGTAGAACAACACGAAGTACGCCGAGGAGTACTCGGTCTGGTAGCCGGCGACGATCTCCGTCGGCGCCTCCGGGATGTCGAAGGGGTTCCGGCCGATCTCGGCCATGTTGGCCACGACGAACAGCCCGAACGCGAACGGGTTGACGAACGCGTACCACGCGGGGATCGTGATCCCGGCGATGGTGACGAGCGCCTCCTGTTGGGCGCTCACGATGCCGCTCGTCTGGAGCGTGCCCGCAAAGACCACCACGGACATGGCAGTGACGATGAGCGGGATCTCGTAGGCGAGGTTCTGGGCGACCGCCCGAAGCCCGCCGAGCAGCGAGTACTTGTTGTTCGAGGCGTAGCCGGCCATCACGAGCGAGACGGAGGCGATCGACGCGAACGCGAACACCAGCACGAACCCGGTCTCGGGGTCCGCGAGCTGGAGGTTCAACGGTCCGAGCCGTCCCATCGGGATGACCGAGAAGCCGAGGAGCGCGGAGGCCGGGAGGACGATCGGCGCGAGGTCGTAGGCCGGCCGCGTCGCACCCTCCGGGATGATGAGCTCCTTGGCGAGCAGCTGGACCGACGCCGCCGGGATGATGAGCAGCCCGAACGGCCCGATCCGGTCGACCGCGATCCGGTCGGTGAAGGCCGCCGTGATCTTCCGTTTGGCCCACGGTCCGGCGACGCCGGTGAACGCGAGCATCACGTTGCCGATCAGGAAGGCGGCGATGAGCGCGCCGACGACCTCGCCCAGCACGCCCGGCAGTCCGAGCGCGCTCGTGACCTGCTCGGGGAACAGCTGCGCCTGGGCGGGAACCGCCCCACCGGCTGTGAGGGAACCGCCGGCCATCAGCGGTCCACCTCCCCGAGAACGATGTCCAGGCTCCCGAGGGCCGCGATCATGTCCGGCACGTACTCGCCGTTGGCCATCTCGGGCAGCGTCTGCAGGTTGGAGAAACACGGCGAGCGGATCTTGAACCGGGCGGGCTTGTCGGTCCCGTCAGAACGGATGTAGACGCCGAGTTCGCCCTTGGCGCCCTCGACGGCGCGGTAGATCTCCGCGTCGTCGTCCGGCTTGAGCGTCCGCGGGACGTTGGCCTGGATGTTTCGCTCCTCCTCGGGCCAGTCCTCGAGGAGGTCGATGCACTGTTCGATGATCTTGGCCGACTCCTCGACCTCGCGCAACCGGACGAGGAGGCGGGCGTAGTTATCACAGCCGTCCTCGGTGGCGACCTCCCAGTCGAGCTCGTCGTAGTAGCCGTATGGGTCGTCGCGACGGAGGTCGTAGTCGACGCCCGAGCCGCGGAGCACGGGACCGGTGGCGCCGTAGTTCTTCGCCACCTCGGGCGGGAGGATCCCCGTGTCGATGGTGCGGGCCTGGAGGATCTCGTTGGCGGTCAACAGGTCGTGGTACTCCTCGATGGAGCCCGGGAGCTGATCGAGGAAGTCGCGCGTATCGGAGAAGAACTCCGCGCGCGGTTCCGGCAGGTCCCAGACGACGCCGCCCAGCCGGAAGTAGTTGAACATCATCCGCTGGCCGGTGAGGTCCTCGAGCAGGTTCTGGACCCGCTCGCGGTCGTTGATGGCGTACATGAACGTCGCGGTGAAGTCGCCGTTGATGTCCAACGCGAACGTCGCGACCGCCAGCATGTGCGCCGCGATCCGGCACATCTCCGCACCCATCGTGCGGATGACCTGCGCGTACTCGGGCACCTCGATGTCCGCGAGGTCCTCGGCCGCGCGGGCGTAGGCCCACTCGTTGAGCAGCCCGGCCGAGATGTAGTCCCACCGGTCCGGGTACGGCATGATCTGGTGGCGGTAGGTCCCCGACTGGGCCATCTGTTCCTCGTTGCGGTGGAGGTAGCCGATGTCGGATTCGACGTCGGCGACCTGCTCGCCGTCGAGGGTCGTCTTGAGGTGCAAGACGCCGTGGGTGGCCGGGTGGTGGGGCCCGATGTTGATGAACATCGTGTCCGACTCGTCGTCCGCGTGGTCCTCCTGGAGCGGGTTGGCGTGCTCGCGAAGCGAGACGACCTGGGGCTGGTCCTGGTCGTAATCGAGCGACAGCGGGTGTCCCTGCCAGGTGTCCGGAAGGAGGATCCGCCGCAGGTCGGGGTGTCCCTCGTAGTCGATGCCGACGAGGTCGTACGCCTCGCGCTCGTGCCAGTCGGCCGTCCGGAAGACCGGCTCGGCCGACTGGGAGACGGGGTTCTCCTTGTCGGCGGGGACCACGACGCTCACCTCGTCGGTCGGATCGGCGAACTTCTTGAGGTGGTAGATCGACTCGTATCGGTTCTCGTACTCCTGGGCCGTGACCACGGAGAGGTGGTCGTAGCCGGCCTCCTCCTTCAGCGTCGAGAGGACGTCCTCTACGGCGTCCGGGCGGATCACGAATCCGGGCGCGTTGAGGTGTTCCTCCCGTCCGATCACGTGGTCGCCGAGCAGCTCGGCGATCGAGTCGGGATCGGTCGCGGAGACGACGTCGGCGGAGTCGGCCGGCTCGAGGTCGGCCTCCGGGTCTTCCAAGCTCATGGCGAATCAGCGAAGTCGTATCGCATCACGAGGTCGTCCTCGTCGATCTGGTCCGTCAAGTGCTCGACGAGCTCGTCCTGCTCGAGATCCGAGAACTGCTCGAGCTCGTAGGGCTTTACGGTCACCGGGCTCGCCTCGCCGTTCGCGATCCGCTCTTGCAGCTTCGCGACGCCGTAGACGAGCGCCTCGGGGCGGGGCGGACAGCCCGGGACGTGGATGTCGACCGGAATGACCTCCTCTGCGCCCTTGATGACGTTGTAGCCCTCCTGGAACGGGCCGCCGGAGATCGTACACGAGCCCATGCCGACGACGAACTTCGGCTCGGGCATCTGGTCGTAGACGCGCTTCATCCGCGGGGCGAACTTCGAGACGATGGTCCCGGGGACGATCATCACGTCGGCCTGACGCGGCGACGCGCGCGGCACGCCCGACCCGAACCGATCGAGGTCGTGTTTGACCGCGTAGGTGTGCATCATCTCGATGCTGCAGCAGGCGATCCCGAACTGCAGCATGAACATCGAGGACCCGCGGGCCCAGTTGAGGAACTTGTCGAACTTGGTGAGGATGAACGGCGAGGAGCCGAACGCCTCACGAAGCCGCGAGTTGAATCTGTCGCCGCGGCCCTCGCCCATGCGGGCGTCGCGGGTCTCGGTCGTCACCGCGGTGTCGTCCGTGATAAATGGTTGGTTGCTGCTCATAGTTGGTCACGTTCCGTCTTTCGGCGGGTGGCACGGGGACTGGACATCCACTCGACCGCGCCGTTGCGCCACGCCCAGACGAGTCCGATGGTGAGAACGCCGACGAACGCGAGCATCGGCCAGAGGAGCTGCAACATCGGGACGCCGGCCTCCAGCGCGGGCCGATAGATGACGACCCACGGGAACAACAGGACCGTCTCGATGTCGAACACCAGGAACAACAGCGCCACCATGTAGTACTGGATGTTGAACCGAATGTGCGCGCTTCCGGTCGGGATCTCGCCGGACTCGTAGATGGTGCGTTTGCCTTGTTCCGGCACGGTTGGACGGAGTAACGCCGAGACCGCCATCATCCCGAGGGGGATGCCGATCCCGACGACCGCCAATGCGCCGATAGCTATCCAATCGCTCATACAGGTCTCCGTAACGTGCGAGGGTTTGGTTGGACCCTACATAAGCGTTGATTCTCGCACGCGCGGGCAAGACGACGGGTTCAAGCGAACGGGGGACGTTCGGGCGGATCTACACGGGGCCGGAACGGCCCACTCAGGAGTGGCGATCGCGAAAGCCGTCGATCCCGAGGTCGTGGAGGTCCCTCGAGACCTCGGCGACCCCGCCCTGGAGCCCCTCGTGGTACTCGCGAAGCCGGGATTCGATCGTGTCGTGTTGGCGCGCGAGTATCTGGGCCGCCGAGAGCCCGGCGTTGAACGACTTGCCGGCGTCGACGGCGACGATGGGCGCCCCGGTGGGCATCCCGATCACCGAGTCGACGGACTTCTCCTGGACGGGAACGCCGATCACGGGAACCGGATAGGCGATGGAGGCGGTCATGTTCGGGAGGTCGGCCGACTTGCCGCCGGCCCCCGCGATCACCACGTCGAGGCCGCGATCGCTTGCGGTCTCCGCGTACGCGTACATCAGGTCCGGGGTGCGGTGGGCGGAGACGACGTAGCTCTCGTAGGTGAACCGCGCATCGGGCGGGTCCGCGAAGTCGGTCTGTTCGGCGAACCCCAGCTCGGAGAGCGCCTCGTAGGCGCCCTCCATCGTCGGGAGGTCCGAGTCGGACCCCATGATGATGCCCACGTCGGGCGTGGTGTCCGGGTCGGCGTTTCGGTCGGCTTCCGATTCGAGTCGGTCGATGAGGTCGGTGACGGTGGTCATTGTCGGTCTGTCGAAAGCGTGGATTCGGGGGTTACTCGTCGGTGAACGTGACGGCGTCGCGCAGCTCGCGTGCGCGATCGAGTCGGTCTTCGACGTCGTCCGCGGGACCGCCGACGGCGTCCCCGAAGCGTTGGTCCTCGCCGCTCGCGGCGGAGTCGACGTCGTCGCCCGCCGCCTCCGATCCGGTCACGGTCAGGTGTCCCATCTTTCGGAGCGGACGAACGTCCTCCTTGCCGTACCAGTGGAGGCTCGCGTCCGGAGCTTCGAGAATCGACTCGACGCCCGAGAGGGTCGCCGGTTCGGGCTCCTCGACGTCGCCGAGGACGTTCGCGATCGCGGTCGGCCCCCGGAGGTCGGTCGGTCCGAGCGGCCACCCGAGGACGGCTCTGACGTGGTTCTCGAACTGGGATGTCCGCGCGCCCTCGATGGTCCAGTGGCCGGAGTTATGCGGGCGCGGCGCGATCTCGTTGACGAGGATCCCGCCCGAGGGGGTCTCGAACAGCTCGATGCCGTAGACGCCGCGGCCATCGAGGACGTCGAGGACGTCCCGGGCGACCGACTGCGCGCGGCGGGCCACGGCGTCGTCCGTCCGGGCCGGCGTCGCGCTCTCGCGGAGGATCTCCTCGCGGTGGATCGTCTCGGTCACGGGGTACGTCCGGATCCCGTCCGCGCCCGCCACCCCGATGACCGCGAGCTCGCGCTCGAAGGGGACGAACGTCTCGGCCATCGCGTTCGAGCCGATCTCGTCGATCGCCGCCTCCGCCTCCGTCGGGTCGGTCACGGGCCGGTTCCCGCGTCCGTCGTAGCCGCCCTCCCTCGCCTTCAACATGACCTCGTCGAACTCCTCGAGCGCGTCCTCGAGGTCGGCCACCGACGAGACCGCCCGGAACTCCGGCACCGGGATGCCGGCGTCCGCGAGGGCCCGCTTTTGGACCAGCTTGTCCTGGATCGTCGAGAGCGTCCCCGGATCGGGGTGGACGGGAACGTCGTGCGTTTCGCTCGCGTCGGCGAGGACGTCCGGGTCGGCGAGCTCGATCTCGTAGGTGAGCACGTCCGAGCGCCTCGCGAGCTCCCGGATCGCCGCCTCGTCGTCGAAGTCGCCGACGATCTGGTCGTCGACCACCGGCGAGGCCGGGCAGTCGGGCGTCGGATCGAGCACGACGATCCGCACGCCGAGGCGCGCGACCGCCTCGCCGATCATCCGCCCGAGCTGGCCGCCGCCGACGATCCCGAGCGTCGGCCCTGGTAGCGTGACTGTCACGCGCGGGGGTTGCATACGTCGGTGCATAAGGGTTACCTCATGCGACGACCGAATGTCCACGAACGCGGATCGTCCGGACGCACGAGCGGGGCACACCATGCCGTATCAGCGATCCGAGACGAGCGGCAGGGATCCGAGACACGCTATCACGCGGCAGGGGACTCGTTTCGCGCGTCGCGCAGCGCGTCCTCCTCGATGAAGAAGGCGACGCGGAAGTTCCACAGCCGCAGCTCGTGTTCGCGCACGAGGTAGCCGTCGAGGTGGGGGTCGACATCATCGCGCGCGCTCGCGTGTACGATCACGACGGGCGGCGCGTCCGCGAGCGCCCGATCGAGATCGGGGGCGTCCTCGCCGTCCGCGCTGACGCTGTCGACGCGCGCGTTCGACCGCTCGAGGTACCACGGCAGCGGGAGCCGATCGGTCCAGCCGCCGGGGGGATGCATCCGATCGGCGTCGGATTCATCGGCCACGTTGAAGGTGTCCTGTCGGGACTCGAGGTCGACCCCGACGAACAGGACGTCCGTGCCGCCCTCGTGGGCCGCCGCGATCGCCTCGACGTCGTCGATCGTCTCGCGCGCGTCGTTGTGCGGCTGGGCCCACTGGACGACCTCGGTGTGGTCCGGATTCGTCGAGTTCCAGTAGGTTACGGTCGGCGCGAACAGCCCCGCCGTCACGGTCAACACGATGAGGAAAGCGATCGCCGCGGTCCCCGGCTCCGGAACGCGGATCGTCGGGGCGTCCCCCGCGGAGTCGTCGATGCGGATCGCGGCGCGACACTCCCGCAGGAGGTACGCGAGTCCCACGGCGGCCGGGATCGTCGCCGGAAGCAGGATGTGGACCGCCGACCACGGCGCGTTGATGTCGGTCGCCGCGGGATAGCCGACCAGGCTCGCGGCCGCCCAGTAGGCGCCGAAGGCGACGAACCCGCGGTTGCGTCCCGCCGGAACGCCGCCGCGGCCCCGGACGTGCCCGTCCACGACGAATCCGGCGAGGGCGAGCACGGCAGTGACGGCCCCCGCGTGCGCGATGGTCTCGAGTTCGTGACCCACATAGGTCAGGTAGGGATTGCCCTGCATGTCGCCCGTGATCCACAGGTCGACGAGCTCCCTGCCGGAGCCGATCGTCGCCTCGTGGAGGACATCCGACCAGGCGTCCGGGGATCCGATCGCCCCGTAAAACTCCGGCCGGGGCGCGTAGAAGAACACGACGACGGCGAGGAAGACGCAGGCGAGGCCGACGCCGTGTCCGAGGACGAACGCGACCGGGTGACGGTCACCGGCGATCTCCGAGAGTCCACGCCAATACGACCGGATCTCGGCCGCGATGGTCGCGCGAAGTCCATCGCGTCGGGCGTCCCGCGCGATCCGATGGTCGAGAACCAACGCGCCGGCGCCCACGTAACAGAGCACGTAGAGGATCGTGTTCGCCTTCGTCGAAAGCGACAGCGCGAGCAGCGCGGCGGCCGCATACAGGTGTCCGACCCGGCGCGCGTCGATCGCGCGGATCGCGAACCCGAGCGCGAGGACCGCGAAGGCGCCGACGAGCACGTCGTTGCGCATGAACCGCGAGTAGTAGACGAGAAGCGGGTTGAACGCGAGGAGGGCCGAGAGCGAAACCGTCTCGAGCCGGTCCAGACGCGATCGAAACAACAGCGCACCGAGCGGGAGGAGTCCCCCCACGAGCGCGACGACGAGCCGCGCGGAGGCGTCGGTGGGCGGAACGATCCCGAAGAGCGCGCCGTTTACGACCCGCAGAAACGGCCCGTGAATGATCGGCTCGTACTCGAGATGGCCGGTCTCGGCGTATCGAAGCGTCCAGTAGCCGACGCGGCCCTCGTCCCAGTGGAAGACCCTCCCCCCGAGGTCATAGAATCGAAGCGCGAGCCCGAGAACCGTCACGGCCGCCACGGCCGCGAGCGTCCGACGATCGAGGGCGTCGTCGACGCGCCCTCGCCGGTCCTCGGACCCCGGAGGAGACATACACGGAGGGTCCACACGCGTGGTTACAATTCTTGTGTTCCGCGCCGTCGACGGTTCCGGGTGACGCGCCGTCGACGACCCCTATTCGACGGCGACGATCCCGTGTTTCCCACGACATCGACGATCGGTACGGAGCCGACCTCAATCGTGTTTGAAGCTTCGCGATCCGGTGAAGGCCATCGCCATCCCGTGTTCGTTCGCGGCCTCGATGACGTCCTCGTCGTTCACCGACCCGCCCGGTTGCACCACGGCCTCGATGCCGGCCTCGGCGGCCTCCTCGATCCCGTCGGGGAACGGGAAGAAGGCGTCGGAGGCCATGACGGCGCCCGCCGCGGATTTGCCCTCCGCGTCCTTGTCGGCCTTCATCGCCGCCAGCGTGACGGCGTCGACGCGGGAGACCTGTCCCATGCCGATCCCGACCGTCTCCGTCCCCGTGGCGAAGACGATGCCGTTCGACTTCACGTGTTTGATCGTTCGCCAGGCGAAACACATCGTCTCGAGTTCCGTCTCGGTCGGCTCGCGCTCGGTGACGACCTCGAGGTCGTCCGGCGTCGGCGACTGCCGGTCACGCTCCTGGACGAGCCGGCCGCCGACGAGCGGCTTCTCCGTGAGCGTCTCGTGGAACCGGTCCTCCCGGTCGCCGAGGGGACCGACGTCGAGCACCCGCAGGTTCGACTTCTCGGTGAGCACGTCGAGGGCCGCGTCCGTGTAGCCCGGCGCGATGACGACCTCCTTGAACGAGTCGGTGACCGCCGAGGCGGTCTCGACGTCGCACTCGCGGTTGAGCGCGACGATGCCGCCGAAGGCCGACTTGGCGTCAGTTCGAAGCGCGCGGTCGTAGGCGTCCGCGATCGTCGAGCTCGTGGCACACCCCGCCGGGTTCGTATGTTTGATCACGGCGGCGGCCGGCTCCTCGAACTCCTTGACGAGCGAGAGGGCGGCGTCGGCGTCGTTGTAGTTGTTGTAGCCCATGCCCTTCGCGCCCTCGTTGAGCTGGGGCGCGCCGACGACGGTGGCCTCCTCGCAGGCGTCGTCGACGTAGAGGGCGGCGTCCTGGTGGGGGTTCTCGCCGTACCGGAGCCGATCGCCGCGGTCCTCCGAGACGAACCGTCGGGTCGGGAAGTCGCCACCCGTGTCGCCGTCGATGGAGACGGTGCCCGCCTCCCGGTCGACGGTCACGCGGTCCTGTGCGAACCAGCGGACGACCCGCGGGTAGGCCGCGAACTCCGATTCATATAGCACTCTCTGCTTTAAGCTGTCCACGTCGTCGTCCTCGTAGACCGGCACCGGCTCCTGGGTGAGGACGGGTCCGGCGTCGACCTCCTCCGTGACGACGTGGACCGTACAGCCGGTCGTGCGGACGCCGGCCTCGAGGACCTGTTCGTGGGCGTCCATCCCGGGGAACGCCGGGAGCAGGGACGGATGAACGTTGATCGTCGTCGGAGCGTCCTCGAGGAACTCGTCCGTCAACACGCGCATGTAGCCGTCGAGACAGACGAGGTCGAAGTCGTAACTCGAGAGCCGATCGAGGATCCGTCGTTCGTGCGACTCCCGCGACTCCTCGGACCCGCGAACCACGACCTCGGTGGCGATCCCGCGTTCGGCGGCCGACTCGACGACGGGAGCGCCCTCCCGGTTGCTCAACACGACGGACAGCTCCGCGCCGCCCGGGGTCACGTCGTCGATGTGCAGCAGGTTTCGGCCTCGATTGCTGGCCAGTCCGGCGATCTTCATACCCGAGCGTCCTCGCGGCCGACCATATGGGTTGCGGTCGATCGGCGAGGGGGATCCACGAACGCGGATAGATGGACGCGAGTTAGAGGCAGAAACGTCGTGATGTATGCACACCCGTGGGCGATCCATCGATACGCTTTTGCGGTCCCCGACGGCAGCATCGGACATGCACGATCACCGAGGACCGCGTACCGACGGCGGTCACGCGATCGCCGACCTTCCGCGGGACGACCCGCTCGCGGCCGTCTCGCCGCTCGACGGCCGATACGCCCGACGGACCGAGCCGCTCTCGCCGTACGCGAGCGAGGCCGGCCTGATGCGGGCCCGTACCCGGGTCGAGGCCGAATACCTGATCGCGCTCGCCGACCTGGACGCGACGCCGATCGACCTGGGTCCGGACGCTCGCGCCGCGATACGGTCGGTATATCGGGATTTCGACGTCGACGACGCCCGCCTGATCAAGGACCTCGAGGTGCACGGCGCCGAGGGGTACGAGGCGACGAACCACGACGTGAAGGCGGTCGAGTACTTCCTGCGCGTTCGGCTCTCGGAGATCGAAAACGAGAGGACGGCACCGATCGGCGACGCGGAGGGACTCTTCCCGTGGATCCACTTCGGGCTCACGAGCGAGGACGTGAACAACCTCGCCCACCGACTCCTCGTCAAACCCGCGATCGAGGAGGTTCTCGTTCCGGCGATCCGGGAGGTGCGCGACGAGCTGACCGCGCTCGCCCACGAGTACGGGGACGTCCCGATGCTCGCACGGACCCACGGACAGCCGGCGACGCCGACCACCTTCGGCAAGGAGATGGCGGTCTACGCGGCCCGCCTCGGGCGAGGGCTCGGCCGGCTCGAGGACGCGACGGACGGGATCGCCGGCAAGCTCGCCGGCGCGTCGGGAACCTACGCCGCCCACGAGGCCGCCTATCCGGACGTCGACTGGCGAGCGTTCTCCCGGTCGTTCGTGACCGATCTGGGCCTCGAACACGTCGACCTCGCGACGCAGGTGAACCCCTGTGACGACCTGGCCGCCGTCTTCGATGCGGTGCGGGGGATCAACAACGTGCTCCGGGATCTGGATCTCGACGCCTGGCTCTACGTCTCCGACCGCTACCTCGGCCAGGAGACCGTCGCGGGCGAGACCGGCTCCTCGACGATGCCCCACAAGGTGAACCCGATCGACTTCGAGAACAGCGAGGGGAACCTCTCGAAGGCCAACGCCGACCTCACGTTCCTCGCCGACTACGTCACCACCTCCCGGCTCCAGCGGGACCTCTCCGACTCGACCGTCAAGCGGAACGTCGGTGCCGCCCTCGCTCACAGCCTGATCGGCTACTCGAAGGTCGCCGACGGGTTGGGGAAGGTCGTTCCGAACGAGCAGGTGATGCGCGAGGAGCTCGAGGCGACCCCGGAGGTCATCGGCGAGGCCGTCCAGACGATCCTGCGACGGGAGGGCGACACCGAGGCCTACGAGCGCGTCAAGGAGTTGACCCGCGGGAAGCGCGTCACGCTCGCGGACTTTCGCGACCTCTTCGCCGAGCTGCCGGTCGACGAATCGGTTCGCGCGGAGCTCGACGCCCTGACGCCCGCGGGATACACGGGGATCGCCGACGAGCTGGCGAACGTTCCCGACGACCGCGGGGAATGAGTCGCCGCTACTTCGTCGCGGTCACGCCGCCGTCGACGACGAGCGAGTGGCCGGTGACGAACGACGCGAGGTCGCTCGCCAGATAGAGCACGGCGTTGGCGGTGTCGTTCGGTTGACCCGGCCGGCCGAGCGGCATCTCCTTTTCGAAGAACTCCGCTCTGGAGTCCGGATCGACGAACCCGCCGCGCGTCATCGCCGTGTCGGTGAACCCCGGATGCACCGCGTTGACGCGGATGTCCGGAGCCAGCGCGTCGGCGAGCGCGTACGTCATCAGCCTGATACCGCCCTTCGAGGTGCAGTAACTCACGCCGTCGGCTCGACCGCGGAGGCCGGACGTGCTGGAGATGTTGACGATCGACCCCTCGCGTCCACCGTCCAGCATCGACTTGGCGGCGGCCTGCGAGCCGAAGAACGTCCCCTTGGCGTTGACGTCCATCATGGTGTCGTACTCGTCCTCCGTGGTCTCGAGGAAGGACCGGCTCTCGGTGATGCCCGCGTTGTTCACCATCACGGTCACGCCTCCGAACTCCTCTGCGGCCTCGACCGCGGCGTAGACGTCGTCGACGTCCGAGACGTCACAGTCGACGTGGATCGCCGACGCGTCCGTTTCCTCCCGGATTCGCCGGTGCGTCTCCACGCCGCCCTCGCGTGGAGACTCGTTGACGTCGGCGACGACCACGTCCGCGCCCTCCTCGGCGAACGTGAGCGCGATCTCCCGACCGTTACCGCTCGCGCCGCCGGTGACGACGGCGACCTCCCCCTCGAGTAGCTCGGAGTCTGCCATCGGCTCAAGATTCCAACATCGTGTGATAAAATCTTTCACAGTGGCAATTCCTCACACCAGGATATATCTCATTTCGCGATATAAAATCGGCGTCCCGTGGGTGAGAGAACGGCCATATCCGCCACACCAAGCATCCGGCTTACGCGACGAACCGGAAGGCGAGAAGACCGGTACCGAGAACGCCGGTCAGTAGACTGAACACCAAGGCCCCACCACCGTTCGGCATCTCGTCGAACGGTCGTTGTGAGAGGTACAGGGTGGACTCGTTCGTGGGCGTCACCACCAGATCCGCGGGGTGAGCAGTTGACTCCATCCCGTCACGTCGAGGTCGGGCGTAGCCGAGGACGCTAACCGTGTCCCCGGATTTGATCGTCTGTTCGGAGTACTTTCGTTTGCTCGCATCAACGCTGAAATCGCCGGCGAGGGTCGTCATCGGATCGACCGACAGCCCGTCGGTGTGCTCCAAGAATTCCGCGACCCGTCCCGGCGGGGGTTCGTCGTAATCCGTTTCGACGTGTGCATCGAACGCTTCGAACTCGCACTGGAGTCCCTCGACGGAGACGCCGTCCGCCGAAAGCAGGGTTTCCGGCGTGAACACGCCGTCCGTTTCGTTCCCGACGACTTCGTCATCGATTTCGACGAGCAGCTCCGCATCGTCGTTCGAGAGGGAGAACGGGACCGTTTTGACGCCCCACGCGGAGCGCTCCCACGACTTCGTCTTCGGAGAGTCGTATTTTTCTTTGATCTCCCACGCCGATAGAACGCAGCTCTCGTCACCCTTGATCGGGGACGTGAACGTTTCCCGGGGGACTCGTGGAGAGATCTCACCTCGGATCCGAATCACCCCCGGCGATCGTACTTCAGCGATCGGTCGTCGGGGAGTCTCGGAGATGACCCCGGCCAGCTTCCGCTTGTTCCATCCCGTGTAGAACGAAAGGACGCTGGCGAGCAGGAGGAGCACACCGCCCCACAGGGCGATCTCCCGTGCGATCGAATCGATGAACGAAGTGCTTGAGGCCAGCATACGTAGAGTGGAAACGGGTTATTAATAAACAATTGTCCCCACCGCGACCTCCCCCCTACTTGTTCTCCCATCGCGAAATCCGTACAGCAGTCTGCGTTCGCAACGACAGGGCGTCGGGACGTCGAATCGATTCGCGTGGCCGGGGGAGCGGTTCGGGGACGACGACCGGTTGTCGAGGAGACGTCGGCCACACAGTGAGATACCGACCAGGCTCGAGAGGGGCGGGCGATCCCTGGACTCGACGGGGATCATCGATCGCGAACCCGTCGTCGAGGCGTGCGAATACGTTCGGGGAAACGCCCGTCCGTCGAGGTGTCCTTCGATCGAACGCATGGACGCAGGCACACCCGAGACGAGGCCGGCGCACGGGGAAACGTCGAACCGATCGCGGTCCACGGGGGGGATCTGAGGATGCCCGAGATCGACTTCGACGCGGAGCGAACCTACCTGGAGGGGCGCTTCAGCGCGCAAGAGGCGTTTCGAAGCGATCGGGCGAAGGTCGTCTGCGGGTACTTCGAGCCGGGGCAGTTCATCCCGGTCCACGCGCCCGAAAGCGACCTCGTCGTCAGCGTTCGGGACGGAACCGGGATCGTTCGGGAGGGCGAGACGACCCACGCGGTCGAGCCCGGCGACGTGATCGCCGTCGAGGCGGGCGTCGATCGCGGGATCAGAGCCGACGAGGACGGCCGGCTCGAGGCGCTTTTGATCACGGCTCCGCCGCCGACCGACGAGGAGCACGGTCCGGTCCGTCGCGGGATCAAACGCGGGGAATTCGAACCCGATCGGGAGGCCTGAGGATGGCGAGCGTCGAACCGCTCGCCGAGCTGTCGGGCGAGCCACACGCGAACGTCTTCCCGGGCTCGGAACCGACGACGATCCGACTCCGGCTGGACGCGGGCGAGCGCGTGGAGCCTCACGACCATCCGGACCGACACGTGGTCGTGTACCTGATCGAGGGCGAGATCGAGATGCACCTCGGGTCCGAGACGTACGATCTCGACGCCGGCGACGCAGTTCGGTTCGACGGCGATCAGGCGATCTCGCCCGTCGCGACCGCGGACAGCACCGCGCTCGTGTTGTTGGCGGAGAAGACGGAGTAGAGCGAAGCGACCGACGATTCCGGGCGACTCAGCGCTCTCCGACGCCCTCGCCGTCGGTGGCGACCGGACGTCGCGAGCGCGTAACCTGCTCTTCGAGGGTGGATTCGCCGCCGGGGTCGGCGGCCAGCGCGCGGCGCCGTTCGACCTCCGCCCGGATGGCGTCGGTGACTCGCGGATGGCTCCCGAGGGGTGGGGCGTACTCGAGGCCGCCGCGGTCGAGTTCGAGCGCCGCCGGGATCCGCTCCTCGGTGGCCGGCGATCGGGTCACGAAGAGGGGAACGGCCACCGCCCGCGATTTCTCGATCGCGTATCGCGCGCACTCGACCGCCGGATTCTGCACCAGATAGCTGATGTGGACCTGGCCGTATCCCGAGCGCTCGCGGAGCCGCTCGGCGTGGAACTCGGCCGTGCGTCGGTGGTGGGGCTTCGAGCTGCTCCCGAAGGCGACGATGGCGATCGCGGCGTCGTCGTCGGGCGGAACCGACGCCGCGGCGCGCTCCTCCAGGACGTCCGTGACGGCCGGACTGCGGCCGACCGGCTCGCAGTAGCGGACCTCCCCCTCGACGTACGAGAGCGCGGAGGGGACGGCATCGAGGGTGTCGTGGGAGTGGGCCGCACACATGGGGACGGCATAGACGACGTCGTCGTCGATCTCGACGAACCGGTCGCGCAGTTCGCGAACCGGCTCCTCCTCGTAGAGCGCGATATCCACGTCGTCGACGCCGGCGCTTCCACGGAGTCTGTCGGCGTGAACTCGAAAGTCCTCGCGGGCGGTTCTCGTGTCGCGGCCGATGAGCAGGAGTGATTCGGTCGTCATTCGTGTAAGTAAAGTAATTTTGAACTAACCAAAGTTCGTTTGCTAACCACGAGGAAGGCGGATCTAAAATAGGTTGTGGTCGGACGACTCGAACTCCCGAGATCCGCGAATCGAGAGGTCCGGAAGTGGCACCTATCGAAGCGAACGAACTCGAGGGAACGACCGTATCGGATCAGCGGTCGGCGCGAACCGCGAGCACGGACAGATCCGAGAACCGCGACTCGTCGGGGGACGGGTCCGCCGACGCATCCGTTCTCGCCCGCTCGGCGAGTTGGCCGAGGGTCGTGTGCGTGATCGCCTCGTCGTCGTGGGTCAGTCGCTCGAGGACGAGCGCGTCGAGGTTCGCGGACGCGCCGGCGTCGAGGAGGTCGGCGGCGACGTCCTCCGGCATCAGGTCGTAGGGGCGCGGCAACACGAGCAGGTGGCGATCGCCGACGTCGCGGCGAATCCTCGCGAGGTCGGCCTCCAGGTCGCCGCTCTTGTGCAGGGTGACGAAGGTCGTCTCCTCCATCGGCGTGCGCGCGCGACTGGCCGCGACCTGTAGCGAGGAGATCCCCGGTATCACCCGAACCGGGCGGTCGACGGCGGCCTGCACCTTGCCGACGAACTGGTAGCCGGAGTGGTTCGGATCGCCCATCAAGAGCGCGGTTCCGACCGCGCCGTCGGCGACGCGGTTCGCGAAGGCGTCGAGCGTCTCGGCCTCGTCGCGGTACCCGCAGGTGAGGACCTCGGCGTCGACGGCCATCGCCTCCTCGAGGAACGCGACGACGGTCTCGAAGCCGACGACGACGTCGGCCTCGCGGACCGCTCGCCGCGCGCGCGGCGTCAGATACTCGGGATTCCCCGGGCCGATCCCGACCGCGTGGACCGGTTCACGGTCGTCGGGCGTCGGTTCGTCCGTCGTGGGTTCGTTCGTCGACGAGCCGAGATCCGACTCCGGCGCGGCCGCCGCGAGGGCCGCGGGATCCGGTCCGGACTCGAGATCGTAGTCGTCGCTCATCGGAGATCGGCCGCCCACTCGGCGTCGATCGAGCCGTCGCGGACGTCGCTCGCGACGTGGACGAGCTCGTTCGTCAGGCCGGCGGCGAGCCCGCTACCGCCGCGGCGTCCGACGTTCGAGATCGCGGGCACGCCGTGTTCGGCGGCCACGGCACGCAGACGCTCGCGGCTCTCGGCGGCCTTCACGAACCCGACCGGCGTGGCGACCACGACGGCGGGGCGGGTGCCGTCCTCGATGCAGTCGGCCAACGCGAGCGCGGCGGTCGGCGCGTTGCCGATCACCGCGATGGCGTCGTCGTAGACGCCCTCCCGGTCGAGTTCGAGGACGGACGCCGCGGTTCGTGTCATTCCCGTCCGCTCGGCCAGCTCGGCGCCGTTTCCGATGGCCTTTCGCACCGGACAGTCGTGGCCGCGGCCGGTGATCCCCGCCTTCACCATCGTGATGTCGGTCACGATCGGTCGCGACTCGAGGACCGCCCGCGCGCCGGCGCGGACCGGCGCATCGTCGGTCGGTCCGGTGAACCGGACGAGGTGCTGGAACTCCGGATCGCCGGTCGCGTGAACTGACTTCCCCCTGATTCGGTCGGCGATCGTCTCCTGGGGGACGAGCTTTCGGACCCGGTCCATGCTGGTCTCCGCGATCTCCATCGCGTTCTCGGTGGTCGCGCCGAGGTCGGCGTACTCGTCGAAGGTATCCTCAGAGGACACACCTTCAGTCGTTCCGTCGCTCGATGCACCCTCAGTCGTCATCGCTCGTCACCTCCGCAGCGTCGTGGTCGGACGCGCCCGATCCGCTCTCTCGTGCCTCCAGGTCGCCGTCGACCCGGAGGTTGACGTCGCGGATCCGGTCCTCGGTCGCGGCGTCCGCGTCCCACAGCCCGCGGTCGATCGCCTCGAGGAGCGTGTCCGTGATGCTCTCGAGGGCCCACGGGTTCACCTCCCGCATCCACTCGATCCGGTCGGGATCGAGGGCGTACTTCCCCGCGACGTCCGCCCACAGCGCGTCGCTCACGACGCCGGCGGTCGCATCCCACCCGAGGACGACGTCCACGGTCGTCGAGAGGTCGCCGGCGCCCTTGTAGCCGTGTTCTCGCATGCTGTCGATCCAGTTCGGGTTGAGCACCCGGGCGCGCATCGCCTTGCGGACCTTCTCCTCGTTCGTGTAGACGGAGACCGCGTCCGGATCGCTCGAGTCGCCGACGTAGGAGGCGGGCTCCTCGTCGGCGATCTCGGAGACGGCGGTGATGAACCCGCCGTGGAACGCGTACCAGTCGGAGCTGTCGAACTCGTCCTGTTCGGCCGTATCCTCGATCTTCACCGTCGCCTCCACGTTTCCGAGACGGCGCTCGAAGGCGTCGTGGGCCGCGGAGACGCGCCCGCGCTTGCCGAGCGCGTAGCCGCCCCACTGGGTGTAGACGTCGGCGAGATCCCCGCGGTCCTCCCAGTTCCCCTCGTCGACCGCCTTGTTCGTCCCCGCGCCGTAGCCGCCGGGTTTGGTCGTGAACACGCGGTGGGCCGCGGCCGCCTCGGGGTCCTCCGCGCCCTCGACCTCCAGCCGCTCCGTCTCCTCCTCGACGTGTTTTTTCACGTAGTTGCGGTCGTGGGGCTCGTCGAGTTCGACGACCGCCTCGACCGCGTCGTGGATCACGCCGGCCGCCTGCGGGAAGGCGTCGCGGAAGAGCCCGGAGACGCGGGTCGTGACGTCGATCCGCGGCCGGCCGAGCTCCTCGAGCGGGATCGGATCCACGTCGTCGACCCGACCGGCGTCGGTCCACTGCGGCTCGACGCCCATCAGGGCGAGGACCTGCGCGATCGTCTCGCCGCGGGTCCGAACGGTGGGGGTACCCCAGGCGACCACGCCGATCTCCTCGGGGTACTCGCCGCGCTCCTCGCGGTGGCGGTCGGCGACGCCCGCGGCGACCTCGCGGCCCACCTCCCAGGCGCTCCTGGCCGGCACCTTCCGGGGATCGAGCGTGTAGAAGTTGCGCCCGGTCGGCAGGAGGTCGACGCCGCCGCGCGTGGGCGCGCCGCTGCCGCCCGGCGGGACGTACTCGCCGGAGAGCGCGTCCGCGGTTCGGGGAATCTCCGTTTCCGCGCCCTCGACGCGTGGGGCCACCTCCTCGCAGACGAACGCGAGCGCCTCGCGGAGGTCCTCGTGTGCGCCCGGCTTCGCGCGGGCGTCGCCGATCGGGTCGAGATCGACGACGAGGAGGTTCATGTTCACCTCGCGGTCGTCCCCGGTACTCCCCGGTTGTGCGTCCTCCTCCACGCTCTCGCTCGCGTTCGCGTCCCTCTCGGCCGTCGCGCGGTCCCTGCCGTCGACCTCCGAGTCGGGCACGTCGAAGCCGCGTTCGGCCAGGGTGGAGACGAGGTCGAGGCTCGTCTCGTGGACGACGTCCGCCGCCGCCGAAAGCGTCATTCCGAGGTCCTCGTCGTAGGTTCCCGGCTCCTCGAGCATTCGTTCGTGATCGACCCCGAGGACGCCGGCCACGCTCTCGCGGAGGCTCGGTCCGCCGGGGTTCTCCAGGCGCGTGAGCGCGACGAGGTACTCGACGAGTCGATCGTCGGCCGGCGGCTCGCCCATGGTGTGAAGTCCGTAGCGGATCTGGGTCGTCTTCACGTCGGTGAGGTACTCGTGGACGCGCTCGACGAGTTCGTCGACGTCGAGGTCGTCGCCGTCGACGTCGCCCTCGGCGAGCGTCGAGCCGGCCTCCTCGGGACCACGAACGTCGGCCCGGTCGTCGATCGTTCCCTCGATCCCGAGCTCGACCGCGAGGTCGAGGTCGTCGACCGTCTCCCGGAGGAGGCGCTCCAGGTGCTCGCCGTCGTCGGTGCGAGCGTCCTCCATGCCGGCCTCGCGGTAGCGGTCGGCCAGCTCCTCGAGCTCCGCGAGCTCGTCGTAGGTGCCGGCGTTGCCCATCACCGGCGTGAGGTGGTCCACGATCGCGGCGTACGAGCGCCGCTTCGCCTGGGTCCCCTCGCCGGGGTTGTTGATCACGTACGGGTAGACGTTCGGCACGTCGTCGATCAGCCCGTCCGGCGCGCTCTCGCCGTCGAGCCCGACCGTCTTGCCGGGCAGCCACTCCAGGCTGCCGTGGGTGCCGAGGTGGACGACCGCGTCGGCCTCGAAGGCGTTGCGCAGCCAGGCGTAGAACGCCACGTAGTCGTGCGGGGGCTGGAGGTCGGAGTCGTGGTAGACCTTCGAGGGATCCATCCCGAACCCGCGGGGCGGCTGGACGGTGACGAGCACGTTCCCGAACTCGACGCCGGGGATCGCGAAGGGTCGATCGGGGGGATCGCCCCACTCCTCGAGGACGTTCTCCCGCAGCGATTCGTCGAGGGCGTCGAACCACTCGCGGTAGCGGTCGGTGGGGACGACGTCGACGCTCGCCTCGCGGACGTCCTCGGGAGCCACCCACCGGGAATCGAGAGTCAACTGGTCGGTCAGCCGGTCGATGAGGTCGGCGCCGTCGACGGGCGGGCCCGCGCCCGTTCCGGTCTCGTCGGGTCTCGCCTCGTCATCGCCGAGATCGTACCCGCGGTCGGAGAGCTCCGAGAGGAGGTTGACCGTGCTCTCGGGGGTGTCGAGCCCGAAGGCGGTTCCGATGCCGTCGTCGCTCGGCGGGTAGTTGTGGAGGACGACCGCGACGGACTTCTCCGCGTTCGGCGTGTGTCGGAGTTCGGCCCAGTTGACCGCGAGGCGGGCGGCGTGGTCGACCCGGTCGTCGATCGGGAAATGCTGTTTCGGCGCCGTGCCGATGTCGGCGTCGTCGTCGGTCCGCTCCTTGCCGCTTATCGGGTGGGTGATGACGTTTCCGTCGAACTCCGGGAGCGCGACCGAAAGCGCCAGCTCGAAGCCCATCACCCCGGTGTCGCTCGCGTCGTATCGCGATCGCGAGCGCATCGTCGTGACCGTCTGGATCACGGGCACGCCGAGGCGGTCGAGGAAGACGTCCTCGGCGGAGTCGCCCTCGTCGCTCGCCTCGCGCCCGCGCTCGTCCATCGCCAGCGAGAACATGAACGACGAGAGGACGGCGTCGACGACCGGCTCGTCGTCAGCATCGACGAGCCACTCGTCCGTGACGCGTTCGGCGTCCCAGCCCCCGTCCTCCTCGGAGGCCGGGTTACAGAAGATGGGGAGCGCGTTCGCGCCCTGCGCCTCGAGCGCGTGCACCTGCGCGTCGACGTATCGCAGGTTCTCGTGGGTCCAGTGGGACTCGTAGAACCAGACGGCGACCGTCGGCGACTCGGGATCGTGGGTCGCGAGCAGCTCGTCGTAGCTCGCGCCGGGGTGATCCGGGTGGTAGACCCCCTCCGTCGGCAGCGCGACGGGGTCGTCGTAGGGACGGTCCTCGTCGTCCGCGGCGTCCACGGCGGACGCACCGACGTCCTCGGAGCCCGCGTACTCGTCCACGAGGAACCGCAGGCAGTTGGCCACGTTGACGGTCCCGCCCCTGTCGAGGTACTCGTAGACGCGCTCGCGGGCGGCCGAATCGACGGTGGTGTCCTCCATCGCGTAGGCGTCGCCCGTGGACTTGACCACGAGCGGCACGCCGGCCTCCCGCAGCCGGTCGACGGCGCTCTCGTAGCCGGGCATGCTCCCTTCGGAGCCGTGGAGCCAGCAGATAACGGCGGTCGCGTCGGTCAACTCGTCGACGAAGGCGGCTGCGTCGGTCTCGTCGTCCAGGTCGCTCGCCGACCGCACGAGGAGGTCTGCGTCGACCTCCTCGGCCGCCCGCCCGATGGACCCCAGTTCGTTCTCGGTCGCGGTGTAGATCCCGATGGTTGGCATAACGTTGTTAAACCTCCGTGAGTCTAAGACAAGTATGATTGATTTAGGAGAGAACAAAAAGGCTTCGCACGATCGGGGCGAAGCGCCCTCGTTCGCCGGGATCGTCGGTCAGGGGGAACTCAAGCGCGGTTTACTCGCCGTCGCGGCCGACGACGACCTCGACGGTCTCCTGATCCGCGGCGAAAAGGGGACGGCGAAGTCGACCGCCGTCCGGGGGCTCGCGGACCTCCTCCCGACGCGGACGGCCGTCGCGGGGTGTCCCTACGGCTGTCCGCCCGCCGATCCCGACCGACAGTGTGCGGACTGCCGCGAGCGCGCACGAGCAGAACTCGAGACGGTCGAGCGTCCGGTTCCGCTGGTGACGCTCCCGCTGAGCGCGACCCGCGAGCGCGTCGTGGGGACGCTGTCGGTGGCCGACGCGCTGGGCGGCGACTACGAGTTCGATCCGGGGCTCCTCGCGCGGGCCAACCGCGGGATCCTCTACGTCGACGAGGTGAACCTCCTCGAGGACCACCTCGTCGACACGCTCCTCGATGCGGCCGCGAGCGGGGTGAATCGGGTCGAGCGCGACGGGGTGAGCGTGTCCCACCCCGCGGAGTTCACCCTCGTCGGGACGATGAACCCCGAGGAGGGCGACCTCCGTCCCCAACTTCGCGACCGCTTCGCCCTCCAGGCGACCATCGAGGGATGTCGTTCTATCGACGATCGGGTGGCGATCATCGATCGGGCGCTCGGTCGGTCCGGGGACGGCATCGACCGCGAGGAGGCGACCGACTCCACGACGCAGTCGGCGTATCGCGACCGGCTCGAACGCGCGCGGCGGCGACTCCCGGACGTCACGCTGCCTCGATCGCTTCGAGAGGAGATCGCGGAGCTGTGTCGCGACGCCGGGATCGAGGGACACCGCGGCGACATCGCGACCGCACGCGCCGCCCGGACGTTCGCGGCGCTCGAGGACCGCGGCCGCGTCATCGAATCGGACGTCCGGGAGGCGGCCTCCTTCGCGCTCCCGCACCGCCTGCGGTCGCGCCCGTTCGAGGAGGCGCCCGACGCCGAGGACCTCATCGACGATCACTTCGATGACGCCGACTCGTCGGACTCGGAACGCGGGGAGGACGGCGGCGACCGAGGGGACGGGAGCGCGAAGGGGGGAGACCACGAGCACGATCCGACGGATCGCGAAGGTGGCGATGGGGAGCGAGCAGGCGGCGACGAACGAGGAGGCGACGATCGGCCGGACGGCGAACGAGGAGGCGACGATCGAACGGGCGAGCCGGACGAGGACGGAAGGGACCGATCAAACCGGAGTCGGACCGACGGTCGCGACCCCGGAGCCGAGCCGAGCGACGGACCATCGGCGGAGTCGGTCGCGGGCGAGTCGACCCTACCGGGCGAGGAATCGACCGCGGACGGAGAAGATACGGCCGATCCGAACGGAGGAGGGGCGGACGAATCGGGCGAGAGAGAGGCGGGCGAATCGGGCGAGAAAGACGGAACCGGCGACTCGCACGCACCGCGGCCGGGCGACGCGGGGGAACGCGGCGGGGACGTCGGATCGGACGGACCGGAGGCGACGCCCGTCGTCCCGGGCGAGTCGCGCGTCGGGATCGAGCCGGGGAGCGCGCCCGACCTCTCGGTTTCCGAGCCGATCGACGCCGGGAGGGGCGACGTCGGCGGCGGATCCGGCTCGCGATCGCGCCCGGGCGTCCAGGGGACCGATTCGGGACCGCGGATCCGATCCGAGCCGGCGGGAGGGTCCGAAGCGTCCGACGTGAACGTCGGCGCGTCGCTCCGAGCGGCGACCCGCCGCGGGTCGGATTCGATCGAGTCACGCGACCTCCGGCGGTCGGTCCGACGCGGGAGCGCGGACGCGCTCGTCGCGTTCGCGATCGACGCCAGCGCCTCGATGCGCCCGGCGATGCGCGCGGCCAAGAGGACGGTTCTCGAGCTGCTCCAGGACGCCTACGAGCACCGCGACGAGGTCGCTGTGGTCTCCTTCGCCGGCTCCGGGGCCGACGTGTTGCTCCCGCCGACGGACAGCGTCGAGCTGGCCGCCCGACACCTCAAGGACGTGCCGACCGGCGACCGGACCCCGCTTTCCGCGGGACTGCGAACGGTGGGTGAGGTCCTAGCCCGGGCCGAACCCGCCGCGAGCGTCGTCGTGGTGGTCACGGACGGTCGGGCGAACGTGGCCGACGGCAGCCCGAGCGCGGAGACGCGCGAGGCGGCGCGCGAACTGGCGGCGACGGGCACGCACGTGGTGGTCGTCGACGCCGGGGATCCCGAACGGGACGACCGTTCGAGTCTCGTCGACGTGATAGTCGAGGAGACCGCCGGCGAGCGCGTCTCCCTGGCGGCGCTTTCGGCGGACCGGATCGACGCGACCGTCGGAACCGTTCACGAGGGGTGACGGGACGTCGGGTCCGACGGTCGCGTCGATCGAACACAATTCGATCGTCGTTCACTCGAAAGTTTTACAATCTTACTTGATGTTGTGCAAATCGTATTTATCATGACGACCGCGATCGACGCCACGACGGAGGCAGCCGGCGCGACGCCGGAGACGGTTCACGGACGGATCGAACGCTCGCGGGTCGAACTCACGCCGACGCAGATCGCCCTCGGGGTTCTGCTGGTCGCGGCCCTCGGGTTCGCGCTGTTGTTCCTCCAGGAGCCGATGGCCCACGACTCGTTGCACAACTTCCGACACGCCGCCGGCGTCACCTGCCACTGAGGATGTTCGCCGAGTACGTTCTCCGCGGCGTCAAGGCGGGGCTCGTCGCGGGGCTCGTCTTCGGCCTCTTCGTCGCCGTCGTCGCCAACCCGCTCGTCGCGTTCGCCGACGAGCTCGGCCACGGCGAGGCGGCGATCGAGGCGGACGGCGACCCCGGTGCTGCCGGTGCGGATCACGACCACGACGGGAGTAGCCACGACGCCACGGACCACGGCGTCGTCGGTGAGACGGGCCACGACCACGGCGTCGTTTCGGCGACGACCACGAGCGTCGTGAGCATCGCCTCGAGCGTGCTCTGGGGGGTCCTCCTCGGCGCGGTGGTATTCGGGGGCGGGTTCTACCTGCTGGAGCCGGTCCTCCCGGGTGATTCCGGATCGGCGACCCCTGACGTAGCCGCCGGCTCCGCCGGTTTCCTTTCGGCCTCCGTGGCGCCGTGGCTCGTGTTGCCGCCGCAGCCGCCGGGCGCCCGACAGTTCCTCGCCGTGTCGACCCGCGTTCGCCTCTACGCCGGTATGGTGGCTCTCGGCGTCGTCTGTTGTCTGCTCGCGCTGTACACCTTCGATCGGCTCTCGCGACGGGACCGGCGGTCGACGACCGTCGCCGCGGCCGCGGCGCTGGTGCCGTTCGGGCTGCTCGCGGTTCCCGTAGTTCTCGCGCCCGCGAACCCGGTCGAGAACCCGCTTCCCGCGGAGCTGTCGGCCGGGCTGGTCGGGCTCACGGTGTTCGGACAGGCGCTGCTGTGGGCGGTCCTCGCGGGCGCCCACGCGTGGCTGCGACGCGAGTCGTCCTCGCCGCCCGCCGACGATCGACGCGCGGCCGGATCGACGAACGGCGATCGAGTTCCGAGCGCCGACTGATGCGGGACCGGACCAAGGACGTCCACGCGAACGGATTCACGGACCACGTGTTGGTCTGTACGACCGAGCGCGACTCGGAGTACGCCTGTTGTGGGGACGCGGGCGGCGAGGCCGTCCTCGAGGCGGTGCGGACGTGGCTTCGCGACCGGGACCTCTACTGGTCGAGCGTCCACGTCGCGGAGACGAGCTGTCTCGGCCTCTGTAGCGAGGACGGCACCGCGGTGGCGATCCACCCGCGGAGCCGCTTCTACTCGGACGTGACGCCCGGCGACGTCCCCGACCTGCTCGCCGCCGAGTTCGGCGACGAGGGCGGGCTGATCGAGGAACCGGATCCGGGGCGAAGCTCGGCGTAACGTCGAGATCTCGGAGAAGCGCGACTTCGAATGGGTGCGGTTCCGTCAAAAGTTCGCGAGGACGGGAGGGTGCGTTTCTCGACCGGCGGCGTTAAATTCCTCGACCGGGAGTCGTCACCTTCTCGACCGAAAATCGTCAACCACCCGGCCGCAAACCGCTCACTCCTCGGCCGGGAACGTCTCGTGGAGCACGTCGTGGGCGTCCCCGAGTCCATCGAGGAGGCTCTCGCCCTGGTCGGTCAGCCGGCGCACGGCGCGTTCGGCGTCGCGAACGGCGACGAGCCGGCCGCGCAGGTAGTCGTACTCCGGATCGGCGGAATCGGTCTCTGCGACCTCGGCCTCCAGGTCGACGAGGGCCGCATCGAGGTGACGCTCGATCGCGTCGAGCGTCTCCGCGTTCGCGAGCGCCTCGATCGGACCCTCCAGATGGCCCTCCAGTTCGGCCTCCGCGTGTTCGCGGGCGGTTCGGTCCTCGGTGCCGAGGACGTTCATCACTCCGAGTCGTAGCGCTTCGAGTTCGTGACAGCTCATGTGTGTGGATGTTCCGTGTGTCCGGTAAGTGGTTCGCAAGTCGTTCGTAAATGTTCGTATCGGTCCGTCCTATCGTGGCCTCACAGCGTGACGTCGACCAGATCGGAGACGATCCGTCCCCGATCGAGGTGCGAGGAGACGATTCGTCCGGCGTCCGATTCGTCGACGTCGCCGTACCAGACGCCGTCGGGGTAGACGGCCACCATCGGCCCGTCGCCGCAGCGTCCGAGACACGACGATCGGGTGATGCGCGCCTCGCAGGCGTCCGAGTCGCGAACGGCCTGGCGAAGGCGCTCGAGGACCGCCGGCGCCCCGTCGGCCGCACAGGTCTGGTTGGTACAGACCGCGACGTGCGCGTCGGGCGTATCGTGGGCGTGGGGATCGTCGTCGACGTCCTCGCGATCAGCGTGCGACTCGCGGTGGGTCACGGCCCGCAACATCGCACGGGCGCCGCCGACGTCCTCCTCGTAGCCGTCCAGCTCGACCTTGTGCTTGCAGGTGTCACACGACATCTCGACGCTTCCGGTCCGGGCAGCCTGCCAGCGGTCGCCGAGGACGTCGAGCAGCCGCGAGTCGGTCCCGAGCGGATCGCCGGCCGCGGCGTCGACGTAGGGGTACTCCGCGTCGAACTCGGCGGCCCCCTCGCGAATGCGCTCCGTCAACACGCCGTCGCCGAGCATGTACGGGAGCACGACGACCGCGTCCGGCCGGGCCGTGGCGACCCGATGGAGCGTCTCCTCGAGGCGAGGCTCCGTCACGCCGATGAACGACGCGGCGACGCGATCGAAGGCGCGCCCCTCCCGGAGCAGCCGGGCGAGCTTGTGGACGTCGCCGTTGGCGTCGGGATCGCTGGATCCCCGGGCACAGAGGACGACCGCCACCTCGTCCTCGTCGCGATCGGCGCCCAGTTCGGCCTCGACCGCCGCGGCCCGGTCGTCGAGCAGGTCGACGATGGCGGGATGGATCCCCAGATGCGACCCGTTGTGGATCTCGACGTCCGGATGCGCCGACCGGGCCGACCGAACCGCGAGCGGGACGTCGGCCTTCACGTGGCTCGCCGCGAAAAGCGACAGCTGGACGACGGCGATCCGCGAGACGCTCGCCGCGAGCCCGGCGATCGCCTCGTCGATCGACGGCGACGCGAGCTCGATGAACCCCGCGTCGACGGGGATGCCGAGCCGGTCCTCCAGGCCGGCCGCGAGCTCGCGAACCTGCTCGTTCGACCGTTCGCGCCGCGAGCCGTGGCCGACGAGCAGCACGGCCTCCTCGTCGGGGTCGATCGGGGATGCCGACGCGCTGGAGGGGTCACCGGACCGGGACGAACCGTCCCCGAGGCCAACGGCGTCGGAACTCGTCGTCACGGTGACTCCTCCAGCTCGCCCACCGCCGCCCCGGTCGCGCGCTCGACGCTTCGTCGGAGCTTCGCGCGCCGGTCGTCCGCGTACAGGCCGGACTCGTCGCTCCCGGCGTAGACCCACTCGGCGAACCCGGCGACGTCGGCTTCGTCGGCCAGTCCGAACCAGTAGCCGCCCGAGGAGGTCTCGGAGAGGTCGTCGCTCGGGGCGTGCACCTCGGCGGCCGACAGCTGCGAGCGGATCGTCTCGAGGAGCGCCCGGTCGTCGTGGACGAACGAGACGCCGACGGAGGCCGACGACTCGCGGAAGCAGACGGTGCCGCAGGCCTCCAACAGTCCCCGAACGAGCTGCCGGCGGTTCTCACGGAAGGCGTCGAACCGGTAGCCCCCCGGTTCCCCGTCGATCGGGAGTCCGAACGCCGCGCTGGCGCGTTCGGCCGGCGCGCCGACGACGCGGATCTCGTGTTCGTCCTCGAACCGGACGATCGAGGCGTCGTGGGCCGACTCGCGAGCGGCGACGCGGTGGTCGGTCCCGGTCCGGCTCGTCCCCGCGACCGCCGCGAGCGCGTCCGCGGCGGTCTCGTCGCCGGCGCGCGTCGTGATGGAGGTTTCGGTCAGTTCGCCGTCGCCGGCCACGCGACCCCAGAAGTACGCCGTCTCCGGACCCGAAGCCAGCAGGTCATCGACGGGCTCGATCGCGTGAGTCCCGCCGGCAGGGGACGGATCGGCGTCACTCATCCGCGACCACCTCGATCGTGTCGTTCTCGGGGACCTCGACCTCGATCGCGTCCACCGGACAGGCCGCCGCGGCCCGCTCGGCGTCCGCGAGCCGATCGTCCTCGAACCGGGCGACGACGGTTCCGTGCGATTCCCCGTCGGCGTTCGTGGGTTTACCGGCCGGGCCGGCTCCCTCGATCGCCGCCAGTCCGTCTGCGGCCTCGCGGAATCGGTCGTCGCGGACGAGACAGGCGAAGATCCCCTCACAGGCGTCCCGGTCGAGGGTGACGCGGTAGGCCTCGCGGTCGTGATCTGCCTCCGTCGTCTCGCTCCGGTGGGAGGATTCAGTAGTCATACTTGGACTCGTAGCCCCGCGGCGTCACCATCCGGTCGTCGAAGACGTAGGTCTCCTCGTTGCCGACGAGGATCGTGGTCGTCATGTCGATCAGATCGCTCTCGCCGAGCTCCTCCAGCTCGCCGAGTTCGACGATCTCGACGCGTTCGTCGTCGCGGCCCGCGCCGTGGACGACGCCGACTGGCGTCTCCGGGTCGCGGTGTTCGAGCAGGATCTCACAGCACGTCTCGAAGTTCTCGCGGCGCTTGCGGCTCCAGGGGTTGTAGATCGCGATCGTGAACCCCTCGGGGGCGACGGCGTGGAGCCGGGATTCGATCTCCGACATCGGCGTCAGGTGGTCCGAAAGCGAGACGCTGACGGTGTCGTTGACGAGGGGGGCGCCGAGCCGGGCGCCACACGACTGGGCCGCGGGAACGCCGGGGACGACCTCGAAATCGACCGCCGAGGCGGTCGCGCCCTTCGACTCGAGGATCTCGAGCGCGAGTCCCGCGAGCGCGTAGACGTTCGGGTCGCCGCTGCCGACGATCGCGACGTCGTTGCCGGCGAGGGCCCGGTCTATCGCCTCCTCGGTCCGGGAGACCTCCCCGCACATCGGCGTGTCGTAGAGCTCCTCGGCCGACTCGGTCACCTCGTCGGGGAGCAGCTCGATGTAGGTCGTGTAGCCGACGACGTGTTCGGCCTCGAGGAGCGCTCGACGGGCGCGCGCGGTCATCCCCTCCGGCTCGCCGGGGCCGAGCCCGACCGCCACGAGGCGGCCCGGGTCGCCCTCGAAGTCGTCGACGGTCGACTCCACCCGCTCGTCCGTGGCGTCCCTCTTCGACGTAGCCGTCGAGCCGCCGCACGTCGACTCCGAACCCGCACTCGAACTCGGGTTCGACGCTCCGCAGGCGGACCCGGAGTCGTCGTCGGTGGCGGAGCTCGCCGCGCCACAGGTCGACGCGGAGCTGCCGGAGGCGGCGGTCGATTCGTCGTTCGTTTTCGTCGCGTCGATCGCGTCGGTCGCGTCCATCGCATCGGTCGTATCGGTCGATTCCGTCGTGTCGGTGGCGTCGTTCGTGCTCATGATCAGAAGTCGTCGACGTCACGCCCGCCGCGCGGGGTGACGAGGTGTTCGCCGTGGTCGTTCTCCCAGACGGTCGTCTCGTGGGTGCCGACGAGGATGGAGGTCCCCATCCCGCCGACCTCCTCGTCGTGCGCCGTCGCCTCGCCGAGGGTGGTGATCGTGTGGGTCTCGTCCTCGAGGTTGCGCCCGGCGTCGCCGCGGCCGGCGTCGTTGAAGATGCCGACCGGCACGTCGTCGGAGCGCTCCTCGCGGATCACCTCGATCGCGCGCTCGTAGTCGCGCCAGCAGTTGTAGAGGACGATCACGAACCCGCTGATCGCGGCCGCCCGCAGCTTCTCCTCGATCTCCTCCCAGCCGCGCCACTTGTCCGAAAGCGAGACCGTACAGAAGTCGTTCGACAGCGGCGCCCCGAGGTTCGCGGCCCCGCCGAGCGCCGCGGTCACGCCCGGCACCACCTCGATCGGGACGTCGCGGGCGTCCTCGGCGTCGGCCATCGTGAACAGCAGGTCGCTCTTCCCGTAGACGTTCGGGTCGCCCCCGGAGACGTGCGCGACGTCCTCGCCGGCGCGCACGCGCTCGAAGGCTTCCTTCGCGAGCTCGATCTGGCGGCCCATCGACGACCGAACGAGCGTCTGTCGGGTCCCGTTCGGACGCTCCAGGACCGTCCCGGTTCCGGTTCCGGTCCCGGCCCCGTCGCCGTCGTCGCCGACGGATGCGGTCGCCCCGCCGTCCGTGGCCGCGGGATCGCCCGCCTCCTCGACCGCCGCGCTCTCGGGCGGCAGGGTCCCGTCGCGTCGCAGGAACTCCTGATAGAGGTTCGAGGCGATCACGCAGTCGGCGGTGGCGATCACGTCCCGTGCTCGCTGGGTCATCGCGTGCGGGAGTCCGGGGCCGATCCCGACGACGTAGAGGGTTCCGAGGTCGGCGTCGGCGACGGCCGATTCCGATTCATCAGCCGCCATTCTACCGCCCCACCGCCACGGTCACGGCGTCGTCGAACCGCTCCTTCTCGCGGGCGAGTTCGTGCTCGCGGCCGCCGGCGATCGCCGACGCCTCCGCGATGCCCGGCCAGCCGATCAGCTCCTTCGAGCGGGACGGCGAGGGACCCTCGAACTCGAGGAGCGTCTCCTTCTCGAAGAGCACGACGCCGGCGCCGATCGCCTCCGCCGCCGCGTAGAGCCCCTCCTCGCCCTCCTTTCTGGTCCCGGTGGCCACGAAGTCGACGTTCTCGACCGTCAGATCGAGGTCGTCGAGGGCCCTCTCCCAGGCGTCGAGGACCTGCTCCTCGTCGACGCCCGAGACGGTGCCGGTGCCGAGGACGACGCGGTCGTCGGCGTCAGTCGCATCGTCGGCGCCGTCCGCATCGTCGGCGCCGCTTCCGCCGTTCCGCTTGAGGACGGTCACGTCGTCGTCGACGAGGACCGCCCGCGGCCCGTCGAGGCGCGCGACCGGTCCGAGTTCGTCGTTGAGGACGGCGAGGTTCGTCGCCACCGTGGAGTCGCCGTTGACGACGTGGCTGTCGAGCGCCTTCGCCCTGCTCTCGACGCCCTGTTTGCCCGCCGCCTCGCTCGCGGTGGTCATCGCCGGGACCGCGCCGAGCTTCGAGAGATCGTGGGCGACCTGGTTCGCGCCGTGGTGGCCGCCCGTGATCGGGATCGCCCAGGTGAGCGCCTCGTCGACGACCACGATGGCGGGGTCGTCCCACTTGTCGTCGAGGAGGGGTGCGGTCTTTCGCATCGCGATCCCCGAGGCCATGAGCCCGACGAAGCAGTCGTACTCGCCCCAGTGTTCCGCGAAGACGTCGCCGTGGTACTCGATGACGTCGATGCTGTCGTACTCGTCCGCGAGACCGTCGACGATCTCCTCGGCCGTCTCGAGCTTGCGCTCGAAGCTCACGATCGCGATCTCCTCCGCCACCTCGCCGTCCGAGTCGGGGGTGGAACAGTGGCCGCCGGAATCGTCGGCGTTCGAGCCATCGGCGTTCGGGTTGGCGGCGTTCGATCTGCCGGTGTTCGAGCCGTTCGATGCGTCGTCCGTCGTCGTGCCGGTATCGGTGTCGGCGTCTGTGTCCGTACTCATCGGTGAATCGGTCGGGTCATGGTGATCAGTCGTCCGCCTCGTTCGCTTCGCTCGTCCCGGTCGTACCGGCCGCGTCGGCCGTTCCCGGCGCGTCATCGTCCCCGGTCGCGCCGTCCACATCGCCGGCGTCGGCCGCCTCGTTGGGATCGTTCCCCTCGGCCGCATCCGATCCGCGGTTCGCCCAGTCGCCGTACAGGTACGACCGTTCGTAGCCGGTCTTGCGCGCCGCGTCGCCGATCACGACGAGCGCGGAGGCGCGGTAGCCCGCCTCCTCGACCGCCTCGCCGATCGTCTCGATCGTCCCCTCGATCACGTCCTCGTCGGGCCAGGAGGCGTGATAGACCACGGCCACCGGCGTCTCGGGGTCGTGGCCGTCCTCGAGAAGTCGGTCCATCGTCTCGGGGATCGCGTGGGTCCCGAGGTAGATGCAGGTCGTCACGTCGCCCATCTCGACGAACTCGCCGATGTGGTCGTCCTCGGGGTCGAGCGTCCGGCCCTGCGGGCGGGTGAACGCGACGTGGTTGGCGACGCCGTTCAGCGTGAGCTGGGTTCGAAGGGTCGCGCTGGCGGCGAACGCCGAGGTGACCCCCGGGACGAGGTAGGTGGAGACGCCCTCGTGTTCGAGCGCGTCCATCTGCTCGAGGGCCGCACCGTAGATCGCCGGATCGCCGCTGTGGAGGCGGACCACGTTCCGTCCCGCCTCGTGGGCGTCGCGCATCAACGGGATCAGCTCCTCGAGGTCCTTGCCGACGCTCGAGACCAGCTCGGCGTCTGCGCAGTACGCCTCGAGCAGCTCGCTGTTGACGAGCGAGCCGGCGTGGACGACGAGGTCCGCCTCCTCGACGAGCTCGCGTCCCGTCACGGTGAGCAGTCCCGGATCGCCGGGACCGGCCCCGATGAACGGGATCCCCTCCCCGACCTCGCCCGCGGTTCGTTCCTGGATCCGGGGATCGCGTCCGTCCGCCTCGGCGGCCGTCCGGGCGTCGATCGCCTCCTGCGGGTCGGTGGCGTCCTCGGTGTCCCCGGTGTCCCCGGTGTCCCCGGCGTCGGGCGAGCCTCCCGACCCCGTCATCGTGATCGCCTCCTCCGGAGGGCGGACCCGAGGCCATCGACGGCGACTCCGCTTCCGAGCGCGACGTCCCCGCATGCCTCGCTTTCGGCGATCTCCTGACGTTCGACGTCGGTTCCCGCGGCGTCCGAGTGCTCGCTCGATGTGACCTTCGGTCCGTCCGTCACGCGCCCCTCCGACTCGAAGGCCGCGGTCGCCGGCAGTTCCGAATCGAGGTCGCGCCGTTCCGCGTACGCGAGCGTGTAGTAGTCCCGGTCGGCGAGCTCGTCCGGCTCGTCCGTGACGACCGTCTCGCCCTGCTCCATGTAGAGCCGGCGACCGTAGACGACGTCGTAGCCCGCCGCCTCGAGCTTCTCGTGGGTCGCGGGGACGTCCGTGACCTTGAACAGCACCATGCGGTCGGGGCCGGTCGGGGCCGCGCCGCGGGCCGCCTCCCGGAGCGCAAGGCTCGACCCGGCCGCGACCTCGACGCCGAGCGCGGTGGTGAAGGCGGTGACGGCGCTCACGCCGGGGACGACCTCGACGTCGACGTCGGGGTGAAACGCCGAGAGCGTTCGCCGGAGGTGGCCGAACGTCGAGTAGACGTTCGGGTCGCCGAGGGTGACGAACGCCGCGGTCCCCTCGCGAGCGCGCGGGGCGATCTCCGCCGCGGCCTCCCGCCAGGCGGCCCGGAGCTCGTCCTCGTCGCGCGTCATGGGGAAATCGAGGTCGCCGATCCGCGAGTCCGGGACGTGTTCGGTCGCGACGGACCGCGAGAGGCGCCCCGGCGAGTAGACCACGTCGGCGCGCTCGAGGACCTCCCGACCCCGGACGGTGAGGAGGTCGGCCTCGCCCGGGCCGAGGCCGACGCCGTAGAGGGTCATCGATCGCCCCCGTCGCCACGAACGCCGCCGTCGGCGGCGACCTCGCGGTCATCGACGCCGCCGATCAGCATGTAGACGGGGTTGTCCGACTCGAAGCTCGTCGCGCCGGCCAGCTCGTAGCCGTGGCTCACCTGGAACTGCAGCACGTCCTCGAGGAGGCCGCGCTCGCGAAACGCCTCGGTGGCGGCGCCCGCGACCTCCAGCCGGGAGACGTTCATGATCACGCGGTCGACGCCGATCTCGACGGCGCGGTCGAGCACCGCCTCGTAGTTTCGACTGCCGCCGAGAAAGAGCGCGTCGGCGTCCCCGGGGATCCCCGCCGGCGCCTCCGCCTCGCGGACCTCGACGGCGGCGTGATCGGGGGTGGCAGGATCAGGGGCAGCGTGATCGGAGGCGGTGGCGGCAGTGGGCCCCGACCCCTCACCCACGCCCGCGGATCCGCCGTCGGCGGCCGGAACGTCCTCGACCGCGATGCCGTTCGCGTCGAGATTCTTGCGGGTGACCGCCGCCCGCTCGGGTTTTCGTTCGATCGCCGTCACTCGGCCGGCCCGACGGGCGGCCTCGACGGTGACGGCGCCGGTACAGGAGCCGATCTCCACGAAGTGGTCGCCGGCGTCGAGATCGAGCGTGTCGATCAGGACGGCCCGCACCGCCGGCTTCGTCGGCCCGGCCTTCGCGTCGTGGGGAAGCGAGACGTTCGCCATCGGCGTATGCAACTCGGGTGAACCCTAAAACAATTTTGGTTGTATTAGTGCTAATGAGTTTGTTCAAAACCGGCCCGAACCGACGATCGGAACAATCTCGTCGGTATTCGACCAAAGGTATTTGAGTTGGACGGACGGAACTCGGGTAATGCCGGGGAACGCGGAGACGACCGAGGAGTTCGGCGTGCTCCAGAGCAAGCGGAACGCCACCAGGTACCAGATCCTCGTGGAGATCGCCGAGCGCCAGCCGGCGGTCAACCAGCGGGAGATCGCCGACGCCATCGGCATCACGGCCCAGGCAGTGAGCGACTACCTGCGCGATCTGATCGAGCAGGGCTACGTCGAAAAGCACGGCCGGGGTCGCTACGAGGTGACGAAGGAGGGCGTCGACTGGCTGATCTCCAAGACCGAGGAGCTGCGCGGGTTCATCACCCACGTCTCCGAGGACGTGATCGGTCAGGTGGAGATCGAGACGGCGATCGCGGCGACCGACCTCTCGGAGGGCGAGACCGTGACGGTGACCATGCGCGAGGGGATCCTCCACGCGATGGCCGGGGACACCGGGGACGCGACCGCGGTGGCGGTGACGGACGCCGAGGCGGGCGAGGACGTCGGCATCACGGACTTCGAGGGCGTCGTCGACTACGATCTGGGGTCCGTGACGGCCGTCTCCGTGCCGCACGTCCGCGACGGCGGCAGCCACGCGGTCGATCCGGACCGGATCGCGGGCCTCGCCGACGACCACGACCTCGTCGCGGTCGCGGGCGTCGAGGCGCTCGTCGCCGCGCGGACGGCCGACGTCGAACCGGACGTCCGCTTCGCCACCGCGAGCGCGGTCCGGGAGGCCGCGACGAGGGGACTCGACGTACTCCTCCTCGCGACGGCCACCCGGCTTTCGGCACACACCGACGAGCTCCGCGACGGGAACGTGAGCTACGAGGTCGTCGACGCCGCCGAGGAGTAGGCGGAGCGACGCGAGAAAACGCCGAATAGACTCTTCACGGCACGTGCGCGACCGCCCGCACGGGCGCCCCGTCGCCGTCCGCGATCGGGAGCGGGAACGCAAGGAGGGTGAACCGCTCGGGAAGCCCCGTCAGTCCCGTCAGATTCTCGATGATCGGGAGGTCGGCCCCGAGGAGGGCGTGATGGACGGGAACCCCGTCGGGCTCGTCCGGGTCGGCGTTCGCGGTCGGGGTCGGATCCGGGTTGAGGGCGTCGACGGCGACGCCGCAGTCCGCCTCCCGAAGGCGGCGTGCGGCCGCCGGCGAGAGGTAGGGGTGATCGAGATACCGATCGTCCGTGCTTCCTTCCGGCCCGGCGGGCGCGTCCGCCTCCTCCGGCCTTCCGCCGGTCCAGTACTCGTCCCAGCCGGTCCGCAGGACCGCGAGGTCGACATCGGGGTCGTCGATCGAGTCCGGAAGGCGGTCGGGCCCGAGCGCCTCGCGCGGCGAACACGGCGTCAGGTCGCGAAAACACGCGGTGAACACGTACTCGCCGACCGCTCGGTCGTCCAGGGTTCCGCCCTCGGGCTCGGTGTGACCGGGCGCATCGATGTGGGTGCCGGTGTGGGACCCACACCGGATCTCCCGGACAGAGAAGCCGTCCTCCGGTATCGTCGCCGCCGGCGTCACGGAGACCGCCGGGTCGCCGGGGAACGTGCGCATGCCCGTCTCGATCGGGTGAGAGAGGTCGCGGTACTCGTCGGCCATGGCCGGGCTTCGGGAGCCGACTCCAAGTAGGTGTCTCCACGGAGACGTCTCCAAGCCGCTGGGCGCTCGAGAGAGGCCGGAGTTCCGACCCGTGGATGGCGCAGAAAGGATTAACGGAGCGCCGCGCGCAGTTGGTGGCAACGTATTACCACCCATGATCGACACGAGACGAGCCCGCCAGGACGGGAGCGAACGAGCGAGACGGGACGCAAACGCCGGAACGACGGAGGGGAGCGCGTGACGCGAGAGACGCGGGAGACGCCCGCCGAGGCGTTTCGCGCCTCCCATCCCGCCTCGGCGATCGACCTGCCGTACGCCGGCATCCCGACCTTCCTCGACGCCGACCACCGCGACGTCGGCGAGCTGGAGGGATACGACGCCGGCGTTCTGGGGTTCCCGTACGACGGCGCCGTGAGCAACCGTCCGGGGGCACGATACGGCCCCCGAGCGGTGCGGGAGGCGAGCGGCTGGTGGGCGTACCTCTCGGGGTACAAGGGCGGGTTGACGAACATGCGGACCGGCGAGTCCGTCGACTTCGGCGATCTCGCGGTGGCCGACTGCGGGGACGTTCCGGTCTTTCCGATGGATCACGAGACGACCGCCGAGAGCATCGCCGCCCACGTCGCGACGGTGGCCGAGCGGGCGCTGCCGGTCTCGATCGGCGGCGACCACTACTGTACGTATCCGGCCTTCCGCGGGTTCGCGGAGGGCGCCGGCCACGACGACGTCGGCCTCGTCCAGATCGACGCCCACACGGACACCGTCTCCGAGAGCCCCCTCTTCGGCCGCGAGTTCCACGGATCCAGCACCGCGTTGATCGCCGACTCGCCGTACGCCGACTTCGAGACGGTGAGCCAGGTGGGAATTCGCGGCTACGAGTCCCCGGAGTTCCTCGAGTTCGCCGAGGAGACGGGCCTCAACCTCTTCGCGATGCCCGAGGTCGACGATCGTGGCATGACGTCGGTGATCGAGGAGGCGGTCGCGGCCGCGGGCGACGGGACCGACGCCGTCTACGTCACCTTCGACATCGACTCGGTCGACCCGAGCGTGGCGCCCGGAACTGGAACGCCCGAACCCGCCGGCCTCTCGGCGTCGCAGGCGCTCGCGGCGATGGAGACCCTCGGCGCACACGAGGCCGTCGGCGCGGTCGACCTGATGGAGGTCGCCCCGACCCACGACCCGGCGGGCAACACCTCGCGGCTGGCGGCGAACCTGCTCGTGGCGTTCCTCGAGCGGAAGTTCGCGGTCTAGGCGAGGATTTCGGACTGCCGATTTACGCCGCGTCCCGATCGTCCTCGAGAAGCTCCGAGAGCGTCCGGGCGACGGCGCGACCGGCCCACTCGACCTCGCGCACGCGGACGTACTCGCGCTCGGAGTGAGCGACCGCGCCCGTCTCGTCGGCCAGATCGCCCGGCCCGAAGACGACCGTCGGCGCCGGCGAGAAGTAGGACGCCTCCGTCGCGGCCGAGAAGGGACGGACGGTGCCGCCGCGGTCCGGAGACTCGCTCTCCGTTCCTCCCGGACGCGTGGCGTCGACCGCCGCCCGAAGCGTTCCGACGAGTTCGTGGTCGGGATCGGTCGAGAACGCGGCGAGGAACGGCGACTCCCGGTCGGTGAGCCGGAACTCGACGCCGACGTCGTCGGGAACGGCCGCGCGGACGTCGAGTTCGAGCGACTCGCGGAACTCCGCCGCCGTCTCCGGCGGGATGGACCGGCGGTCGACGACGATCGCACACCGGTCGGGCACCTGGTTCGTCGCCTCGCCGCCCTGGATCGTCGTCGGCGTGAGCCGCGCCTCGCCGAGCTGCTCGTGTGGCGATCGGGCGAGGTCGAACTCGCGGATCGCACGCAGGGCACCCTCCGCGGCCGCGACCGCGTTCGTGCCCGCGGATTCGGCGGCGTGAGCCGTCTCGCCGCTCAACTCGATCGTCCCCTCGAAGCGACCCTTCGCGGCCGTACAGACGTCGAGTCCGGTCGGCTCGCCGACGACGTACAGATCGCCGTCGAGCGAGTCCTCGGTCCCCTGCAGCCCCCCGGTGAGCGCCGCGGCCCCGAGCGAGTGGACCTCCTCGTCCGGCGTGATCGCGAGCGTGAGCCGCCCGCGGTCGGGGTCGGCGGCGAGGAATCCGACGAGAAGTGCCGCGAGCGGCCCCTTCGCGTCACAGGAGCCGCGTCCGCGGATCACGTCGACGCCCGACTCGCCCGCCACGGTCGCGTTCCGATCGCGCTCGAAGGGGACGTGCGGCGTCACCGTGTCGATGTGGGTGTTACAGACGACGTGCGGCCCCGCGTCGCGGTTCGAGGACGACTTCTCGGCGAGGACGTTTCCGGCGTCGTCCACGGTCGCGTCGGCTCCCCGGTCCTCGAGCGTCGCCACCAGAAACTCCCGCATCTCGGAGACGTCGCGGTGGGAGGGCGTTTTGACCGCCTCCTCGAGGAACGCGATCGGATCGAAGTCGCCGTGTGTAGTCTCCTCGGGCCCGTTCATCGTGGATCGGTCGTCGTGGACCCGCATCCGGGATCGGGGCCGGGATCGACGGCCGGCCTGGCGTCCGCCTCCGTTTCGGGGTCGACGTCGGGGTCGACCGCCGCCTCGCCCGAGAACTCCTCCGTGACCGGACCGGCGAGGGTGGCCGGACCGCCGTCGGGAACCGTGATCTCCAGTTCGCCGCCCGGGGGTCGCGCGCGGATCCGCGTCGAGTCGACGAGCCCCAGCCGGCGCGCGACGGCCGCGATCGCGACCGCGCCGGTGCCACACGAACGGGTCTCGCCCTCGACGCCGCGTTCGAAGGTGCGCTGGCGGAACGTCGGGACGAGGCCGTCGAACTCCCGGTCGTCGTCGTCCGGCGCGTACTCGACGCGCTGTGCGAGGTTGACGTTCGCCCCCTCCGGGAAGACGTCGGCGTGGCGCACCGGCTCCGCGACGGCGTCGAGATCGACGTCGTCGATATCGGTGATCGCGTCGTTCTCGTCGACGTCCCCCGAATCGGGTAGATCCTCCACGAACGCCACCGCGTGCGGGACGCCGGTGTTCACCGCCGAGACGGGGAGCCCCTCGATCTCGGTGCGAAGCAGCGGCTCGTTAGGATCCGTGGCGCTCCCGCGAACCGCGGGATCCGAGGAGCGCGATCGATCGACGGGGACGCCAGCCGGGTCGAACCGCGGGATCCCCATCTCGATGGTCACGTCGCGCCCGTTCGCGTCCACTGCGGCCCGCCGGTCGCCGGCGAGCGTCCCGATCACGAACTCGGCCTCGCCGGTCCGGTCGAACGCCCACGCGGCGACGACGCGCGCGCCGTTGCCGCACATCGCCGCGGTCGAGCCGTCCGGCTGGACGAGCGACATCGTCACCCGCGTCGGGTCGGGCGCCATGTCGACCTCGAGGAACAACACCCCGTCCGCCCCGCGGCGCCCCTCGGGACTCTCGATGCCCGTGTCGCGATCGCAGTGGGCGATCGCGAAGGCCCTTCGACCCTCCTCGTCGAGGCCGGCCCGGTCGGCCGCCTCGGCGTCGACGACGAGAAAGTCGTTTCCGGTCCCGTGGTACTTCCTGAACGCGATCGTGTCGGTCATTCCTTGGATCTCCCGTCGTCCTCAGGGGTGGCCGCATGGCCCGCCCGTCGCTCGACCGCGGTCACGTCAGCGATCGTCTCGCGGTCGCGAACGAGTCGCGCGACGTCGTCCGAACCGCTCGGTGCGTCGCCAGCGCCGCTTTCGGCGCCGCTTTCGCCGATCGCGACCTCGGCCGGCCGTGGTCTGGAGTTGTACTGGTTCGCCATCTCGTAGCCGTACGCGCCCGCGATGCCCACGGCGAGGAGGTCCCCGCGTTCCGGCGCCGCGAGCGGTCGGTCCTCACAGAACACGTCGGCGCTCTCACAGATAGGTCCTGCGACGGTGACCGGGATCGTCTCACCGTCGTCGGCGTCAGAGTCTCGGTCGACGACGTCGCTGCCTTCGCCTCGTTCGTCGAACCGCGTCGAGCAGTTGCGGATCGGGTGATAGGCGTCGTACATCGCCGGACGGAGCAGGTCCGTCATCCCGGCGTCGACGCCGGCGACGGTCGTCTCGGGGGCCGGCTTGACCGTGTTCACGCGCGTCAGGAGGACGCCCGCGTCGGCGACCACGTAGCGTCCGGGCTCGATCGCGAGCCGGACGTCGTGGACGGGGTCGTCGCTGTCGCTGGCGCCGTCCGTGATCGATCCGAGGGCGTCCCGCGTCGCCTCGGCGACCGCGGGGAGGTCGAGGGGCGGCTCGTCCTCACGATAGGGGACGCCGAACCCCCCGCCCACGTCAACGTACTCGAGTTCGACGGGCACCTCCCCGTCGTCCGGGTCGACGAGCGAGCGCGCGAGCGCGCCCATCCGCGAGACGAGCTCGCGGTGGCGATCGAGGCCGTCGGCGTCGATCCCCGACCCCGCGTGGGCGTGGATCCCGACGACCTCGAAGCGCTCCGTCGCCTCGCGGGCGACCGCGGCGGCGCGGTCGTAGGGGACGCCGAACTTGGCGTGGGCACCCGTGCGGACCTTCTCGTGGTGGCCCGCGCCGACGCCCGGGGTCACCCGGATACAGACCCGGCCGTCGTAGCCGCGCTCCGCGAGGCGGTCGAGGGTGTCCACCGCGCCGACGGTGACGGTGAGGTCCGGCCGGTCGCGCCAGCGCGAGACGACCCGATCGAGATCGCGGGCGGGCGGGTTGACCGCGGTGTAGTGGACCCGATCGCCGGGGAAGCCGGCCGCGAGGGCGCGCTCGACCTCGCCGGCAGAGGCGCACTCGGCCTCGAGGCCGGCCGCCTCGACCGTTCGCAGGACGGCCTGCCCGGTGTGGGCCTTGACCGCGTACCGGACGTCGGCGTCCGAAAACGCCGAACGGAGCCGTTCGCAGTTCTCGCGGACCCGATCGAGATCGATCACGTAGAGGGGCGTGTCGTACTCGCCCGCGAGAGCGCGGAGGTGTCCCGCGTCCCAGTCCGCGAGTCGCCGGACCGGCGGTCCGCCGCGGCCGTCGACAGCGCCATGGCTGCGACTGGCGCAGCCATCGGCCGCCCCGTCCGTCGACGATTCGGCCGCCTCCCCCGGATCGCTCATTCGCGCAGGGCCTCCTCCCGCTGAGTGGCCTCCAGCGTCTCGGTCTCGACGTCGGTCGCGACCACGGCGGGCTTGTAGGCGCCGCCCTCGAGGAGGTCGTGGTCGCTGATCGACGACTCGACCATCCGCGTGAACGCGCGGCGGTTCGCCGGGAGGTGGCCGTAGACGACCTCCTCGTCCACGAGGTCGTAGACGGGGATCCGCGGCGTCAAGAGGGTGTTCTCGCCGACGATCGAGTTCTCGCCGACCCGGAACCCGGAGGTGACCCGACAGCCCGCGCCGAGGGCGACGCCGTCCTCGATCACGACCGGCGCGTCCTCGACCGGCTCGAGCACGCCGCCGATGAGCGTGTTCGCGCCCAGCTTGACGTTCTCGCCGATCTGCGCACACGACCCGACCGTGTCACAGGAGTCGACGAGCGTCCCGTCGCCGACGCGGGCGCCGACGTTCACGAACGAGGGGCTCATCATGATGCAGTCGCTTCCCAGATGTGCGCCGCGTCGGATCACGGTCCCGTCCGGCGTGTTGCGCGTGCCGCGCTCGCCGAGATCGTCGGTCTCGCGAAGCGGGAGGACGTCGTGGTAGGTGACGTCGCCGTAGGCGCGCGCCTCGGTCTCGCGGAGCCCGAAGTTGAGCAGGATGCCGCGTTTCACCCAGGCGTTCGCCTCCCAGGAGGTCACGTCGTCGCCGGTCTTTTCGGCCGCCCGGACCTCGCCGGCCTCGAGCGCGTCGAGGAAGGCGTCGAGGGTCGCCTCGTCGTCGCCCGTGGTCTCGTCGGCCGAGAGTCCGTCGTCGTAGCGCTGCCAGAGGTCGTTCACGTCGGCTCGAAGCGTCATGTGCGATCGGTGGTCGAGTGGCGGTATTTATGCGTCGGTTCGTGAGGCGGGATATCGTGAATCGTTCGTAGGGCGTGATCTCTCGAGTCGTCTCGTCGATCACGAGTCGTCTCGTCGATCACGAGTCGTCGATGACGGTCACGAGCCGTCGATGACGTCGTCGAAGGTGTACCACCCCGCCTCGCGGTCGGCGAGCCAGCCGGCAGCGTCGAGCGCCCCGGCCGCGAACACCCCGCGGTCGCCGGCCCGATGGACCAGCTCGAGAACCTCGTGGTTGTCCGCGAGCAGCACCTCGTGTTCGCCGGTGACGTCGCCGGCGCGGCGCGCGTGGACCCCGATCTCGCCCGGTTCGCGGGGGGCGTGGCCCTCACGGCCGTGGACGCGTCCGTCCGGCGAGAGGTCCTCGCGAACGTCCTCGACGTCCGCGAGGATGGTGTTCGCGGTGCCGGAGGGCGCGTCCCGCTTGCCGTTGTGGTGAGTCTCCGTCACCTCGACGTCGTATCCGGGAAGCGCCGCGACCGCCTCGCGAACCGCGCGTCTGAGGGCGGCGACCCCCCGCGAGAAGTTGGCCGCCTTGAGCACCGGCACCGACGAGGCGGCTTCCTGGAGCTTCGCGAGTTCGTCCCCGGAGAATCCGGTCGTTCCGGTGACGAGCGGCACGTCGGCGTCCGCACAGGCGTCGGCGTACGCGAGCGCGGAGGCCGGACCGGTGAAATCGACGGCGACGTCGGGATCGACGGCGGCGAGCCGGTCCGCGAACTCCGAGGCGGGGTCGACCGCGACGCCCGCGACGGGCTCCGTCTCCGAGCGGTTCACGGCCAGGACCACGGACATCCCCTCACGATCCGCGGCCGCCTCGATCACCTCACGGCCCATCCGGCCGCCGGCCCCGGTGACGGCGAGCCGGAGGGTGCCCGGATCGCCCGAACTCATCGAGAGGCCTCCGGCGTGGCGAACGCGCCGATCTCGCCGGGCGCCGCGGTCTCGTACTCGCGGAGCAGCGCCTCGAGGTCGTCGCGGTGTTCCTCCGAGAGGCGGGTCAGCGGCGGGCGCAGGTCCGGGCGGCCCCGGTCGCGGATCGCCATCGCCTCCTTGACGGGGATCGGGTTCGTCTCGACGAAGAGTTCGCGACAAAGCGGCGAGAGCTCGTGGTGGATCTCGCGTGCGCGCTCGTAGTCGCCCGCGAGCGCCGACCCGACCATCGCGCAGGTCCGCTCGGGCTCGACGTTCGCGACGACGCTTATCGTGCCGGTCCCGCCGACCGAGAGGATCGGCAGGGTGAGGCCGTCGTCGCCCGACAGCACCGCGAACTCCTCGTCGGCGGTGCGTTCGACGACCTCGCTGATCAGGCCCAGATCGCCGGAGGCGGCCTTGTAGCCCACGATGTTCTCGTGTTCCGCAAGCCGCGCCGTCACGTCGACGGGGATCGACCGGCCGGTCCGCGAGGGGACGTTGTAGACGATCTGCGGCAGGTCGACGGCGTCGGCGATGGCCGTGTAGTGCTCGTAGAAGCCCTCGGGCTCGGGCTTGTTGTAGTACGGCGAGATGAGGAGCAGGCCGTCGGCGTCGGCGTCCGCGGCGCGCCGCGACAGCGAGAGCGCCTCGGCGGTGTTGTTCGATCCGGTCCCGGCGATGACCGGGACGTCATCGACCGCCTCGGAGACGGTCTCTATCACGTCGACGTGCTCGTCGTGGGACAGCGTCGCCGACTCGCCGGTCGATCCGACCGGTACCAGGCCGTCGACGCCGGCGGCCTCCAGATACCGCGCGTTGTCGGCGAGCTGTTCGTGGTCGATCTCGTCCCGTTCGGTGAAGGGGGTCGTCATCGCGGGCATCACGCCCTCGAAGGGTTGGGTCGTCGTCATTGGTGGATCTCGTGTGGTTCGTGGTGTGTTCGTGGTCGTCGGTTCGGTCGTTGGTCGTTGGTCGTCGGCTCGCGGTCGTCGATTCGATCGTCGGTCGAGCCGCAGTGGGTTCGCGGTCGTGGATCGATTCGATCGTCGGCCGGTTCGGAGCCATCGGTCGTCTCCCGAACGACGTCGAAGACGTCGCTGTCGGGGACATCGGGGGCCGCCCGGGACGGGGTCGCCACTCCCGCCGACGGGCGTTTCAGGCGCGTTTTTTCGAGAAGAGCCGCGTCGCTGGCGATGCCGGCGTGCCCTGGATGGACGCGGAGTTCGTCACACGCGTGAGTGCGTCCTTCGGTTGCTTATAGATTTCGGCTCGTGAGTCAGCCTCGACCCAACGCTTATCCGACTCATGGCCCGAGGTGGCACAATGAGCCTGTTCAGAAAGGCCGGGACGGAATTCGAGCGGGCGAAGCGAGCGGTCATCGGGAACGAGGAGGCGGCGTTCGTCTGTACGAGCTGCGAGGAGGACCTCACCGAGGAGCACTCGCATTGTCCCCACTGCGGTGAGGCGACCGTCGAATCGCTCGAGTGAGCAAGCTTCGCGGCGTTATCGTCGCTCGATCGTGACCGACAGGTCGTCGACGTAGTGGGTCGCGTCGGCCTCCCAAATGACCGCCGTTCCGACGGCGAAGTGGAGCGTGTCGGTCGACAGCTCCGGAGTCGTCCACTCGAAGGAGTACTCGTGCCACCCATCGGAGAGCCACAGCGGCTCCCGAAGCCCGCCGTAGGGCGTCTCGCCGAAGTCGCTCGAGTTGACGCCCAGCTGCGGGAAGTCCTCCTCCGTCGCCGCCGTCTCCGGCCCGAGCCGCATCACGGCGTGGCGGATGGTGTTGAACGACTCGGACTCGCTCCAGAACTGCGCCGTGGCCTCGATCTCGTACGCCCGCCCCGGCTCGACGGCGATCGGATGTGTCGCCCAGCTCACGCCGTCGTCGTAGTCCCCCTCGTTCCACACGCGCAGGGAGCGGTCGCCCTCGACGGCCTCCGTCTCCGAGACGTCGATCTCCCACTCGAAGTCCTCGAGGTCGACCTCCGGCCCGATCGCCGCCTCGCGTTCCCAGTCGCCGAGCCCGTCCTCGAAGCCCTCGGAGAACGCGGCGCCATCGCTCCCGCCGACACAGCCGGCGACGCCCGCAAGTCCGACCGCCGCACCGGTCCGGAGCACCTCACGACGATACATTACGATCGCCGCTCGCTTGTCGCCCGTATCGCGAGTAGCACGCAGCCGACGCCGATCGCGCGAACGACCGAGACGAAGCGGTCGCGCCAGACGATCGACCTCGGACGCTCGTAGCCGATCCGAGCGCCGAACGCGAGGTATCGCTCCGGGATCGCCGCCGCGAGCGCGCCGATGGCGCCGACGAGCCCCATGGTCCACGCGTACGCCCGGCCGCCGACGAGAGCGATCGCCACATAGGCGATCCCCTCCGCCCGCACGGCCGAGGGGAGCCACGGCTTCGCGGTCGGTTCGTCGGGCGACGCGACGGCGATCGACTCGTACCACTCGATCACGCGGTCGGGAATCGCCGCCAGGACGAGCCCGAGAACGCCGAGGAGGAGTCTGGACATGCCCGGGTCTACGCCCCGCTCATAGAAAAACCGGTGGTCGATCGGCGGGATTCGCCTCGGGTTCCCGGAACGAGCTGGTCACGTTCACGCGGCACCCGACGCCGACCAGTGCCAAGCACCTTAACAGTAGTTGAAAACACAGCGATTCTATTCAGCAACCCCTGCCGAGAATCAGTCGGCGTTTGAGGTGCTCCAACCCTCTCCAAGAAGGTCGCCAAATACCTATAGATCTTCTGATAGTTCGGTCGGAATCTAGAGATCTCGTGGGTCGTCCTCGATGGCCTGCATCCGCTCACCAGCGGTCAACTGCTTCCCCTTGCTCAGGTCTTGGCCAGTCTCTTCCGCAGGCGGACATTCGTCACCGCCCAGGTGTTGAAGAGGAGTGCCGCGAAGTTGGTGTAGAACGATCGAAGCGCCGGGTCTCGTGATCCGCATTTGGTGAGGAGCTCCTTGATCACCCGAAAGTCCGTACCTTCATGGTTTCAAGATACGTGTGGTCCATTGTGAAATTACAAATGGGCAAGGACATCGAGTTTATCGACCGCCCTGAGAAGTATGTGGCGGCTTGTAATGCTGTGGTCAACTTCTGGAAAGATCATACTCAACCACTCAATGACTTGAAACACGGATTCCGCCTTCTTCCATTCGACAGGGACACCTTTGAGGACATGATTGGCTCTGTTGAAATCCCATTCTTCAGACATATTCTCGACTGAAACAGCCGTTCGCTGAAGACTGCGAACTTCTCGGATTTTCACCACCGCAAACGGTATACTGTATTGGAGTTATCGTTCTAATATGTCTGGGACTGTTCGGGAATCGCTTGAAGACTGGTATAATCCGAGTATTCAGTCGGCGATGATTGTCTTGATGGGTTCGAGTTTTTGCCTCTTTCTGTTCCTCAACAGTCCCGATTTCACGAACCCGTACTACGTTTTCGGAGTCGGAGTGATGAGCTTCTCAATCGTCTTTGCGGCGCTTATGCTCATTTCTGTGCTACTGAAGCGCCGATAGACTACTCCCCTGTATTGACCGATCAGAGTGATCGATCTACGTTATGAATGAGACAGGCGATGGTGAGTTCACGGAACTGCTTCCACCAGCGCCGTGACCGGACAAACGCGCCGTACTTCCGCTTGAGTGTTGAGTTGACAGTCTCGGATTGACTCCGCTGACCGTAGAGATCAGTGTCTAAGCGTACGTTCCATGCCTTATGGAGTGACGTGAACTCACGATGCTTGATCAGTGGTCGAACTTCGTGTTGCCGGGCGAGCCGCCTGATCTTCTGATCGTCGTAGCCTTTGTCACCGAGCAACACATCAATATCGTCGGGATTGCGCTTGATCAACGATGGAGCGATCTGGCTATCATGTTTTCGAGTCGTCGTCACGTGTAGATCGAGAATTGCGTTCACCTTCGCATCGACCAGCAACGTCACCTTGAGCTGCTGAATCGTGAGTTCGGCACGTTTTGTGTAGTGTTTCGAAGCGTGACTACGGTCGAACCCTGACGCATCAACACCAACAACGCCGCTCGTCGGAAGTAACGTCGCTGAGAGAGTCAAAATGATACGCCACACAGCCATATCAAGCCGGTTGAACGCCTTACAGAGCGTTGAAGCAGTAGGAAGCTCGGTTAGCCCGAGAACACGACGGATGCGTGGCATCTCGATCAGTTCGTCAAGTAGGCCACGGTAGGTCGTGTTCTTCCGCACTTTGAGACACAGCAGAACAACGTGCTGCGGGAGTGTATAGCGGTGTTTGGAGAACTTCGAGGAGTATCGAGAAACAGCTCGGCGGGCCAGATGGATCGCCTTCTCAGTAAACCGGAGAATCTGCGACTTCGGGAGGGGCTTCATCTCGTCGAATTACAGGACGAACATGTAACTCTCTGAGGATTTCAACAGAGCCACATGATTGATATGGGACTTCTCCACTCCAGCGATGACAGTGTGGACATAGAGGCGAAGCTGGATGAATATCAGAGAACTAAAGACGAGTATCTATACTTTTGGAGGCTTGAGGTCGACGAACTACCAGATCCAGAAGAGTTTGATACGACGGAGGATGTTGAAATCGGAATGAGGTTGGTTGTCTACCGGACAGACGCAACGCAGTGTAAGGAACTGGCTGATATTACTCTCCGACTCCTTCACAATCTGTTCGGGAGAGGTGGAGAAAACAGGGTAGTTGACTCGATTCAATCCTTAGTTGGAGAAGGCAATGAGTCAATGACTATGCTTGATGATTTCTTGAGAGGACATATCGTTTACACAACAGGACGACCAGAAGGTGTAGAGGATCTCGACCGATAAAGGAAGCCTCGCCAGGGCTTTGTCTACGGTGTCACAGATATAAACCAATTTTTGAAGTATCGGAAGTGCTTTTATTACCGCTTAGCTGAGCTAATGAGCTATGGATATACGGGACAGGATTGGGAAGGTACGAGAGAAGATAGATTGGACAAATGCCTTTGCCGGGTTTTTAGTCTCTGCTCTGTTGTCTCCCCTAATTGCTCCTTTCGTAACCTCTCTTGTAACGCCAGTTTTTCTCGGAGCGGGAATATTTCCCACTCCTGATTTGCAAGCGGAGGTTCAACAAACCGAGGCTGGATACCCGGAAGGCGCGACCGTAGAACGCTTCGATAACATCACGTGGGAGTCTGGATACGAGGTCTATCGAGTCAGATTTAGTCATAATGGCGGACCAACTCTTTCGCGAGCGGTTTTTGAGGTTAGATTCCCCGGGTGTATCAAGAACGTTCAAGTTCCAGGTTCGAACAGAGGGTACGGTGCCATCACTATCAATAATCCTCTTAAACCACAGATAGAAGCATCCAATCGGCCAGATTCGGAAGTCGTAGGCTGCACAGCCCAGATTGTTACCGAGAATATCCATACCCACGAAGGCTATACCGCTGAATTTGTAGTTGACCACACTCACTCGAAATGTGATATGCTGACAGCCTATAACCCCAATCGTGAATTCTTCGTTGAGTATGAGTGGCAAGAAAACGGTCAGAAAGTCGAACGACGGTTAGTCGGTGAGATCCAAAACGCGGATGAAGAGTTTAACAACGTAACCCTCCCTTCCAATTCAACCAAATTAACGCAGCAGGAGGACTATGCGGCTTATCTATATGCCGTTGGAAACGGGAACGAACGCCAGGCCATGAATACCTGCTACGGGTCCTAATCTCTATTTAGAAATCGAATTTCGACGAAAAGTCATACTGAGAGTAATAGACTATCTACAGGTAACAGAACCATCTTTTCAAGAAAGGCTCTATGAAATCTCTCCCACCAAGGCAACCCTTTTGACTCATGTAATCAATTTGCGAACAATGACAGATACGGTCGAGCAATCGACCAGAGAGGAATTAACCAATTCCTTTGAGACTGCTGTTGAGTTCATCGGGCGAGATTGGCTAGAAAGCCAATTTGAAGAGCATTTTGACAACGACCCGGATGAGACAGTCGATTTTCGAACTGACGAAAAGCCAGATCTACTTATTCAGTATCATCTTGCTTCTGTATACCTCGGAAAGCGTGAGGAGAAGTTTCCTGAGTTCGTTCCTGAAGGGCAACCGAATGAACCCGCTCTTCGGTTCACGAACTTGGGTAAATTCATTTCCGAATTGGATTCCGCTGGTATCGTTACGCCCGAAGGCCAGTCAGTGGACAAATCTCTTCGCGACTTTTTTTCCCATCGACTTCGAAACCCCGACGAGTACAAGCAATCTTCCTATGAAATCAAGGTGGGAAGTATCTACTCTCAATTGGGGGACGAAGTGTTATTCATCGAAGAAGGGAATCAAAAAGCCCCAGATATTCTGATTCCTTGCGAAAACACAGAAGTCAGAATCGAATGCAAGCGGTGTGGAATACCCGGTGATCTTAATAAGCGAGACGGAATCTACCAGTCTCTGATTAATAGGCTCACATCGGTTTCGCAAACTCCTGCTATCTTTCTTTTTGATTTCAGTAGAGTTCCGACACCAGAAGAGGCTCAGAAAATTGATGAATATCTGCCGGATGAATTGTGTCGTTCGACCGAGGCAGAGGTGAGTGTTCCGTTTGGTTCAATTCGAGTACTCCCTTACCGAGAGTATACCAGAACGAAGCGGATTCCAATAGCGGGATTGGACGCGGGAGAACAACTCGAATTCTTCTACGACTATTATATCAAACCCGTAATATATGCTAAAACCGGAGAAGAGCTAGAGTTATACGAGGACTTTGAAAGAGCGACTATTGAGACACATGAAAACAAAGTTGCCATCTCAAGCAGAGAAGCAGACTACTTTGACCCAATGTTCGTTGGGCTAAGATTCGACAGTGAGGACGACCTGATTACGCCAATCGTTCGGCAGTTTGACGCTACAAGAGGCAAATTTGATAAGGAGCATCCGAATCTCCTTCATATTGATGTTCCCTATCTGGAGAAGCTATCTCGAGACGATTTTGTTAGGCTTCATCAGCGACTGCGCGGTAAACTCAAGGTCAATAGCCGAGTGTCCGCGGTAGTCGTTACAACTGAATTCACCGAATGGAATGAGAATAACCAGTTGGATTACGCTATTTTCTGCGGGTCAGAAGAAAATTTAGACCCGTATATCGCTGTCCCAGATGACTTTGAGCTGCCCGGATATTCCTTGGAAGAGATGCGTGATAACCCGATGTTTGAATGAAATAGCAGATTCGTCGGAAAAGTGTCTGGTCAAGAACTTCTATGACTTCAGCTGGTAGCAGATGTATTCAACACGAAGAGGACGGCTACAAGCATGTTCTGAGTCACGTTTCGACCGCCAGGAACTTCTATAGGAGTCTCAATCAGCCAAAGTTCTTGTTCCATGCTACAGAATCCTCCAGATATGCCTGACCCACTCACCGCGTTTGCCGCTTCAACTCTCGCATCTGAGGTCGCATCCTACGCTACGTCGAAGGTGACTACCGCTGCTCGCACCAAGTACTCGGAACTTACATTCTTAGATGAGAAAATCGAAGAAGCAGCACAGGAGACTGCTGAACGCTACCCAGAGCTAGACACTGAGACCCTACCTGCTCTTTTTGACTCTGAAGAGATCGCAGAACGAGTTAATGATTTTCAGGATGGTGGGGATTTCCTTGAATCGGATGACGTACTTGCATCGATTGATGGTGATTTGCTGGATCCGGACCTCGACATCTCTGAGGAGGAGCTGGCCAACCAGTTTCTGAGTATACTCCAGCAGAAAATAGCCGAAGATGATGATTTGGCATTCAAACTTCTCATCGCATACAATCAGAGAATATTCGATTACGCCCTTCGGCTTGGGGAAACCCAAGAAGAAATCCTGTTTTCCCTTGAGAAAGTAGCAGGTCGAAACCAAAATGAGCGGTCGTATACTGCTTTCACAGGCTCTGGTGAATCGCTGTAAGACGACGGGATAGGTCGTCAAATCAAAGGAAGTGAAGCGGGAAATCGCCGATGCCTATGTCGAAGATCTCCCGCTTCACGAGCAAGGCGGTCACGTTAGCTAAAAATGCTGTTGGTGGCCGAGGCGAAGCCGCCGCCCCCGAAGGGGGTGGTGGCTTCGCCGACTATGCCGTCGTTTCGCTCCATTGTCTCCGGATTTACTTAGAGAAATCCTACCGCGAGGCGCTTGATCTCCTGAGTGAGATGCCACAAATATTGGCCGAGATCGGCCTCGAAGAGGGCGATCTCCCTGATCACTCGACGTTGGTAAAGGCGTTTGATAGGTTCGAGATGAAAGTCTGGCGAGTGCTGCTGCGCCTCTCGGCGCAGCTGCACGACACCGCCGATCACGCCGCGATGGACGCGACATTCTTCGACCGTGAAACCGCTAGCAAGCACTACTGTCGCCGGACGAACTACCGCGTTCAAACGCTGAAAACGACCGCGCTCGTCGATACAAAAACACAAGCTGTACTCGACGTTCACTGTACGACCGAGAAACGCCACGACACGCAGATCGGCTGGCAACTCGCCCTCCGCAACGCGGGCGAGATTGCCAGCCTCGCCGCCGACAAAGGCTACGATTGGCAGCACTTACGCGAGAAATTACGCGAAGAAGGCGTGAGACCGCTGATCAAGCACCGTGAGTTCCGACCCGTCGATTGCGCGCATAACGCGCGCATCGACGAGTCTCTATACGGCCAGAGAGCGCTGTCTGAGACCGTTTTCTCAACGATCAAGCGGACGCTCGGCCACGCGGTGCGTGCCCGAGCGTGGTACCGCGAATTTCGTGAGATCGTCCTGATGTGTGCGGTCTACAACACCAAGCGAGCCGTGAAACAGTGAAACCAAGCGCCTTCTGGCGATTCACCAGAGCCCAATAGAGAGGATGAATTTGAGAAAATAACCAACTTCGTAAACTCAGAATATCAAGCACTGATTGTTGGTGGCTCATCAGGAATTGGAAAAACACGGTTGGCCTTTGAGGCGGCGTTGCGGATACAGTCCTCAAAACCGAGTTGGAATATTTACGCAGTGAATCCATTAGCTGATATTGAACGCGGCCTATCCGAGATTGATTTTAACGAGGAAGAGAATCTTCTGTTCTTACTGGATGATGCCCGAGATTCAGAGAAAATCGAGCTTCTATGCCGTATTGTGGAGGAAAAAGAGAACGATATCAAGCTCCTCTTTACAGAACAGCCTTGGTTCGTAGCAACCAGACAGAAGGAGACTACACGCTCCGGCTTAGCAACAGAACAGATGAGCTTGGGGCCGCTGAGTGCGAATGCGATCCAAGATCTCCTACAAAACGAATACGGAATTCGAGATCCCAATACTTGGCGCTGGGTCACTAGCAACAGTGAGGGAAACGTTCTACTCATACATCAATTGGCCAAATGGCTGCTCTCTGAGGAACCGGATGGTTCAGGTCCCTCGTCGCAAGAGGACAGATTTTCACTAGCATTTGACCAAAACTTTGCCGACCTAGAGCGATACGCATCGCACACGAGTCTCGACCGATCTACTCTGGAGCAGTATATCGGCTACCTTGCTGCTGTTGGACAACTCAATACGAAGAATGACGACCTCATGGAGGAGTTCGTTGATGTACTGCCACTAAATGAATCAGAAGAGAAACGATACCGCCGAATTGTGGGTTCTGCTGGTATCGTTGAAGACAAGAATGGCCGCCTACAGATTCAGCCGCTTGCCCTTAGAACACATATAGCCTATAAAACATTCTTTACCGGTCCGGCGTTTGATTTCAAAGATGACATCTACAAACCGTTCTCCAATTACTTTGAAAAGCCGTTAGTCGATACACTGATTCGAATAGCAGGAAGATATGACTGCCGAGAAGCCGAACAAATTCTAGATGGAGTTGTGGAAGAGTACATTGAATCTACAGATGAGATACCAATCACGAAGCGAGCTCAGATCTTATCCTACTTTGAGAATTTAGGCCATAATCAGCCCGATCTCGCTCTGGAGCTTGTCACTGCGTTTTTAGAGGAAGAAGTTTCTGACGACGCAGACCAGACAGATGAGATTTGGATGCCAGGTCTGCTAGAGGATCCAACTCCAACGGGGAATTTTCTACTTCGATGCACGAAAATACTCTGGCATACCTTATTAAGAAGGCCAGAAGATAGCGTCTCTCTCCTAATGGTGATTGCCCGAGATTATCCTGGTTCAGCGGTTAGAAACAAAGTCTTCCAGTACATCCGACAGGAAATTGAACCAAGTAGAGAGAAACATCCCGAAGCCCAGCTTGAACTGCTTTCTGTGCTGGAAGATCACCTACAATCAGATTTGGACATTGAACTCAAGAATGAGCTAATTGATGTTATCGGTAACCTTTCGCGCGAGCAAACGGAAGACCATTTCCAAGATCCAGCAGAGCGTGACAGATTCTTCTTCCAACGAGGCCCAGTACCTCTTTCCGAACAACGGAAGCAGATTCGAGTTGAAGCAGTCAAGATTCTGTCCGAACTTGTCTGGGATTCAGATTCGCAGCATCTCAGGAAGAATGCAGCTGGAAAGGTGTCTCGTTTCTGCACGTCTCAAGTTCGATATAAGGGGAGAACTGGAGAGCTGATTAACCGCGATGAGCTGGTTCTTATTTATCGCTACGCCACGGCCTATGCTTCGTTCAGTAGAGACTTAGAAAGTCTCCAGCAGCTCGATTCCCTGATCACTCGAAATATAGAAGATTTGGAGGTCGAATCAAGTGCGGTTGCACTCCAAGATGCGTATCTGAAAAATGAACTTTACCAGCAAATGCGGTTGATGAATCCACAAGTTCGTGGATTGCAGGAACAAGAAGCTCGGATAACGGGGTATATTGAAACAATTGACGCGCCGTGGGATGACGAAATTAAGCGGATTGAGGAGGTATTAGCCCGTTCGAGTTCGACATATAATCAGTTCTTCCGATTGCTTGGCAAGCTGAAGCCCGAGATGAGCGATCAAATTCTTGAACAAGATTCTGACGCACTAGAGCCATGTAGAGTATCTATCATTACCGGTATGAGTATCTCATCTCCTGATAAAGCGAAGAGGATTGCCGAAGAAGCGGCTGACAAAAACAATGTAGTTGAGGCGTGCGCTGCAATTCGGCAGTTGTTGGTTTCTGACCGGACATTCGCTGTTAATATCTATGAAGAATTATTGGATGATACAGCACCCCATACGGAGGAGGAAGCTATTCAGCTTGTAAGGTGTATCCATGGTGAGTGGGAAGACAACTCTGAGTGGACAGAGAATAAATTAGCGGAGATTCTTATTGACTCAACTGAGGTCACTCCAGGACTGCTTGAATTTGTCCTTCGTGTACTTCCATCGCATGATGAAGAGGAAATGCAGACCGTATCGGAATCCTTGTTGACTGAAATCTTGTCAGCAGCAGAGACGTTCCGGAGTTTGAATGAACCATATGAACTAAGAATGGTTCTATCGGAGGTATCGGAGCGTAATCCAAAGGCCTTCGTTGATTTCTGCTGCGAAAGAGTTGATCGTCAAGACAGGAGGATAGGGTTGTTCCCCCGTGATTTTTCAATCGATGCAGAACGGATGCGTGACAGCACGCAATACTCAGAGGCTGTAGACACTGTAGTTGAGCTGATTGTTGACCCAGACGAGTGGAGTGCCTACGGTGGCCTATTCGCTGTCTTCCCGACTGCTGAGGTCGTAGAACGACTCATCGAAGATATAGATGATTTCTCGGAGAAGGAGGTGATCAGAATTCTGCATTATTGCGATTCTGCTCCGCTAAATGACCACATTGACCGGCTTTTGAGAGTATGTATGGATAGAGGAATAGACAATATTCGTCGGAACGATCGTGCTCAGTCAGCAATCCACGCCGTGATTATTAATTCGACGGGTGTCCAAGTTGGCCCGACTACTGAGGAATCATACTCACGCCAGTTCGAACTCGTTCGAAGATGGAAAGATGACGAGAGTCTTAGTCCAAGAGTCCGTCAGTTTGCCCGTAATCTTGAGGATGATCTTTATGATATGGTGGAAGAGGATATAGATCCCCTCTAAAATTACTATCAATCTGCGTCTGACGAGGCCCAGCCAGCGTCGAGTATATCTCCAAATACCTGCCGCGTCTCTGGTGGTTCGGTCGGAATCCGAAGATCGCGCGGGTCGTCCTCGATGGCCTGCATCAGCTCTCCAGCAGTCAGTTGCTTCCCCTCGCTCAGTTCCTCGCCCGTCTCTTCGGCGCGGAGGATGTTCGCCACCGTCCAGATGTTGAAGAGGTGGGCCGCGAAGTTAAAGTAAAACGCCCGTATCGCCGGATTCCGCGATGCTGACTTGGCGAGGAACTCCTCCTTAATCACGCGGAAGTCCGTCTCGATGCCCCACCGACGCCGGTACGCTTCACCAAGCTCCTCCGGTGGAACCTCTTCGGGATGCAGGTTCGTGTAGAAGTATGTGTAGTCGTCCATCGGTACATCAGCCTCTGACTTGCGCAGTTTCACCGTCTTGTCCGACTTCAATCCGACCGCGTAGTAGCTGTTCCCGTCGAGGTCGCCGACCCCGTAGGGGTAGTACGACGACCGGGGATCGGCACGCGCCATCCCGTTCAGGAAGTGTTTGACCGTCTTCCCCGACTTGCGGCCCTGCATCACGAGTTCCAGGCCCCGCTCGGTGATGGTCGAAATCGCATCTGAGTTGTAGAACTCCGTTCCAGCGTCGAGGTAGACACGGCCAATATCGACGTGTTGCCGGCTCAAACGGAGCATCCGGCGGATGTACTTCGGTGTCTTCGACTTTATCCTTGACGGGGAGCACGACCAGAATCAGCGGTGTGTCGGTCCCGACGAGAGCGAGTGTGATATATTTCCACGCCCACGAGTAGTTCCGGCCCGGCTTCGTCCCACGGATGAATTCGTTACTCTCTGAGTCGCCGTAGAATGGCCAGTCCGTGATGTCGATAGCAACCTCTGCCTCTTCGGAGAAGTAGTCGTGCCGGGCGGCGATATCGAATAGCACCTTGTTCGCCTCCCGGAACATCCGTATGACTGACTCCCGCGAGGACTTCCGCAGGTGGTGCGTAAGGTTCTGGCCTGTCGGAATGTCGCCATCGTCGTAGAACGGCTTGTACTTGAGGTTCTTCGCGGCGTCGTTGACGAACCCATTCCCGTTCGTGGCGGCGATGAGCACCCGGAGCGCGGCGTCCTTCGTCACTTCCGTGCTGTCGTCGCGCTTCAGCCGGATGTACTTGAACGTCTTCGAGCGCAGCTCCCGAGCGATCACCTGGACCGGCGGAAACCCCTCACCGTCAGTGACTATCGTGTCCGGCGTTGGGTCACGGAACCAGTATTCGATCTTCGTGTCCTGCATCTGCCGGACCAGCGTCTCAGTCTGACTCGCGTAGTAGTGCCGTGCATCCTCGTCCATCCGCCCCGGCATCCGGTTCAACGTCGGCTGACTCACCGAGTCCTCGATGCCTAACGCCTCCCGGATTTCAGGATCGTTGATGGCACGAGCAACCTCCGACTGGTTGAGTGCCGAGAGGTCGAAGAACAAATACAGCCGCGTTGCGTCCTCTCCGTCCAGATTCTCCGTGAGAGCCTCGTTTTTCCCTTTGGACCAGTAGTAGTGTCGAAGCTGGACTTTCCCGAGGGCCTTTGCAAGCCGATGCTCGGGTGTTTCCAGTTCGTCGTACCGATATCCTTTCTCCGCCCAATTGTAGACGCGGTAGGCTTCTGATTTGATGACTTCCCACAGCGGGGGCGTGATGTTGTTAGCCGGATTTCGGACTGGGAGTTCCGTGTAGCCCCACGGATCTATTCGGCGATCATCTGGCAGCTGCCTCTTGGCCTCGGTGTACCGGCTTAAGATTTCTGTCTTCTCTTGCCACCGCTCGTGGATTTCACCCTTCGACTCAGGCTCACGGTCGGCGTCCTCGTCTTTATCCTTTGCCATCCACCGGAGTCCTCCGTCTCACTCCTGCTCGGCCGACCAAACCAGAGAATTACCGACCTTCTTTTTCGAAACACGTCCCTCGTCCAGAAGGCCCCGAAGGCGATAATCCGCACTCTGACGGGCGATTCCAAGCTCGTCAGCCACTTCTTTCGTACCCGCGGGCTCGTGAGTACGCACAGCCTCAAGCACCTCCTCATCGGTGTGTTCGGGCTCGAATCGGCCGCCTTTGTTTCTTTCGCGGTCTTCGTCCATTACTCTCTAAGTAGCAGGTATTTCCCTTCAACCTTCTGCTCGGTGGCAGAAGGCATAACACTTATTACAGTATGCTATGTAGCAGAAGGTACGAAGGAAGCCCGGCCCCTCGGGGCGTGACTGTCGTAGGAAATGCCCGCGTGCTTGGAACACGCGGGCCGGGTTCCCCAAGGCGATTGAAGAACCCATGTCAATGAAGACATCCGCCGGACTTCAGGATTCCGGCACGGCAGACGAATCGGACGGCGAGAACATCGAAGCCGACCCTGCTCTCTCGGAGTTGATCGACCGGCACGAGGATACCGACTGGAGCAAGGTGCCGGGCATCAGCGCAACTGAAGCAAGTGCGTGGACTGCCCGACTGATCGAGGCCCAAGAAACCATTCAGGAGGGTGAGTTCGATGAGTGACGGCGAGGCGTCGGTGACGATTTCCGGCACCGGTGAGGTCGCTGGAGCGGTCGGCTATGATGTCGAGCACGTCGAACTCGACGGCGGTGAGACGCAACTCGTCCGGATCACGTTTGACTTGTGGGAGCTGTCCGCGTCGGTGGACTTCCACGTCGATCAGGCCGAGGAGTTCATAATCCAGCTCCGGGACGAAGTTGTCCGCGCGAAGCAGGCGCGCTTGGAGTGGGAGACCAACACCGATCCCGAGAGCGGCATCGCGGAGGTATGTGAATGACGGCAGACGAGGCCCGCGTTACGGCTCGCATCTTCCGCACCGAGGATGGCGAAACCTTCCACGAATACGAGGTCAGTGGTATCGGCTACGATAGTCTCGATGCCCTCGAATCTGCACTCAACACTCGCTAACTCGAAACTATGCTTGAAGACATCGACCACGACGTGTTCGTGCGAATCCAGACCGACCTGCTGGTGGTCGGCGACAGCATCATGACCGACAGACACCACGCCAGCAACGGCAACTACGAGGACGACGACCCGCAGAACCAGATCGGCGGCATCATCCCGGCGTTCAGCCTCTCTGGTTGGCTTCGCCACGGGATGGAGAAGGTCGTCCAGGAACGCGGTGGCACTGCCTGCCACCCCGGAGAGGCGAACGCGAACTTCCGCAAGGACGGCGTCTACAACCGCGACCTCGACGCCGGGTATCACCCGAAAGGCGACTGCCTCGAAGACGGCAACGGGTGCGTGATTCTGGACCTCTTCGGCGGCTTCGGGAACCGCCCCGGCAAGGTGATGCGCCGCCCGATCCAGTTCTCACCGGTCCGCTCCAGCGTGGACTACACGCGCGGGCAGGCCGAAGGCCACTACCGGCGGCTCAACCGCAACGTCGTCTCCCGGAACCCGGAAGACAACCGTGAGCCGCTACGGAACGCCGAACTGGACGCCGTCGGGAACTTCGACGGTGCGTGGCACCTCTCCTTCCGGGAGATAAAGCCCGAGTTCGTCGCGCTTCTCGCCGAAACCATCGACTACTTGGACGCTCACAAGACCGACTTCATGCACCAACTTGGTGGTGCGCGGAACTTCGGCGGTGGAATCGTCGATTGCGAGCTCGTGAACCCGTTCTACAATGAGACCGAGCTCCGCCGCGTCTTCGACCGCGGGAAGGGCAAGACGCAGAAGATGGAGGAGAAGGACGACGAGTGGGCCGATGAATATCTGCCAGAGTTCAAGAGCGCACTGTCGGCACGTGTGGAGGCTGAATCGTGACCGACACGATGCTCACCGCCTTCCGGCACGACGCTCACAAGTTCACCGGCGAGAGCCACGAGGACGCCCGCGACGTGTTCGCTGGCGTGCCCGTGAACCAGTCGGTGCCCAAGGGCGCGGACGGCGATGCGGCGGCGCTCTCGCGGCCTCAGCAGAAGCAGGAGCAGACCGTCCCGACCCACGACGACCACTACCGACTCTCTCTGCTCACCGGCGAGACGGCCTACGCCCCTGGTGAGTTCTCGCAGGCGACGATCGAGAGCGAAGTGTCGGACCTCATCGGCATCGAGGACGCACAGACCGCGCACGAGCGGTGGCTGGCGTCCGACGTGGCCGCCGCGTTCAACGAGTCGGTGTATCAACCGTACACCTCGTTGAAGTTCCACACGCTGCTCGTGGCGGCGCTACTGGACAACTACCGGGCCGACCACGACTTCGGCGACCTCCAGCTCATCGTGGACCCGGCGGGCGAGGTCGTCCCGTTCCGCACGGTCTTCGACGGCGACCGTTTCGCGCTCCGTATCGACGAGAACACCGACGGGAATCCGTCGGCCCGGCTTGGGAGTCGTCCGTGGCGGTCGTGGGCGTCAGTGTGGAACCGCCTGACGGCGCACCCGCTGGATACCGGCCAAGATAAGTACGACATGACCCTCGATGCCAACCTTCGGCGGATGCAGTCCTGGAGCGCGGCGCTCCAGTACATCGAGGACTACCACGAGTGGAGGCCCGACCGATGACGGCGATTCAGCAAGTGCTGTGGGAGCTGCGGATGGACTACATCGGCCACCCGTACTACGTCTCGGGGAACGCCATCCTGCACGCCCTCGGTCCCGAAACGCACGGGTCGGTGTCGGCCAGTCATGGCGTCTTCGTCCCCGGTCAGTTCGGGACGTTCCCCGAGGAACACACGCAGTCGGGCATTCGCCCGTACCTCGGGAGCGGCCTGCCCGACGTCGAGGCCTACGACGACCTCTTCCTACAGCGGGAAGCGATGCACCCATGGTTGCTGGACACCCGCGCTCGGGACGCGCTGAACACGCACGATCTCCGCGTCCACGGCGGCCACCCGGCACTCGCCCACGAGACGATCATGGGTCGCCGGGAGGACCAGCGGAAGCAACAGCAGACGACGAAATGGTATGTTCACGCCTACCTGCACGCCGATGACCCGGCGGTACTCCCGCTCGGCGAGGATGTGCTGGAGGGCCTCCAGTTCGGCGGCAAGCGGAACTACGGCTACGGCGAGGTCCAGCTGAAAGATACTCAGATGGTGGACCTCGATGAACTGGACTACTCGCGGCTCGAAGGCGCGGAGACGTACCTCATCGAACTCGTGACGCCGTTCGTGGTGGAGTCGGAGTATCCCGACGCGAGCGACCGGCCTGTCCCGTGGTGGTGGGCCGAGGACCGCGACGATCTGCGGCTCCGCGAGGAGAAGATCCTCGAACAGCGCGAGGTATTCAGGCTGGAGACGGTGGACCATGGGCAGGTCGTGAAGTACATCGGGGACCGCCCGGTGGAGACCGCGAAGAACGGCCTCACTCGGGTCGGCTCACACTCCCGATATGGCTTCGGAGAACTGCGTCTAAAGCCCCTCGGCGAACAGTATCAAGAATCAGAGAAGTAACGACTAACAGGCGACTAATGGAACACCAGGATCAGGATGAATCGGGCGAGAAAAGTACAGCGGTGCAGCTGAATAAAGAAATCGTATTACCAACAACTGATAACGGAGGCGGCAGAAGGGCCGGTATGACCGACATTCACCCGGACCAGCGCGTCGCCGTCCTCGCGGACTCACAGAACCTCTATCACTCCGCACAGAGCGTCTACTCGCGGAACATCGACTACTCGGCGCTGTTGGACAAGGCCGTTCAGGACCGCCGGCTGGTGCGGGCGATCGCCTACGTGATCCGCGCGGAGTCGCCCGAGGAGGAGCGCTTCTTCGAGGCGCTCTACGACATCGGCTTCGAGACGAAGATCAAGGACATCAAGACGTTCCCGGACGGGACGAAGAAGGCCGACTGGGACGTCGGGATGAGCCTCGACGCGGTGACGCTCGCGAGCCACGTCGACGTCGTCGTCCTGTGTACCGGCGACGGCGACTTCTCGCGGCTCTGCTCGCACCTGCGCCACGAGGGCGTCCGCGTCGAGGCGATGAGCTTCGAGTCCTCGACGTCGGAGGACCTCCTCGAGTCCGTCGACTCGTTCATCGATCTGGGCGCGAGAGAGGACACCTTCCTGCTTTGAATCGCCTCGAGGCCGGTCGTGAATCGTCTCGGAGGGGCTGCCGTGACTCGCCTCTGGAGATCCGGTTTCGGGTCGCCTCGAACCAACAGGTTTGCTGCCCGATCCACTTTGTATTCCAAACTATTCTCGCACAATTTCTGAAGCCTCAAAAGGGAAAGGGCACTGAATACGGAGCCCGTATGTACGGACAATGAGTCAACGGGAGAGCCACATCGACGTTCGGGGGATGAGTTGTGCGAACTGCTCACGGACCATCTCCGAGGCCGTCGGCTCCCTCGACGGCGTCTCGGAGGCGGACATCAACTTCGCGACCGACGAGGGGTCGGTCGTCTACGACCCCGAGACGGTCTCGCTCGGGGAGATATACGACGCGATCGAGGAGGCCGGATACACGCCGGTGACCGACTCGGTCACGGTCGCGATCACCGACATGTCGTGTGCGAACTGCTCGGAGACGGTCCGGGACGCCCTCGAACGGACGCCCGGCGTCGTCGACGCCGACGTCAACTTCGCGACCGACGAGGCACAGGTCACGTACAACCCGGCCGAGGCGAGCCTCGAGGACTTCTACGGGGCCATCGAGGACGCCGGCTACTCGCCCGTCCGGGAGGACGCCGAGGACGACGACTCGGGCGGCGACGTCCGAGAGGCCGCACGGGAGGAGGAGATCCGTCGACAGCTCCGGCTGACGCTGTTCGGCGCCGTGCTGTCGGTGCCCCTGCTGGCGTTCATGGCCGACCACCTGTTGGGACTCGGGCTCGTCGGCGACGAACTCCTCGGCCTGCCGTCCGGATGGATCGCGTTCGCGCTGGCGACGCCCGTCCAGCTGGTGCTCGGTCGACCCTTCTACGAGAACTCCTACAAGGCGCTCGTGAAGAACGGCCGCGCCAACATGGACGTGCTCATCGCGCTGGGCTCGTCGACCGCGTACGTCTACTCCGTGGCGGTCCTCCTCGGGGCGATCGCCGGCGGGCTCTACTTCGACACGGCGGCGTTCATCCTCGTGTTCATCACGCTCGGCAACTACCTCGAGGCCCGCTCGAAGGGCCAGGCCGGCGAGGCGCTCCGGACGCTCCTGGAGATGGAGGCGGACACGGCCACGGTCGTCGACGAGGACGGCAACGAGGAGGAGATCCCGCTCGAGGACGTCGAGGTCGGCGACCGGATGAAGGTCCGCCCCGGCGAGCAGATCCCGACCGACGGCGTCGTCGTCGACGGCCAGTCGGCGGTCGACGAGTCGATGGTGACCGGCGAGTCGGTCCCCGTGGAGAAGAACGAGGGCGACGAGGTCGTTGGCTCGACCATCAACGAGAACGGCGTCCTCGTCGTCGAGGCGACGAAGGTCGGGAGTGACACCGCGCTCCAGCAGATCGTCCAGACGGTGAAGGAGGCGCAGTCGCGCCAGCCCGACATCCAGAACCTCGCCGACCGCATCTCCGCGTACTTCGTCCCCGCGGTCATCGCGAACGCCGTGTTCTGGGGCGTCGTTTGGTACCTGTTCCCCGCGACGCTCGCTGGCGTCGTCGAGGCGCTCCCACTTTGGGGCCTCGTCGCGGGGGGTCCCGTCGCGGCCGGCGGCGTCTCGGTCTTCGAGTTCGCGGTCATCGTGTTCGCCTCGTCGGTGCTGATCGCCTGCCCCTGTGCGCTGGGGCTGGCGACGCCCGCCGCGACGATGGTCGGGACGACCCTCGGCGCCCGGAACGGCGTCCTGTTCAAGGGCGGCGACGTCCTCGAGCGCGCGAAGGACGTCGACACGGTCGTCTTCGACAAGACCGGGACGCTCACGAGAGGCGAGATGGAGTTGACCGACGTCGTCGTCCTCGATGACGACGATCAGCCGACTGCCGAACGCTCGAGCGGCGACGGGACTCCCGCCGCCGATGGAGGCGGCCAGCTGACCGCACGGAAGCGGCTCGGCGAGGACGACGTGCTCCGGCTCGCGGCCGTCGCCGAGAGCGGGAGCGAACACCCCCTCGCGCGAGCGATCGTCGATGGAGCGAAAGCCCGCGGCATCGACGTGACCGATCCGGACGACTTCGAGAACGTCCCCGGCCACGGCGTCAAAGCGACCGTCGACGGCAGGGCGGTCCGACCGACCGCCGAACGATCGGGGGAGGACGGCACGGATTCGCGAGACGGCGAGGTGCTCGTCGGAAACCGGAAACTCCTCCGCGACAACGGGATCGACCACGAGCCCGCCCAGGAGACGATGGATCGCCTCGAGCGCGAGGGGAAGACGGCGATGCTCGTCGCCTACGAGGGCGAACTCGTGGGCGTGGTGGCGAACGCCGACACGGTCAAGGAGAGCGCCAAGGACGCCGTGAGCCAGCTCCAGGCGCGCGACGTCGACGTGATGATGATCACCGGCGACAACGAGCGGACGGCCCACGCCGTGGCCGAGCAGGTCGGCATCGACCCCGGGAACGTCCGTGCGGAAGTGCTTCCCGAGGACAAGTCGGACGCCGTGGAGTCCATCCAGGACGAGGGGCGGAAGGCGATGATGGTCGGCGACGGCGTCAACGACGCGCCCGCGCTCGCGGTGGCGTACGTGGGGACGGCCATCGGGTCGGGCACGGACGTCGCCATCGAGGCCGCCGACGTCACCCTGATGCGCGACGATCCGGTGGACGTCGTGAAGGCGATCCGCATCTCCGAAGCGACGCTCGCGAAGATCAAACAGAACCTCGTGTGGGCGTTGGGGTACAACACGGCGATGATCCCGCTTGCCTCGCTCGGCCTGCTCCAGCCCGTGCTCGCCGCCGGCGCGATGGCGTTCTCCAGCGTCTCGGTGCTGTCGAACAGTCTGCTGTTCCGCCGGTACACGCCGGACGAGGAGTATCGCCTTCTCCACAGATGGCGATGATCCGAGGCGGCGTGTGTCTCGAAGCGGCAAGGCCGTTTCGGCGGTACACGCTGGATCACGACAACGAGCTGCTCAGCCGCCTTCGGTGAACGTCTTCCGATGGGGTCCACTATCCCTCCGAACGGAATACACGTTCTCCCCGGCCGGAATACACGACCCGGGTCGAGACGGTCACTCGTCGAGAAAAACGTCGAAGTCGCGGGCAGGAGAACGGAACCCGGCCTCATCGATCCAACGTGTGAGGTATTCGTCCGCCGTGTCCGGCGAAAGGTGACCGTCTTCGACGAAACGAACCAGGAGCCCGATCGACCCGGTCAAATCCACCTGGCGTTGGTTCGCGGTAGCACGCGCGTCTCCGTCGTCAGTAACGATTAGGCCATCAGAAACCTCTGCGACGGCTAGTGCCTGTGCCTCACCAGGATCGAGGGTTTCCAAGAGCGTCTCCTCCAACGCCGTCACGGAGCTAGATGGAACGATCACGGTGATCTCCTCCCCGAGCCTTGCTAACGCACGTTCGAGGTACGGATGGGTGTTTGTTCCGTCTTCGAGTTCGTCGCGAACAGCATCTACCGTCACGATCCGAGGGAGATCGACCAACAGCTCGACGGAATCGACGTGGGAAAAGTTGGAAAGGACGGTGGTATTGAGTACCGTTGGCTTTCGTGGCGACGTCGTCATTCGAGATCGCGAGCGGCCTCGATTTCGTCTCTCACAGCGTCCATGTCCTCGGGACCGAACCGCAGTTCGATGCCTTCCTCTCGCAGGATATCTCGCATCTCGAATCGGTTGACTCCGGCAAGCCGGGCAGCAGTACCTAACGTGATCTCCTCATCCCCGTAAAGCGATACCGCAGCCGCAATACGGGCGTTCCGATTTTCCTCGAAATATTCCCGCAGGACATGACGAACGGCATCGCTTTTGTTTTCGAAGATTCCCGCTTTAACGGCCCCCTCCATGAGATCGGTGAGGTCGTCCGGTATGGTGGCGGTGGTTCGGGACATGCCTTCAGTGAATATACGCAGATCATACATTATATGAATTGTGGTGGGACGTACTGCGGATAAGCGAATTCGCCGCGGAGACACTCGTCGACGCCAGTCCAAACACCTGTTACGCCGGAACGTGGAGGGGGCGTATGGATGACGACGAGACGGCTGGCGCGAAGGGGACAGATCGGGGGCCGATCACGCTTCCGCCGAACGAACTCGTGGAGCGGCTCGCGCTTCCGTTCGTGCTCGGCATGGCGCTCGGACTGTCGATCGGACGGTTCCTCGGGGGGCTCGTCGTCGGCGTCCCGCTCGGGCTCGTGCTGTTCGTGGCGTTCGGATGGCTGCGGCTGAAGCTCGCGGAACTCCCGCAGTGAGGGAGGAGTGGCTGCGCTCCCCGATCGCCCGTTCCGCGCGCGTCCTCCTCACGGCCGCAGATCGCGAGAGACGAGGACGCTCGCGAGCGCGCAGGCGGTGATCGTGAACCCGGCGAGCGCGAGGAAGACGGCGAATTCGGAGTCCGCGTAGGTCAACACGACGCCGACGACGGTCGCCCCGAGCGCGCCGATGCCGAAGATGCCGAGGTAGGTGAATCCGAAGGAAAGTCCCCGCGACTCCGGCGGCGAGTAGGCCGCGATCGTCGCCTGGGTGAGCGGCTGCATCGCGAACAGCGCGAACCCGAGCGCGCCGCCGATCGCGAGAAGCGGGCCGAGCCCCGCACGCGAGGCGGGCACGAACGCGAGCGCGATGGTCGTGAGGACGAGCAGCATCGCAACGAGCCCCCGCTCGGGCTCGATCCGGTCGGTGAGGCGTCCGCCGACGTACTGGCCGGCGATCCCCACGGTCAACAGCCCGACGTAGACGTACCGGGCGAGGTCGAACTCCTCGGCGAGCGCGCTGTCGGGATCGAAGACGCCCGGGCGGACGTCGCCGACGATCGCAACGAGAAAGTCGTTCAACAGCTCGGGCAGGAACGTCAACATCCCGCGGTAGAACAGCCCGTTGAACATCACGACGAGGAAGACGAGCGCGAAGCCGGCCGTGAAGACCGCGCGCGTTCCCTCGATGAGGTCGGCGAGCGAGCGGATCTCCCCGTCCGCGTCCGGGCCCTCGACCTCTTCGTCCTCGGCGTCGGTCAGTCCCGCCGTCTCGTCGAAGTCGATCGAGAGCCCGACGAGCGCGGCGACGATGGAGAGGGCGCCGAGCACGACGACGGCGGCCCGCCAGTCGGCGACGAGCAGCAGCAGCGCGGTCGCGAGCGGGCCGAAGGCGATCCCGGCGTTGCCCGCCATGCCGTGGTAGGCAAAGACCGTGCCGCGGGCGTCCGGGTCGATCCCGTTGCTGATGAGCGCGAGGCCGGCCGGGTGGTAGACGCTGGCGGCGGCGCCCCAGAGGCCGAGCGCGATCGCGATCGTCGCGACGTGGGGAACGAGGCTCAACGAGAGGAAGGCGATCCCCATCCCGAACAGACAGGCCACGATCAGCCGGCGGGAGCCGTAGCGGTCGACGAGCAGCCCGCCGGGGAGCGCGCCAATTCCGAAGAGGCCGTACCCGACCGTGACCACGACGCCGAGCACGGCGGCCGTGACCGAGAACTCGAGCAGCCAGACCGTCATCAAGATCGGCACGGAGAGCTCGTAGGTGTGTACCAGCCCGTGTGCAACCATCACGAACCCCGTGATGGACCGGTCGTTCGCGTTCACGCCGACTCCCCCGTTGGACGGCTGGACGGTCGGATCGACGGCGGGAGCAGGGCCATTTGAACTCGGTGACGGATCTGTCCTACGGTCCACAAAGAACCCGTCGGATCCGGAGACCTTCGGGGTGGAACGCGTCGTCGATCGGCCGCACTTATCCGCCTCGTCGTCCAAGCGCCTTTCATGAGCGACACGACGGGAATTCCGGACCTTCGCGTGAGCGCCGACTACCAGTTCGGCGCGGGCGCGGGCGCGGCGCTATTTCCGGACGACGAGCCGCTCTCGATCCGGCGATCGAGCGGCGGACGTCCCAGGCAGGTGCTCGCCGGCGACGTCGACCCCACGGGCGGCGATGAGGGCGAGCGGCTCGTCTCCTACGGGACGGACGGCCGGTTCACCCTCGGGATAGCGGGCGGCCGTCGGCTCCGGGAGGCGCTCGATCCGCCGGCGTATCGCGTGACCGTCGGCGAGGAGAGCGAGCCCTTCGTACGCGACGGGCGCAACGCGTTCGCGAAGTTCGTCCAGGCCGTCGACGACGCGGTGCGTCCCGGAGACGAGGTGCTCGTGGTGACGCCCGACGACGAGCTGTTGGCGGTCGGGCGCGCGGAGCTGGCCGCCGTCGAGATGCGCGCGTTCGAGACGGGCATGGCCGTGAAGGTGCGCGAGGGCGTGGGGACGAAAGACGAGAGGTGAGGATCCCCGGATGCCTGTCCGGTGGTTCGATGACGGAACGACATTTATACTGGGGGACCGATGTGTCGGTGTGACCTCCGAGTGGGACCCGGAGACGGTCTTCGAGATGCTCGGCAGCGAGGAGGTACGCAAGATCCTCGCGCTGACGAACACCGAGCCGAAGTCCGCGGGGGAGCTTGCCGATCACCTGTCGGTCTCACAGCCCACCGTCTATCGGCGCCTCAACGTCTGCCAGGAGCACAACCTGGTGCGCGAAGAGACCGAGATCGACGCGGAGGGGAACCACCGGAAGGTGTACCAGGCCTCGCTGGAACGCGTCACCTTCGAGCTGATCGAGACCGGGTTCGAGGTGAACATCGAACTCCGACACGACCCCCTCGAGGACGAGGCCTTCACGCAGTGAAGTGACGATCTCCGCGTCTTCGACGTCGATACGGCGATATTTCGGCATCACGGGTCACTAGCTGTTCGACTGACGTAGTCTCGCGCCGGTCATAAGCGTCTCCCGCCGCCAGTGTCCGTTGATGTCCGTGATCGACACCGTCAAGGACGCGATAGGCGTCGAGGACGACACACCGACCTACCGCTGTGGGGACTGTGGAACGGAGTTCGAGTCCGAGGCCGACCTCGATTCCTACTGGTTCAGCTGTCCGGAGTGTGAATCCTCCAACGCCGACCGGATCGAGGAGTGACGCGTAGCGGGGGCGGTGACGTTGCCCGTCGATCGCGTCTCCCCAGAGCCGCCGGATCCGTTCCGGCTCCACTCGCCACCGGATCCGTCCCGGCCCTCGAGGATCGCGTCCGCGACGTCCGTCACGCGCCGTCGATGTGACGCCGACGTCTCCACGCTTCGGGCGGCGTCAACGGTACACCGACAGGCGGAACAGCACGAAATTCACGCGCCGTTCCGTTCGGAGGCATCGAACCAGCTCGTGACGGTCTGCTCGAGCGCCCCGGTCGTGCTCCCGAGGTTCAGCATCTGGTAGCCGTTCGTCGCTTTTTCGTTGACGTCGTCCATCCCGAACCCGAGACCCGCAACGGGGACGTCCGCATCGACGGCCCTCGATCGAACCGTCTCGACGGCTTCCTGCACGCGATCACTATCTCCGACGAGGTCCGCCCGGCCTCGAAACGGACCGTCAATCGCCTGCTGGAACTCGGCGTGAAGCGTGTGGTGACCTGGTGGATGACGCCCACCGACGTCTCGAAGACGGTGTTCGTGTCCGCGGTGATCGCGGGACTATCGGACGAAACGTGACTTGTGAGTGTGGTGCTGGGAGGTCCGTTGCCTCAATGTTCTCGACGTCCTAGAACGCCTCTCTGACGGGTGCGTCGATGTCCGTGGCCGGATCATACGGTCGCAGCGTCTCGTTACAGAGGATCTCGATCCCCCCGTTGTAGAGATCGAGACCGATCTCGTCGGCGAGCTCTCGAAAGTCCTCGCCGTCGATTAGGTCGATAGGATAGGGATCACCGTTCTGTTGGAGTCGTTCAGCGTACTCCTCGGCAGGATTGGTGAACCGTCCCGTAGTAACGACCATTCCGCGCTTTGGCCCGTCGAAGTCGAACGTCGCGATCGCCGAGTGGAGCTTCTGGACGACTGGTCGTCCGACCGTTTCCGTGTGCTTGCACTCTACGACTATCCCCCGGCGGGTGCCGTCGACGACCTCCTCCATCATCACATCTCGCCCTTCGTCTGCCGTTTTCTCGGCCTGTCGGACGTTTTCGTAGCCGAGATTCCGGAATACGTCCTCCATCAGATCCTCTAATTCGAATCCCGAGAGGTCGTCTAGTACAGCCATTTCGTTTTGTGTGATGTGTGTATTACCACTACCAAATAGTCACCGTGCGCTATTGATGATTAAACTTGTAACAACATATGTCAACAGCACCGTTGAAAATTGGCATTATTCGAAAAATTGAATACTACACTTCCGTCCGATAGTCATCAACCACCATCTATATATTATATACAACTGAAATTGTAGTACTATGACCAAGAATTCAAAAAATAGTCTCCAATCTATCGAAAGGAGTTTCGATATTATTGAACAGCTAGTTGAGCTGGAGAGTGCGGGTTTAACTGAGCTTTCGGAATGTCTAGATATTCCAAAAAGTACCGTGTATATTCATCTACAGACCCTTGTTCAGCGTGGATATGTCACGAAATATGGCGATGATTATCGACCTTCCTTTAGATTTCTACAGCTCGGTGGACAAATGAGACATCGTTTGCCACTTTATCGTCATGGACGGCCGAAAGTAGATGAGTTGGCCCAACAAACCGGAGAGCTGGTTAATCTTGCAATTGAAGAACGTGGCCGTGGTGTTGTAATCTACATTTCAAAAGGTCAAGATGCTGCGATAAATCTTGAACCAATGGGGAAGTACGGATACCTTCATCAACCCGCTTACGGGAAAGCTATTTTAGCTCAACGAACCCCAGAAGACGTGAACAATATCATTGATCGACATGGCATGAGAAAGCTAACGCAGAACACGATTTCAGATAGGGATCAGCTCCATGACGAATTGAGAAAAACCCGAGAGCGTGGGTACGCACTTGAATTAGACGAGGGAGAGGAAGGTCTGGGTTGTATTGGAGTTGCAATCACTGACAGTGAGAATGGTGTTATCGGAGCTGTTAGCATTTCGATGCCTTCCACCAAAATCTCAAATACTGACGTGCAAAAAGAGATGGCGCAAAAATTACAAAATACAGCCAATGTGATCGAACTCAAAATTGAGCATACCTGAGTAATTAGGTCATGTCTCATCTAAGACAGTTCACGTTAACTTTGGCGTGGATTATGATAGATGGCGACAGATTCAAGCCTGTTTTAAGCTGTCTCTAGCACGACATTGCTAAAACTATTTGTGAACGATGATGTTCGCCGTTCTATTTTTTATAAGATATGTTCGATGGCAATCCAATTTCCATGCTGAATAACTTGAAATGGATAATTGTCTTCAGCAAGAATTAATTCATGATAGCTTCCATTATCGATGAGGAACGTCACGGTATTGAGCTAGTAGTGCTAGTGTAGCTCAGTCAGAAACCATCGCGTCAGTTTTTCATTTGTGGTGGCAGAGAGGTTAACGTGAAGGATTTCGTTCCTATCCGGATAAACTTTGCCGTCCAGCTAGAACTGCGGACCATGGAGTCGGAGCATCTTTTCGTCAACCGCGAGTTGATCCTCCGAGACGATCAAGAGCAGCTATAGATCGACTTTATGAACCTAGTTTCGAATAGCAATGGGACTCAGATCGACCGATATCACTCAAGAAATTTATTTATCTCTCGAAGTGACATACTAGTCAAATGACAGCGAATTCTTTTCTTAATCGTCCGGTGTGGAGTTCGAACTCGCCCTCTAAACGACAAGTCAATCCACGCGATACCTTCCAAGGGCGTTCGATCTCCGCGATAGAACTCTAATTCGGACGCCTCAATCCCTAACTTACCGCGACCCCAAGACACGATCAAACCATCTAGTGTGATTGTACCTTCATTACTCAAAATCACAAACGTACGTATGTAATGCCCATGGATCTGATCTTTGAGTGTAGTCAATATAATTGACCAGGAATATTCGCAATTTAATCTAGATATCCAGATTACACGGCTTCTAAGAGTACTTTTCCCCTAATAAACTATCTTCAATGATATTGACTAACTCGAAGCTGCTCGCTACTGGATTTCCACAGATTTGTGTACCACAAAGATGCTCAATTTTAGAGATATGCCCACAACAAAATATCCAAAACATTTATTAATAATTAGTATCCTCAATAGCACGTATGTCCTGGAATAATGGGCCGGTTGAGCGCAGAGAACTACTGAAAAAGAGTGGCGTTGCACTTACAGTTGGTACGGTAGGTACTGCTGGATGCATGGGTGGAAATGGGAATGGAAATGGTGGTAACGGAGGGAATGGTGGTAACGGCGGTAATGGTGGTAACGGAGATAGCGAAGAAGATGTCGAGATCACCCTTGCTTCGGCTAACGGGCCAGAGAGCACGATTGTTCAGACCATTCAATCGGAATTTATCGATCGTATTGAAAATGAGACTGACGGTCGTATCTCGTTTAACCTGGAAGCAGGCACAATAGGCGGCGCCGAGGAAGTTCTTGACGCTACAGTTTCGGGAACGACCGATATGGTTATCGAGAGTCCTGAGGCGACTGCAACACGATTTGCCCCATCGTATACGTTTGCGGGCGACCCCTTTGTCATCAGGGATATCGAACATTATCGTAGTGTCGAAGAGGAATTCTTGTTGACCGAGGACGGGCTCAATGGAGAGCTCTTGAACAATGGTCTCCGAATGTTCAAAGGCTACCGATGGGGAAATCGGGGAGTCACGGCTAATAAGTCGGTTACCTCACCAGAAGACGTTCAGGGATTGAAGATGAGGCTTCCCCAGTTCGACTCGTGGGTCGGCGTTTGGGAAGAGATTGGCGTTGATGTTACCCCGGTTCCATTCGACGAGCTCTATTCGGCATTGGAGACCGGTGTTGCAGACTCCTCGGAGGGGCCAATAACGCAGTTCATGTCGACGAGCCTCTATGAGGTTCAAAGTCATTTCTCAGAGACGAACCATCTGTTGAGTATGCACCACTTCATCATGAATGAGGAATTCTATCAGGGTCTCTCTACAGACGACAGAGACTACATGGAATCCGTGATAGAAGAGGCGGCCGATGATGTAACAGATAGCATCCGTGAACAGGAAGAGGACGAGTATGATGCGGCTCGTGATGAAGGTACTACCATAATTCGTGCAGATGAGGTTGACCGGGAGGCGTTTGTAGAAGCAGGACAACCCTACCTTGAGGAATTATCTTCCGAGGAATGGGCTGTTGACTTCCAGGAGATCCAGGATCTGTAGGCTCCGAACCTGAATATCGAGGGACTGGATCGGTTTTTCAATATCTATTTTCACGGGCGGATATGATGTGAGAGGAACTGTGGTCTAGATCACGACTAGTCTAAAAGAGAATTCTCTGATGCTGATCTTGTGGCTACCCCATTGACTCGTCAAAACGCACGCGAAGTTCTCGCTTCATCTCCTCATTGAGCGTTGGGAGGGGAGGAAGAGAAGGTCCAACATCAATTCCAGAATAGGTTGTCAGATACTTTATACCGGGAATAAGCGGAATTTCCCTAAAGGAACGTCCGATCTCAATAGTGGATCGTAGTGCGTCCATCATTGCTTCGTCATTGTTGTCTACGAATGAACTGTATACGTTGACGAGGGTCGACGGCATGTAATTTGCCTCACCTGGAACGATTCCGTCAATTCCCAAACGAAAGACAGTAGGTGAATCGATAACCCCCCCTTGGAGAACAGAAAATGACTCCGGAGTCGAACGAACAAGCTCATAGAGATATCCGACATCACCACTAGAGTCCTTAATTCCGTGTATAGCTGGATGTTCTGCGAGCGCTTGAACAGTTGCCACGGGGAGTTCTTGCCCTGTTCGAGACGGGATATGATAGAGGATGATGGGGAGTGATGAGTCGTCTGCTATGTTGGAATAAAACTCCTCAAAACCCTCTGGAGAGCCAGGTAAGTAATACGGGAGGACGATGACTGCAGCATCTGCACCAGCCTTCTCAGCATCATCAATTAGGGAAAGTACCTCTGAACGACTTGTCCCACCACATCCCGCTAATACTGGCACAGAATCTGCTGAATTTGATACGGTTTGGATTATTGTGGATCGGTCCGATCGTGATAGACTCGAAAACTCTCCGGTCGTCCCACATGGGAACAAACCGTGTACCCCATTTTTCACAAGCCGATTGGTTAATTGTCGTAATTCATCTATGGCGATTGTTCCTGAGCGATCTTCGACAGGCGTAACCATGGGTGGGATGACCCCATTGATATCCATGCGAATAGCGATTATATCTAGTCATAAAAGTATTTATGGAATATCCTCCTCGCCTAAATATAATAATTGACACAATTTCTTTTCAAAATGGCGCGTTCCTCACAGCAGACCGGTTGCTCGAGGAACGTATAACGAGAGTTCTGGGAATATAACAATGAATAATAGAACGATCCCCAGCGGAATGTAGTATGGCAGCATAGATTTCATTACATCTGTGAGAGTTTCATCGGTAACTCGTTCAAGTACAAAGAGAATAATACCGAAAGGCGGTGTGATAAGACCATACATCAACGTGACTATCATTACGATTCCAAAGTGAATCGGATCGATACCAAGAGTTGGGAACATCGGCAGTAAGACTGGTGTGAGTATCAGAAGAATCGCGTTAGTCTCCATGAACGTACCTAACACGAGCAGTAGTATCGTCAAGAAGAGAAGTGTGATTACCGTACTCTCAGAGATTCCAAGTATGACTCCTCCGAGGATATCCGGAATTCCTGAAAGCGTAAGCCAGTAGGCATAGACATTCGCGAATCCGAGAATAATGATAATACTCGCTGTATCTTCGAATGTGTCGCGACAAACCCTGTAATACGTCCGAACGTTTAGGCCACGATAATAGAACGTACCGATCAGGATTGCCCATAGACTGGCAACAATAGCGGCCTCAGTTGCTGTGAAGATCCCGAGCATGATTCCGCCGAGGATGATTGCAGGCGTTATGAGGCCTGGGATAGTTCGTAATAACGAAACAGAAAGTCTTCGAACATTAATCGGCTCACCCCGTGGCCAGTCGTGTTTCCGGGCCAAGAAATAGATCGTCAGCATCAGCGCTATAGCCATCATCAGTCCCGGAATCACACCTGCCATGAACAGGGCACCGATCGACTCTTCGACAAGTACAGCGTAAATCACGACCGGAATACTGGGGGGGATAATTGGTCCAATTATTGCAGAGGATCCGGTCACTCCCACTGCATCTTTCCCATCAAATCCATGTGACGTCATCGCGTCATATTCTATCACGCCAAGGCCAGCTGCATCAGCAACCGCAGACCCGCTCATTCCGGAGAAGATTACGCTTACAATCACATTCACCTGAGCGAGTCCCCCTTGTAGCGTCCCAACTAGTTCAGTGGCAAAGTCAAAGAGATCTTCAGTTATCCCCGCCTCATTCATAAGTCGGCCTGCAAAGATGAAAAACGGAATCGCTAGTAGTACCCACACGTCCATTCCCGCATAGACTCGCTGTGCCAAGATGGCAAAATTGAGTTCTGGGCCGATAGGGAGAAACATCACAACAACAACCGTTGAACCAAGTGCATAACCGAGCGGTACGCCAAGCGCGTACAATCCCAATAGTGTAATGAAAAAGGCGAGCAACAAGAGGTTAGACATGATCATCACCTGCGTCAGTTTCGACTCCATCCGTTGATGCTAACGCGATCAATTTCCCCAAGGTATCCGAAATGACATAGACGATTGTTGCACCGAAGGATACGGCCATTACTGCGTATATCCATCGGATGTAGAACCATCTAATTGTAGGAAGCGTGATCGAGTTAACTTGGTAGTATGATAGGTACGAGGACTGAACCATAATTACGAGAAATCCAATTAACAATATGTTACGGACTAAGATGAGAACATTATACGTCTCGTTGGAGAATCGTTCAAGAATTGGTAAGAATGAGATATCCAAGTTATGTTTGAATAGATATGGAAGGGCGACTAATGTGAGAAACACCAACGTTGTTCGTGTTATCTCACCAACCCAATACAGACCGACAGAAATATCGATAAAGCGATTAAAAATTTGAATTAATCCCGTTATTAGCATCAGATGTAGCAGAAGAATACCTGCTATTTGGATAATACTATCATCTTTCTTACCAATAATATCAGTGGCTATTCTTGATAACGCCTGTAATGGCATACCAAGAGATTCCAGACTAATACATGATAAAGATTTTGTATCAAGTCGGGATCGTATTTATGTAAGACGAAGAGTAAGGAAAGACGGTCTTGGAACGCTTCATGTTCCGAGTCGCTCTTCAAAATCGATGTGAAGACAGCTTCGAGTTGGCTTCTCTGGAGAAAGGGCGATCCCCGAGTCAATAACTAAACTCAATATCCACTTGAGCTGGCTATTCTACCTTTACTATATTTTATCTTATATATCTATGTATTTTATATTTATCGCTGTTAACTCATCAGCACATCTAGGTTCAGAAGTCCGCTCGATGGCCGTTTGATGGGACGAGTTCAGATTGCCTTGTGATCGATGGGATTGTGAACTCAATGATGATGGATATGACTGTATTCCGACGGTTATTCGCTACAATCCACTTACTGCATGTTTAGTTTAATATGACGAGAATCCCTGAAGTAAATGAATTTTCGAGGAATTCCACGGAATACATCTCGTCAGCGACGTACGCGTTCTGAACAACAAGATACGGTGGTTATAGACGCCCTTCCAACGATGTCACTGCGTGAAACACGGGAATCAAACCAGCATAAAATATGTATTTAGAAATTAAAAATACTAAACTAACCAATTATCAAACTATTTCTATCCTCGAATGCAGATGTCGTTAAAGCAGGCGTCAAACATTCGTCTTCACATACAACTAGCTTATCTCACAGCAGCGGGGCGAAGGCTGGTGAAAGAGTCACTTATCTTGCTCATTTCCTGATTGGAACAGGGGAACGAGCGAGTCGGATATACGTCTTCCGTCGATCGAGACAACGTCTTAGCAAGCGACTATTTCGATTCGCATCGGATTCCTCGATGGATCCGGGATCGTCGACCACTCGAACGTCCGCCCGTTCGAGTGCGATCGAGGACACGGCATCGAGGGTCGTCGACGTCGACATCCGTTTCCAGGGCGGTGATTCGAAGCGGTGCACGTCCCACCTCGGTCTAGATCGTGGTGCCGGTTCGCTCGATCGTATCGTCACGGCGGTGCGTTCGATCGTTCTCGTGGCGGGTTCGCGATCGCCTTCGACGCCGCGAAGGAGCGTGACCTGCCCTCAGCGATCCGGAGTAGTCGTGACGGTGCAATCTGTCACCCCGCTATTTTGATTTAGTCAGACCCTCTGTCGGAGGACTCTGAGTTATCTTTCGTCGGATGTTCACCGCGCCGTTCACGTCCGCGTTCATCGTCGCTCCGCACGACTCACAGACGTACAACCCACGCACCACACGATTCGCGTCACGCATCCGCCCACAACACGACTCCTTGCTCTTTATAATGTGGCGGGGCGGAGTCAGAGGCGATGAGTCGATGGCGAGAACGGGAGATTCTCGGGGTGACGACGGCGGCGTTTTTCGTGACGATGTTTGCCCGTCTCGTCACGAGTCCGCTGGTCCCCCAGATCACCGACGCCTTCTCGGTCTCGAACGGTCAGGTGGGACTGGCGTTTTCGGGAATGTGGGCCGCCTACGCCCTCTTCCAGTTCCCGGGTGGCGTGCTAGCCGACCGGATCGGCGAGACGCGAGTCGTCTCGATCGCCATCGGGGCGACCGGGATCACGACCCTCGCGCTCGGACTGTCGCCGACGTTTCCGGTGTTCGCGATCCTCGCCGTTGGCGTCGGTGCGGCCTCGGGACTGTACTTCACCGCCGGGGTGGCGTTTCTCTCCAATCAGTTCCAGAATACGGGCCGAGCGCTCGGCATTCACGAGATCGGTGCCTCGGCCGGCGGACTCGTGGCTCCCGTCGCCGCCGCGTACCTGGCGGCGCGCCTCGACTGGCGGGCGGGACCGCTCGCCGCGACGGCGATCGCGGTCGCCGCGCTCGCGCTGTTCGTCTGGCGGGCGCCCGCCACGTCACCCGAGAACCTCGACGCCTCGATACGCGACCAGCTCAACGTGCGCCGACTCCTGGACCTCCTCTCTCGCCGGACCATCCTGTTCACCACCGCGATCGCGATGCTCGGATTTTTCACCTGGCAAGCGTTCGCCTCCTTTTTCCCCACGTTTCTCGTCGAATACGGGGGCCTCTCCACGTCCCGGGCGAGCGTCATCTTCGGCGCGGTGTTCGCGTTCACGCTCGTCGGATCGCCAGCGCTCGGTCGGGTCTCGGATACGATCGGCCGCGACGTCGTTTTGGGCGGTGCGTTCCTCGCTGGCGCCGCTGGATACGCGACGTTCCTGTTGGGCACGGGACCGTTCGTCCACGGCGGCGGCGTTATCCTCGTGGGGCTGGGCCTCAGCTGGCCCGGCGTCATGAACTCGCGATTCATGGACAACCTCGCGCCCGACGAACGGGGAACGGGGTTCGGTCTCGTTCGGACGGTCGTGTTGCTCGTCAGTTCGCTCGGGAGCGGCGTCACCGGACTACTGGTCGACGTCGCCGGGTGGAAAACGGCCTACGGGTTCGTTGCCGGCCTGCTCGGGACGCTCGTCGTCCTGCTGGTGCTCAACCGGGCGCTCGGTACGAACGCGTAGCGCCGGCGGACCGACGAGGGACCTCCGCCGGGCTGGGGACGCGACTCGACATCCGGAGTCGAGGGGAGAGCCCATTCGTTTATCAGGATCGAATCAGACGTCAGTCGTATGCGTGCACTTGCCAAGACAACTCGAGACAAGGGTGGGATGGAACTCGTCGACGTCCCGAAACCGGAGCCGAAACCGAACGAGGCGCTCGTCGAAGTCGCTTACGCCGGCGTGTGCGGCAGCGACGCGGGTATCTACAAGTTCAAGGAGGCGTACCACCGGATGGAACCGCCGACCGTCATCGGTCACGAATACTCGGGACGGGTGGTCGACGTCGGGTCCGACGTCACGGAGTTCTCCGTCGGTGACCCGGTCGTCGAGCGACCGATACGCGGCTGTGGCTCGTGTTATCAGTGTAAGTCCGGCGACGAACACGTCTGTCAGAACGCCGTCGTCACCGGCGTCGACCACGACGGCGCCTACGCCGAGTACGTTCCCGTTCCGGAGACGGCGCTCCACGCGCTTCCACCCGAACTCGACCTGCGACGCGCCGCCGTCACCGAACCGACGAGCATCGGGGCTCGCGCCGTCGTCGAGAACTCGCGAGTCGGGGCGGGCGACACGGTGCTGGTCGCCGGTCCCGGCCCGATCGGGCAGGTCACCGCACAGATAGCCGCCGCGCAGGGAGGCGACGTGATCGTCGCGGGCGTGGGTCGGGACGCGGAACACCGGCTTCCGCTGGCGCGGGACTTCGGCTTCCGAACGGTCGACGTCGAGAACGAGGATCTCGATTCGCTCCGCGAGGAGGTCACCGACGGAATCGGCTTCGACGTCGTGTTCGATACGACCGGTCACCCGTCAGGACTCCCGATGTCCGTCGACGCGGTCCGGAAGGGCGGTCAAATCGTGCTGGTCGGACAGACCGGCGAGACCACGATGGCCTACTCGCCGCTGGTCCGCTCGGAGCTGGACATCCAGTGTTCGTTCGCCTCGATGTGGGAGGACTTCGAGCGGTCGGTCCGGATGATCCGGTCGGGAACCGTCGACGCCGAGGGGCTCATCGATTCCCGATTTTCGCTCCTCGACGCCGACGAAGCGTTCGAGGCGTTTCTGGACGGACGGACCTGCAAGCCGGTGTTCGACGTCTCCGAACTCCGAGAGTGACGCGACGAGGCGACGGAAGCTCCGCCCGCCAGCACGAATCGCCCTTCTCTGGCGGAGCGGGAGGGGATCGTCACCCGCTCGGGTCGACACCGTGTTTCGCGGCGCGAACCACCCGCTCTCGGTGTGCCTCCACGACCGGTTTGTCGAGGAAGGTCCCGTCGACGTATATCGCTCCCTTCTCGTCAGGCGCCGACTCGAAGGCGTCGATGAAGTGCCGTGACCGTTCGACCTCCTCGATCGAGGGCGTGAAGAGCTCGTTTATCTCTGGTATCTGATCCGGTAAGAAGGTGAGCTTCGCGTCGTAACCCATGCGACGTCCCTCCCGCGTGTCCGTACGAAGTCCCGTCGGGTCGTCGCGCTGAAGGTATGGAGTGTCGACGGCTGGGACGTCGACGGCGCTGGCGGCCAGTGACACCAGATAACGCGGTAACGAGACGTCGGCGTCGGACTGGGCCAGGGTTCCCAGGTGACGCCGGAGGTCGCCCATGCCGAACGCGAGGGCGGAGATCAGCGGACTCGCACGCGCGATTTCGTGTGCACGGAAGACGGCCGCCGGCCGTTCGACGAGGGGAACGATGCCGGTCTCGTCCTCGTGGCCGGCCTCGCGTACGAGATCGTCGACGACGTCGACGTCGCTCTCGGACCTGACGTCCGGAAGCAGTAGAGCGTCCGGCGGCCGTTCGGTAGACAGGAGTACCTCCAAGTCGCTCACCCCCCACTCGGTGTCGAGACCGTTCACGCGGACGACGTGTGGTTTCGAGTCTCGGGAGCGCTCTTCGAGGGCCGCGCGAGCAGTCCGGCGCCCGTCCGGCTTGGCGGGCGGCTTGAGCGCGTCCTCCATGTCCAGGACGATAGCGTCAGCAGGCCCTTCCCGCGCTCTCTCGAGCGCCTCCGTGTCGGTGGCCGGGACGAACAGATAGCTTCGACTGTAGCGCATCCTGTGGAGACACCGATTCGGGAGACAAAAAACCAGGTAGTGGCTCAGATCGTGGTGGCGACCCGTGGCGGTCGATCGTCTCGATCTTGCTGGTTCCCCCTCGGTCTGGCGGGTGCCCTGGTGTCGCGCGCGAGCGCCGATCGACCCGCGAACCGGATCGAAACGGGGTGTGATCGGCGACGAGTCCGCGTACGGACTCCGTTTGTCGGATTCCGACGGTAGAACGGCTTTAACCGGGATACAAACGGAATTAAACCGACTTAACCGATTCATCTCTTTATAACCGACCAGGGACAGGGCCCGAGTGGACATGAGCGAAACCACAGGCACGAAGACGATCGGACTGCTGCTGATCGCGGTCGTCGCGATCGGCGCGATGGCCGGCGTCGCGGCCGCCGAGGGCGACTTCGGCGTGACCGTCGACGATGCCGGCAACGAACCGACGGTCACAGTGACCGAGAACGACAGCGCGGTGGAAAACGCGACGGTGAACGTCACCACCGCCGAGGGACAGAACGTCACGTACGCCGGCGAGGGCGAGTACACGACCGACGAGAACGGGACGGTCGGCCTCCCTGCCGCCGAGGAGAACGTGACGGTCGAGGTGACCGCGACCGCCGGGAACGAGAGCGTCTCGACGACGGTCGATCTGACCGCCGGCGATGACGACGAGTCCGCGGAGGACACGCCGTTCGGCCAGCTGGTCCGCGAGTTCATCCAGCAGACCGACGACCGCGACGGTGGGATCGGCTCCGCCGTCTCGGAGTTCGTGACGTCGAACAACCCGGGCAACGCCGATGATGCACCGGGCAACGCCGGTGATGCGCCGGGGAACTCCGATCGGGCGAACGACGGCGAGCGCGGACCGCCGGCTCACGCCGGTCCGGGCGACGACGCTGACGACGAATCCGATGATGTCGACGACGACGACGACGCCGAGGAGGAAGAGGACGAGACCGACACCGACGACGCCGACGAGGAGAGCGACGATGCTGATGACGGCGACGTCGATGAGGACGATGCTGACGACGAAGACGAGTCCGAGGAGGATGAGTCCGAGGACGACGACGCTGACGAGGAGAACGAATCAGAGGAAGCGGATGCTGACGACGCTGACGATGAAGCGGATGCGGACGATGCTGACGATGAAGCGGACGAGGAGGACGAGGACGACACCGACGACGAGTCCGAGGAAGACGACGATGATGGCGAACGCGGACCGCCGGACCACGCGGGCGGTCCGGGCGGTAACTGACGACGACGCCTCCACGCACCGGGCGGCGTCGGGTTGACGTCAACGATCGCGTTCCGTTAGGGTCCCAACGTTTCGGGCGGTTCGTTTCCGTAGTCGGAGAATACTCCCGATCAACCTTCCAGATACTTGTTCAATTCACGTCGCGTGTCATCGACGGTCTCACCCGTCACCTGTGCTGGTTGCGTATCGATCACCGCATCTTTGAGAGTCGTGACGGACCAAGGTGATACGAAGGATCGTCGCGGAAGGCTTCCACGCTCGATCCGTTCCGGAGTCAGCTCTATCGCGTTGTGCCGTTCCGTCGTCGTGATCACGGCGGCTACGTACTCCTGGCCGTGAAATGGATGAGTACTGTTCGACAAAACCACATACGGGCGTTTCGGCGCGTTTCCGAACGGGTCCGTCGCAAGGACGATCGCGCCCCGTGGGTACGCCATCGATCACGCCTCGTTGCTCAGGTCGGGTAGATCGTCCTCCCAGCCCTCGTTGGTCGCGTACCAGTCGTCGCTGAACCGGTCCGCAACGGCCTCCACACCAACGATTGACGCCGCCGCCGCAGCGAGGCGATCGTCCTCGGCCGCCGCCCAATACGGCTCTTTGTGTCGAACGAGTCCGGCATCTTCCAGGCGTTGTAGCGTTGGTCCGACGCTGCCCCTCGGGATGTTCGTCGCTTCGGCTAACTCCGCGGGCGTGAACCCGACACCGCGGTGTTCAAGCAGGTATTTGAGTATCATTCCGGCGTTCGACCCTTCCGAGAGGTCTATCCGCGACCCACCAGGCGTATGCGTCTCGAAGTCCACCGGCATAGTACAATTATTGTATTCGAACTGTATTAGAATTCCGGTGGAGACGAGTACAACTGGAGCGAATCGTGGTGACGAAACGACATTTATACCCGCGGGCCGATGTCCCGGTGTGACCTCCGAGTGGGACCCCGAGACGGTCTTCGAGGTGCTCGGCAGCGAGGAGGTGCGCAAGATCCTCGCGTTGACGAACACCGAGGCGAAGTCGGCGGGGGAGCTTGCCGATCAGCTGTCGGTGTCACAACCCACCGTTTATAGGCGCCTCAACGTCTGCCAGGAGCACGACCTGGTGCGCGAGGAGACCGAGATCGACGCGGAGGGGAACCACCGAAAGGTGTACCGGGCCTCGCTGGAACGCGTCACCTTCGAGCTGATCGACGCCGGGTTCGAGGTGAACATCGAACTCCGCCACGACCCCCTCGAGGACGAGGACTTCACGCAGTGAAGCGACGATCCCCGCGTGTTCGGCGTCGAGACGGGGATATTTCGGCTTCACGGGTCACTCGCTGTTCGACTGACACAGTCTCGCGCCGGTCATAAGCGTCTCCCGCCGCCAGTATTCGGTGATGTCCGTAATCGACACCGTCAAGGAGGCGATCGGCGTCGAGGACGACACGCCGAGCTACCGCTGTGAGGACTGTGGAACGGAGTTCGACTCCGAGGCCGACCTCGATTCGTACTGGTTCGGCTGTCCGGAGTGTGAGTCCACCGATGCCGAACGGATCGAGGAGTGAACTCACGCGTCGGACGGCGCTTGGACGTGGACATGGGGAGTTCGTGAACGATCGACAATCCGTGAACGACATCGATGCAGATTGACTGCTGTGCGATGACCAAGTCGGTGGTCGGTTCAGTCGGATCGACGGCGACTTCGCGATCGCTTCGACGCCGCGGAGGAACATCACCTGCCGATTACACGCCGTGTTCGCGAAACCGGCACACGTCGACCGCGACCGGAAGATCCTCGAAGTCGTCGTCACCGCCGACGACGAGCGTCGCATCCCGTTCGTGGGCGAGCGCAACGGCGTATGCGTCGGCAAGCGAGATCCGACCGTGGGACTTCACCTCCGCCGCCAGGCGCCAGTCGGCCGGCTCGATAGTCACTCCCTGCCGGTCGAGCGCACGGACGTCTCGATCCGCCTCGCGGAGCGAGACGGCGGTCGGAGCGTCCTCGACACCTTCGAACCGGGCGACGAGATAGAACACCTCGCTGGCGTTCGTCTCCGAAATGGCGCCGGGCGACTCCTCCGAAAACACCTCGTCGAGAAGTGCTGCGACGGTCTCGTGGCCAGGCTCGTTGTAGAGGTAGGCGAGGATCGCCTCGGTATCGAAGACGTACCCTCCGGTCATTCGTGCTCCGACGGACGAAGTCGTTCGACTCGCTCCGCTTCACGGCGGCGCTCGTCCGCTTGCAGCTCACGAACTCGCTTCAGTACGGCGCCGGGTTCGTGGTCCCCGGCGTGGATCCCGTGTAGCTCCTCGGGCGACGGCACCGGCTCGATGACGATGCGGCCCCGTTCCTCGTAGACGAACACCTCACCGGGCGTCTCGATCCCGAACTTCTCCCGCAGTCGCTTCGGGATCGTGGCCTGTCCCTTGCGTGAGACGCGTACTACAGTCGGATCCCTCGAACTACTCGACATATTCAGTAATACGTTTAGTTTAGAGTAATACAAACGTTTCGGAGTACAACATCAGCGGGCCCGAATCGACGCCCAGGTGGGCGTGGCACAAACGAACGACGCGACGTCTCACCGCGCTGCGATGTCGATTCCGCATTGTATTGGTCGACGGATGCGGAATCGTCGACCACTCGAGCGTCGCCCGTTCGAGTTCGATCGACGACGCGGGATCGAGGACCGCCAGATCGTCAACGCCCGAGTCCGGAGCAGGTGCCTACCAAGTGTTAACTGGGTGGCCACGCTTGCAATCACCATGCACGCGACGTTACGTCACGTCGACGACGCCCCCGAGACGGGCCGCGATCGTCGCTTCGCCTCCGAGTTCGACCTCGGGAGCGACGCTCGCCGGTCTCGAGACGAAACGGTCCCGGTCGACTCCGTCCGGGTCCTCGAGACGGCTCCACGGCAGGGCGCTGGCATCGGCCGGTGACCCGCCTCGATCGACACCTCATCGGGTCCCGTCCCGATCCCGGGGGGCCTCACCGGGGCCCCCCTCGTTGGGACGGTCGTCCCGGCGCGAACGAATCGGTCGGTGTGATCTCGGCGGTCGGTGCGGTCCAGTCGCTTGGTGCGGTCCAGTCGTTTGATGCGATCTCTGCGTTTGATGTGCTCCAGTCGTCCGGCGTGTTCTCGAAGACGTGGTCCGGCGTGTTCTCGAAGACGTGGTCCGGCGTGTTCTCGACGATCGGCTCTCTGGCGGCGGCGTTCGGCGGTGATCCGCGATGAGCGGCCGCACCGACGACGAGGAGCTCGCGAAGGACCTGGGACCCCTCGCGGCGTTGACCATTGGCGTCGGGACGATGATCGGGGCGGGGATCTTCGTGTTGCCGGGGGAGGCCGCGGCGGTCGCCGGGCCGCTCGTCGCGGCGTCGTTCGTGGTCGGCGGGGTCATCTCGCTTTTCACGGCGCTGTCCGCGAGCGAGCTCGGGACGGCGATGCCGAAGGCCGGCGGGAGCTACTACTACGTCAACCACGCCCTCGGGCCGCTGTTCGGGTCGATCGCGGGCATGGGTAACTGGATCGGCCTGGCGTTCGCCTCCGCGTTCTACATGCTCGGGTTCGGCAGCTTCCTCATCGAACTCGTCGCCCTCCCCGCGGTGAGCCTCGGCCCCCTCGCGCTCTCGCGCACGCAGGTCGCCGCGCTCGTCGCCGGCGCGGCCTTCGTCGGCGTGAACTACGTGGGCGCCAAGGAGACCGGACGCCTGCAGAACGTCATCGTCATCCTGCTCGTGGTCATCCTGACGGCCTTCTCGATCCTGGGCGCGCTCACCGCCGACCTCTCGACGCTGCGGCCGTTCGCGCCCCAGGGGTACGACGCGCTGTTGCCCGGGACCGCGCTCGTGTTCGTCTCGTACCTCGGGTTCGCGAAGATCACGACCGTGGCCGAGGAGATAAAGAACCCCGGGCGGAACCTCCCGCTCGCCATCGTCGGGTCGGTCGTCATCGTGACCGTCATGTACGCGATCATCATGGTCGTGTTGATGGGGGTGATAAACTGGGAACTCCTCGCGGACTCGCGGACCCCCGTGATCGACGTCGCGGAGGTGGCCTTCGGCGACGTCCTCGGGCTGGCGGCCGTCGGCGGCGGGCTCGTCCTCTTCGCCGGCCTGCTCGCGACCGCCTCCTCGGCCAACGCGTCGATCCTCGCGTCCTCGCGCATCAACTTCGCGATGGGGCGCGACCGGCTCATCACCGCGTGGCTCAACCGGATCCACCCGCGGTTCGCCACGCCCTACCGGTCGATCGCGATCACCGGCGCGTTGATCCTGGGCTTCACCGCGGTCGGCAACGTCGAGACGCTGGCGAAGGCCGGCAGCGTCCTCCACCTCGTCGTCTACGGCCTGTTGAACCTCGCGCTCATCGTCATGCGCGAGGCGGACGCGCCCGGGTACGACCCCGACTTCACGGTGCCGTTCTACCCGGTCGTGCCGATACTCGGCGCCGTCACCTCCTTCGGGCTGATCGCGTTCATGCGGCCGATCGAGATCGCCTTAGCCGGCGGGTTCGTCGCCTTCGGGGTCGTCTGGTACCTCGTGTACGCCCGCTCGCGGGCCGACAAGAAGGGGATCCTCGGGAAGTACGTCCTCGAGCGCTCCGACAGCATGCCCGACAGCGTGGTCTCGGCGGCCGCGGGCCTCCAGCCCGACGGCGGCCGGTTTCGCGTGATGGTCCCGCTCGCCAACCCCCAACACGAGGAGGCGCTCATCACGCTCGCCAGCGCGGTCGCCGACCGCCACGACGGCGTGGTCGACGCCGTCCACATCGTGACGGTCCCCGACCAGACGTCGCTCGAGTACGCCGCCGACCACCTGGAGGAGCACGAGGAGAACTACCACGAGGTGCTCGACCAGGCCCGCCGCGACGCCGAGACCTTCGGCGTCGACGTCGAGACGCACACCATCGTCTCCCACCGCGGGTTCGCGGAGATCTTCGACGCGGCGCGCGACCACGACGCCGACCAGGTCGTCATGGGGTGGGGCCGCGGCTCCCACGGGCAGCCGGGGCGCATCGAGGGTGCCGTCGACGAGATGGTCGGCGAGCTGCCGTGTGACTTCCTCGTGCTCCGGGACCGCGAGTTCGACCCCTCGCGAATCCTGTTGCCCACGGCGGGCGGCCCGGACACCGACCTCGGCGCGGAGGCCGTCCGGATCCTCCGGGACCGCTACGACGCCGACCTCACGCTCCTCCACGTCGCCGACGAGGGCGAGCGCGAGGCGGGCGAGGCGTTCCTCCGGGAGTGGGCCGCCGAACACGGCTTCGGCGACGAGGGGGTCACCCACCGGGTCGAGACCGGCGACGTCGAGGACGCGATCCGGCTGGCCGCCACGGACGCGACGCTCGTCGCGATCGGCGCCAGCGAGCGGGGGCTGTTCCCCCGGCTCATCCACGGGAGCGTCGTGGCGGACGTCGTCGACGACGTCGACTGCTCCGTCCTCCTCGCCGAGCGGGCACGTCAGGCCGGGCTCCTCGCCCGGCTCTTCGGCGACCGGTGAGGAGGCGGATGGCGGACAACGCCACACGTTAGCCGGTCGCCGACGCACGCCCTCCAAATCACTAGGATACCCGCCGTAAGACTCTTAGACTCATATATCCCAATATATCGCATGGTCAAAACCATTCGCGTCTCGGAGGACTACCACGAGTGGCTGACCGCACACAACGAACCCGGCGAGACGATGGAGGAGACGCTTCGCCGAATGACGCGCGGTCCGCATCCCGAGGACGTCGCCGGCCTGCTGACGGAGGCGGAAGCCGACGCAGCCAAAGAGGCGATACAGGATCTTCGCGGCCGTGACCGCGATCGGCTCAGTACCGCCCGCCGCGCCTTCGACGACGGAGACCACGACAAGTGATCCTCGACTCCTCGTACCTCTTCGATCTGATGGCGGGGGATCCGGACGCGTTCTCGAAAGGTGCGGAACTCGTCGCGGACGGCGAGATGCAGTGGCTCCCGACGCCGGTCGTCGCGGAGACCTACTACGGCGTCGCCACGGCGCGGAGCGACACGACCGAACAGGAGGTACGCAACCGTCTCCTGGGGTACCCCCGAATCGACGTCGACGAGGAGATCGCACGGCGGGCCGGCGCCCTCCTCGCGGAGGCGGACGATCATGCCGGAAAGAACGCCGGCATCGGGGCGAACGACGCGTACATCGCCGCGATGGCCGACGTCCTCGATGACGCGGTACTCACGGCGAACATGGAGGACTTCGAAGCATTGGGCGTGGCGGTCGAGACCTACTGAGTCCGATCAGCACGCGGGACGCGGTGTGGGTCGTGGGAAATTCACGATCGCCTTCGGCGCCGTCGTGAGCCCGTAGCGGTACCCGATTCGATCGACGTCGTGACTCAACAGTCGCCAGTTAACCCCCCCGCCTAAAGACGGGGGTATGCGCTCGTATCACGCACGACACCTGGAGGTGCTGGACGAGCGTGAGTCGATCGACCTTCGCGAGGTAGATGAGCGGCGTCGCGTCGAAGACCCGCATTCACAGTGCCTCGAGATCCGCGTCGAGATGGTCGTCCGCCACCCAGGTGATGTCACGGTCCTTGGCGAGGTGCGCGAAGTCCCAGACGGACATCCCCGCCAGCTCTGCCGCTTTACTGAACGTGATCGATCCGGCCGCAAGTTGGTCGAGCGCTCGTTCGCGACGCCACTCCTCGAGACCCTCGGAGAGGAGCTTTCGAACGGCCGTACTCCGGTCGAGGTTCTCCTCTTCGAGATACGCGTCGAGCTCGGCCTCCAACTCGTCGGGCACGCGTGCCGAGATCGTTCCCATACTTTTCACAATGTATGCAACGTATACAAATACGTCGGCGTCAAGCACCGATTTCCCAACGGCGGTCAACGGTGATACATCGCTTTATCAGACAATCGACTACATCTGGGTATTCCATGTCGGTGCTACTCGAGGACCACGATCCCGACCTCTCCCTCAGCACCATCCACTCTCTGGGCTGGGACGTTGTCTTCGGGGTGTGCAACACGCAAGTCGAACAGCAAGGGTCTCGATCGCTCCGACTACGGCGATTCGACGACGCGAAGGATGTCCGGCGCTTCATAGACTCGATAGCGTTCGGAATCCGAGATCTCATCGACGATCCCCTCCGTTTCGAGCGCCTCGATCGCGTCGTAAACGGCCTGCCGTGAGCGGCCCGTCGCCTCGATCGCTCGTGGCGCCGTCAGATACGGTTCCTCGAAAACGTAATCGATCACATCTCTCGCAACAGGCCGATTCGGGAATAGTGAGTGATAGTCAGCACGGAGCGACTGCAGCTCCACACCACAGTCATACGCATCGATCGCCTGCTCGGCGATCGCATTAAGCACGAACGTGATCCACTGCTCCCAGGCTCCGTCGCTACTCACAGCGAGTAAATAGTCGAGGTACTGCTGTCGATGACGATTGAAGTACGCACTCAAATACAGATAGGGCTCCGGTAACAGCCCTGCGTCGTACAGTTGGAGCATCATCAACAGGCGCCCAAGCCGACCGTTTCCGTCTCGGAACGGATGGATCGTCTCGAACTGATAATGCGTGATCGCAACGTCGATCAGCGGTGGATACGAGCCCCGATTCATATACGAGACGAGTTGCTCTAAGAGGAGATCGACGGTGTCAGGATTGGCCGGAATGAAGCGGGCTGTCGCAGCCGACCCATCCGGTGAGCCGATGTAGACCGGCACATCCCGGAGCTGCCCGGGGTGTTCCTCGACCCCGCGGACATCACTGAGCAACGTTTCGTGAAGGTCACAGATCATCGTGACGGAGAGCTGATCACCGGCTGCCAATCGATCGAATCCCTCCCGTATTGCGTCGACGTAGTTGTATGCCTCACGAACGTCGGTTGAATCGGCAGCAGATCGTTGCGGGGAGGTATCGATGTCGTGGAGGATGATGTCCGACACCGTCACGTTCGTCCCCTCGATCTGTGAGCTCATCGCGGCTTCTCGAACCACGAACGGCGCGATCAGCAGGTTCTCGTTGTCCACGTTCCGGTGCAACGTTGCAAGTCGACCGAGCGCATACTGGGCATCGCCGTACACCCGCAACACGTCGTCGGTGTACTCGATCGACGGCGGGAGACTCTCGGGACGATAACACGGAAGCCCATCGTACGGGTCGATCGTCCCCGGCCCCTGTTCAAATCGTTCGGCATCCATTTTGACTTAGAGATAGTCCTACCCCCTCCTAAGTCTATTGCATTGCCTTTTGATAGATTTATCGAGATGTATTGAGGATTTAAATCAACACATAAGCGATCATCTAGACTTACGCAACCTACCTGAGTGACCGTCCTCGACGACTCGGGATGATCCCTCGCTTCTCAACCACACGACTGCGGGAGGGTCCGTTTCCCAACTCAAGCGGTCGGACGTCCGCCGGTTCGAGTTCGATCGACGACACGGGATCGAGGGTCGCGAGACCGTCGACGGCCGTTTCCGGGGCGGTGACTCGAAGCGTCGCGGCGCCAATTCGGCCTCAATCGTCGTGCCGGTTCGTTCGATCATCTTCGTGGCGGCCTCGCGATCGCCTTCGACGCCACGGAGGAGCGTCATCTGTCCTCGGAGATCCGGAGTAGTTGTGACAGTGCAATCAGTCACCCCGCTATTTTGATTTAGCACCAAAAATGCCAATAGCAGATCCGCACGCGGCCACGTGAACCCTTCTCGAGGACCGACCGGAGCTGGCCGACGTTCGTCAACTACCCCACCCTACTCGCTTCCTTCGCTAGCGCTTCGGTCGCTCCTTGCGGAAGGAGACTCCGCGCTACCGCTTCAGTTGAACCAGCCTGATCCGATACCCGGTACGACCACTTCTCCGGTCAGGTCGGCTACATCGCGATCGAGGAACTCGACATTGAGGCCGATCCGAACCACTGGTATGACTAGGATAATATTATCGTGTGCATAAGTATAGTCTAGACTATAATAGTTTCACTTCCAACTCCGGGAGGTATATGTATCACCCGCACCGACAGGAGGTATGAACCAGTTCGTCGATCGGGCCGATGAACTCGATCGGTTACAGACGCTCTATGGGAGCGACGCTGCGGAACTCGCAGTCATCTATGGGCGCCGCCAGATCGGCAAGAGCGCACTCGTTCGTCGATCGATCGCCGACCGCGACGATGCCGTGTACTACCAGGCAGTCCACGGGACGGCGACGACACAGCTCAGTCGGTTCGTCGAGGCAGCAGCGACGACCTATCCGGACGTCACCGCCGTCAAAGAGGAGTGGGAACCACTCCTCACGTATCTCACCGACAGGGACGCGGTCATCGTCATCGACGAATTCCCGTACCTCATCGAATCGAACGAGGGGCTTCCCTCGGTCATTCAACACCTGTGGGATACAGCCGTCGACGAGAGCCGGGCAACGCTCGTCCTCACGGGCTCTGCGATCGGGATGATTCATACCCACGTCCTCGATGGTGGCGCGCCGCTCTACGGGCGCGTGTCCCAAACGCCGAACGGTCGCATCGAACTCACCCAGCTGCCGTTTCGCTCCATCCAAGAATTCGTCCCGACGTACGATCCCGAAGAACGGGTGTTCATCTATGGCGTCTTCGGGGGCACCCCTCGATATCTCAGCCCGCTCGATCCAGCACGGAGTCTCGGAGAGAACATCACGCGACTGCTTTGCGATCCGGATGGCCCACTCCACGACGAGCCCGAAACTGTCCTCCAGATGGAACTTACCGAGGTGAACACGTATTTCTCCGTGCTGGAGTCGATGGCCAGCGGGAACCGGAGTCGAAACGAGATCGCCCAGGGAGCCGGCATCGCGAGTACCAACACGTCGTACTACTTCGACCGGCTGGAAACGCTCCGGATCATCGAGAAACACCATCCGGCATTCGCCGATCCGGCGCGCAGCAAGCGGACTCGGTACCGGATTCGAGATCCCGTGTTCCGGTTTTATTTCCGGTATCTCTACGGCCGCGAGGGGCAGTACGAACTCTACGGCGAGAACGCCTACGCGGATCTCATCGAACCGACAGTGTCCGACTTCGTCAGCGAAACGTTCGAATCGCTGTGTCACCAGGCGCTCCCGGCGCTCTATCCTGACGCCCAGCTCACACAGCTCCCACGCCAGTGGTGGTACAAGGGGCGGGAGATCGACATCGTCGCACCCACCGACGAGTCAACGGTGATCGCCGGGGAAGCGAAATTCACCACCACCCCCCTTGGATATGACGTGCTCGCGGGTCTCGAAGACGACGTGGAGCATATCGACTGGACGCCTCCCGGCGGTGGTGAGGCGACGTACGAATTCGCCTTGTTCAGCCGCTCCGGGTTCAAACGGTCCGTCGAGGAGGCTGCAAACGATCGTGGTGACCTCCGTCTCTTCGATCTGTCCGACGTCGTTGCGGTTCTCGAACGTCAAGACGACCGGTGATGCGCTCGGCCGTCGTCCGGTCGACGATTCCGATCGTGCTGCCGTCGATCGTCGCCGGTCGCCGTCGATCGCGATGCCGCCTGACCCAGTCCGATCGGCACGCGGCACGCGGTGTGTGAGTCGTCGAGGAGATCTCGAAATGCCCGCGTCTCGTGGTTTGTCCTCGATACACCCCTGAAGTGCCCTAAACATGCCTGAGAATTGGCCGAAATAGCTTTATCATACAATCGGCTACATCCGGGTACATGCCGGTACTACTCGAGGACCACGATCCCGACCTCTCGCTCAGACCGGGAACAACGAAGTCGGACATCGTGGCGTATCTGTATCGAAATCCCGAATGGGGATACTCCCCGCAAGAGGTCACGGAATCGCTCGAGATCCCTCGAGGGACCGCCACGACGACACTCAAACGCCTCTACGACGACGGCTACGTCGGAAAGACCGACGACGGGTACTACCACGCCCTCGACGAACGGACGGACGTCCGACGGTACGTTTCGAGTCTCAACCAGGTCGATCGAATGTTCGATCGCCACCGCAATGCGGATGTCACGCCCGAGGAACCCGAGAAACGAATCGGCGAGGGACGTACTGGCGAGGAACTCGAAACGGAGCTCGAAGAGTTGGAAGGCGGCAGTGGTGAGTGATCGCCTTCGACACCGCGGAGGAGCGTGACCTGCCCTCAAAGATTCGGAGTAGTTGTGACGGTGCAATCAGTCACCCCGCTATTTTGATTTAGCACCAAAAATGCCAATAGCTCCTCGTTCTCCTCGACGTCTCGCGCCATATCTCGTTCGCTCTCCCAATTCATCATGGGCGATGAGAATCGCTAGGAACGCAAATGCCTTCCTGTCGAATCGGATCTTCACACAGATTCAAGGAGGAATCCCTCGACTTTAGTCGTGGGTTACTGACCTTGACTGTCGTCACGACGGCCGGCATCGTGTACTTCTGGGGACTTTGAGCGAGGAATGCGGGCTCCCAGACGGGCATTCTTCTTGTTCTTCTCGACTCTCGAGATGGTGCGTCAGCGCCAGACGGTGTCCTCGCCGGAGAATTCCCTGTCTTTCGTAACGATCGCCTCGGTTCCGCGGACGCGGTGATTGGCGATGAGTAAGGCGTCGTGGAGCGTATAGTGGTCGAGAAGGCTCCCAAAGACCGCGAGGTCTTGTTCATCGGTCGGGGCGACCCGTACTGGCCCGTCGTTCACGAGCCCTCGCAGCACCGCGTTCGGAGTCGTGTCCACCTCGACGCCGGCGATCTCGCCGTTGTTGACGGCGGTCCAGATCGCTTCGCTGATGGCGATCGTCGGCGCTTCGACGACGTCGACACCCTGTTCAGCTCGCGTGAAGATCTCGTCCGCAGCCGATGGGAGTCGGTCGACGAGGTACCGAGCCATCGCCACCCCGTCGACGGTGTAACGTGTCACGGCTGCCACTCCGACCGGCGTTTTTCACGGATCTCGGATCCCATTTCTTCGGCCATCTCCTCTCGTTTCTCCTCGGGAACGTCGTCGTCGACGAGCATCCCGCGACCCGCCGATCGGGTCGTCTTCCGAACTCTGATGCCCTCCTCCGTCTTTTCCCATCGGAGTTCGTCACCCTCTTCGAGCCCGAATTCCTCGCGGAGTTCCTTCGGGATCGTAACCTGTCCCTTCCTCGTGATGCGAGTCGTCTTCCCCTCGTTGTCAGTGTCGGTGCTCACATCTAGTACTACGTGCCGTAGTACCTAAGACTGTTCCTCAATATCTGAGCCGTGTTCGAGTTGCCCGTAGAGATAGTACGAGCATACGATCGTGAACTCCCGTGTCAGTGACCCACGACTGAAGTCGTGGGCTTGTCGGTGGACTCCCCTTCTGCCGTCGATCTGACGGAGGCGATAAACTCGCCGTTCAGGTTCAGCGTCCCTGACGTCAGCGCACACTGACAGGGTGCGCCTCCATCCGAAGACGTCTGCCTCGAATGGAGTCGGTTCAACAGTTTCCGAGCAATGTTCTTGCTCGCGTTGTAGTCCGCGTTCAGTTCGTACTCGCACTTTTGACACACGAACTGGTGTTTCGATCGCCGATTCGTCTCGTGCGTAAATCCGCACTTCGAACACCGCTGGCTCGTGTACGCCGGACTCACCTGCTCGACCTCAATCCCCAACATCTCGGCTTTGTACTCCACGTACTCGTACAAGCGTCGGAACGCCCACGCATGGAATCGCTTTACGCCAGCCATTCGCTCGCGAATATCTGTCAAATTCTCGAAGGCGACGTGCGTACACCCGTGGTCGCGGGCTTCCTCGAGAATCTGGTTCGAGGCATAGTGGAGTTCGTCTTTCATCCAGCGGTGTTCTCGGTCGTTCATCGACTGAATCGACAGGTGTGCCGACCGTGTTCCTGCCTGTTGCATCGACCCGCGGGTCTTCTCGAACTCGCGGCGTCGATGATTCATCTCGTCGGCATTGCCGATGAACGCGCCCGTGGAAGTCACGGCGAGCGAGCCGTCCACGTTAAGATCGACGCCAAGGACTGTTCTGTGCTTGGCATCAGAAGACACAGCCGTGGACTGCTCGTGTTCGTCGCGTTCGGTGCGGCGCATTCGCGCGTGGAGGTAGAATGCTTCGGTCGAGCGGTCGTATTGGAGCGTGGACATCCGGAACTCATAGTCCTCGTTCAGCAGGTACTCACCGATCGGTGTGTCCTTGGGATCGTCAGGAATTACGTACGGGCACTCGACACGCCCGTTTATTGTTGACAGGGACACGTGGTCGCGGTGGAACGTCGCGCTGCGCTTGTCGTAGACGACGCTCCACGCGTCGAAGTGTGGTTGACGGGTGTTCTCGCCTTTCTTGAGTCGGGCAACACCACTTTTGGTAGCCTCGATAGCACGCCGGATTCCCTTCTGGACGAGGTTCGCAGTCAGCGCTGTTTCATCCCGAAGTCGTTCGTACAGAGCCTTCTCGGCTTCTTGTTTCGAGGTGACGCAGTACTCGTTCGGGTGTCTCCACGCCCACGCTGCGGTCGTGTTCGCACAGTGAAGAAACTGATCTTTCGTCTGATGGAGGTCGTTGCACCGCCCGTTGGGTACGTCGAGTTTGACTTTGACGGTGCGAATCGTCTCCACCATCCGTATTTCACATATTTATCTAGTTATTTATGAACTTATGGATGGTGTTGGGGAGTCGGGTGACTATCTCTCGTGGTTTGTTACGTGTAGTGTCGGATTCCTCCCACGGCTGAAGCCGTGGGCTTCCTCCTTGTTCCTCTGTGATCCGTCCCTGAGGATTCGCCACTACTCGGTGTTTGATGGTTCCAACCACCCACGGCGAACAGTACGACACGTTGTCCGGATCGCGGCCAGTCTCCCAGTCGTCACCCACCTCGTAGTTTGCGGGCAGATCGCTGGTCGTGAGCGCCACACAGATGTACTCCTCACCAGGATACGGCAAATTCCGGGCGGCAAGGACCAACCAGAGCCGAGGGTTCGATCCACGTCGGAACGGGTCGGGGGCCCAAAAGACGTCCCCCCTCCGGTACGGTTCACTCACGATCGTCCCGGGGATCAACCGCGTGCTCCTGCCACTCGTCGTACGCGAACGGCTCCTCCTCGTGACTCGCGGCGACGTCGTCCGCGTGAGCCGCCGCTGCATCCAGACTTCGGGCGTGGTCGCTGACCCGCCAGTAGATCCCCTTGTGATCGACGCGTCCCTCGTCCCGCAGTCGAGTGAGTGTCGGCCCGACGGAACCCTCGCTGATCCCGGTGGCCTCCACGATCTCGCTCTGGGTAAACGCTTCCGCCGAGTGCGCTTCGAGGAACGAAAGTACCTCGTGGGCGTTCGTTCCCGGGGTCGGGCCGTCCTCCGTCTCGGGGATCGATTCAAACCGATCGGCACTGATTGGCATCCTATTGTACTATTTGTATTAGATGTATTAATTCGTTCGGGTGGATGTAAACTACCCCACCCTACTCGCTCACGGCTTCGCCGTTCGCTTCGTTGAGGGTGGGGCTTTCGCGTGGACTCCCGTTCTGGCCATTGCTGGCAGGCTCGTACTCGCCGTTCACGTTCAACGTCCCGCGATTCAAGCGCACGTTTACGGGTGCGCCTCCGCTCGACGACGTTTGCGCCGAGCGGAGATGTTTCAGACCAATATTCTTCGCCGCGTTGTAGTCCGCGTGCGGTGAGTATCCGCACTTCAAACACTCAAACACGTCCTGCCCGTCCGACTTCGGGCGGTTGTTTTCGTGAGTGAAGCCACACTTCGAACACCGCTGGGAGGTGTAGGCGGGACTCACTTGTTCGACCGAGATCTCGACCACCTCGGCTTTGTATTCGACGTACTC
>NZ_JBHSXL010000009.1:485084-766846 GCF_042662125.1 Halopenitus salinus | reverse complement strand
GTTGTGTCGGCTTGTTTCCGTCAACATTGTCAAGCGCCTCTTGGAGTTCTTCGACGGAGATCTCGTTGAGGTGATCCATTAGATACTATATTAATCTCTGAGTAAAAAATTCTATCGGCTACTATAGCTCGGCACGCTCGTCCCGGCACGCCACTCGTTCGGGATCAACCAGGGAACCAGTCATGTGACTGGAATCGATCACGGATGCACGTTTTCGATCCGTCACCAAGGTTTAAATGCACCACCGACCACAAACCTTATAATGGAACGTCCGAGCAGACAGCGACAGCAGGAACGGGACGTCGAACAGGAGGCCGAGGAAACGCTGTCCTGTCCGGAGTGCGGCTCCGCGGAGATCGTCGCCGACGCCGACCACGAGCTGGTGTGTGATGACTGCGGGTTGGTCATCGACGAACGCCAGATCGACCGCGGTCCCGAGTGGCGGGCGTTCAACCATTCGGAGCGACAGTCGAAATCCCGTGTCGGCGCCCCGATCACGGAGACGATGCACGACAAGGGGCTGACGACGACGATCGACTGGAAGGACAAGGACGCCTACGGCCGGTCGCTCTCCTCGGAGAAGCGCTCGCAGATGCACCGACTGCGCAAGTGGCAGGAGCGCATTCGCACGAAGGACGCGGGCGAGCGGAACCTGCAGTTCGCGCTCTCCGAGATCGACCGCATGGCCTCGGCGCTGGGGGTGCCCCGGTCGGTTCGTGAGGTGGCGTCGGTCATCTACCGGCGGGCGCTCGACGAGGACCTCATTCGCGGGCGGTCGATCGAGGGGGTCGCCACCTCCGCTTTGTATGCCGCCTGCAGACAGGAGGGGATCCCCCGGTCGCTCGACGAGGTCGCGGAGGTCTCACGCGTCCCGCAAAAGGAGATCGGCCGGACGTATCGGTACATCTCCCAGGAGCTCGGCCTCGAACTCAAGCCGGTCGATCCCAAGCAGTTCGTCCCCCGGTTCGCCTCCGCGCTCGACCTCAGCGAGGAGGTCCAGACGAAGGCGACGGAGATCATCGACGTCTCCGCCGAGGAGGGGCTGCTCTCCGGGAAGTCGCCGACCGGCTTCGCCGCGGCGGCGATCTACGCCGCCTCGCTTCTGTGCAACGAGAAGAAGACCCAACGCGAGGTCGCAAGCGTCGCCCAGGTGACGGAGGTCACCATCCGCAACCGGTATCAAGAGCAGATCGAGGCGATGGGGTTCCGCTGAAGGAATCCCTACCGTCACGCCGTGACGAACGGTACCGCTTGAACGTGTTCGCGATCACCTCGATCTGAGCGGAACTCCTGGGTGATCGTCACATTAGTCACCACAGTCCTCGCCGAAATATCCGACCGCATCACGACCCCGGCCCGGAACCCGCGAGGAAGACGACGACCTCCCGGTTCCACAACCCCAGCCGGACCGTCCGCGTCCGGTGGTTCGAAAGCCGCTCGGAGAGGGTACCCTCGTGGGCCGGATCGGCGATCACGACCGCCGGTTCGCCCTCGAGGTCCCCGGGGCGTGCGACCGCGGCCGTCTCCGCACCGGTTCGCTCGACGTACCAGGCCATCGGCAGCCGCTCGCCGAAGGCGGCGCGATCCGATTCAGCCTCGATCGGCGGCCGGTCCAGGGCCGACTCGTCGCTCGCGACGTACCGTTCGCCGACCCACACGACCCGGTCGTTCGGCGAGTCGACGCTCGCGAGGGCGGTCTCCATCTCCCCGACGAGCGGTTCGAGGTCGTCGGCCGGCTGGCCGTACTGGGCGAACCGGCCGTCCGGGGACGGCGAGGTTGCGACGTCGTCGAGGACCACCACGGCCCCGTGGATCGCGACCGCGGCGAGAAGCAGCGTCGCGACCGCGGCTCGGGCGGCGCGGCGATCTCCGTCGGCCTCCGATCGAGTGAACCCGCGTTCTCCTCGACCGTACCGATAGATCGCGGCCAGTCCGACGCCAGCCGGGATCGCCGCCGGAACGAGGACGTGAACGCTCGTCCAGGGCGCGGCGACGGTGGCGACGACCGGATAGCCGATCAGCCCGAGACCCGCCCACGCGGAGGCGAACAGGACGACTCGACGGTGTCGTCGCCTCGCGGGCTCGATGAGTCCGTATCGGTCGGCGAGGAGCCCACCAACTGCGACCGCGAGGAGCGGCCCCGCGGTGACGAGGGCGGTCGAGATCGCGTCCGTCACGAACGGGAGGAACTCCGTGCCCTCCCGCCCGAGCACGCGAACGCCGACGAAGACCGCCACGGGCTCTCGAAACGTCGTCCGGGCGAAGCCGATCGGATTCGCGAGCGCCCTCGCCACCCCGTCACCGCGCGGGGCGAACACCACGGCCCACGTGCCGAGGAGGACGAAGACCGCGCGTGCGAGCGGCGTCGCTCGCGCGTGGAGCCACCGTCCGGCCGCAGCCGATCGCTCCGCGAGTCCCGTGGACGTGTCGCCGCCGTCGATCCGATCGTGGTCGACGGCGACGAGCGCGCCGGCGAGCACGAGAACCAACGTCGCGACGGCGAACCCGGAGAACCCGAACGCGATCACCCACGCCGCGACGCCGGCGTAGAGGTGGCGATCGGGGCCGAGGGCGTCGAAGGCGTCCTCGCTGTCTGCTTCCCGACCGTCGGTCGAGACGGTCACCCATCGGAGCAGCCAGCCGACGGCGACGAGCGCGGCACCGGCGGCGAGGACGTCGCCGCGGAGGAATCGACCGTATCGAACGAGCGGAGGGGCGAACGCCAGCACGACCGCGACGGCGACCGTCTCGTCGTCCCGGAGGTGCTCTCTGAAGGCGAGCGCGGCCGCCGGAACCAGCCCGGAGGCGATCGCGACCGGCAGCCTGGCGACGAAATCGCTGGCGCCGAACACGGCGAGCGTTCGTCCGCCGAGGAGGTAGACGAGCGGCCCGCCCGCGATCGGGCGATACTCGTGGACGCCGGTCTCGACGTATCGAAGCGTCCAGTAGCCGACCCGGGCCTCGTCCCAGTGGAACGGTCTGTCACCGAGTCCGGCCACTCGAACGAGAACGGCGGCCGCGACCACGGCGAGGACGGCGAGCCGCGTTCGGTCCGGATCGCTCGACATACCGGTGGTCTCGGCCCCCCGCGGCAGGAACGTTTCGGTTCACTCCCCGCCGTGAGAACGGGTCGCCCCCGCCTAGTCCACCGGATCGTTCCGGTCTTCCGAGTCCGCCGGGTCCACCGGTTCCGACGGATCCTCCGCCTGGTCGTAGGTCACCGACTCGAAGACGTCGCGGTGGAGCGACGAACAGACGCGATCCGCGAGCGCCTCCAGGTTTCGCGTGTCCGCCCGGTTGTAGGAGACGAGCGTCTCGAGGGCCTCGTCGTCGCCGCGTTCGTACTCGTGCCACAGCCGGACGGCGTCGCGACCGGAGAGGTCCGGACGGTCGCGCGTGATCCCGATCTCGGATTCGATCGACTTGAGCCCGCCCGAGAGTCCGAGCCGGCGACACGGATACATGAGGTCGAGATGGGGCGTGTCGACGTCGATCCCGAGAGACGTCTCGAGGAAGGGGACGTCGAAGCGCGCGCCGTTGAACGACGCGAGGAGCGACGCCTCCGCGAACCGCTCGCGGACCGCCTCGGCGGTCAGGTCCTCGCCGCGAACCAGCGTGGTCGTCTCGTCGTCGTGATGGAAGCTCACCGTCGTCACGCGGTCGCGATGCTCGTCGAGGCCGGTCGTCTCGATGTCGAAAAAGCAGGTCTCCGACCGGAAGTCCTCGTAGAGCCGCCAGCGCTCGGAGCCGGGGAAGGCGTCGTCGAAGAACCGGGCGTTCCCCTCGACGAGGTGGGCCCGGGCGTGGTCGATGAACGTCTCGATCCGGTCGGCCGTCGTCGATCCGACGCCCCGGACGTCGATCGAGGGATCGAAGGCATCCCAGTCGGTGATCCCCCGCTCCCACAGCCGCCGTTCCGTCGCCTCCCCGACGCCGCGGACGGGGATGAAGCTGTTCTCGATGCGCACGTCTTCATCCGGGCGGTCCGTCCCCTTGAACCTCGCGACGTGACGCCGGGGTTCCGACCGCCGAGACGGCTCGTGTCGTGAATCGGGCCCCGTGAGGGGTCCCTTGGGCTACTCGAGCAGTCCCTCGGAGGCGTCCTTCCACTCGCCGAGTCCCGACGGGTCGAGGTGGACGTGGACGTCGCCGACCTCCGGGTCGTCGCGAAGCCGGGTGATGAGTTCCGTCTCGAGGTCGTGCGCCTCCCGGAGGGTCATCTCGCCGTCGACCTCCACGTGAACCTCGACCTCGATGTCGGTGCCGTCGTAGAACACCCGCAGGTCGTGGACGCCCTCGACGGCCGGGGTGGACCGCAGGACCCTTCGGATCCGTTCGGCGTCCTCCTCGGGCGGGGCCGCGCCGACCAGGTACCCCACGTTCTCGCGGGCGATGCGGATCCCCTCGTGGATGACGAGCAGACTCACGAGCCCGCCGGCGATCGCATCGAGCACGGGAACGCCGAGGAGCACGCCGAAGACGCCGACGACGGCCGCGATGGAGGTGTAGATGTCGTTGAGACTGTCGGCGACCAGCGCGTCGAGCGCGGTCGAGCCCAGATCGGCGTTCACCCGCATCGTGTAGCGATACAGCAGGTACATATCGGCGATCGAGAACGCGAGCGCGCCGAGCAGGAGGACGTCGAAGACGACGTCGGGGCCGACGAGCAGCGCGGTGGCCGACTCGTACAACAGGTTGCCGCCGAGCAACACGATGACGGAGCCGACGAACAGCGCGGTGAGGGGTTCGATCCGCTGGTGGCCGTGCGGGTGGGTCTCGTCCGGTGCGGTGTATGCCGAGCCCCCCCAGAGAAACACGACGAGGCTCGCAACGAGATCCGCAACCGAGTGGGCCGCGTCGGCGACGAGGGCCACGCTCCCGAACGTCAACCCGACCGCCCCCTCGACGACGATCTTCACGGCGTTGCCGAGGATGTTGACCCCGGCCGCGCGCTTGAAGCGACGGCCCTCGCTCGTCATACCTCCACTCGCGGGCCGGGAGTTCTTAAGCGATCGCGTCTCGGCGGGGCCGACCAGTCCGGCTCGGACTACGCCAGATCCCGGCGGCTCCCCTTCGGAACCCGAGATCGAAGCTCGCCGTGGAGGTAGAGCCCGACGCCGATCGGCTCCGCGTCCCCCGCGATCTCGTGGGTTGCGATGAGGTACCCCCAATCGCCGTCCCACCGCTCGACCGGCTGGTCCTCCCCGGCGAGGAACGACGTCGCCTCCTCGGGTTCGAGGTCGATCACGTTCCGGCTCGCGTGGCGGCCGAACCGGGAGGCGGTGCGGGTCGTCGGCTTCCAGTGTTCCTGGCGCGTCCGCAAAAGCGTCATGCCGAGCGCCTCGATCCGGGCCGGGTTCGTGGCCTCGCCCGCGTACACCCAGATCTTCCCGGCACCCTTCTCGTAGAAGTCGTAGGGCTCGAAGACGGCGGGGTCGACGCCGAAGCGCGTCTCCCACCACTCGAGCACCTCCTCGCGGGTGGGTCGTCCCGGAACGTCCCGGTCGTCGTCGGTCGCCGGAAGCCGGTCGAACCGTTGCCCGTCGTTGGTCGGGGGCGCGTCACTTGCGTCTCCGCCCGCGCCGTCGCCGCCGTCCTGGCTCATCCCGCGGTCACCCCCTCGTCGTCGGTGACGCGCAGCTTCGCACAGAAGAACCCGCCGGTGTCGTTGTGGTGCGGGTAGACCCGGTGGGCCAGCTCCATCGCGTCGTCGAAGCGCTCGCCGTCCCACTCGGTGACCCCGGGTTCGGTCCGGACCGGGAGGTCGAACTCGACGAGCTCGCAGGATTCGTTCTCGAGGACGTGTTGGAGGACCGCCTCGTTCTCCTCGGGAGCGAAGGTGCACGTCGAGTAGACCACGGTGCCGCCCGGCCGGGTCGCCTGGACGGCGCGCGTGGCGATCCCCTTTTGTACGCCAGCGACCGCCTCGACGTGTTCGAAGGTCCACTCCTCGAGGACGTCGGGGTTCTTTCTGCAGGTCCCCTCACACGAGCAGGGGACGTCGACGAGCGCGTGGTCGAACGCCTCGAACGGGAAGGGGGACAACGAGACGTTCCGGGCGTCCTGGTTGGTGACGGCGATGCTCGTCGCGCCGAGACGCTCCGCGTTGTGTCGAAGCGCCGAGAGCCGACCGAGGTTGTTGTCGTTGGCGACGATGGTCCCCCTGTCGTCGACGGCCGCCGCGATCTGGGTGGTCTTGCTCCCCGGCGCGGCACAGGCGTCGAGGACCCGATCGCCCGGCTCCGCCTCCAGCGCGAGCGCCGGCAGGACCGACACCTCCTCTTGACCGTGGATCCAACCGTGGACGTACGGCCAGTTTCGTCCCGGGCTCCCGTCGGGAAGCCGAAACAGCCCCTCGTGCCAGTCGACGGGATCGACGTCGATCCCCTCCTCGCGAAGCGCCCGTCGAACGCGATCCGGCGTCGCCTTGATCGTGTTGACGCGAACCACGGACGGGAGCGCCCGATCGCAGGCCGAGAGAAACGCCTCCTCGTCGTCGACGAGCGGTAGGTACCGCTCGAGCGGATTCATACCGCTCCTTCGGGGACGCCGGGTTTGTCCATTTCGACTCGGGTCGGCCGTCACCGTTGCGCGACACTGCGGCTGATCGTCGACGCGTCCAACGCCGCTCGTTCGCCGAGGCGGCCCGACGCGGGGTGACGCGGCCGCTTATAAGTAGTTCCGCTCGAAACGATCCGCCATGGCACGGATCAACGTTCTCGAAGACGACCTCGAGCTGGACGCCCCGTTCCTGATCGAGGGGTTGCCGGGTGTGGGCCTGGTGGGCAAGATCGCGTCGGACCACCTCGTCGAGACGTTCGAGATGGTCCACTACGCGAACGTCCACTGTGAGGGGATCCCCCCGGTGGTGACCTACATGGAGGGGAACTCCCAACTCACGACTCCCGTCCGCGTCTACGCCGACACGGACCGCGACCTGCTCGTGTTACAAAGCGACATCCCGATCGCTCCCCCTGCCGCCATCGAGTTCGCGGACTGCCTGTCCGGGTGGTTCGACGACCGCGGCGTCACGCCGGTGTACCTGTCCGGACGCCCGGCGGATAAGGGCGCCGAACCCCCGTCACTCTACGGGATCGCGGCCGGCGGGGGACGGGCCCACCTGGAACGGATCGGGCTCGATGCGCCCACGGAGATGGGACTCATCAGCGGACCGACGGGCGCACTCCTCTCGCACGCGGTCGAACACGACACGACGGCAGTCGGTCTCGTCGTGGAGTCGGACCCGCAGTTTCCGGATCCGGAAGGCGCCAGGGCCCTTCTCGCCAACGCGATCGGACCGCTCGCGGACGTCGACGTCCCGACCGACGACCTCGTCGATCGGGCCGACGAGATCCAGCGCGCGAAGGAGGAGCTCGCCCGCCGCATGCAGAACGTCGAGAACGAGAGCACCGAGGCGCGTCCGCTCCGGATGTACCAGTAGGATGACTCGATCCGCGGGCGTCCCCATTCGGGTGGACCGTCGCGGAGTCAGCCGGCCTCGAGCTCGTCGAGGATCGGCCGGTACTTGAGCTGGATCTCGTCCCACTCGGTCTCCGCGTCGGAGTCGGCGACGATCCCGACGCCGGCAAAGAGGGTGGCCCGATCGCCCTCGGCGACCGCGGAACGGATTCCGACGGCGAACGTTCCGTTTCCGGCGGCGTCGAACCAGCCGATCGGAGCCGCATACCACCCACGGTCGAACGGCTCCGTCTCCCGGATGGTCGACAGCGCCGCCGCCGGCGGGAGCCCGCCGACGGCCGGCGTGGGGTGGAGCGCCTCGACGAGAGAGAGGACGTGGGCGTTCCCCTCGAGTTCGGCCGTGATCGGCGTGTGGAGGTGCTGGACGGTCGCGAGGCGTTTCACCCGGCGGTCGCCGGCGGCGATCGACGCGGCCATCGGCGACAGCTGCTCGCGAATGGCCTCGACGACGAGGTCGTGTTCGTGGACGTTCTTCGCGTCGGCGGCCAGTTCGGCGGCGAGCCACTCGTCCTCCTCCGGCGTCTCGCCGCGCCCGGTGGTGCCCGCGAGCGCGTCGGTCTCGACGGTCCGTCCGCGAAGCGAGACGAGCCGCTCCGGAGTGGCTCCCAGAAACGCGGTTCCGTCGGAATCGGGGCTGCTGTCGACGTTGGTGTCGGAATCCGAGTCGGTCTCGATCAGAAACGGGTAACAGTTCGGGTGGGTCTCGCGGAGCCGCTCGAGCGTGGCGGCGAGGGGGATATCACGGCGGAGATCGGCCGAGAGGGCCTGTGCCAACACGACCTTGTCGAGTTCGCCCTCCCGGATGCGGTCCGTCGCGGACTCGACGCCGAGTCGCCACTCCTCCCGGCTCGTCGTCGGACGGAGCCCGGCGATTCCGGGACGGTCGGGCCGCCGATCGAGCTCACCCGACCGTCGGAGCCGGTCGAACGTCTCGACGGCCCGATCGAGGCGCTCCTCGACGTCCACAGCGGTCGCGTCCGGATCGAGAGCGTTGACGGTGAGCCACGTCCCGTTTTCGGCCTCCGTCACCTGCACCCGCGGGAGGACGAAACGGGCCTCCGGAAACGAACCCCAGGGGTCCCCGTCCGTCGCCGCCTCGTGGAACGCGAACCCGCCGAACAGCCGGGGACAGGCGGCCTCGGTCCCCGCGTGAACGTCGCCGGAGGAGAAGACGTCCGCCGCCGCCTCCCGGAGCGACGCGAACCGGTCGGGGCCGGAGGCGGTGAGCGTGGCCGCGCTGCCGCCGGCGACCACGGTCGCCTCGGTCGGGGCCCCCCAGACCGTTCGCGGGCGTGGAACGGCCTCGAAGGCCGCCCGGAACGCCGGCCGGTCGATCCGGCGGGTACGGCTCACGAGCCGCACGGCGTCGGCGGCGGGTGAGGGATCCATCGACACGTCCTCGGGGAGCGAGGGCCTTTACCCTAACTATACCGCTCCTCTCTCCAGGGGTTCGCCGTGCCCGAGTAGCCGCGTTTCTCCCAGTAACCCCGTTCCGGCTCCGTCAGAAACTCCACGCCGGTCACCCACTTCGCGCCCTTGTAGGCGTACTTGTGGGGGGTGACGACGCGGACCGGCCCGCCGTGGTCCGCGGGGAGGTCCTCGCCGTCGAGGCCGTAGGCGAAAAGCACCTCACCGCGCGAGCAGTCGGAACGCGGGAGGTCCGTCGTGTAGCCGTCGAGGGCGTGAAACAGCACGTGGACGGCGTCGTCGTCGACGCCGGCACGCTCCTCGATCTCGGGGAACGGAACGCCGGTGAACGCACAGTCGAACCGGCTCCAGCCGGTTACACAGTGGAAATCCTGCTGTTGGGTGGTCGCCGGCAGGTCCCGGAACTCCTCGAGGTCGTACTCCAGCCGGCGATCGACGGCGCCGAACACCTCGAAGCGCCACTCCTCCGGATCACACGACGGCGTCTCGCCCTTCGAGAGCACGGGGAACCGGTCGGTCCGCCGCTGTCCGGGCGGCAGACGATCGGAGCCGAACTCCCGATAGAGGTCCGTGACGTCTTCGACCATGACGGCCGTACGGGGTCGATTTACCTATGGTTACCGATGTCCCGATAGAACTTCCCGAAACGGAATCGTTCTTTGGATATCACGAATGAAACTTCCAACGATCGCCGATTCGTTTTTCCGGATACCGGGAGAACGACCGTAAGTTTATATATCCCCTGCCATAACGACCCGATAGAGAATGCCGAAAGTCGAAATAACGGTCCCGGAACACCTCGAGATGCAGATCGCCCAGATGGTCGAGCAGGGCGAGTTCCTCAACCGCGAGGAGGCGATAGAGGAACTCCTCTCGACCGGGATGAAGGCGTACAAGACGAGCGGACCGACCGACGAGGAGGAGGGCCCCGGGTTCGAGGACGAGGGGATGATGGGCCACGAGGACGAGTACGTCTTTTGATCACGGCGACGTCGACGCCGGCCCGTTTCGATCCGAGAGACGCGGATCGACGGTGACGTTCGAAACGTGGTATCGTCCCGTCTATGGCACGGATCGCCAAAAACGCTTAAACCGACATCGGTCCTACCACGATTATGCACAAAGACGAGCTTCTGGAGCTTCACGAGCAGATGGTCACGATCATGGAACACTTTCGCGAGCGCGAGGACGTCGACTCGGAGCTGTTCGACCCCTACGAGCAGCTCGACATCGATCCCTCACACGTCCACAAATCGAAGAGCGAGCACAAACACGCCGTCTTCGTGCTCGGCAACGCGCTCGCCGCGGCGATGAGCGAGGACGAGTTCTCGGCGGCCGGCCGCGTCGGCAAGCGAATGGAGGAGCTCGCCGACGACGCCGAAGGGAAGATGTGATCCCGAGGGGAAGCTGTGATCCCCTCGTGACGCAAGCGTCCGTTTGAGCCTCCGAAACGCAGTTTCCCGTCGGGGCCCTCCGTAGGTACATGAACCGGAGACGGGCCCTGGTCGCGATCGGTAGCTCGTTAGCCGCGGCACCGGTCGCCGCGGCTGGTTGTCTCGCGCCCAGTGCGGGATCCCCACCGGAGAACGGCGACGGGAACGGGAACGGGAACGGCGACGGAGATGGGAACGATGGCGGGAACAGGAACGAGGAGATCTTCGATGACATCGAGTGTCCGTCCTTCGCCGAGAACGCCGACCGGACGGTCTGTTGGCACACGAGCGATCGGGACGCCGAGCCGATCCGGCTCGTGCCCTCGCCGGCGGTCCTCGATCTCGATTCCGGCGACGGACCGGCGTCGATAGAGTTCGTGTTGTCCAACCGCTCCGAGACGCCGGTCGGGTTGAACCCCTACGCGTGGGCGATCAAGAGACGGACCGAGGAGGGGTACGAGCACGTGGCGCCGGACGCGCACGTGGAACCGTGGACGACGATCGAGCCCGGCTCGAGCTACGCGTGGGAGCTGTGGCCCGGGAACCGGACGCCCTCAGAGGATGGAGACCAGACGCCCGCCGGAAGTGAAGACCGGACGCCGCCGGAGGACGGGGGCGGCGAGGATCGACCGATGCCGATCGCCCACGCGCTCGACCCCGGAACGTACGTCTTCGGGATCGTCGGCACCGTCGGATCGGAATCCGAAGACTCGACCCGGGTCGAGTACGTGGCTCCGTTCCGGATCGAGTGACGGTCGGCCACCCGGGGACGCATCGCCCGACGGTGCCGCCACCGGGCAAGCCTCAAGACCGGCCGCGTGGAACGGACCCGCATGAACGATCTCGCGGACGTCGATCTCACGGTTCGGGCGGCCGCAAAGCGCGACGCCGGCCGGGGGATCGCCCGGCTCCCCGAGGACGCGAGGCGCGAACTCGGGATCTTGAGCGGCGATACGGTCCGCATCGAGGGAGCGGGATCGACCGTGGCGAAGGTGTGGCCGGGCGGTCCCGACGCCAAGCCGGGATCCGTCCGGATCGACGCCGACACTCGGGCGAACGCCGGCGTCAAGGTCGGCGACACGGTCACCGTCGCACCGGTGGACGTCGAGGACGCCCGGTCCGTGACCCTTCAGGTACCCGCAAAGCGTGGGGAGCTCGACGTCGATGACGCCTCCCTCGAGCGGACGTTGGCTCGCGCGCTCCGTGATCGCCCGCTCACGGCCGGGGAGGCGGTCCACGTCGAGCGCCTCGGCGGACTCCGGTTCGAGGTGGAGGCCACGGACCCCGAGGGAACGGTTCGAGTGGGGGAGAGGACGGACCTCTCGGTACGGTACCGAAACACGGGGACGACACACACAGGGACGACACACACAGGGACGACAAACGTAGGGGCGGCCCACGGCACGGACGGGAGTGCGGGCGACGGGACGGTCGACGAGACGAGCGACGAAACGGGCGGCGGCTCCCCGAACCGATCGGAATCGTCGGGCGACGGGAGCACGACCGTCCGGACCGACGATCGCCCGGCCGGAAGCGAGAGCGGTCGCGGCGCGACCTACGAGGACATCGGCGGCCTCGACGAGGAGCTGGACCTCGTTCGTGAGCTGGTCGAGTTGCCCCTCTCCGAGCCGGAGACATTCGGACGCCTGGGAGTCGACCCGCCGAAGGGCGTCCTGCTTTTCGGCCCCCCGGGGACCGGCAAGACGCTCATCGCCCGGGCGGTGGCCAACGAGGTCGACGCGGAGTTCATCACGATCGACGGGCCGGAGATCACCTCGAAGTACAAAGGCGAGAGCGAAAAGCGGCTCCGGGAGGTCTTCGAGCACGCCAGCGAGTCGGCGCCGGCCATCGTCTTCTTCGACGAGATCGACTCGATCGCGGGAAAACGCGATGACGGCGGCGACCTCGAGAACCGCGTCGTCGGCCAGCTCCTCTCGCTCATGGACGGCCTCGACGCCCGCGGCGAGGTGATCGTCATCGGCGCGACGAACCGCGTGGACGTCCTCGATCCGGCCTTGCGTCGCGGCGGGCGCTTCGATCGGGAGATCGAGATCGGCGTCCCGGGCGAGGCGGGGCGCCGACAGATCCTCGAGGTCCACACGCGGAACATGCCGCTCGCCGACGACGTCGACCTCGATCGCATCGCCGGTCGCACCCACGGGTTCGTCGGCGCGGACCTCGAGAGTCTGGCACAGGAGGCGGCGATGACATCGCTGCGTCGCGCTCGCGAGACGGACGAGTACCTCGAGGGCATCGAGGTGACCCGGTCGGACTTCGACCGGGCGCTCGCCGGGGTCGAGCCGAGCGCGATGCGCGAGTACGTCGCGGAGACCCCCGAGACGACCTTCGCGGACGTCGGCGGGCTCGAGGAGGCCAAACGGCGGCTCGAGCGCGCCGTCACCTGGCCGCTTTCCCACGCGCCGCTCTTCGAGGCGGCGAACACCGACCCGCCGACGGGGCTCCTGCTTTTCGGTCCGCCGGGGACCGGCAAGACGCTCCTCGCGCGAGCGATCGCGGGGGAAAGCGGCGTCAACTTCATCCAGGTCGCCGGCCCGGAGCTTCTGGACCGCTACGTCGGCGAGTCCGAAAAGGCCGTCCGCGAGGTCTTTGAGCGCGCGAGGCAGGCCGCGCCAGCGATCGTCTTCCTCGACGAGATCGACGCCGTGGCGACCGCTCGGGACGGCGGATCCGGCGGGGGCGGCTCCGCGGTGGGCGAGCGGGTCGTCTCACAGCTCCTCACCGAGCTCGATCGCGCCGCCGGGAACCCGAACCTCGCCGTGATCGCGGCGACGAACCGCAAGGACGCCCTCGATCCGGCGCTGCTTCGCCCCGGCCGGATCGAGACCCACCTCGAGGTTCCCCTCCCGGATCGGGACGCCCGCGAGACCATCCTGCGAGTTCACGCGCGGGGCCAACCCCGGAGCGAGGACGTCGATCTCGACGCCATCGCGGAGGCGACGGAGGGGTTCTCCGGGGCCGAACTCGCCGCGGTCTGCCGCGAGGCCGCGCTCGCAGCGATCGAGGACGTCGCCCGGGAACACGGCGACGAGGCCGCCGAGCACCCGGAGGCGCTCGAGGTGACCGCCGCCCACTACGAGGCGGCCGTGAAGTCCGTCTCCGGGTCGCGCTCGTAGCGGTCCCCCTCCTCGAGGTCCGTTCTCGATCTGTGCCCATATCGACGACGAAGGAGCGCTTTTGCCCCTCGAGCGTCGATCGGCGTCCGTGAGCGAGGATCCGTCGCTTCGGGAGGTCGCCGCGGAGATCCGGACCGCAGTCGGCCAAGCCGTTCGGTCGATCTCCGCGATCGAGTTCGCCATCGTCTATCTCGCCGTTCCCGGGATTTTGACGGGGCTATATCTCCTTCCCGGAACCGACGCGTGGTCGCTGTCGCTCGGGGCCGAGAGCCTCCTGTCGAACCGCTGGACGCTTTGGACCGCGTTCGCGTCGAGTTACGTCCACACGCATCCGGGACACCTGCTCAACAACGTCGCCGCCTACCTCATGGTGATGGGCGTCGCCTACCCGCTTTCGATGCTTGCCGGCTGGCGGCGTCGACTCCCGTCGATCGCCGTGTGCTGTCTGTTCGTCGTTCCGTTCGCCTCGGCGTGGACCTCGCTCGTGACCCTCGGTGCGATCACGGACGTCCCGTCATCGGGATTTTCGGACGTGAACGCGGGATTCCTCGGCTACCTCCTCGTCGTCTGGTTCGCCGCCGCCGAACGCCTCACCGCGGGAGCCGTCGATCGGCGGCTCGCGTTCGTCGCGGCGCCGGCCTCCGTCGGCGCCGTCCTCGCCGCGCCCGAGACCGTCGCGTACTTCCCGCCGCTTCGCGGCGTCGCCGCGGCGTGTCTCGCGTTCGCGGCCGTCATCGCGGTGGTGCTGGTTCGTGCGGGCGCGGTTCCACGGCGGGTCGCTCTCGATCCGGTCCCGGAGTTCGTCCTCGTCGTCGGAGCGAGCGTCCTCCTCGCCGGACTGCTCGGATCGATGGTCATCGTTCCGATGGGATCGAACGCGTGGGCACACCTCGCGGGATACGTGGTCGGGCTCGCCGTCTCGCTGGCGTTGGTCGGACTGTCCGGGTCGTGCTCCGACCCGGTCTCGCCCTAGTCCCAAAACGACTGCGTGCGAGCGTATCGCCGCTCCTGTTCGAGCAGGTCGCGGTAGAAGTTGTCCTCGTCCTCGCGGAGCTTCGAGATGATCCGGGCGGCGTTGTCGGGGCCGACCCCCCGCGCGGCCATCGCGATCACGGCCCGCTTACCGTGGGCCTGCACGAGGCTCGCGGACCGGTAGGCCCGCTCCGTGAGTCGCTCCTGTTCGTCGTCCTTCCCGTCCGCTCGAACCGCCTTCACCGCCTCGTCGTTCCAGGGATTCAACGCCGCGATCCGCGTCGATCCGCACTCCGGACAGGTCGGCTGCTCGCCGACGCGTCGGACCATGGTCCGGCGGGTCCAGTCGTGACAGTGCAGACAACACAGGAGGACGCAGTCATCCGCTATCCGCTCGCGGATGGTCTCGATGACGCTCGCGTCCGCGTTCTCGGGCACGAGGAACTCCCGGCCCGAGGAGTCGCCCGCGGTCCCGATCGGAGTCCGATCGCGGGCGGCGACGAGGGCAACGGTCCCGTCCTGAATCCGCTCGAGGAGGGCGGCCGTCTCCGGGACCGCCAGATCCGTGTGGAACACCTCACGGAGCGCCTCCTCGTGGACGGGCGTTCCCTCCAGGGCCGCCATGAGCCTGTCGCCGCCGAACCGTCCCTTCCCCTCGCGATAGCGCTTGAGGGTCCCGAACTTCGCGGCCACGTGCGCGAGGGTGAACGCCAGGGTGTCGGCCTTCTTCAACGCCAGCTCGAGGTACGCCTCGAGGTGGTCCGGGTCGGTCGACTCGAGGATCTCGATGACCGTTCCCGGATCGACCGACCGGGGGACCTCCAGTTCGATCCGGTAGGGATCGACATCCATGCCGACCGACGATCCCGTTCGCTGGCCGACGAGCGCGGCGAGCAGCCTGGCGAGCGTCTCGTTCACCCGGTGACCGAACGCGGCGTTGACGACGATGGACCGGCCCGCACCCTCCACGACGATCCGCTCGTCGGTCGGGACGGGATGGGCCGTCTCGGCGTGATCGACGATCGGCTCGATGGCGGCTTCGATCGTCGACGGGTCGGCCGGATATCGTTCCGCGAGTCCGCGGGCGGTCGCCGAGAGCGGAGCGTCCTCCGCGATCCGCGCCGCGACCTCGCCGCGCAGGCGACCGACCTCGTTAGCGACCGGCCGCGGAACCGGAATCTCCGATCCGACCCAGGCCGGGACCTCGCCGCCCGGGTCCTCGACCGGCGAGACGTTCACGCGCTCGTCCTCCTCGTCGACGTCGACGATCCGCCACATCTCGCCGCGTTGGACGAACGTCTCGCCGGGACCCGAGAAATCGAGCACGAAGCGCTCGTCGAGCGTCCCGATCCGCGTCCGCGAGGAGAGGTCGTGGACCTCGAAGGTCGCCTCGTCGGGGATCATCGAGAGGTTCGCGTAGAAGTACTGCCAGGTGCCGCCCGACCGCTCGATCGAGTCGGCCTCCTCGTCGAGCCAGACCACGCGGTTGCCGTCCAGCTCGCGGACGACCTCGCGGAACGTGTCCTCGTCCAGCTCCCGGAACGGGTGGGCACGCGTGAGGATCCGGTAGGCCCTGCGCGCGTGCAGCTCCCCGAAGTCCATGGTCAACCCGACGATCTGGTTGGCCGCCGTATCGAGGCTCCCGTGGTGGACGTTCGCGGGCTCGACCAGCCCCGCCTCCCCGCGTCGAGCGATCGCCATCGCCTCCAGGGTGTCGTCGAGATCGCTCGCGATCACGGTGGCACGCGAGACCAGATCGCTCCGGTGGCCGGCGCGTCCGACGCGCTGGAGCAGCCGGGCGACCTCGCGGGGGCTTCCGTACTGGACGACGTGGTCGACGCGCCCGACGTCGATCCCGAGCTCCATCGAGGAGGTGCAGATCAGCGCGTCGATCTCGCCCGCCTTGAACCGGTCCTCGACGTCCACCCGGACGTCGCTGGAGAGCGAGCCGTGGTGGACCTCGACGTCGACGCTCGGGATCGCGTCGCCGGATTCGCTCTCCTCGCCCTCCGTCCCGGTCTTCTCGCCCTCCGTTCCGGTCCCCTCGCCTTCCGCCCCGGTCTCCTCCCCACCGTCGGACGAGAGCGCCTTGAACCGCGATCCGAGCGCCTCCGCGGTCTGTCGGGTGTTGACGAACACGAGCGTCGATCGGTTCTCGGCGGCGATCTCGCGGATCGCCCGCACGTGGCTCGCGATCTCCTCCGTGGTCGCGAGCCGCCCCGCGAGCCGGGCGTCCACCTCGGTTATCTCGGGACGGTGAACGGTGACGTCGATGCGCGTCCCGACATCGACCTCGACCACGTCGAACGATCGGTCGTTCGGCACCGAGGGATCCGGTTCTCCGTGTCCGACGAGGAAGCGGCCGACCTCCCCGGGCGACCCGACCGTCGCGGACAGCCCGACCCGCTGGGAGGGACCGGCGAGCTCCCGAAGCCGCTCGAGGCCGACCGTGAGCTGTGCGCCGCGCTTCGCGGAGGCGATCTCGTGGACCTCGTCGACGACCACGTGCGCGACCGAAGCGAGGGCCGTTCGCATCTTCGATCCCGTCAGGATGGCCTGGAGGCTCTCGGGGGTGGTGATGAGGACGTCCGGCGGGTCGTCGGCCTGTTTCGATCGCTCGTACCGGGTCGTATCCCCGTGTCGGACGGCGATCTCGAGGTCGAGCCTGTCGCCCCACCACTCCAGGCGGTCCATCATGTCGCGGTTGAGCGCCCGAAGCGGGGTGATGTAGAGCGCCGAGATCCCGGACCGAGGAGGGTCGTCCGGGTCGTCGCGTGCGCGAACGAGGTGGTCGAAGACGGGGAGCATCGCCGTCTCGGTCTTTCCCGTCCCCGTCGGCGCGAGCACCAGCGCGTTTCGTCCCTCGGCGAGCGGGGGAATCGCCTTGCGCTGTGGCTCCGTCGGGCGCGTGAATCCCCGCTCCGAGAGGGCCTCCCGAACCGTCGATCCGAGGTGCGTGAACGCGTCCATCCCGGCGTCGGTCTCGCCGGCACGTTCGGCGTCCGTCCCGCCGGCATGCTCGGCGTCTACCTTGCCGACATGCTCGGCGTCCGCCTCCGTGGTACGCTCGCCACGCTCGGGATCCTCCTCTGCGTTCGCGGAGCTACCCTCCGGCATCGATATCGATCGCGTTTGGGGATCGACGCGATTAAACGCGTCGCACCGGGGGGTCACACGGCTCGATACGGCCCCAGCCGCGTCCCGTCGAGGAGGTACGCCTCGCCGTCCCCGATGGCCGCCGGGAGGAACGGCGAGAGGAACGACTCCTCCTCGACGTTGATCCACGTCCCCCCCGAGCGATCGTTGAACGCCGGAAAGACGACGAGGTCCGGGTCGGCCCACCGCGCGTCAATCGCCTCGCCCAGCTCCGCGCGAAACGGCTCCGCGCGCAGGGATCCCCGGAGCCAGGCGCGTTCGCTTCGCCCGCCTCCGACCGAATCGACCAGCCGGATCCGGGGGTGTTCGTGTCCCACACAGACCACCTCGGCCGAGAGCACCGACGGGTCGGGCCAGGTGTGCCCGTGAACGATCCCGACCGGACCGATCCGCCCTCCGGCGGGCGGGAGGACCTCCAATCGGTCCCCGAACGCCTCCGCGACGCCGCCGTCGTGGTTGCCGGCCGCGAGCGTCACCGTCACGCGGTCGGCAACGGCGTCGAGAAGCGCGTCGATCTCCGTCCGTTCCGTTCCCTCGGGTGCCGAGATGCGATGGGCGAGATCGCCGAGGACGACGAGCCGGTCCGCGTCCGTGCGATCGAGCAGGTCGAGCAGGCGCTCTCGGCGTCTCGCGGCCGCGCTCTCCAGTTCGACGCCGCGTTCGTACCGGAGTCCGGCCTCGATGCCGGCGTGGTAATCGGCGATAGCCAGCGCGCGCTCGTCGGGGAGATCGAGGACCGCGGCCGGCGCGTTCGAGACGGGATCGACGAGGGACATTCGGCCGCTCAGATCGCCTTCAGCCGGTCCTCGGTCGGCTCGTAGCACTTGCCGCTCATGAGCGCGTCGTCGATCGCCTCCTCGACGGCGTCCGGGTCACCTCCGACCCGGTCGACGACCGCCGCGATCACGGCGTCGCGGTCCGCGCCGTCGCCCTCGTCGAGGTCGTCCATCGCGTCGATCGCCGCCTCGGTGAGGTTGACGTCCTCTCCGCCTTCCGTCTCGGCTTCACCCTCGCTCCCCGCTTCGCTCTCCGACTCGGTGTCGCCCCCGGGCTCGTCATCCGCTTGCGCCCGCGTATCCGTCTCCGGCGTTTCGGACGCGGCGGATTCGTCCCCCTCGGACGGACTCGCGTCGACGTCGATGTCGTCGGTCGGTCCCGTCCCGTCGGCGCCGGGATTCCGGACGTCCTCGTCGGCGAGTTCGTCCGCGTCCGGCACGTCGATGTCCGCCTCGCCGGGGTCGTCGACCTCGGTCCCCGTCGAGAAGTCCGTTCCGTACTCCTCGAGGACCTCGGAGCGCTCCTCCTCGTCCATCTCGTACATCTCGTCGGTGTTCGACGATCCGCCGGCGGGAGACGGGTCCATTGAGTCGGCGGATTCGTTCGATGGATCCGTCGAACTCGAACCGGTCGTTGAGTCCGAATCGGTCGTCGAACCCGAATCACCCGTCTCGGAGGGGTCGGCGAAGTCGCCGAGTCCGCCGGTTTGCCCGTCGGCGCTCGCGTCCCCTCCGGCGGCTCCGTCGCCGACATCCTCGGAAGAGTCGTCGTCCACATCCCCGAGTTCGTCCCGTGGCTCCGGTTCCTCGATCGACGTGCTCGAGCCGGATGGCGCCTCCACGCCGGAATCGGACGCCGAGTCGTGTTCGGGTTCGTCGGCCGCGCCCGGTTCGTCCACGTCGCCCGATCCGACCGCGTCCGCGTCGACGTCCGTATCCGTTTGCGCGTCTGTGTCCCCGTCCGTGTCCGCGCTCCGGATCGTGGCGTCCCCTCCCGACGATTCGACGGAGCCGTCCCCAGTCGAAGCGGGCTTCTCGCCGTCTGTCGGCGAGTCGTCGGTCGGCGAATCGTCGATCGCCGAGTCGCCAACCGAACTCGGCTTCGCGATCGTCACGTCCGTCTCCGGGAGCGGGCCGATCTCGGCGGGGGCGTCCTCGCCGGGCTCGATCTCCGGCGCTCGGACGTCGTCACGTTCGCCGGCGACGAGCTCGAGCGCATCGACGGCCATCCGGCGGGTCGCCTCGAGGTACGCCGCGGACGTCCCGTAGTGGTCGATCGCGCGAGGGATGCCCTCCGCGAGCGCCTCGGCCGCGCCGCCCGCCTCGAGCGCGGAGCGAAGCTCCTCGCCCCGGAGATCCGACTGCAGGGCCGCGGCGAAGACCGCGAGCCGCGAGAGGGTCGTCTCCGCGGCCCGAACGACCCACCGATCGCGGGTGTCCGAATCGACCGCGTTGAGGCTCTCCGGACGGACCGAGGTGAACACGCGATCGGAGTCCTCCGGCTCGAAGGTCCGCGCCTTGCCGGTCAACGCGACGAACGCCGGCGGCTCCGCGCGCTCGAGGAACGCCTGCTCGTCCGGCTGGTACTGGCCGGCGTAGGTGACGAACGCGCCGGTCGGGTCGACCACCCGACCGCGACGCGTCTCCTCGTTGACGCGTTCGACCTCGGTCAACACGCCGACCGCGAACAGCCGATTGACACGCGCGCCGAGCGGCGTGAGGACGTAGTTCGGCGCCCGTTCCTCGTCGCTCTGTGAGTACGAAACCGTCGCGTCGTCGAACTCGGCGGCGAAGACGCGGAAGGCGACCTCGCGAGTTCCCGCGGTCCCCGGGGACTCGCTCATCGCTCACCACCCCGACTTGCGGCGTCGGCCCCGCCGTCCGTCGCGGCTGCGGGCTCGCGAAGATCGGAGAGCACGTCGCTCGCGACCGCGGCCGGATCCTCCGTCGCGGGCTCGAACGCCGAGGCGTCGAGGTTCGCGCCGTAGTCGTCGACCGACAGACTGCCGCGCACGCGGAAGGAACGACCGACGAGTTCCTCGGCGATCGCCTCCGCGACGACCTCCCGGTCCATCGCGTCGCGGGCCGCCTCGCGGGCTGCCTCGATGCCGCCGCCGTAGATCTCGGCGGTGAGCTCCCGGTCCAGGATCGCGGTCACCGTCGCGGTGCCGTCGTCGAGGATGGCCTTCGTCCGGAGGTCGTCCTCGCCGTCGACCTCGCCGTGACTGCGACACTGGCCGCTCTGGAGCACGCGACCGCACTCCGGACATCGCTCGATGAATCCCGATCCGTCCCTGACGTCGAGAACGGTCCCCACCAGCTCGACGTCGAACATGCCGCCGGCATCGACTGCCTCGGCGATCGACAGCCGCGGCGCGTCGTCGTTCACCGCGACCGGGTCCGAAAGCGGCTGGACGGCGGAGAACTCGGTGAGGTTGATCGACGGGACGCCCCGGAACTCGCGGACGTACACGTCCTCGATCCGGAGGTCGGCACCCTCCTCGATTTCGGACCGCGGCTGCCAGTCCGTAAAGGGGAGCCGCGCGGTCGAATCGCCCACGACGCCCTCGAGGATCGGCGTCTCGCCGTCGCGGCCGGAGATCGTCTTCGAGTCGACCTCGAGTACGCGGACCTCGATGTTTCGACCCCGATCGCCCGGTTCGAGGTCGATCAGCGAGCGGTCGCCGCCGATCGGCTCGTCCGTCTCGACCGGCTCGTCGGCCATGGCGACGGTCGTCGAGTCGCCGAGGTTCAGCTCGGGCGCGTCCTCCCACTCGCGGACGCCGGCGTTGCCGATCGTCACCGAGTCGCCCGGCTCGAAGCCGAAGTCGCGCCAGGCGGTATAGGAGATGGTCCCGGTCGGATCGGCGAGTTCACCCTCGCGGATCGTGATGTCGTCGCCCTGATACCGGATCGTTCGTGTCCCGACCGAAAGCACCCGTGCGGTGACCGTGACGTTGCCGTGGTCGGTCGTTATCTCGTCCAGATCGACGGACTCCGGCGTCGGCGAGGACCCGCCACCGCCGCCGTCGTGTTTGCGTCGGACGCTCTGTTTGGCCTCGTCGATCGGCACGCTGTACTCGAGTAGGTTCTCGAGATCCGCTTTGACCTCCGTTTTGTCGACGCCGAGAGCGGAGGCGAGCTCCTCGGCATGCTTGTCTACGTCCATCGGGGCGGGATTCGGCGCCACCGCACAAAAGGGTTGCTCGCAGCACACCGGAGATTTCGTACAGCACACGGAGAAGATCGAGGGGCTGCCACCGGAGACGACCGTAACGCCCATGATTCCGCGGGCTGACGCCGGCGTATGCACGTCGTCGTCAACGCCGCCCAGAGCGTCGACGGGAAGCTCGCGACGCGTCGACGCGAGCAGCTCCGTATCTCCGGTCCCGAGGACTTCGACCGCGTCGACAGGGTTCGGGCGGCGGCGGACGCCGTTCTCGTCGGCGTCGGAACGGTGCTCGCCGACGATCCACACCTCACGCTCGAGGAGGAGGACCGTCGCGTCCAGCGGCTGCGAAACGGACGTCCCGGAAATCCCGCCCGCGTCGTGGTCGACTCCGCGGGCCGAACCCCGACCGACGCCCGGATCCTCGACGACGAGGCGACGACCTATCTGCTGGTCGGCGGAGCCACCCCCGACGATCGACGCAAGCGGTTGGAGTCGTCCGGCGCCGAGGTGATCGTCGCGGGGACCGACCCCCGATCGGACGAGGACGCCCACGCGAAGTCGTCGACGGAGGACGCTCGGGAGACCGGACGCTCCGGATCGGAGCGAGTCGATCTGGTCGCCGGCCTCGACGCCCTCGGGGAGCGGGGCGTCGACCGGCTGATGGTCGAGGGCGGCGGCGAGGTGATCTTTTCGCTGTTCGAGGCCGGCCTCGTCGACGAGCTGTCGGTCTACGTCGGATCGCTCGTGATCGGCGGACGGGAGGCGCCGACGCTGGCGGACGGCGAGGGGTTCATCGACGACTTCCCGACGCTCGATCTGGTCGAGACGGAACGGATCGACGACGGGGTCGTCCTCTCCTACGAGGTGGGTTGATCGTCCCCTTTGGACGTCCCACGATCGCCCCGCTCGAACCGATCGAGAGCGAACTCGAGCATGTCGGTGCTCACGGGCTGGAACTCCTCGCGTTCGTGTTCCGGCAGGTACTCCCTGACGCCGTCCCAGGTGTCGCGAGCGTACCGCGCATCGAGCAGCACTCGGACGCCGCGCTCGTCCGAACCACGGATGACTCGACCGATCGCCTGTCTGGCCTTTCGAACGGCCGGAACGGTGAGTGCGGTCTCGAACCCGTCGCCGAACCGCTCGTCGTAGGCCGCGACGACCGCTCGCGTCCGCGGCCGGGCGGTGTTGATGATCGGAACGCCACAGACCACCGCCGCGTGGAGCCGGTCGCCGCGGTAGTCGACGCCCTCAGTGAGCGTGCCGCGCAGGCTCGTGACGAGTACCTTCCCGTCGCCGGCGAAGAAGTCGTCCTTGAGCGACTCGGTGACGCGATCGCCGGACGACTCGTCGAGCAGGACCGGCTTATCCAGGCGTTCCGATAGCTCGCCGGCCATCCACCGCGCCTCGGCGTAGTTCGGCATGCCGACGAGGACGTTCCCCGGTCGAGCGGCGACCTCGATCGACGCATCGAGGTGGGCGAGCCGGGTCTCCGTCTCCTCGCCGGGCTGGCCGCGGTTGTCGTGGGTGAACTTCGGCGCGTCGACCGCGAGGCTCTCGCGGTTCTCCGGCGGGAAGGTCAGTCCGTGCGTGCGCTCGAGGACGGGACGGCCGGACTCGGCGAGGTGTTCGAGTCCGGTCACCTCCCGAAAGACGTCCATCGGCTCGAGGGTCGCACTCATCAACACGCCGCCGCCGAACTCGTCGAGCCGATCGCCGATCGCTCGACTCGGCAGGCAGTTGAACAGCGCGTACCGCGCGTTGTACGCGCGCCGCCAGCTGTCTGGAGGCTCGGTCTCGTCCCAGGTCCGCTCGAGATCTATCGCCCGAAAGAACGTCTCGTGGTCCTCCCGGTACCACGCGGAGACGGTGCGTCCGACCCCCGGCGCGGCCCGCTGTTGGTCCTCGCCCTCCAGCTCCTGGAGGATGCGCTCCGCGACCGCCCCGACCGCCGGAGCGCGGGACCACACGCGGTCGCCGTATCCCTCCTCGCTCGCCCATTCGGAGATCTCGTCGACGCCCGGCGACTCGGGATCGCGAAGCGGGATCTCCGCGTCCTCGAGCCGGTTCGGATCCGCTCTCCAGTCCGGACGCTCCCGGTCGAGGTGGGCCGTCACGCGGCGGTCGAGCTCCCCGCGCAGATCCTCGTAGAACTCCCGAACTCGCTCGACCTCCTCGATCGAGACGTCGCTGTCGGCGAGTTCCGCGCGAACGACCTCGGCGTCGTCGTTGTGCCTCCCCTCCTCGTCGAACCGGACGGGCTGGACGACGCGGGTGAGCTCGTTGGTCGCGTCCCGGAGGCTTCGATCGGCGACGGCGTCGCTCACCAGATCCCGAACCCGCGGCTCGAGCATGTGCGCCTCGTCACAGACGACGAACGTCGACTCCTCGAGCAGGGCGCCGGTGAACGTCCCCGTCGTCGTGGGATCGAAGGCGTGGTAGTAGTTGCCGATGACGACCTCGACCGCGGGAACGAGCGCGCCCATGACGGAGTGGGGACACGACCCCGCGCCGGCGGCGAGTCGGACCAGTTCCCCGGGGTCGACGTGACCGCGCGACGTCAGATCGAAGGGCACCGCCTCGACCGGGTCGCCGTCCTCCGGGAGGTCCTCGAGGAACCCGGCGTAGAACGGGCAGAATTCGGTCCCCTCGTGTTCCTCCGTGTCGGGTCGATACGGGGTCGCCTCGCCGTCCACCTCGAGGAAATCCGTTCCGGCACCGCCGGAGCTCGCGCCGGAATCGGCCAGCCCCACCTGCTGGCTTCGGGCCTCCGAGGCCAACGCGCCGGCCGTGGTCGTTCCGCCGTCGCCGACGAGGTTCCGCGTTCGTTCACGTAGCCCCTCACACCGGTCGTAGACGTTCTCGCGGTCGATCCCGCCGCGGTTTTCGCGGGCGTACGGACAGACGTCGGCCTTCCCGACGAGCGTCAGTCCCGAGACCGGTCGGTAGTCGTCGGGCAGGTTCGCGTTGATCGTCTCGAGGTCGTCCTCGAACTGTCGCAACTGTTGTTTGACGCTCGTGAGGACGAACACGCGCTCGAACGGGGAGTCCGGATCCCGAACCCGGTCGATCCCCGCCGTCAACGCGAGCATCGTCTTGCCCGTGCCGCAGGCGCCCTCCAACGCGAGAAACCCGCCGTCCCGTGCCGCCTCGATCGCGGCGTCGATCCCCTCCGCCTGTTCGGGGTAGGGCGTCTCGTGGCCGAAGACGTCCGACCAGGGTGCGTCGGTGCTCACTGGGAGAGGCTTGTTCGGTTTCCGGTTTAAACCCTCGCGGAACGGGACGGCGATCGATGGCACGGCGGTCGGACCGAACCGACGGCGGCCGGCAATCCAGGAAGTGGCCCTCAAAGCAGGCTACGACCGTGGACGATCACGGCGAGGTTGTTCGCGAACACGAACAGGCCGATCGCGAGCAGGATCCCGAGAAAGGCCTCGATCGCGCGCTTCAATCCACGCCGATACGGTTCCGGGGTCTCCCGGACGAGTTCGGCGAGACCGTAGAACAACACGGCGAGCAGCACGACGGCGAGCAGGTGAACCCCGACGAGAACGACGAGCGAACGCGAGAGCAGCCACGCCATGACCGGGTTCGACTCGTGTTCGATCCCCACCACGGCGACGGCGTAGATCGTGGTGAGCAGATCGAGGGTGATCAAAACGAACAGGGTCGCGCCCGTCCATCCCCAGAACTCGCGGATCCACGGCGATATCGGACGCGATGGTCCCATGATCCCTCTTCGCGAGGGCACCGGGGAAAAGATTGTGTGCGGAGCGGAGCAGCGGGGAACGGAGTGGTTGCGGACCGGAGGGTGGACACCCCACGTTTAATTCGGATGCCGCCGAAGCGAACCCTGAATGATCACCGCACAGCGAATGGCCTCGGTCGACGCCAACGCCGCCGCCCTCGGCGTCCCCCGCGCGAAGCTGATGGAGTCGGCGGGCAACGCCATCGCTCGCGAGATCCGTTCGATCGCCGATCCGGGATCGACCGTGACGCTCGTGTGCGGACGCGGAAACAACGGCGGCGACGCCCTCGTCGCCGCTCGCTTCCTGTCCGACTTCGAGGTTCGCGTGCGCCTGCTCGGCCGTCGCGAATCGGTCTCGACCGGGATCGCCCGCGAGAACTGGGATGCGCTTTCGGCCGCCGAGATCGACGCACGGGCGGTCGCCGCGCCGGCCGCCGAGCCCGCGTCGCTCGATCTCGAGGGATCGGACGTGATCGTCGACGCGATGCTCGGAACGGGCGTCACCGGCGCCGTGCGCGAGCCCGAGCGTACCGTGATCCGACGGATCAACGAGGTCGGCGGCGGTCGCGGATCGGATGCTGACGCGAGTACGAGCGGGTCCCACGCCGACGCGCGCGCGCCGACCGTCGTCGCCGTGGACGTCCCCTCCGGCGTCGACGCCGATACCGGCGAGGTCGAACCCGGTCCGGACGGCGAGCGTCTCGCGGTGGAGGCGGATCGCGTCGTCACGTTCCACGACGGCAAGCCCGGACTGGCAACTCTCGGCGTCCCCGTGACGGTCGCGGACATCGGGATCCCGGAGGCGGCGGAGCTGTTCACCGGGCCGGGCGACCTGCTCGCGCTCGGACGCGAGCCGGAGAGCCATAAGGGCGACCACGGCGAGGTGCTCGTGGTCGGCGGCGGTCCCTACACCGGCGCGCCGACGCTCGCCGCGCGATCCGCCCTACGTGCCGGCGCCGACCTCGTTCGGGTCGCCTGCCCCGAGTCGGTCGCCCGAGAGGTGCAGGGCTTCTCGGAGAACCTGATCGTTCACGGCTTCGCGGGCGAGACGCTGGCTCCGTCCCACCTCGATGGCATCTCCGAACTCGCCGAGGGCAGGGACGTCGTCGTCTTCGGACCGGGACTCGGCGACGCCGACGCGACCCTCGAGTTCGTCGAGCGCTTCCTCGGAGCCTACGACGGACGCGCCGTGGTCGACGCCGACGCGCTACAGGTCGTTCCCGAGGTCGAGACGGACGCGACGCTGGTGTGTACCCCACACCAGGGCGAACTCCGGAGGATGGGCGGGCCGAGCGCAGAGGACTGGCGCGAGCGTGCGGACCTCGTCCGGTCGTTCGCCGCCGACCTCGGACACGCCGTCCTCGTGAAGGGGGCCTACGACGTCATCACCGACGGCGAGGCCCTTCGCGTCAACCGAACCGGGAATCCCGGCATGACCGTCGGCGGGACCGGCGACGTGCTCGCCGGCGCGGTCGGCGCGCTCGCGTGTACCCAGTCGCCGCTTCAGGCCGCGGCGATCGGCGCCTACGCGAACGGTCGAGCGGGGGACTTGGTCGTCGACGAGCGGGGGTACGGACTGGTGGCGACGGACTTAATCGACCGGCTCCCGGAGGCCCTTCGTACCGATGAGTGAGGGCCCGGCGGACTCCGAGGCGACCGACGAGTTGACACACACGACAGATGACGGCGACGTCCAGATGGTCGACGTCGGGGACAAGCCGGACACGAAGCGGCGCGCGGTCGCTCGCGGCGAGATACGTCTCACCCCCTCGACGATCGAGGCGATCGAGGCCGACGCGATCGGGAAGGGCGACGTGCTCGCGACCGCCCGGATCGGAGCGGTCCAGGCGGTCAAACACACCTGGGAGACGATCCCGATGTGTCACCAGATACCGATCACGAACGTCGAGACGGACTTCGAGGTCGCGGGCGATCGGGTCACGCTCACCGTCGCCGTCGAGACGACCGGCAAGACGGGCTGTGAGATGGAGGCGCTGGAGGGCGTCACAACCGGCCTCAACGTCGTCTGGGACATGGTGAAGGCCGCGGAGAAGGACGACGACGGACAGTACCCCGACACGCGGATCGCCGGCGTCGAGGTCCGCGACAAGGAGAAAACGGCTGTTCAGTGACAGGCCAGCCGATCAGTCGTCGGCGGGTTCGGCGTCTTCCGCGTTCTCCTCGTTCGACCCGGGTCCGACGGCGACCTCGATCTCCGCGGCGGCCGCCTTGTACTCGGGGATCTTCGCCCGCTCGTCGAGCACGTCGTTCGTGAGGACGTTTCCGGAGGCGGCCGCGAAGTGCGGCGTCGTCCAGATGACGCCCTCCTTGATGTCCTCCGTCACCTGCGCTTTCACCTCGATCTCGCCGCGTCGGGAGGTGATCCGCACGTAGTCGCCGTCCTCGATCCCGTACCGCTCGGCGTCGTTCGGGTGGACGTCGACGAAGTTCTCCGGGTGTCGGTCGTTGAGCCGCGGGGAGCGCCGGCTCATCGTCCCCGTGTTGTAGTGCTCCTCCAGCCGCGCGGTCGTGAGGATCAGTGGGTACTCCTCGTCGGGCGTCTCCTTGGGCGGCTGGTGGCGGACGCCCTCGATCCGTCCGAGGCTGCTCTCGGTGTCGAAGGTGTCCGCGTACAGATAGGGGTCGCCCTCGTCGCCCTCCTCGTAGCAGGGCCAGTGGAGGCCCACCTCGCCGAGGCCGTCGTAGGTCATCCCGTGGTAGATCGGACAGACCTCCCGAAGCTCCTCGAAGACCGCCTCGGGGTCCTCGAAGTCGAATCCGGCGTCCTCGCCGAACAGGCGCGTGGCGACCTCCGAGACGATCTCCAGGTCGTGTCTCGTGTTCTCGTGGATCTTTCCGACCCCGCGCATCCGCTGGACGCGCCGGTCGGTGTTGGTGACGGTGCCGCCGCGTTCGGCCCAGGTCGTCGCCGGCAGGATCACGTCGGCGTACTCCGCGGTCTCGGTCATGAAGATGTCCTGGACGACCATGAAATCGAGTCGCTCGAGGCGTTCCGCGACGCGGTTGGCGTCCGGCTCGGACATCACGGGGTTTTCGCCCATGACGTATAGCCCGTGGACGGACTTTCCCGCCTCGTGGGAGATCTCGACGTTGGTGAGTCCCGGTTCGTCGGGGACCTCGAAGCCCCAGACGTCCTCGACGCTCTCGCGGGCCTCGTCGTCGTCGACGAGCTGGTAGCCGGGCAGGACGTTCGGCATCGCGCCGACGTCGGAGGTCCCCTGGACGTTGTTCTGGCCGCGAAGCGGGTTGACGCCGGTGCCCGGCCTGCCGAGGTTGCCGGTGACGAGCGCGAGGTTGATCTCGTTTTGGACGTTGTCGACGCCGCAGGTGTGCTGGCTCATCCCCATTCCGGTGAAGATGGCGGCGTTGTCCGCCCTCGCGTACTTCTCGGCCGCAAGCTCGATGTCCTCGAGGGGGACGCCGCACTCTTCGGCGGCGGCCTCCTTATCGAAGTCGGCGAGCGTCTCCGTCAGGTGGTCGAACCCCTCCGTGCGCTCCTCGATGAACGCCTCGTCGATCCAGCCTGCCTCGGGCTCCTCCTCGTGGCGCTCGAGGACGGTCTTGAGGACCACGTTGAGGAGCGGGATGTCCGTCCCTGGCTCCAGCTGGAGGTGCATGTGCCGGTCGGTCTCGTCGATCTCGAACGACCGGGTCGTCTTGTTCGCGTGTGGATCGACCTGGATGACGGTGGCGCCCTCAAGGACCGCCTGGCGGAAGTACTGGCTGTTGGCGATCGGGTGCTGCTCGCCGGGGTTGGCCCCCTGGATCCAGAAGACGTCGGTCTCCTCGGCCAGGTCGGCCATGCTGTTCGTCATCGCGCCCGTGCCGAGGCTCGTCCGCAGCGCGTAGACCGTCGAGGCGTGACACATCCGGGTGCAGTTGTCGACGTTGTTGGTGCCGTACCGCCGCGCGAGCTTCTGGAGGAGGTAGTTCTCCTCGTTCATCGTCTTCGAGGAGCCGTAAAACCCCATGGCGTCGGGGCCGTGTTCCTCGCGGATCCGCGAGAGCTCCTCGACGACACGTCCGAGCGCCTCCTCCCAGCTTGCCTCGCGGAACTCGCCGTCCTCCTTTATCAGCGGGTCGGTCAGCCGGTCCTCGTGGTTGACGACCTGCGTCGCCGCGCCGCCCTTGATGCAGATCCGTCCCTCGTTGACGGGGGCGTCACCCCACGGTCGGAACTGCACGTCGTCGCCGCCCGCCTCGCGGTCGATCGCGATCCCGCATCCGACGCCGCAGTACGGACAGATGGTCTTCGTCGGCTCCGCGTCCTCACTGGACATCCGAGGACCCCTCCGGGAACGAGTGCATATGCCCGAATCATCTCGCTCTCCGCGTATGAGTGTGTTGGTGATTGACGAAGACGTTGGTAGGTGGCGTGGGGGAGTCGAGCGGACCGGAACCGTTCTGCGTCCGGAGTTCGATCCTCCGACAGGGATGGTTCTCACGCCCGCGGACGTCGACGAACTGGCCGAGGAATATCGCGAGCGGGAGCCGTTCTATCCCGTCGAACGCGAACAGCAGGAGACCCTGCCGAGGGTCCTCCGGCGCGGTGAGTTCGGGAGACGGGACGCGGAGTGGGTCGTCCGGTGGTACTTCCGGCGGCACCTCGGGGAACAGTCGCACGCCGAGCGGCGGGTGATCGAGGAGCGGTTCGCCGACAACCCCTTCGGGGACGTCCTCGAGGCGATCACTGCGGCGGCAGAGGACGCGGTCACGAGCGACACCGGGGACGCGGACACGACCGCCCCCGGGGACGCGGATGATCGCGACCTCGAGGCGGCGATCGATCGGCTCACGGCCCTCGACGGCGTGGACGTCCCGGTCGCCACCGCGTTCCTCGCGTTCATGGATCCAGACGGATGCGTCGTCTGCGGCGCCCGCGAGTGGGAGGCGCTTCGGCAGGCCGGCTACCTCGATCGTTCCTATCCCGATCCTCCGACGGTCGAGGAATATCGCGAGTACCTGTCCGCATGTCTGTCGATCGCCGAGGGGACCGACCGCGATCCCTGGACGGTCCGGCGCGCGCTCTGGCGGCTCACGGCGGACGACCGCGACGCGCACGAAACGCGATGAAGGGAAGGACAAAACGGGAGAAGCAGGACCGCGATGGACGGGAGAGACAAAACCACGATGAACGGGACGTCGAGCGTGTGGACCCGCATGTATTATGCCGCCCCCGGTGATACGTGAGCGCATGCCAACGGACGCGACGGCGGTCGTCGACGGACGCTTCGAGATCGGAGAGGGACCGCTCTGGCACGTCGCCGACGAGCGCCTCTACTGGACGGACATTCCGGCGGGACACCTCCACCGGTACGATCCGGAAACCGGCGACGTAGAGCGGTTCTACGAGGGCGAGTCCGTCGGCGGGTTCACGATCCAGTCGGACGGGTCGCTGGCGTTGTTTCTGACCGAGGGCCACGTCGCGGTCCTTCGCAACGGTGATATGGAGACCGTGATCGACGGCATCGCCGGCGAGGAGGGGATGCGTTTCAACGACGTCATCGCGGACCCGCAGGGACGCGTCTTCGCAGGGACGATGGACATGGACGACTTCTCGGTCGGACGCCTCTACCGGATCGACCCCGACGGGACGATCACGGAGGTCGTCGAGTCGCTCGAGCTGCCGAACGGCATGGGGTTCACTCCGGATCGAAGCGGGCTGTACCTGACCGAATCGAACGCGAACGTTATCCACCGCTACGACTACGACGAGGAGACGGGCGAGATCTCCGACCCCGAGACGTTCGCCGAGCTTCCGGACGGGGAGGGCATGTACGACGGGCTCACGGTCGATTCGGAGGGACGCGTCTGGTCGGCGCTTTGGGAGGGAAACGCCGTCGTGCGACACGACGAGGACGGCGGGATCGCAGAGCGGTTCGAGATCCCGGCCGAGTTCGTGACAGCGCCCACCTTCGGCGGCGAGTCGCTCGCGGACATGTACGTGACGAGCGCCGCGATCGACGCCGATCCGGAGGACGAACACGCCGGCGCGCTGTTCCGCCTCGATCCCGGCGTCGATGGCACGCCGGAGTTCACCTCGGAGATCGAGCCGTGACGTCGATCGAGGTCGTGGAGACCGGCCGCCAACGGAGGTGACCGATCCATCCCCGAGATCGTCGGCGTCGACGTCAGCGGTCGCCACGAGGAGGACGGCGAGTACCAGATGGTCGCGGCGGCGGTCCACGCCCGGATCGATTCGACGCGGATCGTCTCGATCGAGGGGATGGGGCTCGCGAGCGTTCGCGAGGGGCCGACCCTCGATGCGGTCCTCGATCTCGTCGCGCGTGCGGTCGGGTCCCTCCCGGAGGTTCCGTCCGGACCGGTCGTCTCCGAGCGCGGCGAGTTCTACGAGGAGCCGGAGGGAACCGTCGGGCTACACTTCCAGGAGGAGTTTAAATACGTCGAGACCATAGGCGAACGCGAAACAGTGCAGGCAGCACACCACGCCGCGTACGCCGCTCGCGAGCTCCTTCGACGATGAGCGGCGAGCACGCGGACCGTCCGAACGGACGGGAGACGAACGCGAACCGACGCGCCGTCCTCGCGAAGCGCGTCGACGCCGGAACGGCCGACCTGGAGGAGATCGAACAGCTGGCCGCGGCGGCAGGCTACGAGATCGCCGGGCGGATCACACAGACCCGCGAGGAGGACGCGGCCTATCTCCTCGGCGAGGGGAAAGTCGAGGAGCTCGCCGAGCTCGTCTCGCGGACCGACGCGACCCACGTCGTCGTCGACAACGACATGGGTCCCTACCAGACGTTCAACGTGGGGAAGAAGCTCCCGGAGGGCGTCGAGGTCGTCGATCGGTTCACCCTCATCCTGGAGATCTTCGCCGAGCGGGCCCGGACACGGAAGGCGCAGCTACAGGTCGAACTGGCCGAACTCCGCTACGAGCTGCCGCGAGCGGAGGCGAAGGCGAGCCTCGCGAAACGCGACGAGCGCCCCGGGTTCATGGGTCTCGGCGAGTACGACGAGAGCGTCGAGCGCGACATCAAACGGCGGATCTCCGACATCCGCGAGGAGCTGTCGTCGATCGCGAAGACGGAGCGGGCCCGCCGCGAGGAACGTCGGGCCTCGGGGTTCGATCTCGTCGCGCTCGCGGGCTATACGAACGCCGGCAAGTCGACCCTGATGCGGCGGCTCGCCGCGGAACTCGACGTCGAGGAGAACGCGGACCGCCACCCGGACCTCGGGACGACGGCGGAGTCCGAGGACATGCTGTTTACGACGCTCGGAACCACCACCCGGCGGGCCGAACTCGACAGGCGGGACGTCCTCTTGACCGACACCGTCGGGTTCATCTCCGATCTCCCCCACTGGCTCGTCGAGTCCTTCGAGTCGACGCTCGATTCGGTCTATCGGGCCGACCTCGTGTTGCTCGTCGTCGACGCCAGCGAGCCGGTCCGGGAGATGCGCGAGAAGCTCGTGACCTGCCACGACACGCTCCACGAGCGCAACCGGGCGCCGATCTGCACCGTGTTCAACAAGGTCGACCGCCTGGATGAGGGCGAACTCGCCGAGAAGCGCTCGGCGCTGTCGACGCTGGCTCCGAACCCGATCGCCGTCTCCGCGACGGAGGGAACCGGGATCGACGCCCTCCGCGAGCGCGTCGAGGCGGAACTTCCGGACTGGGAGCGCGAGCGGCTCGTGTTGCCCATGACCGATGAGACCATGAGCGTGGTCTCGTGGATCCACGATCACGGCCACGTCGAGACGGAGTCGTACGCGGGCGATCAGGTCACCGTCGAGTTCGAGGCGAAGCCCGCCATCGTCTCGAAGGCGCGCTCGAAGGCGGGCGAGTTGACGCCCGTCGACGCGTGATCTGACGCCCGTCCGCGCGTGATCGACCCAACGGGGTCACAACTCCTCCGGAGACCGGGTCTCCGCGGGCGGTGAATCCCCGGAGGGCTCCTCCGTAGGTGAGGCCTCCTCCAACGCCTCCTCGACCGCCGACAGGAACGTCTCCGGCTCCTCGGGATACACCGAAAGCGGCTTCGCCCGCCCGTGAACGTGGATCCGGACGCGATCGCGTCGCCGCCAGGTGACGAGGAGGACCGCGGCCCCCGCGAGGACGAACGCGAACGCGCCGAGGAGGTGCCGGGAGACGGAGAGGAGACCGAACGCGACGATCCCGACGCCCATGACCAGCTGAAACCACGCGATCGATCGATGGGTGACCTCCGAGACCGTCGACGGATCGACGAGGATCGGATCGGTTCCCGCCGGGTCGACGACGATCCGACCGTCGCTCACCCGGAGGCTGCCACCGAGACGGCCGGCGTCGCGATGTTCGACGGAATCGGGCGAACCCGCGTCCGGCGAATCTGTATCCGATAAATCCTCGTCCGGCGAGTCCTCCTCCCACGAATCCCCTTCCGACGAATTCGCGTCGACGTCTCGTCCCGTCACCCTCACTCGGAGTACCGCTCGAGGGCGGTCTGGAACTCGTGTTCCTCCTCGGAGATCGCCTCCCACTGGTCGAGCCCGCGCTCCTCGCGGGTGCCCGGGATCGTGTTGTCGAGGATCAACGCGATGATGCCGCCGACGGCCATTCCGGTCGAGCCGATCACGAAGACGGTGTCGGCGACGATCTGGTTCCCGAGAACGGGGCCGATGACCGCGACACCGGCCATTCCCTCGCGGAAGCCCTGGATGCCGCCCGCCGCGTCGACCGCGCCGAAGTACGCCGGGATCGCGAGCCCGGCGAAGAGCGCGAGGCCGATCGTGAACACGTTGCGCTGGGAGTCGAGGTCGACGTACTTCAGGTTCGAGAGCCCGACCGCCGCGATCTGGCCGAACATCGCGATGAACAGGCCGCCGATGATGGGCTGTGGAATCGTCGCGATGAGCTGGCTGAACGGACCGAAGAAGCCGACGATCAACATCACGACCGCGCCCACCTGGACGACGTACCGGGAGGCGACGCCGGTGATGCCGATCGCGCCGATGTTCTCCGAGTAGGAGGTCGAGCCGTTGCCGGTGCCCATGATCCCGGCGAAGACGTTGCCGATCCCCTCCATGCCGATGCCGTGGTCGATGCGCTTTTTCGAGGGGGCCCCGACGCCGGCGAGGCGGGCGACGGCGAAGTAGTCGCCGTAGCTCTCGATCATCGAGGCGACGACGCCGGCGAACATGCCGACGATGAACGCGCCGGTGAACGAGGGGGTTCCCCACTGCAGCGGGGTGATCGACAACACCAGCGGCGCGTCCGCCGCGGTGGTCGGATCGACGAAGCCGACCTGCTCTGGCCCGTAGATCCCCGCGAGGGACAACACGAGGGCGAGGAGGTACGCCGCGATCACGCCGAGCAGGACCGGAAACAGCCGCGCGTAGCGGGTGTAGGACTCGAGGTACTGCGAGAAGACGACGATGGAGACGAGGGTGAACCCGAGCAACCACCAGTTCTGCTCGGTGGTGACGATCTGCGGGACGTTGAAGAGCGAGAGGCCGATCAACACGATCACCGGCGCGACGACGACCGGCGAGAGGTACCGCTTGATCCGGCCCATGAGCCCGGAGTAGCCGACGAGCACCTGGACCGCGGCGGCGGCGATGATCGCCCCCTGTAGCTCGCGCATCGCGAGTTCGAAGGGGCCGCCGACCGCCGCGACGATCGTGACCGCGGGCGCCAAAAGCGCGAAGGAGGCGCCCTGTACGAGCGGGTATCGGTTCCCGACCGTCGTCTGGAGCAGGGTCGCAACGCCGGAGACGACGAAGAACGTCCCGATGAGCGTCGTCGCCTGGGCGTCGCTCGCGCCCATCGCGTTGACGAGCACGAGCGGCACGGCGATGTTCGCGCCGACCATCGTCAGGTAGTGTTGGATCCCGAGGAAGAACGATTCCCCGGCCGGCGGGCGGTCCTCGATCCCGTACTCGACGAACGAGGCGGCCTCGCGCTCGCCGGCCCGGCCGCCCTCCGGCGTGGCGCTCGTCCCCCCGTCAGTCGTCGTGTCCGTGGTGTCTGCGCTCATTGGTGATCCCGCCCGCGGCCTGCGGGCGATTGACGGTGTGTGTCGCCAGAACACACATAAAGACGACGACTCGCGATCACCGCGTCCGCCGGCGATCCCCGACTCGGGGGCGTCGTGGAACGATCTCGACGCCACCCGGTCGCTTTTGCTCCTGGCGAGTCAACCGTCGGGCATGGTCGCCATGGAATCCGACTCCGAGCTGGCCCGCGGCGAGACGGTTCCCGACTTCGAACTCCCCGGCGTCGACGGGGGGACGTACTCGCTCGACTCCTTCGACGCGGAGGCGATCCTGCTCGTGTTCACCTGTAACCACTGTCCGTACGCGCAGGCGAAGTTCGACCTCCTCAACGAGCTCGCGGCCGACTACGACGAGGTCGCCGTCGTCGGAGTCAACCCCAACGACGCGGAGGAGTATCCGGACGACTCCTTCGATCGAATGCGCGAGCTCGTCGAGGACGGCACCATCGCCTACGACGCCTACCTGCGCGACGAGTCCGCCGCGGTCGCGGACGCCTACGGCGCGGTCTGTACGCCCGACCCGTTCCTGCTCTCCCACGAGGGCGACGCCTGGACGCTCGCGTACCACGGCCGCCTCGACGACGCGTTGAACCCCGACGCGGAACCGACGACGATCCACGTCCGCGACGCCATCGAGTCGGTGCTCGCGGGGGAGGACGTCGAGATTCCGGATCGGCCCTCCAGAGGCTGTTCGATCAAGTGGCCGGGCGATTCATAGGGCGGAGGCGGTGATCGGGCGGCAGGCCGACCGGCCGTCCCGATTCCGACGTCATCGCGTCTCGGCGTCGGTCGCGTCGCCCGAATCGGCGTCGTGTCGCGAGAGCAACTCCCGCGCGTTCTCCACCGCGGCCGACTTCTTGGCCGGGTAGGCCTCCACCTTCGCGCGTAGCGTGATGCCGGGGCCGAGCCGGACGTCACCGCGGAAGGCCGCCTGCTTGTCGAGCCGGCAGAAGAACGAACAGTTGTCGTCCACCCGATCGTCGAGCTCCTCGATCACGCGATCGAGATCGTCGAGCTCGCCGAACCGATCGAGGACGTGTCGCATGTCGTCGGCGTTCTCGACGCGCGCCGAGAGGACGACGATCCGGTCGCCGTGGTGGCCGACGCTCTCCGCGCGATCGATCGACGCGTCCTCCGGCAGAAACGTCTCGAGCGCCTGCCTGACGCGTTTCTCGTCCTCGGTGGCGTAGCTGAACGTGCGGAGGTCGACGTAGTGCAGCGGGACCCTGGCCATGCGGTTCGGTTTCCTCTCTGGGATCGGGGTTCGGTCGGCGTGCGGTTCGGCTCGTCGCGAGTTGATCGATTCGCCGGTCTCGTGCGGGCGGTCGCTCCGGATCGACCCGGCGGTTACTCGGCGTCGGCGTCCGCAGCGTCGACGTCGTCCTCGTCGGCCTCCTCCAACGCGTCCGCGGCGATGCCGGTCTCCTGGCCGTCCTCGAAGCTGATCGTGTAGGTGGCCTCGCCGAACATCGTCTCCATCTTCTGGGTCACCGTGCCGACCTCGCCGTCGTGTTCGCTGTGTTCGTCGCGGAACACGACGCGGTCGTCTTTCTCGAAGCTCATGTCCGTCGGTATCAACGGCGCAGGTAAAAGGACGCGGATCCGGACCGGTGGCTTGGGCGTCAGTTACACGATCGGGCGGCAGTCACCTCGGCCTACTCCGCGACGCCGGAGACGCGGTGGAACGGCTTTTTCGCGATCGTCTCGCGAAGCTCGGCGAGCGAGTCGCGGCCCGTCTCGCTGGCGGCCGACATCACGGCGAAGACCTCCTGTCTGGACACCTTCACGCCCGTCTCGGTGAGCGCGTCCTCGGGCTGCGATCGGAGCTCCCGCAGCGTCCCGACCGCGAGGAGGTACGGCACGCTCCAGGCGGCCATCGTGTTTCCGTGTTCGAGCGGCATCGTCTCGAGGTACGCCTGGGCATCGTCGAGGAACGAGTGTGCGTGTTCGGCGGTCCGGTCGACCACGCGAGCGGAGGACTCGCGGTTCTCCGGGTCGACGATCGCGTCCTGGTCGACGCCCTCGTCGTCGAGCCACTCCGCGGGGATGTAGACGTTGTTCTCCGCCTCGTAGTCGTCGTAGACGTCCTTCGAGACGTTCACGAGCTGGAGGAGCAACCCGAACTCCTCGGCGGTATCGTAGAGGCGACGGACCCGCTCGTCGTCGACGTCGGCGCGGGTCAACAGGTTCGTGATCAGGTTGCCGACCGTCCCGGCCGCGTAGTAACAGTACTGTTCGAGCTCCGCGCGGTCGTCGATCCGGAGGCCGCCGGCGTCGGCGTGCCGCTCGACGAACATCGCCATCCCGTCCACCATCTCGCGGACGGGCGGGACGATGGCCCGGCGAACGTCCTCGGGGAGGGACAGGAAGGTCGCGATGACCGTCGGCGAGCGGGCGACGACCTCCCAGTCCGCGTTCCGCTCCGACTCCTCCGGGATCCACTCGTCGACGGCGGCCCGGAACTCCTCGACCTCGGTTGAGTCCTCCGGGTCGAGGACCGCATCGTAGGTCGAAAGCAGCTCGGTCTGGGCCGCAGGCGGCACGTGTCCGGCGTCCTCGACCGTATCGGCGACCCGACAGAGCAGGTAGCCGAGACAGATGTGGCTCGACATCGGCTCGTCGAGCACGTCGACGGTCAACGCGAAGGTGCGGGAGACGCCCTGGACCGCCTCGTAGCACCACTCGAGGTCGGCCTCGCCGGTAGATGGATCACGTCCGCTCATTCAACTGTCCTCCTCTATGAAACGGAGGATAAAAAGTCTCGTGGGGTTGCTCGCCCGACTTCGCGGCTCCCAGACGCGGGACTATTCAACGAACTGTCAAGAAGGCGAACGCGCGGAAGCGCAAAACCACTAAGTCCCGGCTCGTCGATGGGTGGACATGGATCTGTCCCTTTCCGCGGAACAGCAGCGGATGCGGGAGGCCGTCTCGGAGTTCGTCGACGACGAGATCGTCCCGCGAGCGGCCGACATCGACGAGACGGACGAGTTCCCCGCCGACCTCGTCGATCGCATGGGCGAACTCGGGTTCCTCGGCATGCCGTTTCCCGAGGAGTACGACGGCGCCGGACTGGATTACCACGCCTACGCGCTGGCGCTCTGTGAGATCGCCCGTGGATCGGGCGGGCTCGCGACGGTGGTGGCCGCCCACACGAGTCTCGCCGGCAACGTGGTCTTCGAGTTCGCGGACGAGTCCGTCCGCGAGGAGTACCTCCCGCCGTTGAATCGCGGGGAGGACCTCGGCGCGTTCGCGCTCTCGGAGCCCGAGGCCGGCTCCGACGTTCCCGCGATGTCGACCACCGCGGAGCGCGACGGTGACGGCTACGTCATCGACGGGGGGAAGGTGTGGATCTCGAACGGCTCGGTGGCCGACTCGATCGTCGTCTTCGCGAAGACGGATCCCGACGCGGACCGGGAGGGCATCTCCACGTTCCTCGTGCGGCCGGATACGGACGAGGGGTTCCACGTCGAGGGAACTGAATCGAAGCTCGGCGACAAGGGCTGTCCGACGGCCGAGCTGCGCTTCGAGGACATGTACGTCCCCGAGGACCGACTGATCGGCGCGGAGGGGGAGGGATTCCGGCACGCCCTCAAAACGCTCAACGCGGGCCGGATCACGATCGCGGCCCGGTCAGTCGGGATCGCCCGCGCGGCGCTGGAGGACGCCCTCGAGTACTCGCAGGATCGCGAGCAGTTCGACCGACCGATCTCGGACTTCCAGGCCATCCAACACGAGCTCGCGGAGATGGACACGAAGGTGCAGGCGGCGAGGCTTCTCATGCACGAGGCCGCCGACCGCAAGGAGCGCGGCGAGTCGTACGTCAAGGCGGCCGCCCAGGCGAAGCTGTACGCCTCCGAGATCTCCCGGGAGGTCGCGAACGCGGGGATCCAGATCCACGGCGGCTACGGCTACACGACCGAGTTCCCGATGGAGCGATACTACCGCGACGCCAAGCTCAACGAGATCTACGAGGGGACCTCCGAGGTCCTGAAGAACACGATCGCCGGACGACTGCTCTCGGAGTGATCGCGACACCTGACGTGGATCGTTCGCGGCAGCTGAGGCGCCACCTGGCCGGGGTGACGCGTCCCCTCCGTCCGGTGACTTCTTGATGGATCCGGGGCAAGATCGATCCATGCTCCACAATCGCGGTCCGCTGTTGACGGTCGACGTCGGGGATCAGTCGACTGAGGAGACGGACATCGACGGGATCCACGAGCGCTACATCGGGGGGCGCGGCGTCTGCACCCGGCTCGCCCACGAGCGGATCCCCTTCGACGTCGACCCCTTCGGCCCGGAAAACCGGATCGTGTTCGCCACCGGCCCGATGCAGGCGTCGACGATGAGCTTCACCGGCCGGATGAACTGCACCGGCGTCTCGCCGCTCACCGACGGCCTGCTCTCGAGCAACGCCGGCGGGTTCATGTCGCGGAACTTCGCGGCGACGGGCTACGGAGCCGTCGAGATCGCCGGCGAGAGCGACGAGCTGCTCGCGATCCACGTCCGCGACGACGGCGTCGAGTTCGAGGCGATCCCCGATCTGGCCGGCGCGACCGTGAGCGAGACGGCGGATCACCTCGAGGAGGAGCGCGGGATCTCGCCCGATCAGACCGCGATCATCGGCCCGGCCGGGGAAAATCGGGTCCGGTTCGCGTCGATCATGACCACGAAGGAGCGCGCGTTCGGCCGCGGCGGGCTCGGCGCGGTCCTCGGCGCGAAGAACGTCAAGGCGATCACCTTCGACGGCGACTCGGCCCCGGAGATCGAGATCCCCGCGGCCCAGTCGGAGATCCACCGCGAGGCCGCCACCGACGACAACATCATGAAACGGCAGGGAACCGTCGCCGTGATGGACCTCGCGAACGCGATGGAGGGGCTTCCCTCCTACTACTTCTCCGAGCGGGAGTTCGCGGGCGTCGAGGGGATAAACGGCGACGCCGTCGAGAAGAAGAAGTACAAGAAGGGGACCTGCTCGGCCTGCGCGTTCGCCTGCAAGCTGCCGACCCGCGACGAGGAGCGCGGCGTCGAGACCGAGGGCCCCGAGTTCGAGGTCGCGATGGCGTTCGGGTCGAACTCCGGTGTCGACGACATCGTCGACGTGATGGAGTCGAACCGGCTGTGTGACGAGTACGGCCTGGACGCCATCTCCGCGGGCAACACGGTGGCTGCCTACCTCGCGAGCGAGGACGCCTTCGGCGACGTCGAGTTGATCCACGAGACCGTCGAGAGGATCGCTCGTCGGGAGGGGATCGGCGATCTGCTCGCGGAGGGGATCGACCGGTGTCACGACGAGCTCGGCGTCGAGAACTGGTCGGTCAAGGGAATGGACTTCGCCGCCCACGAGGGCCGCGTCCTGCACGGACAGGGGCTCTCGTATGCGGTCTCGAACCGCGGCGCGGACCACATGTACGCGACCTTCTACTCCGTGGAGTACCCGCTCGTCCCCGAGGAGGACGCCCTCGATCCCGAGGGGACCCTCGGGAAGGCCGGCCGGCTCGTCGAACGCGAGAACCTGATGGCGCTCAACGACGCCGGCGTCGTCTGCAAGTTCTCTCGCGACTACATGAACCCCGAGCGGTACGAGGCGCTCTTCGGCGAGGACTTCGATGATCTCCTCGCGGTCGGCGCCCGAATCGTGACCCTCGAGCGTCACTTCAACAACCGGCGCGGCGTCGACGGCGAGGACGACACGCTCCCCTACGACATCCCCGATCTCGAGGCGGCGATCGACGAGTACTACGACGCCCGCGGCTGGGAGGACGGCGTCGTCCCCGAGGACGGCCTGCCGGCCGACTACGGCGCCGAGGCGTAAGTAGGTCCCAGCGACTGCGGAACCGAGGCGCGATCGAAAATCGAGGGCGTGGCGGTCGACCTCCGGTCCGCGAATTCGTCGGCGTCCCGCCATCCAACAACACTTATCCCGATCCTCCGGCTTCCCGAACGTATGAGCGAGACCGATGCGCAGGCCGACGTGACGGTCGTCCTTCCGGACGGATCGCGGTTGACCGTGCCGGACGGGTCGACACTCGAGGACGTCGCCTACGAGATCGGCCCCGGGCTCGGTCGCGACACCGTGGCGGGGAAGATCGACGGCGAACTCGCGAGCAAACACGACCCGGTCCACGACGGCGCGGAGATCGAGATCGTGACCGAGGACTCGGACGAGTACCTCACGGTCCTGCGCCACTCGGCGGCCCACGTCTTCGCGCAGGCGCTCCAGCGGCTGTATCCGGACGCGAAGCTCACGATCGGCCCGCCGACCGACGACGGGTTCTACTACGACGTCACCGGCGTCGACCTCGACGAGGACGACCTCGAGGCGATCGAAGCGGAGATGGAGGCGATACTCGAGGCCGACTACGACATCGATCGCGTCGAACGCGACCGCGAGGAGGCCTTCGAGATCTACGCCGACAACCCGTTCAAACGCGAGATCCTCGAGACCGAGGCCGCCGGCGAGGAGACGGTCAGCTTCTACGTCCAGGACGACTGGCAGGACCTGTGTCAGGGGCCACACGTCGACTCGACCGGCGAGATCGGCGCCGTCACCCTCCTCAACATCTCCTCGGCCTACTGGCGCGGCGACGAGGACAACGAGAGCCTCACGCGCGTCTACGGGACCGCCTTCGAGTCGGAGTCGGACCTCGAGGAGTTCATCGAGATGCGCGCCGAGGCCGAGGAGCGCGACCACCGGAAGATCGGCCGGGAGATGGATCTCTTTTCCATCCCCGACCACTCGCCCGGGTGTGCCCACTACCATCCCAACGGGATGCGGATCCGCCGCGAGCTCGAGGAGTACATCCGCGAGAAGAACGACGAGCTGGGCTACGAGGAGGTCTGGACGCCCGAGTTGAACAAGGCCGAACTGTGGAAGCCGACCGGCCACTACGACGCGTTCAAGGAGGAGGGCGAGATGTTCGCGTGGGAGCAGGACGACACGGAGTACGGCCTCAAGCCGATGAACTGCGCGAACCACGCGCACGTCTTCGACGACTCCCAGCACTCCTACCGCGACCTCCCGCTTCGCTACTCCGAGTTCGGAACCGTCTACCGCAACGAGCAGTCGGGCGAGCTCTCGGGGCTGCTCCGGGTCCGGGGGCTCACCCAGGACGACGGCCACGCGTTCGTCCGACCCGACCAGATCGAAGACGAGATCCGCCGGACGATCGGCGTGATCGAGGACGTCTACGCGCAGTTCGATCTGGAGATCATCTACAAGCTGGAGACGCAGGGCGAGAACTCGGTCGGGAGCGACGAGATCTGGGAGAACGCCACGGACGCGCTCCGGAACGCCCTGGAGTCGAAGGGGCTCGAGTACGACGTCGAGGCGGGCGAGGCCGCCTTCTACGGCCCCAAGATCGGCCTCGACGCCCGCGATGCGATCGGCCGCGAGTGGACGATCGGCACCGTCCAGGTCGACTTCAACATTCCGCAACGCCTCGATCTCACCTACGCCGGCGAGGACAACGAGGAACACCACCCCGTGATGATCCACCGGGCGCTGCTCGGCAGCATCGAGCGGTTCATGGGCGTGACGATCGAGCACTTCAAGGGCAACTTCCCGCTTTGGCTGGCGCCCGAGCAGGTCCGCGTGCTCCCCGTCTCGGACGACGCGCTCGGGTACGCCCACCGCGTGAAGAACGCGATCGACGACGCCGACTTCCGGGTCTCCGTCGAGGACCGCGACTGGACGGTCGGTCGCAAGATCCGCCAGGCGCACGACGACCGGCTCCCGTACATGATCGTCGTCGGCGGCGACGAGGCGGAGGCCGGAACCATCTCGGTGCGCGACCGCTTCGAGAACGAGCGCGGCGACGTCGACCTCGACGACTTCATCGAGCACCTCCGGAGCGAGCGCGAGGAGAAGCGCACCGAGCCGGACTTCATCGAGGCGTGAACGACGAGGGACCGCGGCTCCGGCGGTGAAAACGGGACCCCCGTTCGGGGACCGTCGACGAGGAACCCGCATACTTAACCACCCACACGGACCACGATTCGACGATGACGGGGTCCCCGGACGTGTGCGTGCTTCTCCCGACGATGGACGAGGCCGCCACCATCGCCGACGTCGTCCGCGAGTACCGCGAGTGTGGCTTCGAGAACGTGCTCGTGATCGACGGCGGCTCCACCGACGGGACCCCGGACCTCGCTGCGGACGCCGGCGCGCGCGTGGTCGAACAGTCGGGCGAGGGAAAGGGACAGGCCGTCCGGGAGGCGGTCCGCGATCACGTCGACGCGGAGTTCGTCCTGCTCGCGGACGCGGATGCGACGTACGACGCCGAAGACGCGGAGACGATGCTCGAGCCGCTCCGCTCCGGGCGGGCCGAACACGTCATCGGCGATCGGTTCGCCGACATGAAGCCGGGCGCGATGACCCGGCTCAACCGGATCGGAAACCGGATCATCAACCGGGCGTTCGCCCGGATCCACGGGACCGACTACCGGGACATCCTCTCGGGCTACCGCGCGTTCACCCGCGAGTCCTTCGAGCGCCTCCACCTCACCGCGGAGGGGTTCGGGATCGAGACCGAGATGGCCGTCGAGTGCGTCAAACACGACGTCTCGGTCGCCGTCGTCGACATCACCTACCGGCCGCGTCCCGAGGGGTCGGACACGAACCTGCGTCCGGTCCGCGACGGCGGGATCATCTTCCTGGAGCTCTACCGGAAGGCGAAGACGAACAACCCGCTTTTCTACTTCGGCAGCGTCGGTCTGGCGGCGACGCTCTCGGGAGCGCTCGTGGCGGCCTACGTCCTCTACGAGTGGATCACTCGGAGCGTGGGCCACGAGATCCTCGCCGTGGTCTCGGCGGCCGGCATCCTACTCGGGATTCAGCTTCTGATGTTCGGCGTGCTCGCGGACATGATCCTCACGCTTCACCGCGAGGAGATCGAGGGACGTGACCGTCGATCGGAGTGAGCGAGCAGACCGCGTCCACCACGTCTCAGAGTTAGAAGGGCAAGGCGTCGCGGAGCCGCTCGAGGATCGACCCGCCGCCCCGGCGGCGACGCTCCTCGAAGATCGGGTGTAACGCGTTCATCAGTTCGCTCTTCGTCTCGAACCGTTCGGGACCCGCACGCTCGAGCGCGTCACCAAGATCGAGGGTATGTCCGGACGCGTCGTAGGGGATCTCACGAGCCGGGATGCCCCGGAGGACCTCCTCGCTCGTCGCCGGGAACGAGAGGTCCGACTCCTCGAGGCGGGCGTCGAGCGCCGCGATCCCGAACTCGATCGCCTCCGGCGTCTCGTCGTCGTTTCCTGGGGGCCGGACAGCCATTGTGTCCCCGTTCGATCCGTTGCCTCAAAAATCCAGGCGACTCGTCCCGGAGCGACCGTCCGGACGAGCCGTCCCCACGGGTCTCACTCCGGGATCGACTCCTCGGGCGGGACCGCATCGACGATCGTCAACGGGAGCTTTCGACCGGCCCGATCGAACGCCGCGACGCAGTCCGCCTCCCACGGCGGCACCGCCACGATCACGACCGCCGACAGATCGTCGGTCTCGTCGATCCGGAGCCCGCCGGCCGGGTGCGACAGGAAGCGGGCACGGCCGCGTTCGGAGGGCGTCGAGAGATCCATCCCGAAGACCGAGTTCACGGAGCTCCCGACGTCCGGCAGCGTGAAGTGCGTCAAGACCGGGGTTCCCGGGTCGACATCGTCCGTCTCCCCGATCAGCTCCTCCGCGGGCGTCGCGGAGAGGAGAACGTTCGTCGACGTCGGCTCCGCCTCCGCCGCGTGTTCGAGGAGGACGGCCAACAGATCACGGGTGAGGTGGACCACGGATCGAGTGACGGCCCGGACGTGCATAAGTGGTAGCGACGAAACGGGAACCGCCGCCGATCACGCGAGGCCCATCGCGACGACCGACACGAAGGTCAACACGAGGAGGATGACGGCGTGTTTGACGCCATCCCGGAGGTCGCCCTCGCCGAGCTGTCCGGCGACGGCTCCCGAGCAGATCCCCTGGATGATGGCGGCGTGATAGAAGATCAGCTCGTAGCCCGCGATGTCGACGTCCCCGAATCCCTCCGCGATGTTGCCGACGCCGCCGACTCCGCCGGGGGTTCCGCCGCTTATGCCCTCGCCCACCCCGGATCCCGCGGCCTGTTCGATCGCGGGAATGAACGCGAGCGTGAGCGAGGCGATGATCCCGAGGAAGACGAGAAACGAGATGTAGATCACGATCAGGTAGGTCAACATCACCTGCCGGCGCTCCCGTCTGAGCCGCCGGGCGGCTCGGGTCTCGTCGGCCGCGATCGAAAGCACCGGCGCCACGTCGCCGCTCGCGCTCATCGCGTTGACGATCAGCGCGACGGATCGGGAGACGAGCGGGGATCGAACGCGTCGCTCGAGCCGGTAGAGCGCCGATTCGACGTCCGAACCCCACTGGACGTCACGCCAGGTCCGCTCGAGTTCCGGCGTCAGCTCGTCCAGGTCGGAGTCGGCCACGCGTTCGAGGCTCTCGACGACGGTCATCCCGGCGTCGTTGACCGACGCGAGGCGATCAAGGAAGTCGGGGACGGCCGACTCCATGCGACGCGTCCGCCGCTTTTGTACCTCATAGAGCGCCGCGTAGACGAGCCCGACGAGGATCGTCGACTGAACGACCGCGTCGTCGACGGCCCGGACGACGCCGATCGGGGACGTGGCGGAAAGCGGCGTCGTGGACGTCCAGATCCACACGCCCGCGACCGGGAGCGTCAACGCGAGCGAGAGGATCGGCCGCCGCAGGAGTAGCTCCCCCGGCCGCCGTGCCCATCCCAACGTCCGTCGGAGGCGGTCGTACTGTTCGAGCCGTTCGCGCTGGTGGTCGTGCGCTCGTCGTTCGCCGCCGGTCCGTGAGTCCTCGACTCCTCCGTCGGTCGCGCCCACGTTCGAGCCGGAACCGCCACGGATCGCCCCGAGAGCGGTAAATCGCCCCGGGACGATCGCGTCCGTCGCGTCCGAGAGGGACGTTCGGTCGGTCCCGATCGTGCGTGTGACGCTGTCGACGTAGACGACGAAGCCGGCGGTGGCAAGGGGGAGGCCGGCGTAGACGATCACACGCAGGATCGGGATCGTGTCCTGGAGGACGAGGCCGACGACGACGAGGATGGTGATGAAAAAGAGCGGTCCGGCGACGAGGACCGTCACGTACGCCTCCGCGAACGTCGAGAGCAGCTCGAGGTACTGCTCCTGTCTCGACTCCGACTCCTCCTGGTACCGCTCGTACTGGTCGTGGAGGTACTCCGGTAGCGACCGCCCGGAGCCGAGCACCGACGCGAGGTTCTCCGCGAACTCCTCGAGGTTCTCGCTCGGCGTATGGCGTGCGGTCCGCCGCAGCGCGGTCAACACGTCCGTCCCGAAGGTGTTCATGTCACGGACCGCGACGGCGAGTTCGGTCGCGGCCTCGCCGTAGACGTCCTCGTTCTCCGCGAGCGTCCGCATCACGGTCGGGAAGGCCATCCCGGACCGCGAAAGGGCGTAGACGAACGCGACCGTCCGCGGCAGCGTGGCGTCGATCGCCGCCGCGCGGGAGCTCGCGCGTTCCGACAGGAGGCCCCATCGAAGGACGTAGACGCCGATCGCCAGCCCGGAGCCGATCGTCGCCGACGAGAGGAGGAGGAGACCGAACAGCTCGAGCGGTTCGATGGCCGACAACCGGGCGAGTTCGCCCAAAAAGGAGAGCGGCTCCGGTAGCGTCCCCCGGATCGTTTCGGCGTTGACGTCCATGAACACGAGCGTTCCGGCCGCGAGATAGATCCCGAGAACGCTCCCGGAGACGCCGAGAACCGCGGCGTAAAACAGCGTTCGGGCGGCGTACACCCGATGTGTCCCGCCCGCGTGGGCCGCACGCATGCGGTCGCGCTGCCGGTTCGAGCGTGGAGAGTCGACGACGTAGTCGCCGAAGGCCGAAAGCGCGATCCGCGAGACGAACAGGTTCACCCGCCGGTGGACGAACGAGAGCGCGAGCACGCCGAGGACGGCCACGGTCACGAGGAGGGGGACGGTCCAGATCACGGCGGCGTTCTCATGCGTCCGCACCCTCGAGTTCCGTTTCGAGGCGGTTCATCACCCGATCGGGGTTCGCGTAGTACTCGTTTACGAGCGCCGTGAAACGCTTGTATCCGGTTATCTCCAGATCCACCAGGATCTCCAGGAACCGCTCCCGGCGGCGGATCTCCGAGAGGAGGGACCCGCGGTTCCAGCCCCGTTCCTCCTGGATCTCCGAGAGGAGCTCGGAGTCGTTGGCGACGAACGCGTCGCTTCCCGGCCGCCACTCGAAGGCGGACGAGTAGTCCAGCTCGCCGGTCCGCTGGTCGATGCCGCCGATCTCGCCTATCACCTTCGCCCGCCGAACGCGCTCGTCGTCCGACCGGACGAGCGTCTGAACCGACAACATGTCGAGCGACTGGACCATCGCCCGCGGGACGTTGATCGGGTCGTTCTCGAGGCGGTTGATGACCGTCTCGATCGAGTCCGCGTGCATCGTCGAGAACGTGGTGTGGCCCGTGTTCATCGCCTGAAACAGCGTCACCGCCTCCTCGCCGCGGACCTCGCCGACGAGGATGTACTCCGGGCGGTGACGCAGCGCCGACCGGAGCAGGTCGTACATGTCGATGTCGGTCCCCTCGTGGAGCCGCTCGCGGGTCACGGAGGAGAGCCAGTTGTCGTGGTACAAGGAGAGCTCGCGGGTGTCCTCGATCGTGAGCACCTTCGCTCGCGGCGGGATGAACATCGAGACCGCGTTCATCGAGGTGGTCTTTCCGGACGCGGTCCCGCCCGCGAAGATGAGCGACTTGTTGTGTTCGATACACAGCCAGAAGTAGGCCATCTGCTCGATCGAGAAGGTCCCGTAGTCGATCAGGTCGATCGGCGTGAACGGCTCCTCGGCGTACTGGCGGATGGTGAACGCGGACCCGCGCGGGGTGACCTCCTCGCCGAGCGCGAGCTCGGCCCGCGAGCCGTCCGGCAGCGTCGTCTCAACGATCGGCTCGCCGACCGAGATGTGTTTGCCGGACTGCTGGGCGAGGCGGATCACGTAGTTGTCGAGCTCCTTGCGACCGTACGTGACGTTCGTCTCGAGGTCGGTGTAGTCGTCGTGATAGACGAATATCGGCAGGTCGTAGCCGTCACAGGAGACGTCCTCGATGTGGGCGTCGTTCAGGAGGGGGTCGACCTTTCCGAACGCCCGGAAGTCGCGGTAGAGGTAATAAAACAGGGCGTGAAACGTGGCCATGTCGACGTTGGTGCCGTACTGTTCGAGCAGCGACTCGAGCTCCTCGCGGAGCGTCTCCTCCTCGGCGGCGTCGGTTCCCGAGCGGTACAACAGCGGATCGCGGATGTCCTCGACGATGCGCTCGAGCAGCGAGGCCGCGAACTCGTCGAGGTCGGGCTCGACGGCGTGATACCGGTACTCGCTCTCCTCGTCGTCGTGGGTGATGACGACGTAGGCGAACGGCGCGTTCACCCAGTAGCGGTCCACTTCGGTTTCGTCCGCCGGCGGTGAGAACGACCCGAGGGGGCCGTCCTCGCCCGGTCGAAACGGACGCACCGCGACGTCGACGCCGCGAAGCAGCTCCCAGGTGTACCTCGCGCGGCGGCGAAGCGTCTCGATGCGCCCCTCGATCCCGCCGGCGAGCGTTTCCCCCGACATCCTTCGTGCGTGTGGCGTACTCCATCCGGGACCATAAAGGCGTCCCGTCGATCGGGCGCGGGCGGGAAGGCGCCGATAGCACGCCGAGAACCCGCAGCCAGACGGCCGAGAATCCACCACCGGACCGCCGGAGATCCGTCGGACGGATCACTCCTCGCGTCGTTCGGCCAGCAGCAACGTGCCTCCGAGGCCGATGACGAGGACCGTCCCAACTGGGATCGGGATCCCCGGCACGCCGAGGGCGACGAGGAGGTAGTTCGTCACGCCGAGGACGATACCGGCGGCGAGCAACGCGGCGCCGATGACCTTCGCGGGGTCGACCGGGCCGGCCTCGAGACGCTCCTCCTCGAGGTAATAGAGGATCGAGACGAACACGGCGAGCGCTATCAGCGCGGAGCCGATCGCCCACGCAATGTAGGCGTCGTAGACGACCTCTCCCGCCTGCGTGCGGATGGCTCGACCGATGGGACGCAGGAAGAACGACCGCTCCTCGATCGTCCAGCCGATCAGGTACTGCACCTCGAGGAACGGATACCGGAGGAACAGCGCGTTCCCGTACCCCGGGATCGAGGCGTACGTCACGTTCCAGGGGACCAACGCGGCCAGCCACGCGGAGACGACCGCGAGCTCCCCGACGTATTCCGAGCGGACCCAGACCATGTCCCTACCGAACGCGGAGGGGAGGTTAAAACGACCGGTGGGTGCGCGTCGAACCGGTCGGGCGTCGAACCCGTCGGGCGTTACGTTCATACCCACAGACCGCCAACCGTCGAACGGGAAATGCGGCGGGACCACTTCGAACTGACGGTCGAGGGCGTCGAGCGCGACGGCGGCGACGGCGATCCGCGAAAGCCGTTCGTGCGGATCGACTTTCACGGCCCCGAGGGACTGTTGACGGACCGGCTCACCGGTCCCGACGGCGATCTGCTCGCGGCCGAGGAGACGGACGTCGCCTTTCGGCTTCGCGAGCCGATCGAGGATGAGTCCGCGACGGGCGTCGTCGCCGTGACGAACCGCGTCACCGGCGAGTTCGTCCTCGAGTTGAACGAGGCGGCCGAGGACGTCCTCGGGTTCATTCGGGCCGCCCGCGAGTACGGGCGGGCCACTGACGACGACGAGGAGGGACGCTACCGCGTCGAGATCGCGATCGACGGCGAGGTGCTCGTCACGTACGACAAGCGCACGTTCCTCGTCTACGACCCCGACGGCAACCTGCTCCGCGGCGAGAGCCTCATCCCCTCCGGCGTCGAGCTTTGACCGTCACTCCCCGTCGAGTCGGGACCGCCGTCCGTTCGCTCCAGCCCGCCGACCCCGGACCCTTTTAACCCATCCGGCGGGTAGTGTCGGCAACGAATGGGACTCACGAAACGGATCATCCCCTGCATCGACGTCGACCTCGACGAGGACGGGAACGCGGCCGTCTACACCGGGGTCAACTTCGAGAACCTGGAGTACACGGGCGACCCCGTCGAGCTGGCGCGCAAGTACAACGAGTCGGGCGCCGACGAGTTCGTCTTCCTCGACATCACGGCCTCGGCGGACGGCAGGGAGACCATGCTCGACGTCGTCCGCGGCGTCGCCGACGAGTGTTTCATCCCGCTCACGGTCGGCGGCGGCATCCGGACGACGGAGGACATCAAGGAGACCCTGCGCGCCGGCGCCGACAAGGTCTCCATCACGACCGGCGCCCTCGAGCGGCCGGAACTCATCGACGAGGGGGCGGCCGCCTTCGGCTCGCAGTGCATCGTCATCTCCATCGACGCCCGCCGCCGCCACGACGACGGGGGCGAACACTACGTCGAGGTCGACGGCGAGTCGGTCTGGTTCGAGTGTACGAAGAAGGGCGGCAGAGAGGGGACCGGCATCGACGCGATCGAGTGGGCGAGGGAGGCCGAATCGCGCGGCGCCGGCGAGCTGTTCATCAACTCGATCGACAGGGACGGGACGAAGGACGGCTACGACGTCCCGCTCATGCGCGCCGTCACCGAGAGCGTCTCGACGCCCGTGATCGCCTCCTCCGGGTGTGGGGGCCCGGAAGACGCCTACGAGGTGTTCACGGAGGCCGACGCGGACGCGGCGCTGGCGGCGTCGATATTCCACTTCGGCGAGTACACGATCGAGGAGGTCAAACAGTATCTCGACGAGCGGGGCGTCCCGGTTCGACTGTAGATGGGGACCACGATCTCGCGAGAAGCGGTCCGCGAGTCGAGCCGAATCGAATCCGCCGCGAGCGTCGGGCAGCACTCGGATCCGGACGGTCGGACGGGCCGTAGCTATGAGGGGATCGCGGCCTCAGGCGCTCCGCGGCTTCAGGTGGGGCGCCGGCTTCAGGCGGCCCGCACCGCGTCCGCGAGCGCGGTCGTCTGGTCCGTGATCGACCCGGCGGCGTCCGCGACGGCGTCGAGCGGGTCGGCGCCATCGGTCTTGACCGTGAGAACCGGATCCGTCTGGCCGCCCGACTGCTCGGGGTTGACGTCGTAGGTCGCCGCGGTGACCTCCTCGGTCTCCAACAGCGCGCCCTTCAGGACGTTCATGAACGTGTGGTCCTCGCCGGCGATCTCGATGCGGAGTTCCTGCTCGCTCTTGTCGATGACCCGCAGTTCCATGGCCTGGGGTAGGCCGGAGCGGCGTTTCAACGTTTCGTCTCCGGGTCGGCGATCGACGGCGGCGGTCGCGCCGGCGTAGCTATCGAGCCGAAAAAAAAACGAGAATCGGGTCGCGGTGCGGTCGTCGCCTACTCGTCGACGGCGACGTCCTCGGAGTCCACGTCGACCGCGGCCTCCTCCTCGGCGGCGACCTCCTCGGGACGCGCCTCGAGGGTGAGTTTCTGGACCTCGACGCGGCGAAGCGGATAGATCGTCTTCGCGTCGCCGTAGATCGCAGAGGAGAGCCGTCCCTCGACCACGGAGTCGACGAGGTCCTCGAAGGTCCGCTCGGCGGCGGCCTCGTGGACCTGGTCGATCATCACGCGGCGGATGGCCTGCTCCTGGGAGCGGTCGGCCTTCTTCGTCGTGAAGGAGACGGGCTGGAGGCGGACGCGGTAGTCGTCCGTCGTCAACACGGTGATGGACGCCTCGACCTTCGAGGAGCCGCGACGGACGAGCGAGCGCAGGTAATCGCGCGTCAGCTCGTACTTCACGAACTCGGTGTAGGCCGTGTCGCTGCCGACGTCCGTGATCTTGAACGTCAGCTTCGTGTTGTTCGCGCCGCTGTCCTGGTTCAGTTCGCCGAGCGTGGTCGTGATCGTCCGGCCGACGACCTGCTCGGGCTCCTCGGCGAGGGTCTCGCCGATCTCGGCCCTGTCGAACTGCTCGGGCGCGAGCACCGAGTACCATCGCTTCCCCTGTTTCTGTCTGGATACGGATCGTTCGCTCATGTGTCGTGTGTTGGTGTGGTGTCGTGTTCGTCTGCGTGTCTGTTCGCCACCGCGTCCGCGCCTCCCCCGTCCGCGTTCCGGCCGCCGTCCGTCCCGTCGGATGCGCTCGCGTGGGAACGACCGCGTTCCGCGACGCGATCGGCGACGTGCAGGTTCCGGAGGTAGTCGTCCACCGTCGACTGCAGGCCGCCGGTCGTCTCGCGGTCCACCCGGCGGACGACCGTGGCGTCGCCGTCGACGGTTCCGTCCATCGACTCGGTGTCGTCCGGGGCGACCGCGGCGTCGACGACCGTGGGGTCGTCGTGGCGGGTTCTGACCGTCGCCGTCCGTCGCGGCTCGTCCGACGTGTCGTGTGAATCGGTCGGCTCGCTCATCCGCGGAGCGCCTCCCTGGTCGCCTCGAGCAATTCCGCGGGCGCCACGTCGGTGGCGTCCGTCGCTCGAACGCCGCCGCGCGCCGGGCCGCCCCAACCCGCGGCGTCGAACTCGTCGGCCACGGAGCGGAGCGTGTTCCCGACGCCGTCGGATCGCGTCGCCGCGACGGCGATCCGGCCGCCGTCGACGTCCGCCGCGATCGCGATCGGTTCCGGCGAGCGGAAATCGCGAACCACCTCGGCGGCGGTCGCGAGGACGCCGTCCGGGGCCTCGAGGCGGACCTCGTAGACCCCGTCGTAGCGGTTCGCCGTCCCGCCGTCGAGCGCGCGGTGGACCGCCATGCCGTGTGACCGCCACGTCTCGAGCGCGGCCGAGCGAAGCCCCTCGTCGGGGTCGCTCTCGGAGATGGCGAGCGCGATTCCCGTTCCGGGGGCCTCCCGAGCGAGCGCTCGAAGCACGTCGGCGTAGCCGCCGACGGTCGCGAACGGAGCGGAGCCGGCGATCGCGTAGGGACGAAGCACGCGATCGAGTGCGGTCGCCGAACGGTCGCTCGCGCTCGGCGCGCCGCAGACGTCGACCGCGAGCAACGAGGCGAGCCGCCTGTGATCGTCGACTGGCATCGATCCCGACGCCGTCGTCTCGTCGATCCCGGCCTCCGAGATGACCTCTCGCGCGGCCTCCGGATCGCCGGAGGTGGGCGCCAAGATCAGGGTCGAGGCGGCCAGTCCCGTCGCCATCCCCTCGACGGACTCGAGGGACGGCAGCGCGACTCCCGGTCGTCGCTCGACCAGGTCACGCCGTTCGCCGGCCTCGAGGACGTCCCCGACCTCGTCGGAGTCGGAGGGGCCGTCCGAGGCGACGACGCCGGCGAGCGCGAGGACGGGGTCCGGATCGAGTCCCAGTTTCCGTGCGACCGCGAACGCGCTCGCGCTCGCTGCGGAGTCGGTCCCGGAAATGGCGCGGATCCCGGAGTCGGATCCCACGTCGACGTCCGCCGTTCGTGCGCCGGAGCCGATCGCGATCGAGACGTCCGCCGACTCGGCCTCGGATCCCTCGGTCGCGACCGAACGGAGCGCGCGGATCGGGTCCGCGTTCACGCGGACCTGGTAGGGAACGTCGATAGCGCGTGCGACCCGGGCGAGCAGCGCCGCCGCTGCCAGCGCGTCGCCGTCGTCGCTGGCGACGAGCCGAACGAACGGCGCGTCACCGACGGCGTCGGCGAGCGTCCCAGTCGTGGTTTCGGCGGCGGTGGTTCCGGGCATTGTCGTGGTCACGGGGAGTCGCGCTCGGGACGCGTCTTTAGTCCTCGACGATCTCGGCCGCGGTCTCGTAGGTGTAGTTGAACTCCTCGTCGAGCTTGTCGCCGCGGTAGTAGTCGGCGAGACGGCGGATCTTCGATTCGGTGTTCTGGAGCGCCCGCTTGTTCTGGTGGTCCTGCGGGTTCTCGTCCATGTGCTCGCGGAGGCGGACCGCGCGCTCGAGGAGGTTGTAGAAGTCCTCCGGCACCTCGCCGGCGGCGTCGTTCTCCTCGAGGATCTCCGTGATCTTCTTTCCGGTCGCGAGCTTGACGTCCGGGATCGAGGTCCCTTTCACGCCCTCGTCGCGCAGTTTCATGCCGATCTGGCTCGGGTCGTATCCCTGGTCGGCCAGCTCGACGACGCGGGATTCGATCGCGTCGGCGTCGACGTCGCTCCACTCCGGCGGGTCGTCTGCCACGGGCTTGTCCGAACCGGACGAGCCGCGGCGTCGTGTGTGTATTCGTGCCATCGTTTGTCCTTGGAACGGCACAACCGCAAAAGCGTGACCGCGACTCCCGGCGGCGGACCGGCGATCGGTGCTCGCGACGACCGCGAGCGTCGAACCGGTGATCGCGCCGTGGGAGCCGGCGGTGCACTGCCGCAATCCCGAGCCGTGGGTCGCGTGGCGACCTCGGCGAGTCGGAGTTACGGCTGTGCTGTTCCCACCGTATCCTCCTCGTGGGCACTCTTAAGCGTGTCCAATCGTCGGCATCGAACCGTCGACGTCGAACCGCTCCCTTCGGACCGCCGCCTCCGAACCCTCGACGTGGATCGCCGCCAGCCTTTTCCGCGAGCCGCCGCCGATTTCACGTATGCAACCCGCACCCGGAGCGGACGACGAGCGGTCCGAGGCCGCCGAGGCGAATCGGGACGACTCGAAGACGTGTTCGGAGTGTGGTGCGACCCTGGAGTGGACGCTCGACGTCGACGGCGTCCAGCATCTCGAGTGTCCGAACTGCGAGTGATCGGGGGGGATCGAAGACGAGGAGCGCCGCGACGGCGTGATTCGCGAAGGTAACCCATTTACCCCCTCCGCGAGAACGCCGGCGCATGAGACCCGAGGGGACCGGTCCGTGCACGTAGTCATCATCGGCGCGGGCCAGGTCGGCGAGAGCATCGCGGCCGATCTGCAACACGACCACGACGTCGTCGTCGTCGAGAGCCGCGACGAGCGTGCCGACGAGTTGACCTACTCGCTCGACGTGTTGACGATCACCGGCGACGGGACTGAGGTGGAGACGCTGGAGGAGGCGGACGTCGGGGAGGCCGACATGGTTCTTGCGACCACGGACGACGACGAGACGAACATCGTCGCCTGCTCGACGGCGAAGGCGCTCTGTGAGAAGGCGTTCACGATCGCGCGTATCAAACACACGAAGTACCTCCGCACCTGGAAGCACGACGAGGGGGCGTTCGGCATCGACCTCATGGTGTGTACGAACCTCCTCACCGCCGAGTCGATCGTCCGCGTGGTCGGCCTGCCGGCGGCGCGGGACGCCGACGTCTTCGCCGGCGGGCGCGTCCAGATGGCGGAGTTCCAGATCGACGAGGAGTCGCCGATCGTCGACCAGACCGTCGAGGAGGCCGACCGGTTCGACTCGCTCACCTTCGCCGCCATCCTTCGGAACGGCGACGTGGAGGTGCCGCGCGGCGACGCGTGCATCCTCGCGGGCGACCGGGTCGTCGTCATCGGCTCGCCGCGCAGCGTCCAGACGTTCGCGCGTGAGATCGCCCCGAAGGAATCGCCAGAGAAGTCGGCGGAGGTGGTCGTCATCGGCGGATCGGAGATCGGCTATCACGTCTGTCGGCTCCTGGAGGAGCGCGGGCTGTCCCCCAGGCTGGTCGAGCAGGATCACGACCGCGCGCGGACGCTCGCCGAGGAGCTGCCGGGGACCGTGGTGATGGAGTCCGACGCGACCGACATGGGCTTTCTCGAGCGCGAGCACGTCGGCGACGCCGACATCCTCGTCTCCACGCTCGACTCCGACGAGAAGAACCTCCTCGAGTGTCTGCTCGCGAGTCGCCTCGGCGTCGAACGAACCGTCGCCGTCGTCGATCGGGGCTCCTACGTCGACCTCTTCGAGACCGTCGGGGTCGACGTCGGCATCTCCCCGCGGGAGGTCGTCGCGGAGGAGATCACCCGGTTCACCCAGTCGGGATCCGCCGAGAACATCGCGTTCATCGAGTCGGACAAGGCCGAGGTGATCGAGGTGGAGATCGACGACTCGAGCGCGCTCGCCGGCAAGGCGATCCGCGACGCGGTCGCGGACCTCCCCGATGGCGTCGTCATCGGCGCCATCACACGGGATCGCGAGTTCGTCGTTCCCCGGGGCGACACCGAGATCCACCCCGGCGACCACGTCGTCGCGTTCATCGAGACGTCGGTGCTCGAGGAGGCGACGGAGAAGCTGTAGATGCCCGACCCTCTCGGCCGGATCGCCCGCTTTCGACGCCGCCCGGTCAGGGTCAACTGGCGCGCCAGCCTCGGCGTGGTCGGGAGCATCCTCCTGTGGCTCGCGGCGCCCCTCGCGTTCCCGCTTTTGCTCGCGGCGTATTACGGCGAGCCGCTGCGTCCGTTTCTCGCGGCGATCGCCGTCACCCTCGTCGTCGGACGGGGCCTCCAGGGACTCTCCGGGGACGCGGACATCGGCGGCCGGGAGGCGTTCCTCATGGTCGCGCTCGCGTGGCTCGCGGTCGGGCTGATCGGTGCGATCCCCTTTCTCGTCGCCGGGAACGGCGTCATCGCCCACCCGATCGACGCGCTCTTCGAGTCGATGTCGGGCATCACGACCACCGGCGCGACGGTGCTCGTCGACTTCTCGGTCCACGACCGATCGATCCTGATGTGGCGGCAACTCATCCAGTGGCTCGGCGGGCTGGGGATCCTCGTGCTCGCCATCTCCGTGCTCTCCCAGCTCTCCATCGGTGGCACCCAGCTGATGGAGACGGAGACGCAGACCCAGGACGTCCAGAAGCTCTCCCCGCACATCGAGGAGACGGCGCGAATGTTGTGGTCGCTTTACGCCGGGATCACCCTCGCGTGTGCGGGCACGCTCTACGCGCTTTCCCACCTCGGCGTCGCGCCGAACATGACGCCGTACAACGCGCTCGCCCACGCGCTCACCGCCGTGGCGACCGCGGGGTTCTCGCCGGACCCCGGAAGCGTCGGAGCGTTCTCGCGGGCCGCCCAGTGGACGATCATTCCGTTCATGTTCATCGGGGCGACGAACTTCATCCTCATCTACCACTTCGTTCGCGGCGACTGGCTGCGTCCGGTTCGAAACGAGGAGTTCCGCTATTACGTCGGCGTCGTGATCGGGACGACGGTCCTTTTGGCGCTGCTCCTGCTCGTCGATCCCGAGACGTCGCTGCCGATCGAGGCGAAGATCCGCCACGCGAGCTTCCAGGTCGTCTCCATCCTCACCACCACGGGGTTCGCGACGATCGATTTCAACGGCTGGTCGGCGGCCTCCAAACACGTCCTGTTCCTGTTGATGTTCCTCGGCGGGATGGCCGGATCGACGACCTGTTCGATCAAGCTCCTGCGATGGATCATCGTCCTCAAGGGGTTTCGCCGGGACCTCTTTACGGCCGCCCACCCCTCGGCCATCCGTCCGATCCGACTCGGCGACCGGGTCGTCGAGGAGGAGACCGTCCGGGACGTCTACGCCTACACGCTCGTGTCGATCGTGATCTTCTTCGGGCTCACGGCGTTCATCGCCGTGGATGGCGCCAGAACGGGACTCGAGTTGACGGAGTTCGAGGCGATGAGCGCGGCCGCCGCGACCTTCTTCAACATCGGTCCGGCGTTCGGGATCGCCGGACCGTTCGGCAGCTATCACCCCTTCTCGGACCTCACGAAGCTCGCGATGATCGCGTTGATGTGGGTCGGTCGGATCGAGATCATTCCCGTCTTCGTGCTGTTGACCCCCGGCTACTGGCGCTCTTGAGACGCCGTCGCCAGCCGCTCCCGGCTAGACGGCGTCGATCGCGACCCGATGGATTCTTGCCCGTTCCTTCGGTCGGATGGGGTATGAGCGGGGAGTCGAACGCCGATCGCGGTCGCCGGAACGACCATCGTTGGCGGAGGGACGTATGTCCGCGTCGCTGAAGGTCGAGTGGCGGACGAGCGTGGCGGTCACGGGGACCGTCGTCAAGTACACGGCGGTGGCGATGGCGATCCCGCTCGTCGTCGCGCTCGTCTACGGCGAGGACCTCCTCGTCTTCGGCGCGTCGATCTTCTGTACCCTCGCCGCCGGCGCCCTGCTCGAACGGCTCGATCCGGACCCGGATCTGGGCCCGAGGGAGGCGCTGTTGCTCGTCGCGCTCGCGTGGCTCGCGGTCGCGGTCGTCGGCACGATCCCCTACCTGCTCGCCGGCTACGGAACGGAATCGACGCTCGCACATCCCGTCAACGCGCTCTTCGAGTCGACCTCCGGGTTCACGACGACGGGCGCGACGGTGATGGGCGAGATCTCGACCGACCGCCACTCGCACGCGCTGTTGATGTGGCGCCAGCTCACCCAGTGGCTCGGCGGCATGGGGATCATCGTCCTCATGGTCGCGATCCTTCCGGAGCTCGCGGTCAACGGGGCCGACCTGATCCAGGCCGAGGCGCCGGGACCGCAGCTCCAGAAGCTCACCCCGCACATCCAGGAGACGGCGCGGGTCCTCTGGAAGGTCTACTTCGCGTTCACCGTCGGGCTCGCGGTCGTGTTGTACGGGCTCCACCTCCTCGGGTTCGCGCCGGAGATGGACCTCTTCAACGCCGTCGCCCACGCCTTCTCGACGATGCCGACCGGCGGGTTCTCCCCGCAGTCCGAGAGCATCGCGGCCTTCTCGGCCGCGGTCCAGTGGGCGATCATCCCGTTCATGGTCGTCGCGGGGGTCAACTTCGCGCTGTTCTGGCACGTGCTCGCGGGCGACACGCGCGATCTGATGCGCGACACGGAGCTTCGGACCTACGCCGGCGCGGTCGCGACGTTCGTCGCGGTCGTCTTCGGCCTGCTGTACGCGGGCGTCGCGCCGCCGCTCGAGATCGGCGGCACCACCGAGGGGACGGCGGAGCCCGCACTTCGACACGCCGCCTTCCAGATCGGCTCGCTTTTGAACTCCACCGGGTTCGCGACGAGCGACTTCGCCCAGTGGGGTACCTACGGACAGCTGACGTTGCTTTTCGCCATGTTCGTCGGCGGGTCCGCCGGGTCGACGGGCGGCGGGATCAAGATCGTCCGATGGCTCATCGTCTTCAAGGTGCTTCGCCGCGAGCTCTTGGAGACCGCGCACCCGGACGTCGTCCAGCCGATCCGCCTCGGCGGCCACGTCGTCGACGAGGACGCGATCCGCGGCGTGATCGGCTTCACCCTGCTTTATATCGTCCTGTTCGCGCTCGGCGTCCTCGTGATCGCGCTGGACGCCGCCCGCGTGGGGCTCGAGTTGACCGCCCTCGAGGCGATCGGCGCGAGCCTCGCCGCCATCGGGAACATCGGTCCGGCGTTCGGCCGGCTCGGTCCGTTCGGGTCCTATCTGGCGCTCCCGGCGACGACCAAGCTGTGGATGGTCTTTTTGATGTGGGTGGGCCGCCTGGAGATCCTGCCCGCCCTCGTCGTCTTCACCGGCGGGTTCTGGCGACGGTGACGATCCCACACCGTCACCCTCAAGCGAACCCCGGGCCACCCCGGACGTATGGACTACCACGAGGCATCGAACTTCCTGTTCGGCCTCCGCCGTTTCTCCGTCGATCCCGGGACGGCGTCGGTTCGAGCGCTCCTGGATCACCTCGGGAACCCCGAGGACGACCTGGCGTTCGTCCAGATAGCCGGGTCGAACGGGAAGGGAAGCACGGCGCGGATCGCGGAGTCGATCCTCCGACGAAGCGGCCTCTCCGTGGGGCTGTACACCTCGCCGCACCTCGAGGACCTCACGGAGCGCGTGCGCGTCGACGGCCGCACGATGAGCGAGGCGGCCGTCGCCGCGTTCATCTCCGAGACGCGCGAGTGGCTCGTCGATCGTGCCGCCGACGGCGACCCGCTCACCTTCTTCGAGGTGGTCACGGCGATGGCGATCTGGGACTTCGCACGCCGGGACGTCGACGTCGCCGTCCTCGAGGTCGGCCTCGGCGGCGAACACGACGCGACGAGCGCGGTCGACCCGATAACGACGGCGGTGACGAACGTCTCGCTCGAACACACCGACGTCCTCGGCGACACGATCGAGGAGATCGCCCGCACGAAGGCGCGGATCGCCGCCGAGGGGGTTCCGCTCGTCACCGCCTGCGACGGCGAGGCGCTCGCCGTCGTCCGGGAGGTGGTCGCCGACGCCGGCGGAACGGTGACGACCGTGGCCGATGCGGGACGCAACTCGACGGCGGGTGAGTCGGTGAGCGACGGCTCGATCCCCGACGAACGTGCCGACGTTACGGCCGTCTACCACGGCAGGTTCGAAACCCGTACGGGAGCGAAAAGCCCGACGGACGCCCGGATCGAGATCCGCTGCGACGAGTGGGACTACGACGCCCGAATCCCGCTCGTCGGGAGGGCGCAGGCGACGAACGCGGCTATCGCCGCCGCGCTCGCCCACGAGACGGTCGATCGGATCGAACCGGGACATGGGGAGGCACTCGATGCGGAGCAATCGGGCGATCACGAAGTCACACTCACCGACGAGCACGTTCTGGAGGGGCTCGCGCGCGCCGACTGGCCCGGTCGGTTCGAGGTCGTGGGGACGGACCCCCTGGTCGTCCTCGACGGGGCGCACAACCCGGACGCATGTGGGCGACTGGCCGGGACGCTCGCGGAGTACGACTACGAGGACCTCCACATCGTTCTCGCGGCGATGCACGAGAAGGACCACCGGGGGATCGCGAACGCGTTGCCGGAGGCGACCTCGGTTCACACCTGCGCGCCGGACGTGCCGCGGGCGGAGGACCCGGAGGTGCTCGCAGCGGCGTTCTCGGACGTCGGTGCGGGGTCGGTCGAGGCCGTCGAGTCGGTCGAGGCCGCGCTCGCGGCCGCACGGCACCGCGCCGATACTGACGACTGCGTGCTCCTCACCGGATCGCTTTTCGCCGTGGCGGAGGCCAGATCCGGCTACACCGGACACGCCGTACCCAAACGCGTCGCGTCCCTTTCGGACGCCGAGGCGGTCCTCGAGGACGCGAACGTGCCGACGACGGAACGGGACCGACGCCGCGGCGAGATTCCACACCGCGTCGTGACGCTTCGGCTCGCCAGCTCCCGCGTGGAGACCGTTCGTCGTGAGGTGATCGCCGCCGGCGGGTCGTGTGCGGTCTCCGGCGGCGCGGACGGCGAGCTCATCGACGTGGTCCTCTCGGGCACCCTCGCGCAGCTTCGGGAGACGATCGAGTCGCTCGCGGCCACCGGACCGGAGTTCTCGGGGATCGCGAACTCGATCCGCGCCCGGATCGAACCGGAGACCGATTCGAAAGCCGGGGGGGACGGCCGCGACCGTCCCTGGGAGGAGGGGCCGGTCGTGATGGGCATCCTCAACGTCACGCCCGACTCGTTTCACGACGGGGGCGAGCACGACTCGCCGGAGGCGGCCGTCGAGGCCGCCCGCCGGATGATCGAGGACGGCGCGAGCGTCATCGACATCGGCGGCGAATCGACGCGGCCGGGCGCGGATCCGGTTTCGGTCGAGGTGGAGGTCGACCGCGTCGTCCCGGTCGTCGAGGCGCTGCAGTCGCTTCCGTCGGTCGCGGCGGGGGAGGTGGCACTCTCCGTCGACACGCGAAAACCCGACGTCGCGGCGGCGGCCCTGGAGGCGGGAGCGGACCTGATAAACGACGTGACCGGCCTCGAGGACCCGGAGATGCGGGAGGTGGTCGCGGCGGCCGGCTGTCCGGTCGTGATCATGCACAGCGTGGAGACGCCGGTCGATCCGGGGACCGACGTCGAGTACGACGACGTCGTCGAGGACGTGATAGACGACCTCGGGGAACGAATCCTGCGCGCGCAGGCCGCGGGGATCGACCGCGAGGACGTCATCGTCGATCCGGGCCTCGGGTTCGGCAAGTCCGCGGCGGAGAACTTCGAGCTGCTCGGACGGACGGACGAGTTCGCGGCGCTCGGCTGTCCGATCCTGGTCGGCCACTCCCACAAGTCGATGTACGGCGCGGCCGGCTACGAACCCGACGATCGCGAACACGCGACCGTCGCCGGGACGGCGGTCGCGGTCGAACGCGGCGCCGACGTCGTGCGCGTCCACGACGTGGCCGAGAACCGCGCCGCGGTCGACGTCGTCGAGGCCGCACGCGATCCGGACGAACTCGAGGGGTGAGGCCTCTCCGGGAACGATCTATCCATCCATCGCCTCCGACGCGGCGACAAGCGCAACCCCCAAATCCCCCGCCGGCGAATCCGCGGGCATGTACGAGGCGGTCCACGCGTATCCCGACGGCGACTCGACCGTCGCCCGGTTCGCCGAAACGGCGGCGCGTATGGGATACGACGGGATCGTCGTTCGCACGCGGGCGGCGACGAGCGATCCGGGATCGAACGTCTCGAGCGACCTCGAGGCGCTCCGCGAGGAGTACGGGATCGACGTGGTGGCCGGCGTCGAGGTGCAGTCGGACGATCGATCGAGCGCAAGCGGCTCCGTCGGCAACTTCAGACCGGAGTTCCCCGTGCTCTCCGTGCGGGGCGGATCGGACGGGCTCAACCGGTTCGCGGTCGAGTCGGACCGCGTCGACGTGCTCTCGCGACCCACCGACCGCGGCGGCGGGTTCAACCACGTCCTCGCGAAGGCGGCACGCGAACACGACGTTCACGTCGAGTTCGATCTGGGCCCCGTTCTCCGCGAGAGCGGCGGAAAACGCGTGAAGGTGCTCTCGCGGCTGCGCAAGCTCCGTGAGATCCTCGACCACTACGACTCTCCCTACGTCGTCAGCGCGAACGCGCGATCGCATCTGGAGCTCCGGGCGCCCCGCGAGCTGTGTGCCGTCGGCGAGGCGATCGGGTTCTCGCACGAGGCGATCCGGAAGGGGCTCGACGCGTGGGAGACGATCACGGATCGGAACCGCCACCGGCTCTCGGACGCGTTCGTCGAGCCGGGCGTTCGGCTGGGGCGATACGAGGGACCGGTATCCGATCGAGAGGAGTATGGGGATCGAGAGGCGGGAGGCGATTCGGAGTGAAACACCTCCCGAAACACCTGCGACCGCGATGGCGATACGTCGCGGTCGGCATCGAGGCGTGGCCGGACGCGACGGTCCGACGGCGGGAGTTCCAGCGGGCTCTCTGGTACGCCGCCGGAAACCTGCTCGGAGACCCCGGAAGCGCCGACGCGGTCCTGTCGGTTTTGTCCTTCTCCTTCGAGAACGGCACGGGCGAGGCGGTCGTTCGAGTCCGACACGGCCACCTCGAGGAGGCACGGGCGGCGATCGCCTGCGTCTCCGAGGTCGACGGCGATCCGGTCGGCGTCCACGTCCGGGGCGTCTCGGGAACGGTTCGGGCCTGTGAGGAAAGATATATGGGTCGGGCGAGCCGAATCACGCCACAGAGAGACGTCGCGTTCGAGGGTGGCGATCGACCGGCCGTCGTCCGGGAGGACGCGGTCGACGTGTCGGTCGACGGCGGCCACGTCGGCGCGACGCGACTCGACCTCGAGTGATACTACATGCAGGGACAAGCCCAACAGCAGGCGTACGACCGCGGCATCACGATCTTCTCCCCCGACGGTCGGCTCTATCAGGTGGAGTACGCGCGCGAGGCCGTCAAACGCGGCACCGCGAGCATCGGGATCCGCGCCGAGGACGGCGTCGTCCTCGTCGCCGACAAGCGCGCACGCTCGCCGCTCATGGAGCCCGCGAGCGTCGAGAAGATCCACAAGGCCGACGACCACGTCGGAGTCGCCTCCGCCGGCCACGTCGCCGACGCGCGACAGCTCATCGACTTCGCGCGCCGGCAGGCGCAGGTGAACCGGCTGCGCTACGGCGAGGCGATCGGCATCGAGACGCTGACAAAGGAGATCACGGACCACATCCAACAGTACACCCAGATCGGCGGCGCGCGTCCGTTCGGCGTCGCGCTCATCGTCGGCGGCATCGAGAACGGCGAGCCGCGCCTCTTCGAGACCGACCCCTCCGGAACGCCCTACGAGTGGCAGGCGCTCTCCATCGGCGCGAACCGCTCCGACGTCCGCGAGTTCCTCGAGGAGAACTACTCGGAGGACATCGGGATCGAGGCGGCGATCGGCCTCGCCCTCGAGGCGCTCGCCGAGGTGAACGACGACGACGGGCTCACCCCCGACGGCGTCGGCGTCGCGACCATCGAGGTCGACGACGAGGACTTCCACGAGCGCTCGGCCGAGGAAAAGGAGTCGATCCTGGCCGATCACGACCTGCTCGCGAGCAAGGAGGACGACGCTGCGGAGGACGCCACGGGCGACGCTGACGAGAGCGGAACGGACGAAGGCGGCGCCGACGAGTAGCGATCCGGGACGGCTTCGATCGAACGCTTCGGACGTCCCCGTCGAACGCTTCGGACGTCCCCGTCGAACGCTTCGGACGTCCCGTTGGCCGCACCGAACCGCCGTCCGACTTCCCGCCTTTTCGCTCGTCGACGATCGAACCCGGGAGATATATGTACGAACTCCGCCAGCCACCGGCATGAACGGTTCACCGGAACGAACGGCGGACGAGGACGTGGAGGGAGATCGAACGGCGGACGATCGAACGGCGGACGACGTCGTCGACGTCCTGATCGTCGGCGGGGGGGTTGCGGGACTCTCGGCGGCCACTTTCACCGCACGCGCCGGGTTGGAGACGGTGGTCGCGACGGCCGGCGAGTCGATCCTGAAGCGGAACGCACACGTCGAGAACGTCCCCGGGTTCCCCGCCGGAATCAACCCTCGTCTTCTCTTAGATCTGCAGCGCTCGCAGGCGACACGAAACGGCGCCGACCTGCGACGCGTCCGCGTGACCGCGATCGAATCGACCGACCGCGCGAACGCCGGATTCCTCGCGACCGTGGAGCCGGCGGGGTCGTCGACGGGCTCGGAGGAGAACTCGGATCCCTCGACCATCGTCGCCGACCGCGTCGTCGCCGCCTCGTGGTCGGACGCGTCGTACCTCGAGCCGGCGGGCGCGGACCTCCGGGACGCGGGCTCGAAGACGTACGTCGAGGACGACGGACACGGCCGCACTTCCGTCGAGGGGATCTACGCCGCGGGGCGGCTCGCCGAGCGGTACCACCAGGCGGTCGTGGCGGCCGGCGACGGGGCCCGAACGGCGATCACGCTGATCCACGACGCCGAGGTCCCCTTCTACCACGACTGGGTGGCGCCGGAGGGATACTTCACCGACCGCGGTCGCGAGGTTCCGCCGGGATGTGAGGAGATCACGGAGGAGGAACGGCTGGCCCGCGAGCGCGAGTCGATGGCGGAGATGCGCGAGCACTTCGCCGAGCCGCACGGCGAGCGCCAGCGAACCCACCCGAGCCTCGTCGACGATGAGCTCGGGCGCGTCCCGGAGGAGTGAGGCGCCGGCCAGGCTCTCTCGCCAGGTCACCGATCCGTGTCTCGCTCGCGTCTCACGCTTGGTCGCGGCCGAGCAGGACGTACAACACGATCCCGAGAAGCGGCGCGAGGAAGATCACGATCGCCCACAGGAACGCCGGGTGGCTGCTGTTCGTCTTCGCGTCCATGTACGTCCAGACGACGAGCGCGAGCTGGACGAGGAGGGCGAGCAGTCCGAACAGAAGGGCGATCGCGGCGCCGCCCTGCTGAAGCAGGATGTCCGTCGCGGGGAACATATCACGCGGATTCACCCCTCGAGGCAAGGGTCTTTCGGTGGCCGAATCCGGACGCGGCGTCCCGGGACTCCTCTCCCGGCACTCACCCTCCGGAGCGTCGACGGTCGTCGTTTCGGGAGGGTATTTAACCCACACCGCCGAATCGGGCACACGATGCTTTCGGGGGTCAACGTCGCGCTCGGCGTCACGGGCAGCATCGCGGCCGTGAAGACCGTCGAACTGGCCCACGAGCTCCGACGCCACGGGGCGAGCGTCCGTGCGGTGATGACGCCCGCGGCGACGCGGATCATCCATCCGTGGGCGCTGTCGTTCGCGACCGACCACGAGGTCGTCGAGGAGATCACCGGCGACGTCGAGCACGTCGCGCTCTGCGGGCGTGACGGCTGGGCGGACGTGTTCCTCGTCGCGCCCGCGACGGCCAACACCGCGGGCAAGATGGCCGCCGCGATCGACGACACGCCGGTCACGACCTGTGCCACCACGGCCCTCGGCGCCGACGTCCCGGTCGTCCTCGCGCCCGCCATGCACGAGCCGATGTACGACCATCCCGGCGTGCTCGAGGCGCTTGCGACCCTCGAGTCGTGGGGCGTCGACCTCGTCGACCCGCGGATCGAGGAGGGGAAGGCGAAGATCGCGAGCGAGGAGGCGATCGCCACGGCGCTCGCGCGCGCGACCACGCCACGGACGCTCGCGGGCAGACACGTCGTCGTCACCGCCGGCGCCACCACGGAGTACATCGACCCGATCCGGATCCTCACGAACCGGGCGTCGGGTCGGACGGGACGGGCGGTCGCGCGCGCCTGCTACGTCCGCGGCGCGAGCGTCACGCTCGTCCACGACGGCCCCGACGTCGAGTACGCCGACGTGAAACGCGTCGAGACCGCGGACGAGATGCTCGCGGCGGTCTCGGAGGCCTGCGTCACCGCGGACGCGCTGGTCTCGGCGGCGGCCATCTCCGATTTCACCGCGGACGCGGTCGAGGAGAAGATCCGTTCCGGCTCCCCGCTGTCGGTCGAACTCGAGCCCACGCCGAAGCTCATTGACTCCGTGCGGAGGGACCACCCCGACCTCCCGATCGTCGGGTTCAAAGCCGAGACGTCCGGCGACGACGCCGCGATGGTTCGGGAGGCGAACCGCATTCGCGATCGGGTCGGGCTGGCCTTCGTCGTCGCCAACGACGCGAGCGTGATGGGCGAGGACGACACCCGCGTGCTCTTCGTCGCCGGCGAGGACGACCCCGCCGACGTCGAGGAAGCGCGCGGCGGTAAGGACGTCGTGGCCGGTCGCGTCGCCGAGCGCCTGGCGAGGGTTCTCGACGGCGGGAGCGACGCCGACATCGAGACCGGGACCGGCACGGAGGGCGACGAGCCGGAGAGATAACGACCTTTATGCTCGCCTCGCCGCGAGTGTCCGGCATGGAGACGCTCGCGGACGTGCTGGCCCGCGATCGACGCAGCGACGACCTCGCGCTCGTGACCGCGGACGGACGCGAGCGGAGCTACCGCGAGGTGATCACGAACGCCTACCGCGGCGGCAACGCGCTTCGCCACGAGGGCGTCCGCCACGGCAGCGAGGTGGGAATCGCTCCCGTCGCCGACCTGCCCTCGGTCCTCGCGTTCCTCGGCGCCGGACTCCTCGGCGCACACGTTCGGTTCGACGTCCCCGCCAGCCGAGACGCGGGCGCGCGGGCGCTCGTCGTGCCAACCGCCGAGGCCGAGTCCCTCGACGCGTCGCCGGGGACCCGGATCGTCGCCGTCGGCGACCCGCCCGAGGACCCGCGAATCACCCACTGGGAGTCGGACGTCTGGAGCGAGAACCCCGCGTTCCCGCCGACCGACCTCGACCCCGACGATCCGCTGGTTGTGAGTACTGCTCCCGACGCCGATCGCGGCGAGGGCCGGAGCGTCACCCACGGCGAGGCGCTCTCGGCGTCGGCAAGCCTCGTGGAACGCTACGGGCTCGATCCGGACTCCCGCGTCGTCGTCCGCGACTCCCTGGCCAGGCCGGGAACCGTGGTCGCGGGACTGATCGCGCCGTTGACCTGCGGGGCGACGATCGTGTTGCGACCGCCCGGCGACGAAGCGAGCGAGTCCGACGGCGACGTGTCGATCGGCGAGGGACCGGAGCGGGAGTCGATCGGACCCGAGGACGTGCCGGTTTGAGGCGGGGTTCTTGAGAGGATCCGTAGGGACGGAGATGGTTCTGGCGAGTGTGAAAAAAGTGGGTCAAGAGTGACCCGAAAGCGAGTTAGCTATTCGGGCGCGGTGTCCGAGGCGAGCGTGGCTGAGGATCCGCCGGAGGAGGATTCCCAGTTGACGTTCACGGTTTGGCCAGACCGAGATCCAGCATCATGGTTGAACGTGCGTGACGTTCCCGCAGAAATCTCTTCCGCTGGCCACTGGTTACTGCCAGTGTCCGGTGAGGCTATGCAACCTTCAGAGGCAGTTACCGTAACCGTATTCGTGTCTGCGTCGATCGTATCGTCCTCAGTGTGAGTGATGTCTACGCTTCCGGTGTTGCCGGCATTACAGTCGAAATTGAAGCTCGAGGTCGGCTGTTGATCCTGCAAGTCGTCGCCAAGACCGAGCACGAAGGTACCGATCACGGCCGCGAGGATCACAGTGATCGCGGCCATCAGAATCACGCCGATCACGGACTGACCGCTCGATCGTCCATGAAGAGTTGTTTCGGATTCATGATTCGTACAACGGGCTGTCGAAGGATCGCGAGAAAGTCGATCGCACGCGAAGGTCCGGTTACGACTTCCGTTCCCCCGACGTGTCCCCCCGATCGCCCGTGTTGCCTGTCGTTGTGGTTGAACGGACAACTGAGAGATACGTAATGTTTGACGTTTTGGGGTATTGCGAGCGTCTGACGCCGTCACGGGAGATAACGGGAGAAACCGACGTTCGAGATCCCGAGTCTCACTCCTCGATCCGATGTTTCTCCAGCCCGCCCCGGTCGATCTCGATGCCGAGGCCGGGTCCGTCGGGGACGGAGACGCGTCCGTCGTCGCTTACGTCGAATCCGCCGATGCCGAGGTCCTCGCGAAGCGGGTTCGAGGAGTTGTCGAACTCGAGCCAGGGCTCCGCCTGCCCGTCGAACGTCGCGATGAGCTGGAGGCTCGCGGCGATGGCGACCGGGGTTCCCCAGACGTGGGGGACGACGGGAGTCCCGGCGGCTTCCGCCCGCGTCGCGACGTCCGACGCCGAGGAGAGCCCGCCGACGTTGCAGACGTCGGGCTGAACGATATCGAGGGCGCCGGCGGCGAGGAGGTCCGCGATCTCCGCGGGCGTGTGACACTCCCCGCCCGTGACCCGGACGTCGAGGGCGTCGCTGAGGGCGGCGTAGCCGTCGTGGTCCTCCGGCGGGACCGGCTCCTCGAACCAGTAGACGTCGAGGTCCTCCAGGGCCCGACCGACGCGGCGGGCCGTCGCGGCGTCGTAGGCGTAGTTGGCGTCGGCCATCACGTGGACGTCCTCGCCGACCGCCTCGCGGATCCGACGGACGAGTTCGATGTCCTCCTCTGGTCCGTACCCGACGTGCGAGAGGCCGATCTTCGCCTTGACGGCGCCAAGTCGATCGGCGTTTTCGGCCGCCTCCGCGGCGATGCGGTCGTACTGCTCCGCGAGCGACGCGTCGTGTTTGAAGTAGTGGCCGGTCGCGTACGCGCGGACGTCCTCACGGCGGCGGCCGCCGAGCAGCGAGGCGACGGACTCGCCGGCGAGCTTCCCCCGGAGGTCCCAAAGCGCGACGTCGACGCCGCTTATCGCGGGCAGCGGGACGATCGACTGGTAGGCCGCCCGGGTCGCATCGTACATCTCGCGGTGGAGCCGTCGGACGGCAGTCGGGTCCTCGCCCTCGATCATCGGCGCGAGGAGGTCCGTGATCGTCTCGCGCGTGCCGGCGATCGGACCCCAGCACTCGCCCCAGCCGACGGTTCCGTCGTCGGCCTCGATGCGGACCAGCAGGGCGGTTCGCTCGCCGACCCACGCCTGGGCGTAGCCGAACGGTTCCTCCAGGGTGGACCGGAGCGGGACGGTCTCGACGGACCGGATCGTGGGGGTCGACATGACGCCACGACCGAGGCGGTCGGGTCCATTAGTTCTTGTGTCCCCGGCGCCCCCGGCCGCGTCGTCGTCGGCGCCAGCCTCCGGATTGACGGCGACGGCAGCAGGTGACGGCGATGGGTGATGGAAACGTCGTCGTCACTGGGAGCGATGGCGAATTCGGGCCCGGATCCGGGGAACGGTTTTCACGGTGGGGACGCTTAGGTCGGGTATGTACGTCCGCGACGCCAAGAACCGCGATGAGGCGTGGCTTCTGGACCACATCGAGGACATGGGCCTCGACGACGCCGCCTTCCGGTCGCGCGATTACGTCATCGCGGTCGACGAGGAGTCGAACGAACGCGTCGGCTTCGGGCGGCTCCGGATCCACAAAGGCGACCCCGAACTCTGTGAGCTCACGGGGATCGGCGTCCTGGAGGCCTGGCGCAACCAGGGCGTCGGCGCGCACGTGATCGAACGGCTCGTCGAAACCGCTGACGCCGAGGAGTTCTCGACCGTCTACACGCTCACCGACCAGCCGGGCTACCTCGAGCGGTTCGGTTTCGATCGCGTGGACGACGACACCCTCCCCGACCGCCTCGGCGAGCGTCTCGCGGAGAAGCGCTCGACCGTGGACGAGGACGTGGTCGCGCTGCGGCTCGACGTCGACGACTTCGAGATCCCGTCCGGTGCCCGCAAGGCGTTCAAGGACGCCGCGCCGGAGGAGACCGACGGCTCCGAATCGGAGGAGTCGCCGGAGGACTTCGGCATCGATCCGGACTCCGCGACCTACAAGTACGACACCGGCGGGTGAGCGGCGGGGAACGGATCCGGAGCCGGCTCCGGCGAGCTTCGGGTCACCGGTCCGGACCGTAATCGGTTTAGCAGGGCCTGTAGAATGGCGGGTGTATGACTGTCACCATCGTCGGCTCCCAGCTTGGAGACGAGGGGAAAGGCGCCCTCGTCGACCGGTGGGGAGGGGACGCGGACGTGATCGTCCGTTATCAGGGCGGCGACAACGCCGGCCACACCGTCGTCCAGGGCGGCGACGAGTACAAGTTATCGTTAGTGCCGAGCGGCGCCGTTCGCGACAAGGTCGGCGTCCTCGGAAACGGCTGTGTCGTCAACCCACGAACGCTCTTCGAGGAGATCGACGGCCTGCGCGAGCGGGGACTCGATCCGGACGTCCGCGTCGCCAAGCGCGCACACGCGATCCTGCCGTACCACCGCGTGCTCGACGGGATCGAGGAGGAGGCGAAGTCGGATTCGGACCTCGACGCCGGCACGACCGGCCGCGGCATCGGCCCGACCTACGAGGACAAGGCCGGCCGACGCGGGATCCGGATCGGCGACCTGCTCGACCCGGAGGTGCTTCGCGAGCGCCTCGAATACGTCGTGCCCCAAAAGCGGGCGATCGCCGAGGACATCTACGGGCTCGACCTCGAGGGGAGCGATCGCGCCGATGCCTTCGACGTCGACGCGCTCGTGTCGGAGTACGTCGAATACGGCGAGCGGCTCGCCGCCGGTGAGATGGCGATCAACTGTTCGCGGTTCCTCCACGCCCGCCGGTCGGCCGGCGACCGGATCATGTTCGAGGGCGCACAGGGGACCTCCATCGACATCGACCACGGGATCTACCCGTACGTCACGTCCTCGAACCCCACCGCCGGCGGCGCCGCGGTCGGCTCCGGCGTCGGTCCGACGGTCGTCGGGCAAGGCGAGGTCGTCGGGATCGTGAAGGCCTACCTCTCGCGGGTCGGAACCGGCCCGCTCCCGACCGAACTCGACGCGACCGACCGCGAGGAGGAACTCGCGGACTTCATCCGCGAGAAGGGCGGGGAGTTCGGCACCGTCACCGGCAGGCCGCGTCGGATCGGCTGGCTCGACGTGCCGATGCTCAGACACGCCTCCCGGGTCTCCGGATTCACGGGGATCGCCGTCAATCACGTCGACGTCCTCGCCGGGCTCGACGAGCTGAAGGTCTGTCACGCCTACGAGCTCGACGGCGAGCGGCTCGAGGTCATGCCCGCGACCACCGAGGAGTGGGGTCGGTGTGAGCCGGTCTTCCGCGAGTTCGATCCCTGGCCGGAGTTCGACTCCGGGGCCGTCGCACGCGAAGGATACGACGCGCTTCCGGAGGGAACGAGGGCGTACCTCGAGTACGTGAGCGAGGAGGTCGAAGCGCCCGTCTACGCCGTCGGCGTCGGGCCGGGCCGCGAGGAGACGATCGAGCTCGCGAACCCGTTTTCGTCGGACGAGTGAGGGCCAACCCGCAGGCTTTTTGCGTCCCTTCGCGTACCGCCGGGCATGAAGGAGTCGCTTCTGGACGTCGTCTGCTGTCCGCTCGACAAACACGATCTGGAGCTCGACGTCGAGGACCGCACGGACGAGGAGATCCTCGAGGGAACGCTCACCTGTAGCGACTGCGGCGAGGTCTATCCGATCGAGGACGGCATCCCGAACCTCCTCCCCCCGGATATGCGCGAGGAGTCCGACTGAACGACCCCGTGACGTGGTGACTTCGTGCCGCGTCGGCGAACCCCGCACATCCTTGGTGGGTGAGAACACCACCCACACTATTACCCTCGGCGAGCGTATGGACGTCCATGGACGTCCGTCGCTGGACGCCGTTCACGTTCATCGCGCCCGCCCGCTACGTCGACCGCGACGACTGGTGGCAGTCCTTCGACCTCCTCGAGTGGTCGCGCTCGGAGTACTCCTGGCGGGAGGACCCCTGGAACGGCGTTCGTGATTTCGCGCGGCGTCCGCGCGAGTGCGTCGAGACCGGTCGCGGTGACTGTGAGGATTACGCGCTCGTCGCGCTCTCGTGGGCGGCCGCACACGACCGCGACGACGTCGGGCTCGGGTTCTGTTGGGAGTGGCCCTACCCCTGGCCGCGACACGTGATCGCCTTCGACGACGAGCGCGTGTACTCCTCGGGCCGCGTCCACGAGACGAGCGTCGAGGAGTGGACGGCCGACTCGAGATACTCGTACGTGCTCGAACGGCGCGTGAGCCTGCCGCCGTGAACTCGCGGTCCGGGAACGAAGCCCTAAGTGAGTTCGAGATCAATGGTACCTATGCACACGAAGTGGATACGTACGGGAGCCGAGATCTCCTCGACGCTCACCCCAGCGTTTGCCTCGACGCTCACTCCAACGTTCGCCTCGACACCCACCCCGACGCTCGCGTCGGCTCCGACGTCCCGTCGTTCGTCGAGCGGAAGATGACGGGAGTCGACCTCTGGGACGTCGTTCACGTGCCGTTCGACGCCGTTCGGACCGGCTATCGCCAGCTGCGGAAAGCGCTTTTCACGGCACCGCGGCCGTCCGGGGAGTACCTGGTCGTCGATCGGACCGTCGATGATCTCGAGGCGGAACTCGGCGCGTACAGCTTCGCGCCGAACTGGGAGTTCTCCTATTACGAACGCGGCGAGGTCTTGAATCTCGCCCGTGTCGTGTACGAACGCGAGACGGTCGAGGGGACGACCTACCGTTGGTGGCAGACCCACCTCCGCGGCTGGCGCGGCGACGACGACCGGATCGAACTCCACGCACACTGGGAGCTCGAGCCGACCGAGAACGGGAACCCCCACATCGACGGCGTCGGATTCGACTTCGATCGCGGAATGTCCACGCTGGAGTCGTTTCTCGACGAGGCCGGGATCGACTACGAGTCGGAGACGATCGAGACGGGGACGTCTCACGGGTGACGGTCGGGAGCCCACTGACCGTTTCCTCCGGACTCGTCGAACCGCCCGGACTCACCGCCATTTCGAACTCGCCGAAACGAACGGATTCGACGACATGCCGCGCTCGGAGAGGAACATGGGCAAATTATATTGTAACGAGTGCCGACACACTACGCATCGTGGACGATCGCAAGGGAACGGAACGAGGTGGCGAACCATCGGGCCCGTCGGGCCTCCCGTTTGTGGGGAACATCTACCAGTTCGCGTCCGATCCGCTGTCGTTCTACGAGGAGGTGGCACGCGAGTACGGGCCGATCGCACGGTACACACTCGGCGGGAGGGAGTTTTACCAGTTGAGCGATCCCGACCTCGTCGAGCAGGTGTTGGTCCACCAGAACGACAGGTTCCACAAAGGAGAGGAGTATCGACGGATTCTCAACCCGATCATCGGCGACGGCCTGTTGATCAGCGAAGGCGAACTCTGGCGACAACAGCGTCACCGGATGCAGCCGGCCTTCCATCCCGAGGCACTCGCGGACTACACGCCGCTGATCGTCGAATACACCGAGCGGTTACTGACGGACTGGCGCGACGGCGAGGTCCGGGACATCCACGCGGACATGATGCACCTCACCGTCGAGATCACGGCGAAGGCCCTGTTCGACGTGGACATTCGGGAGTACGAGTCCAACATCGCCGACGCCCTCGAGGCGGTGATGAACCGGTCGGAGAAACGACTCGAGCGTCCCATCGAGATTCCCGATAGCGTCCCGACGCCCGGCAACCGGCGGTACAAACACGCGCTCTCGACGCTCTATGCGATCGCATCGGAGATCGTCGAGGCGCACGACGCCGACGGAGACGACGTGGTCTCGCGGCTCCTGCAGGCGAAATCACGTGTGGAGGGGATCGACGAGGAGCAGATAAAAGACGAGGTGGTGACGCTGCTGTTGGCGGGCCACGAGACGACCGCGCTCGCGTTGAGTTACACCCTCTTCCTGCTGGCAACGAACCCCGAGCAAGCGGATCGGCTGCGAGCCGAACTCGACGAGAAGGTGAACGGGGGCCCGCTGTCGATGGACGTCGTCGAGGAGTTGCCGTATACGAAACGGACGATCAGGGAGGGAATGCGCGTGTACCCGCCGGTACAGAGTCTGGTACGCGAAACCACGGAACCGGTCGAACTCGACGGCTACGAGCTCTCCGAGGGAACCGTAGTGACGGTACAACAGTGGGTACTCCATCGTGATCCTCGGTTCTACGAAGCCCCCGGCGCGTTCCGGCCGGGGCGGTGGAGCGAGGAGTTCCGCGACTCGCTCCCGCGCTTTGCGTACTTCCCCTTCGGTGGCGGGCCACGGCGCTGTATCGGCGAGAACCTCGCCAAGCTGGAGGCGCGGCTGGTACTCGCCACGATCGCACAGGAGTGGGAGTTCGAACCCGTGACCGACGAGCTGTCGTTCTCGCCGTCGATCACGCTGCGACCGGACGGAGCGGTGAAGGTGCGGGTCAGACGGCGGTAGGATATACGGTCCACGTCGAGCAGGGCTCGCCCCCGAAAAGGCCACGACGTGCCGGCTCGACGGGTCAGCGGGGCGAGTTACTCGGTGTCGGCGGAGGGAGCTTCGATCCCTCGGAGCGAGCATCGACCCTGCTCCCGCGGAATCAGCGATCGAGCCGGGGTACTACGGGCTGGCGCGGAACTCGCCGTGTTTCATCCCGAGGAAGAACGCGATGATCGAGAAGACGATCATCGAGGGCAGGACCATCATGAAGACCGTCGAGGAGGTCATCACGTTCGTGAGCGCGACCGTCGCGACGGCGACGATCACGACGAGTGGAACCACCGACCGTGTGAAGTCGAACTTCATACCCATCGTTGTGGCCGGACGAACAAAAACCCGACCCGGTCGCGGTGGACATTGACGCGGCCGCGACGAGCTGCGCCCGGAAACGATCCAGCGGTGCAGCACGGACGTCCTCGTGCTACATCAATCATACGACCTACTTCTTTCGATTAAAGAACTCTATTGGATTAAGTAGTGACCTCTCAGAACGAAACAGTTAGAGTAAAGACCGGTATGGGGCCGGAGGGATTTGAACCCCCGATCGACTGATATCTCCGGCTGCCTCGGTACTCCAGAACGTCGTCAACGCGGGCGATGATCAGTCGTCCGCTCGGAATATCAGTCCGGAGTTCGTCACCGGGCGTCACCTCTGGAGTCAGTCGCCATGCCTGGCTTGGCCACAGCCCCTCGTGATCTCGCATCCGAGCGTTCACCATCTGACTCTAAAGGGGTTTCGATCGAACGGCGATCGACGGACGTCGATGTGGTGTGGTCGGCCGATCGATCCCGCTCGACGTCCCGTCCAGCCGGCTCGGCATCCCTCGCCGCTATTCGGCGTCCGTCTCCGACCAGTCGCACTCCTGGCACTTGTAGCCGGTCACGAACGCGGTGACCGAGGGCATGTAGCCAACCCGAACGACGTCGCCGCCGCAGTCGGGACACTCGCGGTCGGCGTCCTCGATCGACTCAGCCTCGAGCACCGACTCGCCCTCGATCAGCTCCGCGAGCCGCTCCGGCGTTACCATCCGTCCCTGAACGACGCGATTGCTCATACGACCACTGACGCTCGGGACGCCTAAAGCGCGACGGTCGGACTCTCACGCCGTCCACCCGGGACTCGCAGAATGCCGGGCGAGCGCGTCCGTCGTCGATTCCCGGTAGCTCTTTGCCGATCGCCCGACGAATGGCGAACATGGAGCTTGACGCGCTGACGGAGGAGTTCGATCGACGCGACTGGCAGACCGTGACCGAGACGGACGACCCCGTCCGAATCGCCATGATCGGCGTGGGATGGTGGACCCGCGAGCAGGCGATGCCGGCGGTCGCGGCCGCGGAGCTGTGTGAGACGACCGTGCTCGTGAGCGGCGACACGGAGAAGGCCGCATCGGTCGCCGACGACTCGGAGACGGTCGAGCACGCGATCACCTACGAGCAGTTCCACGAGGGCGTCGCCGCCGACGCCTACGACGCGGTGTACGTGGTGACCCCGAACGCGAAACACCTCCCGTTCGTGGAGACGGCCGCCTCGCTCGGCAAGGACGTGCTCTGTGAGAAGCCGATGGAGGCGAGCATCGAGCGGGCCGAACGGATGGTCGAACGATGTGCGGACCACGACGTCACCTTGATGATCGCCTACCGGATGCACACGGAGCCCGCGGTCCGCCGTGCGCGAGACCTGATCGAGGAGGGGTACGTCGGCGATCCCGTCTTCGTCCACGGCAACATGACCGAGCCGATCCTCGAGTTGGTTCCGGATCCCGACCAGTGGCGGCTGGACTGGGACCTCTCGGGCGGCTGTGCGGCGATGGACATCGGGATCTACTCGCTCAACACCGCGCGCTATCTGCTCGATTCGGACCCGGTGTCGGTCTCCGGATCGGTTGCCTCCGTACAGCCGGAGTTCGAGGACGTCCCGGACGAACACGCCGCCTTCCAGCTCGAGTTCCCCGGCCACGTCGTCGCACACTGTACCGCAAGCCAGAACGCCCACATGTCGAGTCACATCCGGGTGACCGGAACCGAGGGCGAGGTTCGCGTCGAGCCCGCGTTCTACCCGTGGGACGAACGGAAGCTCCACGTCTCACACGGCGGTTCGGAGCTGACGATCGAGTTCGAGCAGGTCGACCAGATGCAGGAGGAGTTCGAGTACTTCGCACACTGTCTGTTGACCGACACGGAGCCGTACGCCGACGGCGAACACGGTCTCGTCGACATCGAGACGATCAAGTCGGTCTACGCGTCCGCCGAGTCGGGAGCGACGATCGATATCGAGTGAAAACGGGAGGGAACGCTACCCGAAGTACTCGCTCAGGTAGTCCGAGGCGTTCTCCTGGGTGACCTCGAGCCCCTCGACCGTGATGGAGTCCTCGACGTCCTCGCCGGCGAGATAGTCGGTACCGGTCTGGATCGCCGTGGTGACCATCTCCTCGGGAAGCTGTGCGATGGTGCCGTAGTACTCGTTGTCCGAGAACTCCTCGACCCACGCCTCGGTCCCGTCGATGCCCGTGATCGGCACGGACATATCGGAGTTTTGAAGCGCCTGCTGGGCGCCGAGTGCCATCAGGTCGTTCTGACAGAACACGCCGTCGATCTCGTCGCCGTACTCCGTGATGAAGTCCTCCATCACGCTCAACGCCTCCTGGGTGGAGAACTCGCCGGTCTGGCTCGCCAGGCTGTTCAGCGAGTCGTTCGCGTCGACGGCGCTTTGGAACCCCTCGCCGCGGTCGTTGGTCACGCTCGCGCCCGGCGTGCCCTCGAGCTGGATGACGTTGTAGGTGTCGGCGTCGCCCTGGTCCTCCATGAACTCGACACACAGCTCCGTGGAGCGCTGGCCGAGTTGGACGTTGTCCGAGGCGACGTAGGAGACGGTCTCGCCCTCGGAGATGTTCCGGTCGATCGCGACGATGGGGATGCCGGCGTCGTTGGCGTCCTCGACGGCGCTGATGACGCCCTCGGCCGTGATGGCGGAAAGCAGGAGCAGGTCGACCTCGTTCGAGACCGCGGTCTCGATGTGGGAGACCTGCGTGCTCTGGGAGTTTCCGGCGTCATAAAACGACGACTCGGAGGAGATCATGCCGTCCTCGATGGCCTGGTTGAACGCGTTCTCCATGCGCGCGAAGAACGTGAACTCGAGGGACGGGACCGCCAACGCGACCGTCGGGGGCGAGTCACCGTCGCCGTTTCCGCCGCCGTTACCGTCACCGTTGCCGCCGCCGTTACCGTTTCCGCCGTTTCCGCCATTACCGCCGTTTCCACCGTTTCCACCGTTTCCGCTACAGCCGGCGAGCATCGCGGTACCCGCGATGGCTCCCGAGCGAATGAACGTCCGCCTGTCGATGTTACGTGACATGCGTTACCTATTTTCGCCGCTCGGGTAAAAGAGGTGTCGCACGAGGACGACCGATCGTCGGAATCGCGATCGCGTGCGTTCGTCCCTGCTCCACGGAAACTAACCGTTGATTTGCCGGAACCAGTCGATGTCTCCGGGTCGGATCGGGGAGTGAGGTAGTCCGGGTGAACGGGATCGTACCGATAAACGGTGTCGACCGTCTAGTTGCGGACGTTCGCGAGGACCGCCAGCATCAAGACGATCCCCTGTGCGACGAGTTGGCCGGACGGGCCCACGCCCATGAGGTTGAGTCCGTTCTGGAGCACCCCGAGGATGAGGACGCCGACGAGCGTCCCCATCATGTTGCCCGATCCGCCGAAGAGGTCGGCGCCGCCGAGGATGACCGCGGCGATCGGCGGAAGCAGCATGTTGGCGCCCATCGTCGGAACCGCGCTCCCGAGGCGACCGAGCATCACGAGCCCCGCGATGCCCGCGAACAGGCCCGAGATGATGAGCGTCCCCATCCGAACCGCCATCACGTTTATCCCCATCCGCTCTGCCGACTGGCGATCGCCGCCGATCGCGTAGATGTAGAGTCCGAACTTGGTGTACGAGAGAATGAACTGCGAGACGACCAGTAGCGCGAGGAACACGACGACGAGGCTCGGAAGCCCGAGGATTCGCGCTCCGCCGATGGCGGTGAGCGACTCCGGAAGCCCGGTGATCGGCCGGTTCCCCGAGACGATCAGTCCGAGCCCGTCGGCGAGGAACAGCATCGCCAGCGTCGTCATGAACGACGGCACGCCGAACCGGGCGGTGACGTATCCGGAGATCGTACCGAAGAGCGCGCCGAACAGCAGCCCGATCAGGATCGCCACCGGAACCGGAAGCAGGAAGTCCTCGAAGAGCCGGGCGCCCACGGCGAGCGTCGCGATCGTCAAGCCCGCGACCTCCATCACCTGGGCGATACTCAAGTCGATCTCCGCACAGAGGATGGGGAAGGTGACGCCGATCGCCATGATCCCGATGATCGAGACCTGCCGCAGGACGTTCATCTGGTTTCCCACGGTGAGGAATCGGTCGTTCAAAACCGAGAACGCGACGTAGAGTCCGACGAGACCGATGATCGGACCGTACCGACTGATCCGATCCAATGGAAGCCGGCCGGTTATCCTCCGTATATCGACCGCCGAATGGGACATGTGACATCGCTTTCCACGGCGATATATTATACCTTTGGAAGACGGTTTCCGGATGGGTTGGATCCTCGGGAGGCGGTCCGGGACGGACGGGGCCGCGGTCCGAGAGGCCAGGGGTGCGGCCCGGGACGAACGGCGAGTTCGGGCGCGTGACAGAACCCTTTTATCGACACGTCATGACCTACCACCATGGAATCGGGAGACGGTCGGCCGACCGACCACATCGTCGAGATGGAGGGCATATCGAAACGGTTCGGCGAGGTCGTCGCGCTCGAGGACGTCACGCTTCGGCTTCGACGGAACGAGGTGCTCGCGCTCGCGGGCGACAACGGCGCCGGGAAGTCGACGCTCATCAAGTGTCTCGCGGGCGCGCTCCGCCCCGACTCCGGGACGATTCGGATCGACGGGGAGGTCGTGACCATCGAATCGCCCCGGGACGCCAAACGCCGCGGGATCGAAACGACGTTCCAGGACCTCGCGGTGGCCGGAAACCTCACCGTCGCCCAGAACATCTTCCTCGGGCGCGAGCAGGTCACCGGGCCGGACTCGATCCTGGGGATCCTCGACAAGGGCTCGATGCGCGAGCGCGCTCGCGAGCTGCTCGAGGACCTCGAGATCGACGTCGACGTCGACGCCAAGGTCTCGAACCTCTCGGGCGGGGAACGCCAGCTCGTGGCCATCTCAAGAACGCTGCTTTCGGAACCGAAGATCGTCATCATGGACGAGCCCACGAGCGCGCTCTCGGTCGAGGGCGCGGACCGGGTGCTCGACCTCATCGGTCGGATGCAGGACCAGGGCATCTCCATCATCCTCATCTCGCACAACCTCGATTACGTCCGTCGCGCCGCGGACCGGATCCAGGTCCTCTATCACGGCCAGGACGCGGGCGTCATCGAGGACAGCGACGTCGACAGGGAGGAGATCGTGAGCCGGATGATCGCCGGACTCCCGGAGGACGAGCGGGTCGAGGAGGACGGACGATCCGAGGAGGACGAGTCCGGCGACGCCGTGAGCGCCTGAGACCGTCTCAACCGACGTCGACGCCGTGAACGCGCTCGAAGCTCCGCCGGGAGAGGTACGAGAGGTCACGCGACGACAGGAACGTCACCTCCTCGATCCAGTTTAGACACTCCTCGTAGCTCGCCCAGCCGTCCATCCAGGGGTAATCCGATCCGAGCATCAGCCGCTCGGGACCGAACCACTCGAGGAGCCGCCGCAGGTACTCCCACAGGTCCTCGTAGGGCCAGCCCGTCTCGCTCGAACGGGGGAGCGAGCTGACCTTCACCGCCACGTTCGGATGTTCGGCGAGCGTCTCGAAGTCGGTCCAGGGTTCCTCGCTTGGATCCGTCCGCTCGTCCGGATACGCCATGTGGTCGACGACGATCGTGACGTCGGGATGGCGATCGGCGAGCGTCCCGATCATCGAGAGCTGCTCCGCCTTCGGGAAGATGAAGACGGCGGCGTCCTGGCGTGCCGCCTCGGACCACGCCGGTTCGAGTTCCGGATCGAGGATCCAGTCGGCGGTCCGATCGAGCTCGGAGGAGTGCTCCTCGTAGGTCAAACAGGCGTGCATCCGAACGCCGAGCATCCGGTCGTGTCCCACGACGCGCCGCAGATCCGCGCGCACCTGCTCGGGATCGTCCCGGAAGAAGTCCATGAGCCCGACGCCCCACAGGCGGTCGGGGTACGCCTCGATCGACCGCATCGTGTACTCGTTCGCGCGGATCCCGCGCCCGTAAAGCGGGGTCGTGACCATCACGCTCTCGTCGACGCTCGCCGCGTCCATGTCCGCGATCAGCTGGTGGACCGTGTACGGTCCCTCCCACCCCGGCGGGAGCAGCTCGGCCGGCCACGGCAGCTCGTCGGTGTCGGGTCCCCACGTGTGGGTGTGTGTATCGACGAATCGCATGGAATCACTCCAGGTTGCCGCCGCCGCTCACGCGGAGGATGTCGCCGACGACGTAGGAGGCCCTGTCGCTCGCGAGGAACAACACGGCGTCCGCGAGGTCCTCGGGCTGTCCGAGCCGACCGATCGGCCGCGCCTCGCCGCGCGCTTGCAGGATCTCCTCGGCGGTCCGATCGGGGTCCTCGGCCGCCTCCATCTCCGCCTCGTGGCGCGTCTGGTAGGTCTCCGTGACGTCCGTCGAGATGGCGTTCATCCGGATGCCCTCCTCGGCGAGCTCCTGGGCCATTCGCCAGGTCAGCCCCTTGATCGCGGTCTTCGAGATGCCGTAGAGGCCGAAGGCGTCCGTCCGCCTGTCGCCGGCCTGGCTCGTGTGGTTGATGATGTTCCCCGCCACGTCGTGGTCGATCATGTGCTCGGCGACGAGCTTCGAGGCGTAGTACTGCGCCCGCACGTTGACGTCCATCGCCATGTCCCACTGGTCGATCGACGACTCGACGAGGGTTCCCTCCCGCGGCCAGACCGCGGCGTTGTTCACGAGGAGGTCGATCTCCCCGAACGCCTCGATCGCCTCGTCGACGAGGCCCTCTATCTCCTCGGGGACGCCCATGTCCGCCGCGACGCCGATAACTTCGCCCGCCCCGCACTCGGAGAGCTCCTCGGCCGTCTCGCGAACGTCGGATTCGGTCCGGGAGTTGACGACGACGTTCGCGTCCGCCTCGGCGAGTCCCTTCGCGATGCCCCGTCCGATACCCTTCGTGGAGCCGGTGACGATCGCCGACTCGCCGGCGTAGTCGAATGTTCCATGGCCAGTCATACCGCGAATCCTACTCCGTCGCGTCAAAAAGAGCTACCGATGGGTCCGCGCGGATCGGTCCTCGTCCTCGTCACCGTCCTCGCTCCCGTCCCCGTCCTCGCTCCCGTCTCCGTCCTCGGCCCCGTCAACCCCGACCTCGGTTCCGGATTCGTCGACGACCGCGACCGGATCGCCGACCGAAAGCTTCCCGCCGCGGTCGGACTCCGGGATCGCGCCGATGATCATCAGCGTGTAGTAGTGATCGAACGCGTCCGGGTCCGCCCACGAGGGGAAGGTCTCCCGGCGTTTCTCGAGGAAACGCTCGCGGAAGTCGGGCGTCTCCTCGCCGGAGTCGGGGTCGCGCTGGGGGACCACACAGCGTCCACACGGCGTGACTCCCTCGATCCGAACGTCGCCGACGGAGAGCGCGGGCGCGTCCTCGCCGACGAACCGGTCCTCGAAGAACGCGGGGACGCCGGATATCTCGACGTTGGCTCGGAGCCGTCGTCTCGCGCTCTCGACGGTCATGTCCTCGAACCACGACGCGAGCGTCTCAAGGGTGGCCGTCGAGACCACGGAGGGGCCCATCTCCCGTCGGTCGACGTATCCCAGCGAGCGGTCGCGCTCGAGGGCCACCTCGAGGTCGAAGACGGAGCCGAACCATCGCTCGGCCCGATCTCGATCGGTCTCGTCGTCCAGATCGAACCGTTTCGAACCGCCCCCGGTCGCCGTGTCTTCCCCGGTGGCCGTGTCCTCGACGGTCACGACCGCGGTCCCCGGATCGAACTCGACCGACAGATCGTGGACGCGGTCGGTCCGTTTGCCGTTTATCACCTCGCCGTCCGCATCGAAGAGCGCGAACTCCCGGTCGTGCGCCAGCGTTCCGCCCTCGAGGATCCGTGCCGATTCGACGTCGATCCCCGAGAGTCCCTTGATCGGATACACGCGAAGCCGCTCGAGCGTTGCCATCGGCCGACCGTTGGGGACGGGGTTGCATAGATGTTGGCGCGAATTCCGGATCGAGAGCGCGAACCCCCGATCGGGCTCGTACGAACGCCGATCGGGACCGTTCGAACGCCGATCAAAACACCGTGCCGTGTTTCCGGTCGGGCAGGTCCTCCTCGACGTCGGCGTAGAAGTCGAACCGCGCCGCGAGCTCCTCGCGCAGCCGGGAGGGCTCGACGAGCTCGTCGATCACCACCTCGCTGGCCATGCGGTGGACGTCAATGTCCTCGCGGTACTGCTCGCGCAGCTCCCGCTCGCGGGCTTCGCGCTCCTCGGGGTCGTCGATCTCGGCGAGCTTGCGTGCGTGGACGGCGTTCACTGCCGCCTCGGGGCCCATGATCGCGATCTCTCCCGAGGGGAGCCCGAGCACGCTCTCGGGTTCGTAGGCGGGACCGCCCATCGCGTAGATCCCGGCGCCGTAGGCCTTGCGGACGACGACGGTCTGGGTGGGAACCGTCGCGGTGGAGGTGGCGTAGATGAGCTTCTTTCCGGCCTCGAGGATCCCCTCGCGTTCGACCTGCGATCCGGCCATGAACCCCGGCGTGTCACACAGGTACAGGAGGGGGATCCCGTAGGCGTCACACGTCCAGACGAACTCCGCGGCCTTCTGGGCCGAGTCCGGAAAGATCGCTCCCGACCGCACGTCCGGCTGGTTCGCGACGACGCCGATCGGCCGCCCGTCGATCCGACAGAACGCCGTGAGCATCTCGGGGGCGTATTCGGACTTGAGCTCGAGGATCGACTCCGCGTCGGCGATCCGGACGAGGAGGTCCCGAACGTCGTAGGCGCGGTTCGGCTCCGCGGGGACCACCTCGTCGATGCCCGCCGGCGAGTGGGTCGGCGAGCGCGTCGGGGCGTGGGGCGGATCCTCGCCGGTTCGGTCCGGGAGATACCCGATGAGGTCGGCGACGAGTTCGCGCGCGTGTTCCTCGTCCTCCGCGATCAGGTCCGCTGACCCGGTGTGTTCGGCGTGGACGGCCGGCCCGCCGAGGTCGGCCATGTCGATCTCCTCGCCGGTGACCATCTTGACCATCCGCGGGGAGGCGATCGCCATCGCGGAGATCCCCTCGACCATGACGGTGAAGTCGGCGAAGACCGGCGTGTAGGCCGCCCCGGCGATACACGGCCCGTAGAGGACGCAGATCTGCGGGACGACCCCCGAGAGCATCGAGTGGTTGTAGTAGTACCTGCCGATCCCCTCGCGGTTCGCGAAGAATCCGGTCTGTTCGTCGATCCGGCCGCCCGAGGAGTCCATCAGATAGAGGATCGGCTTTCGCGTCTTCATCGCCCGCCGCTGCATCCGAAGGAACTTCTCGACGCCGCGGGCCGCCATCGATCCGGCCTTGACGGTGAAGTCGTTGGCCATGAAGTGGACGTCGCGTCCCTCGAAGGTCGCGGCCCCCGTCAACAGGCCGTCCGCGGGAAGCCGCACGTTCTCGTCGTAGTCGTCGACGTTCGCGCCGTTCTCGTGCCACTCGTCGAAAGCTGCGAATCGGCCGTCCTCGAAGCGGACCCCCGCCGGCGGCTCCTCGCCCGCCTCGCCTGTTCCGCCGGTCCCGTCCTCGCCGCCGAACCAGAGGTCGAGGCGATCGCGCACGAACAGCTTGCCCCGTTCCGAGAGCCGCTTTTTGTACTTTTCTGGTCCCCCCTCGAGGATGTCCGCGATCTCCGCTTTGAGGGCCCGCTCCCGCTCCGTCGGTCCGAGGTCGTCCTCGATCGGGTAGTCGCGGTCCGGGGGATCGGCGGTCGCGGCCGGCTCGTCAGCCTCGCCGACGTACACCTCGATCGGCGTCCCCAGGTGCTCGGCGAGCGAGCGCGCGATCGCGGTCGCCTCCTCGGCCGTCGCCGCCTGTCCGACGTGGACCCGCATACCGGGAGTGTGGGTGCTGATCGCAAATGGCTTTCCCCGATCGGGGCCGCCACGGGGACCGCACCCCTGCGACGCGCCCGAACAGCGCCCGTGAGTTCCCGTCTCACCCGCGCGACCTCCGGTCTCAGAACCCGTCGGAGTCGGCGTGCAGGTTGGCCTCGACGACCGCCTCGTCCAGCTCGATCCCGAGTCCGGGTTCCTCGGGGACCGCGATGCGTCCGTCCTCGATGAGCGGCTCGTCGCGGACGAGCAGGTCGTCCCACCAGTCGACCTCGAGGGCGTGGTACTCGAGGTAGTCGAAGTTCGGGATCGCGGCGCCGAGGTGGACGCAGGCCACGGTTCCGACCGGGCTACAGACGTTGTGCGGGGAGATCGGCATGTAGTTCTCCTCCGCGCGGTCGGCGATCCGCATCGTCTCCGCGAGCCCGCCGACGGTGGTCGGATCGGGCGTCAGGATGTCGACGCCGTGTTCGTAGATCAGCTCGGAGAGCTCGTGGACCCGGAACCGGTTCTCGCCGGTGGCGATCGGCGTCCGCGTCGACCCCGTCACCTCGATCTGTGCGTCCATGTTCTCCGGCGGAACGACGTCCTCGAGCCACATGAGGTCGTACTCGGCGAGCTCGTGGGAGAGCCGCTTCGCGCTCTCTACGGTGTAGTCCCAGTGGCAGTCGAAGGCGAGATCGATCTCGTAGCCGATCGCGTCGCGAACCGCCTCGACGACCCGCCGCTTGTGCTCGATCGCGGCGTTGGAGAGCCGGCCGTTGTAGGGGTCCGGGTCGTTGTCCATCGGCACGTCGAGGTCGAACTTGAGCGCGTCGAAGCCCATCCCCGCGACGCGTTCGGCCTCCGCGGCGTATGCCCCCGGCGCGTAGGCGTCCTCGTCGGCGTAGGCGGTGTAGCCGTCCTCGGTCTCGAAGGCCTCGCCGGCGTGACAGTCACAGTAGAGGCGGACCTCGTCGCGGTACTTCGATCCGAGCAGCTGGTAGACCGGGAGATCCAGGATCTTGCCGGCGACGTCCCACAGGGCGATCTCGATCCCCGAGGCCGCCGTCACGACCTTGCCGGTCGTCCCGCCGTGGCCGGACATCTCCTGGACGATCCGTCTCACGATCCGCTCGACGTCGAGCGGGTTCTCGCCGATCAAAAATCGCTCCGTGTACTCGATGATCTCCGGGACCGCTCCGCCGCGATAGGACTCGCCGATTCCGGTCACCCCGGCGTCGGTCTCGATCTTCACGAGGTTCCACTCGAAGTTCCCCTCGACGACGCAGCTTTTGATGTCGGTGATCGATACGTCCCGGGCCTCCGCCCGGCGGCTCGTGTGGTTCGAATAGTCTCGCATCCGTGGTGCTCCGTGTCCCCCTCGTTACCCCACGTCGTGATATAACTTGCCGTGGAGCGCCGCCGCGGTTCGAGCGACGGATCGTCGTCGAACCCGACGGGATCGCCGCCAAATATGACAGCCAACTTGCCGATAGGGAAACGCTTTCGGTCGCGCCTGTGATCCCTCAGAACGGACATGGATCTACGGATAGACGGCAACGCGGCACTCGTAACGGCGTCATCGAGCGGTCTCGGACGCGCGTCGGCCAAGGCGCTCGCCCGCGAGGGCGCGAACGTCGTGATCAACGGTCGAGACGAGGAGCGACTCGCGGAGGCGAAAGCCGACATCGAGGAGGTCGCAACGGGCGACGTCGTCGCACAGCCCGGGGATCTGACCGACGAGGACGACGTCACGGCGCTCGTCGATCGGACGGTCGAGGAGTTCGGGACGATCGACCACCTCGTCACGAGCGCCGGGGGACCGCCCTCGGGCGCGTTCCTCGATACCGACGACGATGACTGGTACCACGCCTACGACCTCCTCGTGATGAGCGTCGTCCGCCTCGCGCGCGAGGCCGAACCCCACCTCTCCGACGGCGGCGGCACCATCGTCAACATCACCTCCCGGAGCGTCAAGGAGGCGATCGACAGCCTCGTGCTCTCGAACTCGGTCCGGATGGGCGTCATCGGCCTCGAGAAGACCCTCTCGAAGGAGTTCGCGCCGGAGGTTCGTTCGAACGCCGTCCTCCCCGGCCCGCACGAGACCTCGCGCATTCAGGACCTCGTCAACCAGGCCGTCGATCGCGGCGAGTACGACTCCTACGAGGAGGGGATCAAGAACTGGGCGAGCAACCCGCTCGGCCGGACCGGCGACCCGATGGAGCTCGGCGACACCGTCGCGTTCCTCTCCTCGCCGCGCTCCGGGTTCATAAACGGCGAGACCGTGACGATCGACGGCGGCGCGTCGGGGTCGAACCTATGAACCCCGTCTCCTTCGACGACGCGGAGACCTACGAGCCCGACGAGGGCTGGCGTCGCGTCGCGATGGCCGGAAGCGACAAGTTCAGCTTCGAGTGGTTCGAGAAGCCGCCGGGACACAGCTCCCCGATGCACGACCACGAGAACGAGCAGGTCTGCATCTGTCTGGCCGGCGAGCTCACCGTCGCCACCGAGGACGACGAGGTGACGCTTTCCAAACACGACTCCGTCCACCTGGAGTCCAACGAGGCCCACCGCGTGGAGAACACGGGCGACGAGCGGGCCGTCGGGCTCGACGTGTTCGCCCCGGGACGCTCGTTCGACTTCTGGACGGACCGGGAATGAGGGGACCGAGGCACTCCCCCCGGTCGGAGGAGCGGCCGTGAAGTACCTCGCTCGAACCCGAGAGGGCCGTCCGCTGGTCGGCGACGAGGACGGCTTTTGCCCGCTCAGCGCGGCCGATCCGGGACTCGAAAGCGTCCGCGACGCCCTGCCGAAGGCCGCCGCTGGTACCCTGGCCGGACCGGAGTCGGCGACCGCAGATCGAATCGCCCCGGACGACGTCGCGTTCGGGCCGCCGCTCGACCGGTTCGGAAAGCTGTGGGGGATCGGGTTGAACTACCTCGAACACGCCGGCGACCTGGAGGAGGACCGCCCGGAGGAGCCCGCGAGCTTCCTCAAGCCCCCGAGCGTCCTGACGGGTCCCGGCGGACCCATCCGGCTCCCGCCGACCACACAAAGCGATCGAGTCACCGCCGAGGCGGAACTCGCCGTCGTGATGGGCCGCGAGTGTCGCTCCGTCGACGAGGAATCGGTCGACGACGTGATCGCCGGCTTCCTCCCGGTGATCGACATGACCGCGGAGGACGTCCTCCAGCGCAATCCGCGATTCCTCACCCGCGCGAAGAGCTACGACACGTTCCTCGTGGTCGGCCCGGCGATCGCGGTCCCCGAGGAGCCGATGGATCTCACGGACGTCCGGGTTCGGACGATCGTCAACGACGAGGTCGCCGCCGAAAACGCGGTCCGAAACATGGCCTTCCCGCCTCGGGAGATCGTCTCGTTCCACTCCGAGGTGATGACCCTCCGTCCGGGCGACCTCTTCAGCACCGGCACGCCCGGCGCCGAACCGATCGAGCCGGGCGATGAAGTCCGCTCCGTCGTCGAGTCGATCGGCACCGTCGAGGCGTCGGTGACTCGATAGCCCCGGCGGTTATTGACCGCTTTCGACCGCCGCCTCGAGCCGATCGACGAGCTGCTCGTTCCCGACGTGGAGCGGAACACGCTGGTGAAGCTCCTCGGGATCCACATCGAGGATCGCCTCGGTGCCGTCGGAGGCGGCTCCGCCCGCCCGCTCGATGATGAAGGCGATCGGGTTCGCCTCGAACTGCAGTCTGAGCTTGCCGTTCGGGGCGTCCGCGAGCGCGGGGTACGCGAAGATCCCGCCGTAGGTGAGCACCTGGTTGACGTCGCCGACCATCGCGCCGCCGTACCGCAGCTTCAGCTCGGATTCGATCTCGCGGGCGAACACGCGAAAGCCGTCGGTCCAGTCGGGGACCCGGCCGCCGAAGCCGTAGACGACCGGATCGGAGGGAAGCGAGATCGACTCGCGAACGACCGATCGCTCGACTCCTTCATCCCCACCACGCGTAACGACCTCCTCGCGAACGCCGTCGGCGGTCGCGACGACCATGGTGGTGATCGGACCGTAGAGGACGTATCCGGCGGCGACGAGGTCCCTGCCGCGCGCGGGAAGCGATCCGTCGTAGACGCCGACGACCGTCCCCATGGCGTTGTTCGATCGGAGGTTCGAGGAGCCGTCCAGGGGATCGACCGCGACCGCGTAGCGGGACTCGGAGCCGAGTTTCGGTTCGGAGCCCACGTCAACGACGGTCTCACGCTCCTCGCTCGCGTACCCGCTGACGCCGTCGATAAGCCCGATCCGCTCCTCGAGGAGCTCGTCGGCGTGGACGTCCGCGGCCATCACCGTCTCTCCCGAGGGGTTCTCCCTGTCGCTTTCGACGCGCCGCCCCGGCAGGGCCGCGCGGATCTCGGGGGCGGTCTCCGCGACCGCGTCGAACACCGACTCGATCACGGACGCCTCGAGGCGATCGGATCCGGACATCACTCGGGGGAGGCCTCGGCGTCCTCGCGGGTGAGACGGAGCGCCTCCTCCGCGGAGCGCTCCTCGAAGATGACCCGCTCGAGCGCGTCGAGAATTTCGGTCGGGTTCTCACGCTGGAAGACGTTTCGCCCGACTGCGAGCCCCTTCGCACCGGCGTCGACGGCCGCCTCGACGGTCTCGAGGAACTGCCGGTCGTCCGTCTTCGAGCCGCCGGACATGACCACCTTCGTGCGGCCGGCCATCCGGACGGCCTCGGCCATCGCCTCGGGCGAGCCCGGGTATTTCACCTTGGCGACGTCGGCGCCGAGTTCGAGTCCCTGTCTGGCGGCGTAGGCGATCGTCCCGGAACTCGTGTCGTCCTTGACGCCCTGGCCGCGGGGGTACGACCACATCACGACCCCGAGGTCGCGCTCGCGGGCGTCCTCGTGTGCGTCGCGGAACTCCTCGGCCATCTCCACCTCGTGGTTCGATCCGCCATAGAGCGTGAACCCGACCGCGTCGGCGCCGATCTCGTCCGCGTACTCGACGGAGCAGTTGACGGCGCTGTCGGGCTCGCCCATCCAGAGGTTGGAGGTCCCGTTGAGCTTCAAAAGCAGCGTCACGTCCGACTCGTAGTCGGGATAGTACGCCTCCGCGAGTCCCTTCTGTACCGCGAGCGCCGTGACCGCGTCGTGGGTGGCGAGATCGAAGATCCGCTCGGGGTCCGCGGTCGCCGGGTTCGGTTCGAAGTCGACGGGGCCGTGTTCGAGCCCGTGGTCGTACGCGAGGATCAAGACCTTGCCGTCCCGCGTGATGGCGTCCGCCGCGTTCTGTTTCATCGTTTCACGTTCCGACAACGACCATCAAAAATACTGCGGTAACGCGGACGGAGGATGAAGGTGACCGACGACGGAGTCTACTTCACTCCGCCGCCCGTTCGGCCGCCTCGTGCCATCGCTCGACGCGCTCCGGCTCGATCGACAGCACGTCCGCCACGTGTTCGGGGTCCGCGGTGGCGAGGCTGCGGACCGAGGTGATCCCGGCCTCCGCGAGAATGTCGGCGTCGGCCTCGGAGACGGGATCGAGATCCGTCGGCGGCGTGGGACGGGATCGATCGCGCCAGGCGGACTCCGCGGAGACGGGATCGCCGCTTCCGTCGGCCTCCGCCTCCGTTCCCGGAGTCGATCCCGAACCCGTCCCGGTCCGTTCCGACGAATCCGCCCAGTCGCCCGATGAGGCGGCGATCCACTCCGCCTCGTCGCTTCCGAGGCTGCGAATCTGTGTCGACCGACGCCGCAGTCCCTCGCCGGCCTCGAAGGACCACGACAGCGAGTGCTCACGGCGGATCTTCGCCGCGACGCCGGGATTGACGCCCGCCTCGACGAGGGTCCTGTAGGCGACCCGCTTCGCGCGGACGTCAGCGGCGTCGATGTCGGCCGCCTCGAGCACCTGGGCGGTCGCGGGACCGATCCACCGCAGGTCGGTACGGTCGGACTCGTCGTCGACGTCCGCGGTATCGGAATCTGACACGAGCGAGGTCACCGGATACCGACGCGTTTGCGGATCAGGGACTTGAAGGTTTCTCCGCCGGCCCTCGACCGAGCCGTCGACCGCGGCTGCGGAGCGGTCGGCGACGCCCGCCACACTTACACGCCGCCCCGTGTAGGAGTCGGTATGTACGAACTCGAGGAGATCGACGCCGTCGGGGTGATCGGGGCCGGAACGATGGGCGGGGGCATCGCGCAGGTGGCCGCGACCGCCGGTTACGAGGTCGTGGTCCGTGACGTGGAGACCGAACTCCTCGAGGAGGGCCTCGAGCGGATCGACTCAAGCCTGGACCGGCTGGCCGAACGGGACTCGCTCGAGGAGGACCCGTCCGCGATCCGCGATCGCATCGTCACGACGACGGACTTCGAGGACCTCGCGGACGCCGACCTCGTCGTCGAGGCGGTGGTGGAGGACCTCGAGGTCAAACGGGAGGTCTTCTCGGATCTCGACGACGTCGTGGAATCCGATGTCCCGATGGCGACGAACACCTCCACGCTCTCGATCACGTCCATCGCGAGCGCGACGGACCGGCCGGCCGCCGTCGTCGGCCTCCACTTCATGAATCCGGTCCCGATCATGGAGGGCGTCGAGGTCGTTCGCGGCGAACGAACGGACCCGGAGCTACTCGATCTCGCCCACGCGTTCGCCGAGGACCTGGGCAAGACCACCTGGGAGTCCGAGGACAAACCCGGGTTCGTCACGAACCGAATCCTGATGCCGTGGCTCAACGAGGGGATCCGCGCCTATGACGAGGGCGTCGCCTCGAAGGAGGACATCGACGCCGGAATGCGGCTCGGAACCAACGTCCCGATGGGACCGTTGGAACTCGCCGACCAGATCGGGCTCGACGTCGTCCTCGCCGCGAGCGAGACGCTTCGCGAGGAGCTCGGGGATCGTTACACGCCGGCGTACCTGCTGAAACGGAAGGTCGAGGCCGGCGACCTCGGGCGAAAGTCGGGACGTGGGTTCTACGAGTACGAGTAGGCGGGCGAGACGAGTACGAGTAGGCGGGCGAGGGTTCACGGATAGGCCGGATGCGTCGACGGGTCACCCGCCGTCGTCGCTCGCCGTCCACCGTCCCGCACCCGGGACGATCGCCGCCAGCTTCGTGACGTACCCGAACTTGAACAGCCCCACCTGCGAGAGGACACCGAGGACGAACACCGCGAGGAACGCGGGCGCCGTGGGGTCGATGACGAGCGCCTCGAGCGCAATCGGGTCCGTGGCCGCCTCGAAATCGCCCGGCGTGAGCGATCGCGAGGCGAGCGCCGCGCCGATGAACGCGGTCGAGAACACGAGCGTGGTCCGCGTGAGCACGATACCGACGATCGCACCGACGGCCATCCCCGCCAGCGTCGCGCCGACGAGCAGGATCGTTCCCTCGACGTAGAGCGGCCCCACGACGAACCGGCCGACGAACGCGCCGACGATCGCACCGATCCCCATCACGGCGAAGGAGAGCCCGACGTACGCGAGAACCGCGCCGATCCCGCCGCCGATCGCCACCGCGGCCGCGGAGGCGAGGAGCCCCTCGACGCCGAGCAGTCCCGCGAGGTTCGGCGCGGCGAGATGGCCGACGCCGGCTCCGATGAGGAACCCCGTGAGCGTGACCGCGTAGACCGAGACCGCGGCTCCGACGAACGCCAACACCAACCCGATCAGGACGACTCCGACGTCCATCGCTTCGATCGCGACCATACGACCCGGGTTGGGTCGCCATCGGTTAAAAACCCGATCGTCATCGAGGGACGGATCGACGGCCCATTACTGGCCGCCACCGGGAGACGGACCGACGGCCCATTACTGGCCGTCACCGGGAGACGGACCGACGGCCCATTACTGGCCGCCACCGGGAGACGGACCGACGGCCCATTACTGGCCGTCGGTCCGTTCAACGAACTCGACGAGAACCCCACCCGTCGAACGGGGGTGCAGAAACGCAACGTCGTGTCCCCACGCACCGGGCCGAGGTTCCTCGTCGATCAGCTCCACGCCCAGGGAACGGGCCCGATCGAGCGCTGCAGCGACGTCTTCGGTCCCCAAGGCGACGTGATGGATACCGGGCCCCGACCGATCGAGAAAGTCGGCTACCGGGCCGCCGTCACCCGGTTCGAGAAGCTCGAGGTATCCGCCGCCGGAGAGCTCCAAGAACACGACGCGCATGCCGTCGAATCGCTCCTCGTGAGCGATCGGCGCAACGAACAGGTCGTCGAAGAGATCCGCGAGGGCTCCGGCGTCCCGCGTGGCGATCCCGACGTGATCGAACTCCATGACGATGGGCCGCGCTCGAGCGGGTAAAATCCCTCGGCGATGAGGACCTCGATCTCGGCCGCAAAGAACACCGGACCGCGGGCGAGGGTTCGAACGGCAGCGCCTACCGCGTCATCCGCTCCACTCGCCGCCCATGTCGCCGGCGACGTTCTCGCGCCAGTCGTCGAATCCGGCCTCGCAGGCATCGCTCTCCGCGAGGTGATCGACGAACCCGGCACCCGGATCCGAGAGCGGCTCGCCGCAGAAGGGGCAGTCGTTGGGGTCGCTCCAGTTCGGCGTCGGTGTCGTCGATGGGGTCGTTGACATACGCGATCATGCGATCCCTTGTGACTTATAATTTTACGATGGGACAGTATTTCCGGAGATTGTTAATCTAATCGCTCTATAATGGTTCGGGAATGCCCTATTATTCTCGATAGGTAGTATTGATAGCTCCATACGTCCAATTATCTGTCGAACGAACGGCGAAGTGCGAATTCGTCCCATAAGTATAAATATCCGGACGTCCCAGTTCTCTCCGGAGACGCAGTAATGGCTACTGGCACTGTTGCATTCTTCAACGACACTGGCGGCTACGGCTTTATCGAAACCGAGGACGCGGACGAGGACGTCTTCTTCCACATGGAGGACGTCGGCGGCCCGGACCTCGAGGAGGGGCAGGAGGTCGAATTCGACATCGAGGAGGCCGACAAGGGTCCCCGAGCGACGAACCTGCAACGACTGTAACGCCGACCGCGGGAGGTATCGCTTCTCGAACGACTCTATCTTGGCAGCGTAGCGACGGCACCGCCGCGCGATCACTCACTCGGGGGACCACCGAACGTCCGAGAGCGTTCGCTGAACCGCCTCCTCGCCGACGGCCTCCGCGAGGTGTTCGAATCCCCCGCGAACCCCCCGATCGTCGGCGTTGGCGACGAGCCGCGAGACGATGAACTCCGGCGTCGACTTGCCGACGGTGCCGAATCGCGGCTGATAGTCGACCCGCAAGTCGAGATCGTCGGTCAGCCCCTCGGCGAAGATCCCGTCGATCCGCGCCCGATCGGGAAGGGGGCTCAACTCGTCGGCGAGGTGGGTCACGTACACGCCGAGCGCGCCGCGATCGACGGTCAGATCGACGAGCCCGTTCAGCAGGTTGGCGGCGCGGCCGGGTTCGGTGATCGCCTCGAACTCGTCGACGAGCATCAGCGTTCGGCCCGATTCGACGAGCGGCGGGACGATGGACTTGAGCGTCGACTCGAGCACGCCGGCGTTGAACGACGCGTGACGTCGGTGGAAGACGATCCGATCGAATAGGCCGACCTCGGCGTGGTCGGCCGGCACCGGAAGCCCCATCGACGCGAGCAGGGCGACCGCACAGAGCGTCTCGAGGAGCGTCGTCTTGCCGCCGGAGTTCGCGCCGGTGAGAACCGTCACTCGATCGCCGGACGGCGGGGATGTGAGCGATCTCTCCTCCTCGAGAATGGCTTCCTGCTCCCCGTCCGCGGCCAGCGAGTGCGACCCGACCGCGTAGCTCACGGGTTCGACCTCGCCGTCGAGGAAGGGATGTCTCGCACCCACGACCGCGATTCCGTCCCCTCCGAACACCGGCCGCGAGAGGTCCTCCTCCGCGGCGAATCGGCCGAGGGAGAGCTCGAAGGCCGCGTCCGCGACCGCCTCGACGGCGGTCTCTACGTCCCCGCCGGCCTCGTTGATTCGCTCCTGGAGGTCCGCGGCGACGGTCTCCTCGCGTCGATCCGCGGCCGACTCGAGGTCGTCGACGAGCGCGCGGAGCGTCCCCGAGACGAAGTCCGCGGCGTCGACCGCTTCGCCGGGCGCGGCCGACCGGATCCGTCCCGGATCGACGCCCGTCCGATCGGCCACGTGGTCGACGACGCCGCCTTTGAACGACTCGAAGTCGCGCACCGATCCCTCGCGGACCTCTTCGATGACGTCGAATGCGGCGTTCTCGAGACCACGGGCCGCGGCCAGTTGGTCTCGGAGCCGATCGAGCTCCTCGTCCGCACCCTCGAGGACCTCGAGGTCGGCGGCAGTGGGAGGGACCGCCTCGTCGTCGCGATCGCCTCCTCGACGGTCGGAACGCCCGCGGACGTACCCGAGTGCTCCCGCGGCCTCACGGAGCGCGTCGCCGTCGAGGGTCGCCAGCGGGGCGAAGGGACCGCTTTCGACGTCGACACCTTCGAGCGCGAGGGCCGCCTTGACAGCGGCTCTATCCGTTCCGCCGGCCGCGTCGTACTCCTCGAAGGCGTCGATCACCGTCTCCCGATCGGAGTCGTTCAGGGCCTCCCAGGCGTCCCTGGCGGCGATCACGTTCTCGAGCCGATTCCGGATCGCCTCCGGGTCCGAAAGCGGGGTCAGTACTCGGATCCTGTCGCCGGCGTGGGCGGTGAGCGCGTCGCTCGCGGCGAGCGCGAGCAGGTCGTCGTAGACGGTCCGGACGTCGCTCGTGGCGAGAAGTCCCATGCTCGCATCGCCGTTCGCTCGCCGGAGGATCCGGGTGGCCCGCCCGCGCGGGATCCCGGCGTCGACGAGGGCCCGAACGTCCGCCGACTCGATCGCCTCGACGGCCCGCTCGCGGCCGAGCGTCTCCGCGAGCCGCTCGCTCGTCTTCGGGCCGACGCCCCAGTAGTCCTCCAGTCGCATACCTCATCGTCCGCCCCCGGCGTCTTGGCGTTTTCGTCCGACCCGGTCGCGTATTCGTCGACGTCCGGGCCACCGTCGGAGAAAGCGGATGCGTTCGAACTGACCGGACCCGTTCGCGTCCGATGTCGTGCGATCGTCGGACGTCCGTCCGCCGACAACCAATACTTAATAGGCGCGCTCGCCACCTCACGGGTATGCAATCGACGGCAGATGAGATCACGAGCCTCGTCGGTCGCGAGGTCTACTCGAACAACGGCGTGTTCGTCGGCGAGGTCGAGGACGTACGGCTCGACATCGACTCCCGGTCCGTGACCGGACTCGCGCTCACGGAACTCAACGGCGAGCTCTTCCGGAACCGCGTGCAGTCCGGCGAGGGCGCCATCGTTCCGTATCGATGGGTTCGGGCGGTCGGGGACGTCATTCTGATCAACGACGTGATAGAGCGGCTCGAATCGGACGAGGAGGACTCCGGCGAAGCGGTCGCCTGACCCGCGGAGCGTTCTCACACCGGCGTCGTTCCCTTCGTCGTCGATCGAAGAATCACGAACGCCGGTCTCGGTGTCGATCGACAGCTCAAGAGCCGTTCGAACTCTCCGAGGAGGTCCCCTCGACGCCCATCGCGTCGAAGAGCTTGCGTCTCACCGCCTCCTCGGTGAGCGACAGCAGGGTGTCGCGGTTCTCGTCGTTCGTCTCGATGCCGGTGAAGATCCCGAGGGGGATCTCCACGGAGCCCTGCGTGGAGTGGCCGGTCGTCTCGCCCATGTCCTCGAAGGCCTCCTGGAGGACGTTTCCGATGTTGATTCGGATGTCCTTCGAGCGCGCGGCGAGGTGGATGTGCTCGTCGGCGACGCCCAACACGGCCGTCGTGGTGATCCCCTCGAGGTTCAACAGATGCTGGGCCGCCTGCGAGAGCGCGTCGCGATCGCGGATGAAACCCGCGCTCGAAAAGAGGTGGCTTCCCTGGACCTGTCGGCTCTGGATGGCCTCGGCAAGCACGTCGAGCGTCTCCGGGGACATCGAGGGCGATTCGACCTGTTCGAGGGTGTCGTGGTTGGCGAACGGGTGGAGGTAGGCGGCGGCGGTCAGATCCGCGGGCGTCGTGTCGCGTTTGAAGTCGAGGGTCTCCGCGCGAATCCCGTAGAGAAGCGCCGTGGCGACGGCCTCCGAGGGTGAGAGGTCGAACTCCTGGAGGTACTTCGTGAGGATGGTCGACGTCGAGGAGACGTTGGTCCGGATGTCGACGAACCGGGCCTCGAGTTCCGTCTCCGCCTCGATGTGGTCGATGTAGATGTCCACGTCGGCGTCGATGGTGGTCTCGGGATCGCCGGATTTTGCGTGGTCCACGACGGCGATCGTCTCGTACTCCGAGAGCGGCCGCGCCTCCGCACGCGAGAGGAGATCGATCCCGAGCAGGTTCACGAACGCGCGGTTCTCCTGGTGGCCGACGTCGCCGGGATGGAGGATGTCGGCCTCGACGCCGTAGGAGTCGGCGATCGCCTGGAGCGCGGTCGCGGAGGCGATCGAGTCCGGATCCGGCGTGTCGTGGGTGAGGATCGCCATCCCGTCCTCCGTCGAGGAGAGGATGTCGGCGAGCTGGCGCGCCATGTACTCGAGCTCGCCGGTCTCGAGCGACCGGAGCGCGGAGTCGGCGATGACGGTGGAGGGGTTGATCACGACGTCGGCGCCGAGGTCACGAAGCTCGTCCTCGCTTACGGGATCGGAGGCGCGGACCACCACGTAGTGGTCGCCGCCCGCGTCGCGAACCGCCTCCACGGCGGCCTTGTTGGCGTCGACGTCGGAGGCAAGGATCAACACGATGTCGCGATCGGCGACGGCGTCGGCGACGCTGGGTTCGGAGATGTCCTGAACCTGGGCGTTGAGGTCCTGATCGCGGAGCGCCTCGACGCGGCTCTCGTCGCGATCGAGGATCAGAACGTCCTTGTCGCGGTCCGTGAGCGATTCCGCGACGGCGTGGCCGACGCTTCCACACCCGAGGATCGCGTATCGCGTTCGAGCGGTCCCGCTCGCCCCTACACTCATAGGTACCCGCGTTCGGATCGCACGACACTTAACAGACGCGCTTGCCGGGTTCGATATCGAGATCGATATTCGCGCCGGCGTCGATCAGATCGCAGGCGGGAACGGTGATCCGGGAGCGATAGTCGAGGATCTCGGAGGCACGGACGGGAAGACGAAAGTCCTTTTATGGTGTCCCGGAAAGGGGACGATGAGGGCCGGTAGCTCAGTTAGGGAGAGCGACGGACTCTTAATCCGTCGGTCGGGGGTTCAAATCCCTCCCGGCCCGTTTTCCTGCGAACGAAGCGAGCAGTGAAAACGCGGAGGAGGGTTCGAACCAGGGAGCACGCAGCGCCGAGCGGAGCGAGGCGACCGTGCGAGTGAGGTTCAAATCCCTCCCGGCCCGTCCGAACCGTCGAGCCACGGCGATCGGCGCGAACCGTCGAGTGGATCTGTAAAGGAATCCGACGCAGCCAATTCGCCGCTCGCAAAGCAAGCGACCAGGAACGCTCAGGCGAGGATCAACCCCTTCACTCGCGGTCGTCCGGCAGCGGAGCGCCGCAATCCGGACACGTCGCGTCGCTCGTCGTCGCCGGCGCATCACACGCCGGACAGAACACCCGATCGCACGGTCGATCGCCCATGACCGATCGTTCTCGTCCTTGGGAATGAACGTTGTGGCGCCACGAGCCGCGTGTTGTGATCCCGATGCTCGTCCGTCGTCGGTTTAGACGGCTCGACGACTCAGAGCTGTCCCTGCTCCGCGAGGGCGTCCTCGAGGGCGGCGAGCAGGTACTCGACGTTCTTCGGGCGCGCGGAGTAGCCCATACAGCCGATCCGCCAGATGTCGCCGGCCAGGTCGCCGAGCCCGGAGGCGATCTCCAGATCGTACTCCTCGATGAGGTGGTCGATCACGGCGGCGTCGTCGACGCCGTCGGGAACCTTGACGGCGTTCAGGCTGGGCAGCCAGTACTCGTCGGGCGCGTTCATCTCGAGACCCATGTCCTGGAGGCCGGCCTTCAGCCCGCCGGCGACCTCCAGGTGTCGATCCCATCGGTTCTCGATGCCCTCCTCGGCGACGAGCCGGAGGGCCTCGCGGATCGCGTAGACGTTCGTGATCGGTGCGGTGTGGTGATACGACCGATCGTCGCCCCAGTACCCCTCGAGCAGGGAGAGATCGAGGTACCACGACCGGGGATCGGTCTCGCGGTCGAGGACTTTGTCCATCGCGCGGTCGGAGAGTGTGAGCGGACTCGCGCCGGGCGGACACGAGAGGCACTTTTGGGGCCCCGAGTAGGCGACGTCGATGTCCCAGTCGTCGACGCGCAGCTCGACGCCGCCGAGCGAGGTCACGCAGTCGGCGATCACGTACGCGTCGTGCTCGTGCGCGATGGACGTGAGTTCGGGGACCTCCGGCTGGAGGACGCCCGTCGACGTCTCGGCGTGGACGAACCCGAAGACGTCCGGCTGGTGTTCGTTAAACGCCGCCTCGACGTCCGCCGGATCGAGCGGTTCGCCCCACGGCGCGTCGACCTCGACGACCTCCCCGCCGGCCCGCCGCGCCATCGAGGCCATCCGTCCGCCGAAGTAGCCGTTCGTCGGGACCAGCATCGTGTCCCCCGGTTCGACGAGGTTGCCGATCGCGGCCTCCATCGAGGCCGATCCGGTTCCCGAGACCGGGATCGTCCAGCGGTTGTCCGTCCGGAACGTATAGCGCATCAGCTCCTGCACCTCGTCCATGATCTCGATGAACGAGGGATCGAGGTGGCCCACGAGCGGCGTGCTCATCGCCCGCAGCACGCGCGGGTGGACGTCGCTCGGTCCGGGACCCATCAACGTGCGGTCCGGCGGCGTGAGTTCGTCGACCTGCGGCGCGTCCTCCGGCGTCTCGCGTGAGTCGGACATACCCTCGGCTACCGAGCGACGGGTGAAAAGTTCGACGGAGAGTGATTCCGATATGACGTGTTTCGCCCGGTTGGTCGATGACTCCTTTCGCTCGAGACCTCGATCCGTTCCGATGGAGACCCCGGAGCTTCTTGTAGCATCACGGCGGAGTGGGGACCATGCAGACAGTCGTTCTCGCCGCGGGGGAGGGCACGCGGATGCGACCGCTGACCGCCGATCGACCGAAGCCGATGTTGCCGGTCGCGGGCAAGCCGCTCGTCGCCCACACCGTCGAGACGGCGATCGAGGCCGGGGCCTCCCGGATCGTCCTCGTCGTCGGGTACGAGGCCGAGGCGGTCCGAGCGTACTTCCAGGACGCCGAGATCGGGGTTCCGGTGACCTTCGTCTCCCAGGAGCGGCGACGCGGCACGGCCGACGCGGTCGCGGCCGCGGCACCCGAACTCGATGACGGCCCCTTCGCCGTGTTGAACGGCGATGCGCTCTACGAGGCGGACGACCTTCGAACACTCCTCGAGGCCGGCCCCGCGGTCGGGTCCTACCGCGTCGACAACCCCTCCGAATACGGCGTCCTCGCGCGCGACGAACGGGGGTACCTCGAGGGCGTGATCGAGAAGCCCGCGGACCCGCCCTCGAACCTGATCAACACCGGAGCATACGTCTTCCCGGCCTCGAGCCGTGAGCGTCTCGACGTCCCCGAGAGCGAACGGGGCGAACGCGAGTTGACGGACGTGCTCCAGCGCGCCTGTGAGTCCGTCGACGTCGAGGTCGTTCCGGTCGAACGATGGCTCGACGTCGGCCGACCGTGGGAGCTTCTCGAGGCCAACGAGTGGAAGCTCGCGGAACTCGAAACGGGCGTTCGAGGCAGCGTCCATCCGGACGCGACGATCACGGGCGACGTCGTGATCGAGGAGGGGGCCGAGATCGAACCCGGCGTCGTGATCGAGGGGCCGGCGTACGTCTCATCGGGCGCGACGGTCGGGCCGAACGCGTACGTGCGCGGAGCGACGTATCTGGGCCCGAACGCGAAGGTCGGACACGCGGTCGAGGTGAAAAACAGCGTCCTCGATTCGGGATCGAGCGTCGGCCACCTCTCCTACCTCGGCGACAGCGTGGTCGGCCGCGAGGTGAACTTCGGGGCTGGAACCGACGTCGCGAACCTCCGCCACGACGGGGAGCCGATCGAACTCACGGTGAAGGGCGAGCGCGTCTCGACTGGACGCCGCAAGTTCGGCGTCGTCTGCGGTGACCGCGTCAAGACGGGCATCGACACGTCGATCGACGCCGGCGTCCGACTGGACGCGGACACGACGACCGGGCCCGGAGAGACCGTCACCAGGGATCGGTGAGGGACGAGGAGTCGAAATCGCCCGCTCGCCTCCCACCAGATATATGGCCCGCTCTCGCCTGTCGTGAACCGAACAATGTCACGGAACCCCTCCGGGCCGGACCCGGGCCCTCGAACCGCCGTGGTGCTCGCGGCCGGCGAGGGGCGACGCCTTCGCCCGCTCACCGCACACCGGCCGAAGCCCATGCTGCCGGCCGGCACGCGGCCGATCCTCGAGCACGTCCTCGACGCCCTCGTCGACGCGGGGGTGCGCGAAGTCCACCTGGTCGTCGGCTACGCCGGCGACCGCGTGCGCTCGCACGTCGGCGACGAGTACCGCGGACTGGCGGTCGCCTACCACGAACAGACCCACCAGCTCGGAAGCGGCCACGCCCTCCTCCAGGCCCGCGATGCGATCGACGCGCCGTTCCTCGTCGTCAACGGCGACCAGATCGTCGACACGGAGATGGTCGAGGAGGTCCGACGGGGTCACGGACGCGACGGCGACCACGGACGCGGCTCGACCGGCGCCACGATGGCGGTTGTCGAGGCCGACCGGGCCCCACAGTACGGCGCCGTCTCGCTCGACGGCGATCGGGTGAGCGATCTCGTCGAGCAGCCGGGCGGGGACGACTACCGGCTGCTCAACGCGGGCGTGTACGCGTTCGACCCGGACGTCTTCGAGGCCCTCGAGTCCGTCGACCGCAGGGACGGAGCGATCCTGCTGCCCGACGCGGTCGCGAGGCGGATCGCCGCCGGCTCGGAGGTCCGAGCGGTTCGGACCGACGCCTACTGGCGGGACGCGACCTATCCGTGGGACCTCCGGACGCTGACGCGAGAGGTGCTCTCGAACCGCGACGTGTCGCTTCCGGAGGTTCGCCGGAACGTCTACGTCGCGGACGACGCGCGGATCCACGCGAGCGCGACGCTCGTCCCGCCGGTCGCGATCGACGCGGGCGTGGTCGTCCGTGCCGGCGCCGTGGTCGGCCCGAACGCCGCGATCGGAACCGGATCCACGGTCGGAACGGGAGCGGTCGTTCGCGACACCGTGATCGATGCCGACTGTCGGATCGGCGCGAACGCGACCGTCGTCGATCTCGTGTCGGGCGAGAGCGTTCGCGTCGGCGCCGGCGCGACCGTTTCGGGCGGCCCCGGGGACGTTCGGCGTGGAACGACCGTTCACGAGGACATCGAACTCGGCGCGGTTCTCGCCGACCGCGCCGAGTTGGGCGGGGGAGCAGTCGCCGAACCGGGGACGATCGTCGGACACGACGCGCGGGTCGGTCCGGGCGCGACCGTCGGCGGGGAGATCGACGACGGAAGCGAGGTGGTCCGGTAATGTGCGGGATCGTCAGCTGTATGGGTCGCCCGAACGAGACGCTCGAGACGCTGATGGAGGGGCTCGGAAACCTCGAGTACCGCGGGTACGACTCCGCCGGGGTCGCGCTCGGACCCGACCTGGAGGTCCGAAAGCGGGCGGGCGAGCTCGACGAGCTTCGGACGGCCGTCTCCGCCGATCCGCCGGCCGGCGACTTCGGGATCGGACACACGCGCTGGAGCACGCACGGTCCGCCGGCCGACCGGAACGCCCACCCCCACACCGACGAGTCGGGACGGGTCGCCGTCGTCCACAACGGGATCATCGAGAACTACCAGGCGATCCGCGACGAGCTGGAGGCGGACGGCGTCACCTTCACGAGCGAGACGGACACGGAGGTCGTCCCGCACCTCATCGCACGCGAACTCCGGCGCGGTTCGGACGGTACGGCGGCGGCTGGGGGATCGTCCTCGATCGATCCCGCGGACGCCTTCCACGCGGTCGTCGATCGCCTGGAGGGTAGCTACGCGCTGTGTGCCACGATCGACGGACACGAGGGGATCTTCGCCGCGAGACAGGGATCCCCGCTGGTGATGGGGGTCGGCGAGCGCGCGACGTACCTGGCGAGCGACGTGCCGGCGTTCGTCGAACGGACGCGCGACGTCGTCTACCTGGAGGACGGACAGCGCGTCGAGCTTCGCCCGGACCGGTGGACCGTTCGAAACGCGGATCGATCCCCGGCCGAGGTGTCGATCGAGACGGTCGAGTACACCGCCGAGGCGACCGGAAAGAGCGGCTACGATCACTACATGCTCAAGGAGATCAACGAGCAGCCGGACGCGCTCCGACAGTGTCTCTCGGGGCGGCTCGACGAACTCGAGGGAACGATCGAGATAGAGGAGCTCTCGGATCTCCCGGCGCCGGGATCGGTCCACCTCGTCGCCTGCGGGACCTCCTACCACGCCGCGATGTACGCGGCCACGCTGTTGCGTGAGGCCGGGGTGCCCGCGGCTGCCCACCTCGCGAGCGAGTACGCGACCGCGCCCGCACCGCTCGCGGAGGACACGCTCGTCGTCGGGATTTCCCAGAGCGGGGAGACCGCGGACACCCTCACCGCGCTGCGGGAGGCGCGCGCGAGGGGGGCGAGGACGCTCGCGGTGACGAACCAGGTCAGCTCGACCGCGGCTCGCGAGTGCGACGACGTCGTCTACATTCGCGCGGGTCCCGAGATCGGCGTGGCCGCGACGAAGACGTTCTCCTCACAGCTCGTCGCGTCCCTCCTGTTGGTCGAGGATCTCGTCGACGTCGTCGACGATCTCGACCCCCTCATCGAGGCGCTACGCGACCTCCCCGGCGCGGTCCAGGAGGTCCTCGATACGACCGACGCCCGCGAGGTCGCCGCCGAGATCTCGGGATCGGACGCGTTCTTCTTCATCGGCCGCGGCGGACAGTTCCCTGTCGCGCTGGAGGGCGCGTTGAAGTGCAAGGAGATAAGCTACGAGCACGCGGAAGGGTTCGCCGCCGGCGAGCTGAAACACGGCCCGCTGGCGCTCGTCACGTCCGAGACGCCGGTGTTCGCGATCGTCACCGGGGACGGAGAGCGAGCGAGGAAGACGATCTCGAACATAAAGGAGGTCGAGGCGCGCGACGCGCCCGTCGTGGTCGTCACGGACGGACGCTCCGAGGCCGCCCGGTACGCCGATCTCGTCCTCGAGATTCCGGACACACACCCGCTCACGGCGCCGGTCCTCGCCAACGTGCAGCTCCAACTCGTGTCCTACCACCTCGCCAACGACCTCGGTCGCCCGATCGACAAGCCGCGAAACTTGGCCAAGAGCGTCACGGTGGAGTGAAGCTCCCAAAGGACGTCACCGTCGGAGTGATCTCGCGCGGCCCGACCGCGCGGGAACCCACGCGGTCGACTCACAACCCCTATACGGCGTGATCGACTACCGGGGCACAATGCCCGAAACGCCGGATCGATCCGGGGACTCGTCCGTGAACGCCCCGGACGACCCGCCGTCCACCCCCGAATCACCCCCGGACGGATCGGAGCCGGGATCGGTGACCGTCGTCGGAACCGCTCACGTCTCCTCCGAGAGCGTCGCCGAGGTCGAAGAGACGATCGAACGCGAACGTCCGGACGTCGTAGCCGTGGAACTCGACGAGGGGCGGTACCGGCAACTGCAGGGCGGAACGCCTGATGACCTCGACGCGAGCGACCTCCTGCGCGGAAACACCGTCTTCCAGTTCCTCGCCTACTGGATGCTCTCGTACGTCCAGTCGCAACTCGGCGAGCGGTTCGACATCGAGCCCGGTGCCGACATGATGGCGGCCGTCGAAACCGCCCAGTCGCTCGGCATCGAGGTCGCCCTCGTCGATCGGGACATCCAGACGACCATACAGCGGTTCTGGGCCCGCATGACGATCCTCGAGAAGCTCCGGATGGTCGGCGGGCTCGCCTTCGGGATCACCGATCCCCGGATCGTCGGCGTCACGATCGGCGTGATCGCGGGGAGCCTGGTCGGCCCCGCGATCGCGCTGTTCGGCGGTTCGCTCGGCGTCTCCGAGCTGCTTCTCACCAGGGTAGCCGGGGGCGTTCTCCTCGGAGGTGGGGTCGCGTACCTTCTCGAACGAACTGGACCGCTCGTCTCCAACCCCGACGACCGACTCCTGCTCGCGCTCGGGGGCGGCATCGCGACCGCCATCGCGGTGGCGGCGACCGGCGTGGTCGACGGCCCGATCGAGGCCGTCTTCAGCCCGTTCACCGTCCGCGCGATCGGGAGCCTGGGTCTCGGCCTGCTCTGCGGGGCGGGAATCGGACTCGCCGTCGCCGCGATCATCGGCCTTCTCGGCGTCGACGAGCCCGAGGCGGAAGGCGGGATCGAGGGACTGGAAGTCGAGGACCTCACCGACGCCGACGTCGTCACCGTGATGATGGAGGAGTTTCGACAGTTCTCGCCCGGCGGCGCCGAGGCCCTGATCGACGAGCGCGACGCCTTCATCGCCCACCGATTGGTCGCGCTTCGCGAACGTGGATTCGACGTCGTCGCCGTGGTCGGCGCCGGACACAGACGCGGGATCGAATCGTACCTCGAGGATCCCGCCACGCTCCCCGCGATGGAGACCCTCGTCGGCCGAGAGCGGAACACGGGACGCGGAATCCCGTGGGGGACCATCCTCGGATACGGCGTCACCGTCGTCTTCGTCGGGTTCTTCCTGCTGCTCGCGATGGCGGGCGTCCAGCAGGGCTATCTCCTGCGGGTGTTCGCCGCGTGGTTCGCGATCAACGCGTTCTTCGCGTTCTCCTTCGCGAAGCTCGCCGGGGCGCGCTGGACGTCAGCCGGCGTCGGCGGGGCGGTGGCGTGGATGACGTCGATCAATCCGATGCTCGCGCCCGGCTGGTTCGCCGGCTGGGTCGAGCTTCGGAGCCTCTCGGTCAACGTGAGCGACATCGCCACGCTCAACGAGCTCATCTCCGACGAGACGAAGCCGATGAGTCGGATCCTCTCCGAGATGTTCGACGTTCCTCTGTTTCGGCTCATCATGATCGTTGCGATGACGAACGTCGGCAGCATCGTTGCGAGCTTCCTGTTCGCGACGTACCTGCTCCCGATGTTCGGCGCCGAACTCGGCGGCATCGACGGCGTCTCCAGGCTGATGATCGAGGGGGCACGCCAGAGCGCGGAGACGATATGGGAGGTGCTCGCGGCACGATGACGCCCGGCACACGCTCCGCCGGCGTTCGGATCGCCGGACTGCAGTTCAGCCGCACGGAGCTTACGGACCTCCTCGTCGCGTGGCTGGCTCTCGGGGTCGCCTTCGCGATCTTCTTCGAGGGTGGCGCGGGCGCGATCGGCGCGCTGCTCTCGGCCGGCGGCGTCGTCCTCCTGTTCGTCAGCCTCGCCACCGCCGGCGTCGCGTTCCTGCTCCACGAGATCGCTCACAAGGTCGTCGCCGTTCGCTACGACCAGATCGCGGAGTTCCGAGCGGACCACGGAATGTTGTTCCTCGCCGTGATGTCCGCGTTCCTCGGGTTCATCTTCGCCGCCCCCGGCGCAGTCCACCATCAGGGACGGATCACCCCCCGCGAGCACGGACACATCGCCCTCGCCGGACCGGCCGTGAACCTCGCGTTGAGCCTGGTCTTCGCGCCGATTCTGCTCGTCGGATTCGCGATCGCCTCGGACGTGCTGGCCGTACTCGGCGCTCGCGGGGTGGCGATCAACCTCTTTCTCGCCGCCTTCAACCTGATCCCGTACGGACCCCTCGACGGCCGGACGGTGATCACCTGGAGCAAACCCGTCTGGGCGGCCACTTTCATCGTCTCGGCGGCCGCAACGGCGGGATTCCTGCTCTCGGGCGCTGGCGTGTACGCGTTCTGACTCGGCGAGCGCACTCCGATTCCGATTGGGTCCTACAGCCGGCAAGCGGTGTGTTTTTCCTCCGGCGAGCCGCCTTCACCACTATGAGCGACGAGGCGACCACGGACGAGGAGGAACCGGGGCTCACCTACGCGGACTCGGGGGTCGACATCGACGCGAGCGAGGCCGCGACGGCGGCGCTCATCGATGCCGTCGGCGACTCCGAGGGTGATTACGCCGGACTGCTCGACATCGGCGATCGATACCTGGCGCTCGCGACCGACGGCGTCGGAACGAAGCTGCTCGTTGCGGAGGCGCTCGGCGACTACTCCACCATCGGCATCGACTGCATCGCGATGAACGTCAACGACCTGGTGGCCGCGGGGGTTCGGCCGGTCGCGTTCGTCGATTACCTCGCGGTGGACGAGCCGGACGAGGGCTTCGCCGAACAGGTCGGCGAGGGGCTCGCCGCGGGCGCCGAACGCGCGGACATCGAGCTTGTCGGCGGCGAGACCGCCGTGATGCCCGAGGTGATCCGGGGGCTCGACCTCGCCGGAACCTGTGCGGGCCTCGCCGCGAAGGACGCCGTCTTCGAGGGGGGCGCCGAGCCGGGGGACGCGCTCGTCGGCTGGCCCTCCTCGGGGATCCACTCGAACGGGCTGACCCTCGCTCGTGAGGCGGTCACCCGAAATCACGAGTACACGGACCCGTGTCCCTTCGGCGACTACGAGACGGTCGGGGAGGCGCTCCTGGAGCCGACTCGTATCTACACGGGACTCCTCGATCCCATGCGGGATCACGGCGTCCGCGGTGCGGCACACGTCACCGGCGGCGGGTGGACGAACCTCGAGCGGTTGGGGGAGAACCGCTACGTGATCGAGGACCCCTACGAGCCACAGCCGGTCTTCGAGTTCGTCCGGACGGAGGGGAACGTCCCGGCCGAGGAGATGCACCGAACGTTCAACATGGGTACCGGGTTCGTCGCCGCGATCGACTCCGACGCCGCCGACGCACTCGCCGACGAAACCGAGGGACGCGTGATCGGACACGTCGAGGAAGGGGAAGGCGTCGCGATCCGCGGACTCGACCTCCGAGCGTGACGGTCGGGACGGCGATCGCTTCGAAACGCTGGCGAACAGGGCACGTCGAGTCTCGTCCCATCCCGGCGTGTGCCACGACCGCCCGGGCCGAAGATGGTCGAGTTGGTTAGCGCACGCGGTGGCTGGTTCGGTATCGGATAAAAACTCGAGGGAAAGGACGGGACCGAACGCGAAATGCGACTCAGGAGAGGTGCGCCGCGATGTCGGCTTCGGTGATGATCCCGACCGTCTCGCCGCCGTCGGTCACCATGACCGCCTTGTAGTGATCGAGAAGGTTTCGGAGCTCGTCGACGGTGACGTCGCGTGCGACCGTCGGGAACGACTCGCTCATGACTTCGCTGACCGGGAGTGTGCCGACGTCCTCGCCGGCCTCGTTGATGTCCGAGAGACTGAGCGATCCGACCGGGATGCCGTTTTGCAGCACCGGAACTTGCGAGTACGCCTCCTCGTCCATCAGATCGAAGGCGTCGCTGACGGCGTCGTCGGGCGCGACGCTGACGACGGTCTCGTGCATCAGATCCTCCGCGCGAACGACCTCGCCTTCGGCCTCCTCGAGCGCGTTGACGATGCGTCGAAGCGTCGAGAGCCGCGGGTCGACGTCCCCGCCCTCGATGCGGGCGATCAGCGGCTGTGAGACGCCCGCCGCGTCGGCGAGCGCGCTCTGTGTGAGGCCCAACGCGTTGCGGCGCTCGCGCAGGTCCTGTGGGGTGGGTAGCTCCATACCCCCTATAACTAAAGGTTATTAGAAAAGCTTTCGGCGTCGGATCCCGCCGTCGGCGTCACGTGTCGCCGGGAACGAACGCCGTCCAGCGACGGGGGAGGCTACTCGTCCTCGTCGTCCTCGGTCTCGACGACCTCGATCACCTCGAGGGGAACGTCCCGAAGCGCCCCGCCGACCTCGCTTTTGGCGATCCGCGAGGCGTGCTCCTCGCCGTCGGCGTTGAAGATCTCGATCTCGAGAAGCAGCCCCACGAGGGCCGTTCCGGCGGCGATGAACGCCGAGTCGAACGGCTCGCCGCAGGCGGGACACGGCGTCGCGCCGACCTCGACCTCGACGTACTGTTTGTCCGTCTCGTTGAGTCGCTTTCCGGCCTCGCTGACGGCGACGCCGATCGCGTCGTCGACGTCCTCCACGTCACGGACCAACCACGCGGCTTCCATCGCGACGAAGTAGTTGCTCATACACGGTAGTCGGGGTCGGGGGTTTCGTGCTTTGCGGTTTCCGCGCGACGTCCGCCGCCGACGGGGAGGACGTCCGGGTCGACAAGGGGGGCGTCAGAATCCGCTCCCGCGAACTCACCGCGGGTCGTCGAGACCCACTTTCCGCGGGTCGTCAATGGCGATGGATAGGCGCACGACCGGGAACCCATTCTCATAAGTTATGCAGTTCGTGGGCCACACCAAACCATCGTATCCAGCGTGGAGCGGTCGACCGGAGTCGTCCGTCGCCACCCACGGTCGCTCCACGACGATCGCAGGACTGCGCCGGGTTCAACTGCGGGTGCCGTACGGAAAGTATATATACTGGCGTAGTCTGGCGAGTATCGAAGACCGATGATCAGCCGCCTGCACCGAACCCTCCGAACCGGCCTCTCACAGTTGACCATCGCGCTCGGGATCGCCGTCTTCCCGATCGCGCTCGCAGCACAGCGGGCGGGACTGCCGTTCTCGGGTCCCGTTCGGCGGCTCGTCGAGGCGACCGGCGCCGCCGAGTGAGGACGCGGTTTCGACCTGTGGTCGAAGGGTTGCCTTTATCTGCGCCGCCGGCGAACGCGTACCTAATGCGAACACCGACAGGCGATCTCACGGCTGAGCTGTCCGACGACCGGCCGGTCTTCGGACCGGAACTCGGCGAGTTCTCCGAGAGCGAGCGGCGCGCCGCGGAGGCCGGCGAGGAGGAGGGCATGAAGACCGGAACCACGACCGTCGGTCTCACCACCGAGAACGGCGTCGTCCTGGCGACGGACATGCGGGCCTCGATGGGATACATGGTCTCCTCGAAGGACGTCCAGAAGGTCGAACAGATCCACCCCACCGGCGCATTGACGATCGCCGGGTCCGTCTCCGCGGCGCAGTCGCTCATCTCCACGCTCAAAGCCGAGACGAACCTCTATGAGGCGCGCCGGGGCAAGGACATGTCGATGGAGGCGCTCTCGACGCTGACGGGCAACCTGCTCCGCTCCGGCGCGTTCTTCGTCGTCCAGCCGATCCTCGGCGGCGTCGACGAGGAGGGCGCACACATCTACTCCATCGACGCCCTCGGCGGCACGACGGAGGAGGAGTACACCGTCACCGGCTCCGGCTCCCAGTACGCGCTCGGCGTCCTCGAACAGGAGTTCGACGAGGGGATGTCGCTGGAGGACGCGAAGACGGTGGCCGCGCGCTCGATCAAGTCCGCCGTCGAGCGGGACCTCGCGTCCGGCAACGGGATCAACGTCGCCGTCGTCACCGACGAGGGCGTCGAGATCACCCGCCACAAGGAGTTCGAGGAACTGCTGTAGGCCCTTCCGACCCGTTCGGAGTCGCTACCACTCGGAGAATCCGCCGTCGACGAGCGTCTCCGACTGGTTTTTGATGTATTCGCGCTGTGTCGCCTCGACTGCCGCATCGAACGATTCGCCGTCGTCGAGTCGCTCGCGCACGCGGTCGTGTTTCCAGCTCGCCGGGGTCACCCGCTCGTGTGCGCGCCAGCGGAGCGGCGCGATCCAGCGTTCGGCCTCCGCCGGCGAGCACCCGGCAGACTCGAGGCCGGCGACGGCGTGGTTCAACAGATCCTCGAAGATCTCCTCGTGATCGGTCGTGAGGTCGCCGTGGTTCGCGATCCACTCGAGGTCGGCGTCGATCCCCCCTTCGACGGCCGCATAGAAGTTGTCTCGCGCACGCTCCCACGGGAGGTTGACGACCGGATGCTCGCGTTTTGGAAGCTCGGCCAGTAGCCCCGCAAACGCGGCCTGGAAGGCGACCGAGTCGCGGACCGTCGGCTGGGCCGCGATCGGTCGAAACTCGATGCGCGCGTTGGCCGCAGAACGGGTCGCGCCGTCGAAGACCGGACGGACCCACCGCCAGTAGGTGCCGTGTTTCGTCCGGAAGGTCGCGAAGTCGTCGTCGAACCTGGTCCCCGGCTCCGGGTCCATCGGCACGAACGCCTCGTCGGCGGCGATCCGGTCGACCGCCTCCTCCGTGGTCTCCAGATCGTCGGGGAACCGGACCTTCGGCTCGTCCGTCCGGCCGTTGAGGACCGACTCGAAGACGTGGATCCGATTCTCGCGTGCGCCGTCTGCGAGGATCCGCTCGCCGTCCCAGTCCTCGTCGTACAGCTCCGGCGGGAAGAAGGGGGAGTTGACGCCGAGCGCGAGGAGAGGCCCCGCGATGCGGAGGGCGTATCGAAAGTGGATCGGCAGCGTCGCCGCCTGTGCGACCTGATAGTGCGGCTGGATCGACGTGATCAGGCTCTCGGGCATGACCGTCGCGGTCGTCATGGAGACGCCGGGGGCCGAAAGCCGGGTGCGCCGATCGCCGCTTCCCTCGCCGATCGCGTTCGCCATCGCGTGGTAGCGAACGGCCTCGCTCATGTTGGTCGCGATCCGGATCCCGTCGATCTCGACGCTGTCGTCGAGGTACTCGGCCGCCGTCTCGCCGGCCGGCGGGATCGTCCAGAGGCCGTCGGAGACGAGCCGCATCCCCTCGGCCGACGTGCACTCGAGTGCGGCCTGCAGCCGGGCGCGAACCTCCGAGAGCTGGGCTTCGAGGCCGTGATCCGAGAGCGGCTGCGGGCTCGTCGACATCTCGGCGTTGTGGAGTCCGAGCTCCTTTTCGAAGCCCATCAACTCGAGGAGGCGACGCGGCACGCGCATGAGCGCGTACTCGCCCGCCCGCGACTCCGCGCTCCAGCGCCCGTCGGCGACGGCGTAGAACTCGTACTCGAAGCCGACGATCGACTGGTGGTTGTCGAAGGCGCCCTCCCGAAGCCGTTGCTTGACGATTTCGGCCTCCTCGGCGGCCCGATCGGCGAACGCGCCCCGGTCGACGTCGAGGACCTCCCGAACGCGTTCGGAGAGCTCGTGATCGGTGTCCATACCGGGTTACACGCCTACCGCGGTATAAATATCCGTGACCCGGAACGGCGACGGTCCATCGGCGTGTTTTTGTTCGGCGATCGCCGACTCCGGGTATGGAGTTCGCGGCGTTCGCCGACCGGGCCATCGAGATGGAGGAGACGCCGGCGGACCTCGAGACGGTCGGGCTCGTCGCCGACCTGCTCGCGGGCGCGGGCGACGACCTCGAGACCGTCGTCCGGTTCCTCCTCGGGCGCGTCTTTCCGGCTCACGACACGCGGACGCTCGAGATCGGTCCCGCGCTCTGCCGGGAGGCGATCGCCAGGGCCGCCGGACCGAACGTGGACTCGGACGACGTGGAGGATCGCCTCGCGGACATCGGGGAGATCGGCGCCGTCGCGGCGTCCTACGAGTTCGGCGGCCAACGCGGACTGGGCGCGTTCGCGGGCGGCTCCGCGGACGGTTCGACCGGCCCGGGAGAGCCACTCACGATCGCCGAGGTGGACCGTCGGCTGCGGTCGGTCGCCGCCGCCGAAGGCGGGGGAAGCGAGGACACGAAGCTCGACGAGCTGTTCGGCCTGTTCAACCGGAGCGATCCGCCGGAGGCACGTATCCTCGCGCGGCTCGTGCTCTCACAGATGCGCATCGGCGTCGGCGAGGGAACGGTCCGTGACGCGATCGCTGAGGCCTTTCTCGTGGAGGCAGCCCCGGAGACGGACGACGTGGACGGATCGAGCGAAACGGGAGACGCGGAGACGGCCGACGAATCGAATCCGGCCGACGTGGTCGAGCGTGCGTTGCAGGTGACGAACGACTACGGCCGCGTCGCGGCGCTCGCACGCGATCGCGGGCGCGAGGGACTCCGCGAGGAGGGACTGGAGATCGGCCGGCCCGTCCAGGCGATGCTCGCGCAGGCCGGGACGGCGGCGGACGCGATCGCGGAGTGGGAACGGGCCGCGGTGGAGACGAAGTTCGACGGCGCTCGCGTCCAGATCCACTACGCGCCGGCGGCGGGGATCGGCCCGGAGCTGTACTCGCGGAACATGGACGACGTCACCGACGCGCTCCCGGAGATCCGCGAGCTGATCGAGGCGCGAGTGGACGTGCCGGTCATCCTCGACGGGGAGGTCGTGGCGGTTGATTCCGACGGGGAGCCGCTCGCCTTCCAGGAGGTGCTTCGACGCTTCCGGCGCAAACACGACGTCGAGCGAATGCGCGAGGAGGTGGAACTCCGCCTACACGCGTTCGACTGCCTCCACGCCGACGGCGAGGACCTCCTCGACGCGCCGTTCCGCCGTCGACACGATCGTCTGGAGTCGATGCTCCCCGAGCGGAGCTCCTCGACGTCCGTCGTCGAGGACGCCGAAGCGATCGAGGCGATCGAGGCGAACGCGCTCTCCGAGGGCCACGAGGGGGTCATGCTCAAGGATCCGGAGGCGGCCTACACGCCAGGCGACCGCGGCCGTCGGTGGCTCAAGCGCAAGCCGGACGTTGAGACCCTCGATCTGGTCGTGACGGGCGCGGAGTGGGGCGAGGGACGCCGCGCCTCGACCCTCGGGACCTTCGAAGTCTCGGTCCGCGCGGGCGAGCAGAACGGCAATTCGACCTTCGAGCCCGTGGGAAAGGTCGCGACGGGGCTCACCGACGCGGAACTCAAGTCGCTCTCCGACCGGCTCAACCCCCACGTCAGATCGGAGGACGGCACGGACGTCGAGATACATCCCGCGGTCGTGATCGAGGTCGGCTACGAGGAGATCCAGGAGTCGCCGACCTACGGGTCCGGCTACGCGTTGCGGTTCCCGCGGTTCCTCGGGGTGCGCGAGGACAAGGACGTCCCGGACGCCGACACGCTCTCGCGGCTCGAGCGTTTGGTGGGCGGCGAGTGAGGGATGGAGCGGTTTCCGAACGACGACCCAGCACTCGAGCCGTCGGTACGCTCAAAGCCCCCGAGACCGTCTCCCCGCACATGACGGTTCGACACGACGATCTGACGGTGGAGTGGCTCGGCTACGCGACGGCGCGCCTCGAGACCACCGACGGGGCCGTCGTCTACACCGATCCCGGGCGGTACGGCGTTCTCGACGACTACTGGGCGCGCGACGGCGACCTCGTCGTCGTCACCCACGATCACCACTACAGCTCGGACGGGATCCGTTCCGTCGCGACGGACGGCGCGACCGTCGTGATCCACGAGGCGGTCGACGCCGGACGGATCGACCGCGACGTCGAACCCGTCGAGGCGCTCGCCGAGGACTTCGAGGTGATCCGGGTCTCCGACGAGGACCGCCTTTCGGTCGGCGGTGCGACCGTCTGGTCGGTTCCGGCGTACAACGACCCAGACGGCCCGAACGCGGCGGACGACGGGTCGGTCGTCCACCCGGAGGGGACGGGCTGTGGATTCCTCCTCTCGATCGGCGGAACGACCGTGTTCTGGCCGGGCGACTCGGACGCGCTCGACGGTTTCGCGGAGCTCGACGTCTCGCTTTTCCTCGCGAACATCGGCGGGGGCGGGCTCGTCTCGGATAGACACGAGGCGGCCGACCTGGCCGAGCGGATGGACCCGGACCTCGTCGTCCCCATCCACTACGACACCTTCGATCAGTTGGCCGCGGACGGGCCGGCCTTCGCCGCCGACGTCGCCTCGCGGTCCATCCCGGTCGCGCTCGACGAGCGCTCGGCGAACCAGTGAGGAGGCGGCCGAACGCGAACCCCCCGAACGGCCGCAAGAGCCCTCAGACGTCGTGGGAATCGTCCTCGAAGTCCGTCGGATCGTCCTCGAAGTCCATCGCCACGGAGTTGATACAGAATCGCTTGCCCGTCGGATCGGGGCCGTCCTCGAAGACGTGACCGAGGTGGGAGTCACAGGAGCCACACCGGACCTCGGTGCGGCGCATCCCGTGGCTCTCGTCGATCCGGGTCGTGACCGCGTCGTCCGCTGCGGCGTAGAACGCGGGCCACCCGCAGCCGGAGTGGTACTTCGTCTCCGAGTCGAAGAGGACGGCGCCACAGCCCGCACACCGGTAGACCCCGTCCTCGTCGTGATCGACGTAGTCGCCGGAGAACCGCGCCTCCGTGCCGTTCTCCCGGAGGACTCGGTACTCCTCGTCCGTGAGTCGCTCGCGCCACTCGTCCTCGTCGCGCTCCGTCGGGTCGCTCACGTCTCGCTCCGCCGGATCGCTCACGTCGCTCCCCGCTCGGGTCGACTCACGGCGGTCCGTATCGGTCATGGCGATCCTTAGACGCCCCACGGCGAAGGGCGTTTCGCCGGCGGGAGCGGAGGGAACCGGAGATATCGACTACCGATCCTGCAGATCGACCGACACGCCGAGGTCGAAGAGCGCGTCGAAGAACCCGGGGAACGAGACGTCGACGTGTTCGCCGCCGCGAATCGTGGTCTCCCCGCCCGCAACGAGCGCCGCCACGGCGAGGGCCATGACGAGCCGGTGATCGCCGCGGCCGTCGACGACGGCCCCCTGCAGATCGCTTTCGCCCCCGTGGACGGTGAGCACGTCCGCCTCCTCGGTGACGCTCGCGCCCATCGCCCCCAGCTCCTCGGCCATGGCGGACACCCGGTCGGTCTCCTTGTAGCGGACGTGCTCGCAGTTCTCGATGCGCGTCTCCCCGTCCGCGACGGCGCCGAGCGTCGCGATCGTCGGGAGGAGATCGGGCGTGTCCCCCACGTCGACGGTGACGCCGGAGAGTTCCGAGCGCCGAACCACGATCGTGGACTCCGATCGCCGCCAGTCGATCTCCGCGCCCATCCGCTCGAGGATCTCGACGATCGCGGCGTCGCCCTGTGCGCTCTCGGCCGCGCCGCGGACGACGACCTCCCCGTCCGGGTCCGCGGCCACCGCGCCGGCGGCGAGGAGGTACGACATCGACGAGAAGTCCCCGGGGACCGCGTACTCGCCGTCGGCGGGCTCGTAGCGTTGCTCGCAGGGGACGCGAAAGCCCGACGCGCCGTCGGCCGTCTCGCTTCCGATCGGCTCGGCCGTCACCCCGAAGGAGTCCAACACGTCGAGGGTGATGTCGACGTAGGGCGCCGACTTGAGGTCCGTCGTCAACGACACCTCGATCCCGTCCGCGGTGGCCGCCCCGGCCATGAGCAGCGAGGTGACGTACTGCGAGGAGACGTCGCCGGGAATGGCCACCTCTCCGCCCGGGATCGGACCGAAGACGACGATCGGGGCCTGGCCGTTGCCGCGGGTCGATTCGGCGCGAGCGCCGAGATCGGAGAGGGCCTCCAGAAGCGGCCCCTGCGGGCGCGAGCGGAGCGAGGCGTCGCCGGTGAGCACGCTCCCGCCGTCCGCGAGCGCGGCCGCGCCCGCCACGAGTCGCGTCGTCGTGCCGGAGTTCGCACAGTCGATGACGTCGGCCGGGACGTCGGGAACGCCGGCGAACCCGTCGACGACGAAGGCGCTCCCGTCGTTCGCCTGGTCGACGTCGCCGCCGAACGCCTCGACGGCGCGGGCCGTCGCACGCGTGTCCGCGCTGACGAGCGGGGAGCGAACGATCGCCCCGTCGCTGTAGCCCGCGGCCAGGATGGCCCGATGGGTGTAGCTCTTCGAGGGGGGCGCTCGGACCCGCCCGTCGACCGATCCGGGGGTGATGTGTGCGTCCATACCGGACCCTACGTCGCCTCGTGTATCAGCGTACCGGAGCGGGCCAGCGCATCGGTCCGGCGTCGCCCGGTATTCCCATCGCACGATTCCAGCGTACGGTTTATACGAGCGGACGCGTTAGCGGAGGTATGCCCCAGTGTGAGATGTGTGGCGCCGAGCAGGCCTCGCTGACGACGACGAAGGTCGAAGGCGCCGAACTGGAGCTCTGTGACTCCTGTACGGACTTCGGGACGGAGGTCCGCGAGGAGCCCGACTCCACGACCACGAGCAAGTACTCCACCTCCTCGAGTTCGGGCCGCAGCTCGTCGGGTTCGGGCTCCGGATCGTCCGGGTCCTCCGGGTCCGGATCCGGCGGCTCCTCCGGCGGCGGTCGTCGCCGCGACATGTTCGACGAGATGGAGGAGGTCGCGGCCGACTACGACGACCGCATCCGGAACGCCCGCGAGTCCCGCGGGCTCAGCCAGGAGGAGCTCGCGGACCAGCTCAACGAGAAGGCGAGCCTCATCCGGAAGCTCGAACGGGGGGACATCCTCCCGTCCGACGACGTCCAGCGAAAGCTCGAGAACACCCTCGAGATCACCCTCGTCGAGGGGTCCGACGTCGACGAGGAGTGGGACTCCGGCGACTCCTCGACGATGACGCTCGGCGACGTCGTCAAGCGAAAGGACTAGTCCCCGGAGCCGATCTCGCCCCTCGAACGACGCGCGTCACGAGCGTTCGATCCGGGGGCGTCACCCCGTGGAGGCATCACCCTCACCCCGATTCCTCGCCGTCGGTTCGCATGAGCCCGTAGGTACGGGTGAGGTGGTCGATCACGTGGTCGACGGTCTCGGGTGCGTAGCTCCAGAACCCGTAGAATCGCCCCGGCTCGCGCTCCTCGGCCAGGAGCGCGCACTTGTTCGCGTCGGTGCCGCCGCCGTCGTAGGCGACGAACCAGGTCTCGCGGATCTCCGGCGCACGCTCGACGTGGACGGGAAACGCCGCGTCGGGCGCCTCGCCCTCCGGGCTCGCGTAGGCGTGTACCGTCAGGCCCCCGCGCTCGCTCAGGCGGTTGTACGTCGGGACGGTGGGCGAGAGCGTCTCGAGCGTCTGAAACCCGGCGTGCAGCTCCCCCGAACCGGTCCGCCAGGCGCGGTCCTCGATCTCGCGGGAGGCCGCCACCATCCGCGCGGTCGAGTAGGAGGTGAAGATCGTCTCATCGAGGTGGTCGAGGACGGGCTGATACGACCGCCGGTCGAACCCGGGCGACGTCTCCTCGCCGGGCGCGAGAAGATCCGCTACCGGGACCGCCGTGAGGAACTCACCGTCCCGAGAGAGGACCGCGAACTCCCGCGGACCGCCGGGCAGGGTGTCCGCCGTGACGACCAGGTTCCGCTCGGCGAAGCGGTCGGCCAGCTCGTCGCGGACGTCCGGATCGGCGTTGACCACCGTGAGCGTCGCCGCGTGGGACTCGACCCCGGAGATGAGTTCGATGAGCGACATTCGATCGAGAGTGACTCGCACGCGAGTACGGTGCCGTCGAGTTTGTAGCTTTCGCCGACCGGAGCGACGGAAGTGACAATCTATTTGGTCGGGTCGTCCCACCCATCCGACGTGTTCATCCTCGTCAACCTGAAGGCGTACCCCTGTGATCCGGTCGCGGTCGCGCGTGCAGCCCGGGACGTCGCGGACGCACACGGGGTTCGGATCGCGGTCGCACCGCAGGCGGCCGACCTGGCTCGCGTCGAGGCGACCGGCGTCGAGACGTGGGCCCAACACGTCTCGCCCGTCGAACACGGCTCCCACACCGGCTCGACGCTGGCGGAGGCGGTCGAGGCCAACGGCGCGGAGGGAACCCTGATCAACCACTCCGAGCGGCGGGTCACCCTCGCGGCCGTCGACGACGCGCTCGCCGCCGCCCGACGGACGGACCTCGAGACGATCGTCTGTGCGAACGATCCCGAACAGGCCGGCGCCGCGGCGGCGCTCTCCCCCGACGCCGTGGCGGTGGAGCCGCCGGCGCTCATCGGCGGGGACGTCTCGGTCGCCACCGCCGATCCGGAGATCGTCGAGGGCGCGGTCGCGGCCGTGAACGCCGTCGATCCGGACGTCGAGCTGTTCTGTGGCGCCGGCGTCTCGACCGGCGACGACGTCGAGGCGGCACGCGACCTCGGCGCGACGGGCGTCCTCCTGGCCTCCGGGGTCGCGAAGGCCGCCGACCCGCGATCGGCGCTCGAGGACCTCGTCAGCGGAATCTGAGGGGGCCGTCACTCGGCGTCGTCCGAGCGCTCGACCAGCCGGTGGGGATCGAAGTAGTCGTTTCGTCCCCGCCACTCGGATCGGTCGTACGATTCACGCGTATCGACGTAGGCCTCCACGCCGTTTCCGGCCGGGTCGTCGAAGTAGAGCGCCTTGCTGATCCCGTGATCGACCGGCGAGACGTCGGTCCCTCGCTCGAGCAGTCGGTCGTAGAGCGACGCGAGCGCCTCCGCGTCCGGGACCTCGAAGGCGACGTGATAGAGTCCGACGCCGGGGGAGGGGCCGGGCGCGTCCGCGCCGACGGCCTGCAGGGCGACGTCGTGATGGCGCTCGCCCCACGAGAGGAACGCGAACCGGGCGTGTCGCTCCGCGACCTCGAGGTCGAAAAGCGAGGTGTAGAACTCGACCGCCGGCTCCAGGGTCCGAACCTTGAGGTGGACGTGTCCGACCGATCGCGGGACGTCTCCGCCTGTCGTGTCGGTCATGTCCGAACGAAGGCGTCCGACGGACATATATCCCGCCCGTTCGCGGCCGGGACTTCGGTTCGGTTCAACGCCTCGCTCGAGATACGCTCTCGATCACCCGTCGGCGTTTCCGGTCATCCGTCGGCATTTCCGGTCATCCGTCGGCGTCGATGAACTCCGCGTCGTCGGCCGCCGGGTCCAGGGGATCGTGGGCGTCGTCCTTCGGTTCGCCATCCCCGTCGGTGGACGTGGACTCGTCGGCGTCAGCAGCATCGGTACCCTCAGCGTCAACGGGGGCGGTCGACGTCCCCGTCTCCTCCGGGGTACCCGATCGCGAGGAGAGGTGTCCGCCGTTCGCGAGCGCTCGTGCCACCTCGCTCAGGCCGCTCGCGATCTCCGAGACGCTTCGATCGTCCGAGTGGACGGATCCCGCGACGTCGCCGTTCGACTCGGCGGCCTGATCGAGCATCTCCTCGATCACGGATTCGGGCTCGGACACTGGCTCGGAGTCGGACACGTATTCCGACTCGGATCCGTCGCCCGCGTCCGCGTCCCCGTCTGTATCCGGGTTTTCGTCCTCGGACTCCCGTTCGCCCGCCGGGACGAAGGCCGCCTCGATCTCCGCGACCATCCGCGAGACCTCCTCGTCGTCGAGCCGGTCGGCGTACGCCTCGCGGACGAGCGCGGGGATCGCGTACTCGTAACGCCCCCGCTCGGCGTGGCGGATCACGCCCGTTCGACGAAGCGGCCGGTTTCGCGCGTAGGCGTGTTCAGTATCGCCGTCGCCGCCGGCGTCGATGTGGGCGGCGATCGGGTCGCTTTCGCCCTCGCGGCGGTAGTGGCACAGCATCGCGGTCGACAGCTCCGGGAGGTCCTCGACGCGCCCGCGAAGCTCCGCGATCACGGCCTCGCGGGTCCCCAGATCGACCGTCTCGTCGAACCGAAGCGCGCTCTCGGCGACGTCGTCCCTGGAGATCGGCGAGACGGTTCCGGCGGCGTCGGACGGTTCGGCCGGTTCGGCGGATTCGGCCGAGTCGGACGATTCGTCCGTTTCACCCGGTTCGGCCGTTCCGCCGGCTTCGCCTTCGCCCAGGCCGTCCGTCTCGTCGAGCCGATCGTTCGTTTCGTCCAACTCCCCGCTCGGTTCGTCGCTCCCCGTCCCGTTTCGTCCGGGTTCGCGCTCCGGCTCGTAGTCGTGGAGTTCGGACTGGTCGTCCGGACGCTCGCGTTCGAGGTTCCGGCCGTCTCCGCCCCTGTAGGGCGCCTCGGCGCGCCCGAGCAGGGCCTGCGAGAAGCGTTCGGCCATGCGCGAGAGGTCCTTCGCGTCCGACAGCTCGCGCTCGAGCTCGTCGATCCGCGCCTGCTTGCGTTCGAGTTCCGTCCGGAGGTCGGCCAGCTCCGACTCGCGCCGCTCCTGCTCGTCGGAGATGGTCTCGAGCTCGCTTATCAGGTCGCCGGAGACCGACTTCAGCTCCGGACGCTCGAAGTCGTCGAGCCCGGGGGTCGCGCCCGCGTCGAAGGTCCGCTTGCGGTGGAACTGGATCCGCCGGATCGACTCGTCCCAGTCGGTCATGAGGAACGCCTCGCCGTCGCCCATGTCCTCGATCTCGTCGGCGTAGGTCGACCCGAGGATGCGACTGACGACGTTGGTGTCGTTGTCCCAGGTGAGACGGTGCCAGACGAGCCAATCGCACTGGGTGATGAAGTCCTTTTTCACGTCGGCTGGCCGCTGGCTGATCCCGACGATCCCGAGGCCGTGTTTGCGCCCCCGCTTTCCGACCTTGATCAGCATCTTTCCGGTCTCGTCCATCCCGCCGCCCTCGGGGATGTACTCGTGGCACTCCTCGATCACCAACAGGAACGGCCGCTTGAGCTTCTTCTCCTTGGCGAAGAGGTGTTTGACCACGTTGAGGATCAACTCGGAGGCGACCGATTCCTCGAGATATCCCGAGACGTCGAGGATGATCGGGACGTTCTCGTCGAGCGCGAGCGTGGCGATCCGTTCCGCGTGTTCCGGCGAGACGACGATGTCGCACTCGTCGTCCGCGCCGACGTGGAGGATCTCGTACTCCTCCTTGAGCCCGTAGTACTCCCCGTCGCTGTCGACGATCAACACCGGAAAGCTGTTGTCGAGCAGGTTCTCGATGAGCACCGACGCGGTGTTCGATTTGCCCGATCCGCTCTTTCCCGTGATGAACGACCGCCCGGTCAACACGTCGACGACGGGTAACTCGACGGGATCGCCGGGGTCGGCGTCGGCGTCGCCGCCCCTCCCGTCGCTCACCTCCGCAACGTGGATCGTCTCCGTGTCCTCCTCGCTCATTACCGTAAGGACGCCGGCCGGTCCTCAAAGACCTTCGCCCGCGTCAGACGCTCGTCTGACGTGCTTCCTCGAGCGAACCAACCTTCAGAAAACCAACAGACGCCAGATCCACTCGCCGAGCGACGGGGACCCGAGTTCATCCGGGCGTTCGACGTCCGAATCGACCGTGAACTCGTGGCGGACGTCCGCGTCGTATCGCCGTGACTCCCCGTCGTGGACGAGGGTCGCGTTCAGCCGCACGTCGACCGATCGGAGCGTCCCGCGATCGCGATCGACCGTCGCGCGGATCCGGGAAGACGACACGTCGGTGACGTCGCTCGGACGTCGTCCCTGCGCGGCGTAGTACACCGCCTCCGGGTCGGCGAGCTCGAGGACGAGACGGTCGTCTCCGCGGTCGATCACCTCCCACCCCTCGACCGCCGCCGGCGGGTTCAGTCCGCCGGCCTCCCACTCGTACCGGACGTCCCAGTGGACGTAGGCGGGGAGCGCGGCGACCGACTGGTCGGTCTCCGGCGCAGTGCGCGTCCCGAGCGCGTAGGCGGCCACGCCGGTCCGCGGCGGCGGACTCCCGACTCCCGTCGAGGCGTACACCTCCGGACCGACCGCCTCGCCGCGTAGATACTGCCGGTAGCGTCGATCCTCACGATCGATCCGGTGCCCCACGATGAACGGTTCCTCTGACCCGGCGTCCACCGCGACGCGGTAGTCGTGACTGGCCCGCTCGGTGTTCGCTAGCGCGGTAGCGTACAGCGCGTCGGGATCTTCGGGGAGCGGTTCGGGTGTGGCGTCGACCGGTCTGGTCTCGGTGACGCGCACGGCACCCGCCCCGACGACGAGCGCCGAGACGACGAGCAGCGCGAGCGCGACGCGCCGAACCGGCAGCGATTCGACGGTCGAACCCCCGTCCGGGTCCGCGTTCACGGCCTCCCGAACGCTTCGGTGTGCGTGGAGGGCGGTCAGAAACGCCATCGAGATCCCGATCAGCGCGATGGCCCCGAGCGCGACGGCCGCCATCAGCGCGATACCGGCGCTCTCCCGCATTCGGGGGCTACCAAGCACGAGGATCGTCGCCGCCCCCAGAACTCCGATCACGACGGGAAGGAGGTGACAGCCGACGACGACGGCAGTCGACCGGGGAGCCGCGAGCGAGCGGACGACGGCCGTCGCGACGCGTTCGACCGCTCCGCGAAGCGGTGGCTTCTCACCCCTCGTCTCCACTTCCTCCGCTTCGAGCGCGGCGTCCGTCACCGCACCCGCGACGGCGCTCCACGCGAGGAACGTCCCGGCGGTAACGCCCACGGTGGGCCACGCGACGAGCCATCCGATCCCGAGCACGTCACCGCGCCCCAGCCAGTAGATCGCGGCCTTCGCCGGCGTGTCGACGAGCACGAACAGGGCGAGACCGCCGGCTAGCGCGACGGCGTGGCCGATCGTCGCGATCGCAACGATGCGGGGAAGGCGGTCGCGGACGAAGCCGATCGGTACGACGCCGGTCGCGGAGGCAGCCGCGTTTCCGTTTGCGATCGAACGGGTGATGTCCGAACGACCGGAGTTCGAAGGGGTAGCGTCCGGCGGATTCCGCGGCGTGACCGCGCCGAGACCGGCGGCCGTGACCAGCGGTGGCGCCGCCAGCGCGACGAGCGGGTTCCACAGCGCGGCGAGGAGGACCCTGACGGTCGTCTCGACCAGCACAACCACGACGGCGACGGCGACCAGCCGCGTGTCGTTCAGCGCGACGGAGAGGGGGGAACGGAGGGCGAACACACGTCCCCGATCAGCAGCGCCACACTTAAGCGGAGGTCACTCGGCGTCGAACTCGACGAGCGAGGTCTGTCCGTCGCAGTTCCGGGCGGTGCTTTCCTCGCCCGTCCCGTTCACCCCCGGCGAACGACTCTCGGAATCGCGTTCGTCGCCGTCCCGCCCGCCGCCGCTCTCCTCGGCGTCGGAGCCGGCGATCTCGAACCCGCCGAGGGTCGCCTGGTCGCCGCGGGCGAAGTCGAGCTTCGAGACGCGGACGCCGAGCTTGCGGGCCCGATCCTCCTCGAACTCCTCTAAGAGGTCGAGCGCCACCTCCTCGAGCAGTTCCGGGTCGTCGACCGGGCCGGGGAGGCTCCGCGCTCTGGTGTTCACGTCGTAGGGAGGCGTGACGACCTTGATCCCGATGGTCCGATAGAGACACTCGCGCTCTCCGGCACGCCGGCTCACGTCGGCCGCGAGCGCCCTCACGCGCTCGCGTTTCGTCCCCACGTCGTCGGTCGGCGGGAGGGAGGACTCCCGCGAGAGGCTCTTGGGGAGCCCCGTGGGCGTCACCTCGCGGTCGTCCTCGCCGCGGGCTCGCTCGTGAAGCTCGCGGCCGCGCTCGCCGAGTTCGGACTCCAGCTCCGCGGGGTCCGCCTCCGCGAGGTCGCCGGCCGTTTCGATACCCATCCCGGAGAGCGTGCGTGCGGTGACCGGACCGACGCCGTGGACCGCCTCCGTCGGGAGCGGCGCGAGGAACTCGCCGACCCGGCCGGGGGGAACGACGACGAGCCCCTCGGGCTTGTCGTGGTCGCTCGCGATCTTCGCGGCCGACATGTTCGGCGCGACGCCGACGCTGGCTGGCACCCCCGCCTCGCGCTCGATCCGGTCGCGGACGTATCTGGCGTATCCCTCCGCGAGCGTCCGACGCTCCGCTGGACCCGACGCCGTGCTCTCGGTGGAGACCTCGGCGTCGTCGACGCTCGCGACCGGCTCCCACGACGTGCGCTCCGTCACGTCGAGATACGCCTCGTCGACGCTCACCTCGCGGACGGCGTCCGCACAGTCGTGAAGGACCTCCTTCACCCCCGCCGCGATCGACTTGTAGTGCTCCATGTCGACGGTACGGTAGTGTGCGGTCTCCGCCGGGTCCGGCGCGTCCGGATCGTCGGGGTCGGCCTCGGATCGGCGGGGGAGGGCCTCGAGCGCCGCCGAGATCGGGTCCGCGCTGTCGACGCCGAACTCGCGGGCCTCGTAGCTGGCGGTCGCGACGGCGCCGATCGTCTCGCCCGGCTCGTACCCCATGCCCACGACGACGGGCTCGCCACGCAGTTCGGGATCGCGAAGCCGCTCACAGGAGGCGTAAAAACAGTCCATGTCGACGTGGAGCACCACCCGTTCGGCGTCCGCGTCGTCCGGCTCCGCGCCGGGAAGGGTGCCGGAGTCCATCGTCGATGCTCGTTTCTCGGTGCTCGATCGACTTAAGCACCGATCGATATCGGAGTCGGACGGCGGTCGGGACCTACTTCAACCGCTCCTGAAGGAACGAGGGATGGGCGGCGGTAACCCCGTCGACGGCCAACAGCTTCTCGGAGATGACGTCGCCGAGCTCGTCGCCGTCGTTCGCGCGGACCTCGGCCATCAGCATGTGGTCGCCCGAGGAGGTGTAAAGCGCCTCGATCTCCGGGAGATCTTTCAGCGTCCGGGTCACCTCGACGTACTTGCCGCTGTCGACGTCCATGCCGACGAGCGCGATCGACTGCCCCGAGAGCTTCTTGGGGTCGACGTCCGCGGAGTAGCCGACGATGACGCCCTCGTCCTCGAGCCGGCGGATGTACTTTCTGACCGTCGGCTTCGAGACGTCGGCGCGGTCCGCGATCTCTGCGTAGGAGGCCTGTGCGTCCTCCTCCAACACGGAGAGGATGCGTTCCTCCGTCGATGCGGTGCTCATGGACGTACGTTTCGCGCCACGGAAAAAATACCTTGCGAACACGTAAACGGTCTTTTCAAGAGCGAATCCGACGGCGAAGTCGCGGGAGACGCCAGGAGCGATTAGGCGTGCTTGTCGAGGAAGCGGTCGTAGGACCGTTCCCACTCGTAGTCGTCGTCCCAGTAGCGCTCGGCGAGCGGCTCCTCGGGCATCTCGCCGATGGCCTGCTTCTCCTGTTGATAGGAGGGACGCTCCTCGTCGACGTAGAACCGGCCGGTGAGGACCTCGCCCTCGTAGAGGGCCTCCTCCGTGGTCCGCATCATCTCCGCGGCCTCGACGCGGTCGTGGACGTCGAAGTCGTAGTCGTCGGAGTCGTTGACGTCGATGTAGGGGACGTACTGGCGGGCGTCCTTGTTCCAGGTGGGACACTGGGTGAGGAAGTCCACGTGGGCGAACCCGTCGTGTTCCATCGCCTCGATCAGGATCTCCTTGGCCTGGTTGGGATTGACCGCGGCCGTTCGCGCCACGTATGACGCGCCGGCGTTGAGCGACAGCGAGAGCGGCTTCACCGGCTCCTTGGCGCTGCCGTGGGGTTGCGTCTTCGACTTGTGGCCCTTCGGGCTCGTCGGGGAGGTCTGTCCCTTCGTGAGCCCGAAGATCTCGTTGTTGAACACGATGTAGGTCATGTCGTGGTTCTCACGGGCCGTGTGGGTGAAGTGGTTCCCGCCGATCCCGTAGCCGTCGCCGTCGCCGCCGGCCGCGATGACCTCGAGGTCGGGGTTGGCGAGCTTCGCGGCACGCGCGACCGGTAGCGATCGCCCGTGGATCGTGTGGAAGCCGTAGGAGTCGAGATAGCTGTTCAGCTTGCCCGAACAGCCGATCCCGGTCACGAGAAGCGTCTCCTCGGGACTGCGGCCGATCTCGGGAAGCGCCTGTTTGAGCGACTTGAGGACGCTGAAGTCGCCACAGCCCGGACACCACGTCGGCTGCGGCTCGACGCCGGGCGTGTACTCGTCTTGGTCGATCTCGCGTTCCTCGCCGATGGCTGAGAATGCGCTCATGATTAATCACCTGCTGCGGGGACGAAGGTGGTCGTGGAACTGTCCAGATCGCCGCCGTCGACGACGATCGACTCGAATCCCTCGACGATCTCCGCGGGTTCGAAGGGGTTTCCGTTGTACTTCAACAGGCTCGAGAGCTTCTCGCCGTACCGGCCGAGGTTCTTCTGGACGAGACCGCGGAACTGACCCGAGGCGGTCATCTCGACGACGAGCACCTCGTCGACGCTCTCGATGAACGCCTCGACCTCCTCGGTCGCGAACGGCAGCATGTCCGAGACGCCGAGCGCCTTGACCGAGTGGCCCTCCGCGTTGAGCACCTCGACGGCCTCCTGGACGGTGCCCTGCTGGCTGCCGAAGGTCATGATGCCGTAGTCGGCCTCCTCGGGGCCCATGTAGGTCTGGGTGTCCTCGCCGTCCAGTCGCTCGCGGATCGCCTCGAGCTTCTGGGTCCGTCGGTCGATCTGGGCGACGCGGTTGTCGGGATCCTCGCTGATGTGTCCGCTCGGACCGTGTTCGTTGCCGGTCGCCAGATAGCGTCCGCCCTTCTGGCCGGGGATCGACCGCGGCGAGACGCCGTCGTCGACGTCGTGTTGGAACCGGTGGAACTTGCCGTCGGCGGAGTGCGGCTCCTCCGTGAGCTGTGCCTCCGAGAGCGTCTTGCCGAGGCTCGCGTTCGGCTCGCGGTCGAAGTGGCTCTTGGGGACGTTGACGAGCTCCCCGCCGAGCTTCTGGTCGTAAAGCAGGATCGTCGGGATCTGGTACTCGTAGGCGAGCTCGAAGGCGAGCCGGCTCTGTTCGTAGGCCTCCTCTACGGTCCCCGGAGCCAACACGACGCGCTGGGAGTCGCCCTGGGAGGTGTAGAGGACGTGTTCGAGGTCGGACTGTTCGGGCTTGGTCGGCATGCCGGTCGAGGGGCCGGCGCGCATCGCCTCGACGAGCACGACCGGCGTCTCCGTCATCTCCGCGAGCCCGAGCGGCTCGGACATCAACGCGAAGCCGCCGCCGGAGGAGCCGGACATCGCCTTGACGCCGGCGTGTGAGGCGCCGACCGCGAGCGCGGCCGCGGCGATCTCGTCTTCGACCTGTTCGGAGATCCCGCCCAGTTCGGGCAGGTTCTTCGTCATGATCGTAAAGACCTCCGTCCACGGCGTCATCGGGTAGCCGGCGATGAACCGGCATCCCTCGTCGATCGCTCCGTAGGAGATGGCGTCCGAGCCCGAAAGCAGGACCTGCTCCTCGTCGTGTTCGCCGGTGGGAACCGAGACGTCGTGGGCGTCGACGTCGTAGTCCTCGCGGACCGAATCGTAGGCGATCTCGAGCACCTCGAGGTTCGGCTCGAGGATCTTCTCGGGCATGGCGTCGCGCATCAGGTCCTCGACGTGGTCGAGGTCCATCCCGATGAGCGCGCACGTCGCGCCGATGCCGGCGGTGTTGCGCATGATCTCGCGGCCGTGTTCGCGGGCGAGTCCGCGGAGATCGAGGGGATAAACGTGCCAGTCGTTCTCCGCCGCGCGCTCCTCGAAGTCGGGGATCTCCGAGGGATCCAAGAGCCCCTCGTCGTAGACGATCACGCCGCCCTCGCGGAGCTCGTCGAGGTTCTCCGAGAGGGGTTTGATCTCCTCGTTGCCGTAGATGGCCTCCTCCTGGGGATTGCGGGCGAAAGAGTCGCCGAGCGCCAGCAGGAAGTTGTACCCGTCGCCGCGCGAGCGGACGGGATCGGCGTTCGCGCGGATCTCGGTGTAGGTGTGGCCACCGCGGATCCGCGACGGATAATGCCGATGTGTGAACACGTGAAGCCCCGAGCGCATCAGGGCCTTCGCGAAGTTCTGGCTCGTCGAGGCGATCCCGTCGCCGGATCCCCCGGAGATTCGCCAGATGAGTTCGTTGTCAGTCATTGGTGGGTCTGGCCCTCCGTAGGCCGAGTGGTGAAAGGTTGCAACGGCCACCTATTAGGGCTTGCTATGGATTCACAATTAACGATCCTTTGGGATCGTTGATTTATAAGGATCGAAGGTGATAGTTCCGGGGGGTCGCCGGATACTGTCCTTCGATCGGCGACGGATTTACCCGTGTGGATCCCGTATCGGATCGACATGCAGAAGAACGAACTCATCCACGTCCACAACCTGCTCGGTACGATCTCGCGGGAGTTCCACGAGAACGGGATCCTCGAGTCCGAGGACCTCCGGACCTATCGTGAACTCGGCACGTCGCCCATGACGATGCACGGCTCGCGGGCCGAACACGCCGAGGCCGTGATCGAACTCGCCGGCGCCCTCGCCGGAGCCGTCACCGACGGGACGGAAAGCGAGGAAACGCTCGAGGACGAGCCGGAGCGGGCCGTTACCGCCTGATCACCGCAAACGCAACTCGATCCGCGGACCGCTTTTTTCGATCGCGTTCTTCGACCTCGCCGTCGAACTCCGTCGAGGCGGTGAGCACGCTTTATGTCGCCGGAGTTCCACCCGGGCGTATGAGCAAACACGCGGACGGATCCACGGGGGAGGTGGACCCGCTCGTCGACGCGGACTTCGACTACCGGGGCGGCGAGCTCGAGCGACCGGAGCTGATGGAGGCGCTTTCGGCCCGCGTCGACGGCGAGGTCCGGTTCGACGCCTACACCCGACAGCTGTACGCCACCGACGCGTCCGCCTACGAGGTGACGCCGATCGGGGTGGTGTTGCCCCGGTCGACGGCGGACGTCGCCGCCGTCGTCTCCTACTGCTTCGAGGAGGGCGTTCCGGTCCTGCCGCGCGGCGGTGGAACCTCGCTGGCCGGCCAGACCGTCAACGAGGCGGTCGTGTTGGACCTCTCGCGACACATGGACGAGGTGCGGGAGATCGACGTCGAGGGGCGCACCGCGACCGTCGACGCCGGCGCGTACATCGGCGATCTCAACCGCGAGCTCGAGACGGACGAACTGAAGTTCGCGCCCGATCCCGCCTGGCGTGACAAGTCGGCGATCGGGGGAGCGATCGGCAACAACTCGACCGGATCGCACTCGCTCGTCTACGGCAAGACCGACCACTACGTCGAGGAGCTGGAGGTCGTCCTGGCCGACGGCACCGTGACCACCTTCGGCGAGGTCGCCGTCGAGGAGCTTCGCGAACGGGCGGACGAGGCGGAGGCTGCTCTCGAGAGAGCGGGCCCTCCGGACGACTCCGAGGTCGGGGAGAGGACGAGCGACGACGTCGATCTCGAGGCACGGATCGCCGCCGCGGTCGTCCGGATCATCGACGAGGAGGCCGAGGAGATCGACGCGCGCTTCCCGGAGCTGAAACGCAACGTCTCGGGGTACAACCTCGACCGCCTGCTCGCGGAGTACCGCGGCGAGTACGGCGACGAGGGGACCGTCAACCTCGGGCGACTGCTGGCGGGCAGCGAGGGGACGCTCGCGGTCGTGACCCGCGCGACCGTCTCCCTGGAGGAGGTTCCCGAGACGAAGGCGGTCGCGCTCTTGACCTACGGGAGCCTCGTGGACGCGATGGAGGACGTGGCCCCGATCCTCGAACACGATCCGGCCGCCGTCGAGGTGATGGACGACGTGCTGCTCGGACTGGCCGGGGACACGGAGAAGTTCGGCGACGTCGTCGGGATGTTGCCCGAGGGGACCGACTCCGCGCTCCTCGTGGAGTTCTACGCCGACGACGACGCCGAGGGACGCCGGAAGGTGGCCGACCTGATCGCCGACCGCGTTCCGGACGGCGACTCGGAGGCGGACCCGAGCGACGGCGCCGCCGGGATCACCGACGCGCCGCACAACGCGGTCGCGGCGATGGAGGCACACGACGAGTCGACCCGCGAGCGGTTCTGGAAGATGCGCAAGTCGGGGCTTCCGATCCTGCTCGGCCGGACCTCCGACGCCAAGCACATCTCCTTCATCGAGGACTGTGCGATCCCGCCCGAACACCTCCCGGAGTACGCACGCGAGTTCCAGCGCATCCTCGAGGACCACGGCACCTTCGCGGCCTTCTACGCGCACGCCGGTCCGGGCGTCCTACACGTTCGGCCGCTCATCGACACGAAGACCGTCGAGGGCGTAGAGACCATGGAGTCGATCGCCGAGGCCGTCTCCGACGTGGTCGTGAGCCTCGGCGGGTCGATCTCCGGCGAGCACGGCGACGGACGCGCGCGGACCCAGTGGAACCGGAAGCTCTACGGCGAGGACCTCTGGACCGCGTTCCGCGAGCTGAAGACCGCCTTCGATCCCGACTGGCTGTTGAACCCCGGCCAGGTGTGTGGCGACATCGACATGACCGAGAACCTCCGGTTTTCCCCCGAGTACGACTTCGAGGCCGGATTCGATCCGGCCCTCGAGTGGGCCAACGAGAACGGGATGCAGGGGATGGTGGAGCTGTGTCACGGCTGTGGCGGCTGTCGCGGTCCCCAGGAGACGACCGGGGGCGTGATGTGTCCGACCTACCGGGCCGCCGACGAGGAGATACAGGCGACCCGCGGACGCGCGAACATGCTCCGCGGGGCGATGTCCGGCGATCTCCCCGAGGACCCGACCGACGACGAGTTCGCGAACGAGGTCCTCGATCTGTGTATCGGCTGTAAGGGCTGTTCGAAGGACTGTCCGAGCGAGGTGGACATGGCGAAGCTGAAAGCCGAGGTGGCACACGCCCGCCACCAGGAGCACGGATCGAGCTTCCGGGACCGACTGTTCGCGAGCATCGAGACGCTCGCGCCGATCGGCTCGACCCTGGCGCCGATCGCGAACGCGCTTCCGAACCTCCCCGGCGCGAGCTGGGCGATGGAGAAGACGGTCGGGATCGCAAGCGAGCGCGACCTCCCCCGGTTCCGATCGGAGAGCCTGATCGACTGGTTCGAGGCACGCGGCGGCGCCGCCGTTCCGGTCGAGGAGGCCGCCCACCGCGTGTTCCTGCTGCCGGACGTCTACACGACCTACATGCACCCGGCCGCCGGAAAGGCCGCGATACGGGTCCTCGAGGCCGCCGACTGCCACGTCGCGATCCCCGACGTCGACGGGAGCGGCCGGCCGGCGTACTCGAAGGGGTTCATCGATCGCGCTCGCGAGACCGCGCGCGCGACCGTCGACGAACTCGATCCGTACCTCGAGGACGGCTGGAGCGTCGTGAGCGTCGAGCCCTCGGACGCGGTGATGCTGCAGTCGGACTACCTCGACATCCTCGGCAGCGACGACGAGTCGGTCGTCCGCGTCGCGGAGAACGCCTACGGGGTCTGTGAGTTCATCGACGTCCTCCGGCTGGACGAGGACCTCCCGCTCGAGGCGCCCGCCGAGAGCCTGGTCTACCACGGCCACTGCCACCAGAAGTCCACGACGAAGGACCACCACGCGGTCGGGGTCCTCCGACGGGCTGGGTATTCGGTCGACCCGCTCGATTCGACGTGTTGTGGGATGGCCGGGTCCTTCGGCTACGAGGCGGAACACCTCTCGATGAGCGAGTCGATCGGGGGAATTCTCGCCGAGCAGGTCGGCGACAGCTCCGGCGAGACGGTCGTCGCTCCCGGGGCGTCCTGTCGGTCGCAGCTCGACCACCTCGAGGTCGAGACCGACGGCGAGCCGCCCCATCCGATCGAGAAGGTCGCAAACGCGCTCGAGAAGTGAGGAGGCGCGCTCGGCGAGCCGGGAAGCCTACTCGAACGAGAACGTGATCGAGCCCTGATCGACCACGACGAACCGGTCGAGACCGTCGAGCTCGCACTCGACGCGATCGCGGTCGTCGTCCGCGAGGTCCGTCACCCCACAGGACAATCCCCGGTCGCCGTAGTAGGTTCTCCACGGTTCGGGATTGTGAGTCACGATCCACAGCTCCCGGCCGGTCGTGTTCTCGTAGACGTTCGACCCGATGTTGTCCGAGTTGCTCGTGTGTTCGGTTCGGACCTGGACCGTCCGATCGCCGCCGACGCCCGCGGGACCGCCGTTTTTGAACGCCACGTCCTGAAACAGCGCGCGATCGGCCCCGACGAACCCGGGGGGATCCTGAATCATGACGGCCCCGTCGCGACTTTCGCGGATCACGGCGCCGTTGACGAACCGGATCGATTCGTCGTCGACCGCGAAGACGATGGACGTCACGCTCCAGGAGGCGGTCGTGTTGCCGTCGCCGTCGCGGACCTCGAACTCGACGTCGTCGCCGGCGCGCATGTCCGCGCCCGAAAGCCGGATCTGGGTCGACCGCGAGGGCGTGCCGGCCAGCACGTCTCGGTAGTTCTCCGCGAGGACGTCGAAGGCGCGCTCGGCGTTCGTCACCCGCTCCGTGTCGCGGGCGTCCTGGAGGCCGCCGAGCCCGACGGTGAAGACGATCCCGACGGAGGCGACCACGAGCGAGAAGACGAGCACGAACCCGATCACCTCGCTCACCCCCCGTCGATCCTCGCGGAACATACGGAGTCGAACAGCCCCCGTCCCAATAAGCATGTCCTCGGGCGGGCCGTCCTGTGGAGCGGACCGTGCGTGGAGCGGACCGTCCCGTGCTCACAGCCAGGGCGCGCGGGTCGCGCCCTCGTCGACCGGGTCAGGGTCCGTCTCCGCACGGGAGGGCTCGACGTCGGCCTCGGGTCCCGTCACGGACGCGTCGTCTCCGCTCGGGATCTCGGACGTCCCGTCCTCGTTCGTTTGGTCCTCGGCGGACGCGGCGGGCGTCGACGTCTCGACGGTATCCGTCGGGTCGTACGCGAACAGGGCGGTGACGACGAGCACCGCGAGCGCGATGGGCGCGTCCGTCTCGAGCAGGCCGAGGATCGGCAACGCGAGCACGCCGAGCGCGACAGCGGAGCCGAACCGAAAGCGGTCGATGTCCACCTGTCCGCGGAGTCGAGGCGCCGCCAGAGCGACGGCGAGCGCGAACGCGACGCCGACCGCGGCGGCCGCGGCGCCACGGACGACGACCTCGGGGTCGCTCGAGAACGCCACCTCGGCGCCCGCCGGCGAGACGCTCGCGACGAGCCCGAGCGCGATGATCACGCTGGGGTTCGGTAACACGTCCCCGACCTTCGAGGAGGCCGTCTTCGCGGCCACGGTGAGTATCACGAGGCCCGCGAACCGCTGGAAGACCGCCAGATCGAGCAGTCCGGCGATCGTCGGCGCGATCGCGGCCTGAAGCGCGGCGACCGGAACGACGAGCGCGCCGATCGCGAGCACCGACCGGACCTGCTCGCGTCTGGTTCCGTCCATCTCGGCGAGGATGACCGCCATGGTCGCGGAGCCGCCGAAGATCAACAGTCCGGTCTCGACGACGCCGACGAACGTCGAGAGGGCGCCGGCCAACACGAGCGCCGGGAAGATCCCGTCGATGAGCGGAAGCGCCATCACGGTGGCGAGCAGTCTGGTCGCGCCGCCGACGCGCTCCTCGAGACGGAGCGCGACCGGGTGCCTGGAGACGCTCATTCAGGCCGGCACGCCCTCACCGTCGGGCAAACGGCGGTGTCCGGACGGGCCACGATAGCCGCGGCGCACGCGCGTGGCGTCGAGTCCGGAGCGGTCCGTGCAGTCCCCAGTAACAGTAAATGTAAATGTGCCGGGCTTCGCGAACGCGATCGGCCGTCCGGCAACACTCACACTGGCGGGACTGTCGGAGTCCATACTCGTAGTTACAGATGGATCGCTGATAAACGTTGTGCGACCCGCATTCACATACCGATCCTCGATCGCGATCGTTCGCGTGTGATCGGGGGGTTTCGTGGACGTTTTCGATCGTTCGTCCGCCTCGATGTCCGGCGAACGACGGAGTCATTCGATCGCGACGCCATCGGGACCACCCGAACCCGCGATCGGCCACGGAGGGTGGCGGAGGTCGAGCCACGGAAGTCGACCCACGAAGGTCAAGCCACGGCGGTCGCTTCACGGATCGATCCACGAAGCTGGTCATTCATCGTCGTCGGTTGGCAATCGGATACACGACGGTGACGACTCGCAACGTTTTTGCTGGCGACGCAACGACGATTTATATGGCGAAGGATTCTCCCACCGGCGGCCCGTTCTCCGAGAAGCTCCGCGTCCCGGAGGCGTTGACCTTCGACGACGTCCTCTTGCGACCCAAGGAAAGTCGGGTCGAGCCCGACGAGGCGGACGTCTCCTCGCGCGTCTCGCGAAACGTGGAGATCAACGTCCCCGTCCTCTCCGCGGCGATGGACACCGTCACGGAGGCCGAACTCGCGATCGCGATGGCTCGCGAGGGGGGACTCGGCGTGCTCCACCGCAACATGACCGTCGAGGAGACGGCGGCGGCAGTAGAGCAGGTCAAACGCGCACACGAACTCGTCATCCGCCGGGAGGACGTCGTGACGGTGACCCCGGAGATGACCGTTCGCGAGGCGGACGCGACGATGGAACGCGAGGGCGTCTCCGGCGCCCCGGTCGTCGACGACGACGACGTCGTCCTCGGCATCATCTCGGGAACGGACATCCGTCCCTACCTCGAGGTCGGCGAGGAGGACGCCGTCCGCGAGGCGATGACCGACGAGGTCATCACGGCCGACGAGGACGTGACCGCCAGGGAGGCGCTGGAGCTGATGTACGACCACAAGATCGAGCGCGTCCCGGTCGTCGACGAGGACGACAGGCTCGTCGGCCTCGTGACGATGCAGGGCGTCCTCCAGCGCCGCGAGCACGAACAGGCCGCCCGCGACGCGGAGGGCCGTCTGATCGCCGGCGTCGCCGTCGGGCCCTTCGAGGAGGACCGCGCCGTGGCCGCGGACGAGGCCGGAGCGGACGTGCTGTTCATCGACTGCGCGCACGCACACAACATGAACGTGCTCGATTCGGCGCGGGCGATCGGCGAGACGGTGGACGCCGACGTGGTCGTCGGAAACGTCGGGACGCGCGAGGCGGCCGAGGCCGCCGTCGACTTCGCGGACGGGCTCAAGGTCGGCATCGGACCGGGATCGATCTGTACCACCCGCGTCGTCTCCGGCGCCGGGATGCCCCAGATCACGGCGGTCTCGGAGGTCGCGGACGTCGCCTCGGAGGAGGACGTCCCCGTCATCGCCGACGGAGGGATCCGCTATTCGGGCGACGCGATCAAGGCGATCGCCGCCGGCGCGGACGCCGTCATGCTCGGGTCCTACTTCGCGGGCACCGACGAGGCGCCGGGGCGCGTGATCACGATGAACGGCAAGAAGTACAAGCAGTACCGCGGGATGGGCTCGGTCGGCGCGATGCAGTCCGGCGGCGGCGACCGATACCTCAAGGACGCCGACGAGGACGAGGACTTCGTCCCCGAGGGCGTCGAGGCCGCGACGCCCTACAAGGGCTCTCTCGCCTCCGAGCTCTACCAGCTCGTCGGCGGGATGCGCTCCGGGATGGGATACGTCGGCGCCGAGACGATCCCGGGCGTGAAGGAGCGCGCCGAGTTCGTCCGCGTCTCCGCCGCGGGCCAGACCGAGGGCCACCCGCACGACGTGATGATCACGGACGAGGCGCCGAACTACAGCCCGCAGGAGTGATCGCGGCCTCTCGAGACGCGATCCGTACTCGACGGCGCCCGGAGCCATCCCCCCGATCGGGAGAAACCAGCGAAACCGATCCACAAGGGGTATTTTGATATGCAAAGACGACACAACCTTCGAGCAAGCGACTCTGTCGCCAACTCGATGACCCATGAGTGAGGAACCCCCGCTCGTCCTCGTGGTCGAGGACGAACCTGATCTGGCGGATCTATACGCCGCGTGGCTCGGCGACGAGTACCGCGTCCGAACTGCCTACGGCGGCCAGGAGGCGCTCGACGCCCTCTCGGAGGACATCGACGTGATCCTCCTGGATCGACGAATGCCCGGACTCTCCGGAGACGAGGTGTTGGAGACGGTCCGCGAGCGCGGGATCGACTGTCGGGTTGCGATGGTGACGGCCGTCGAGCCGGATTTCGACATCGTCGAGATGGGGTTCGACGACTACCTGGTGAAGCCGGTCACGAAGGAGGCCCTCCGGGAGACCGTCGAGGAGCTCAACCGCCGCAGCCAGTACGACGCGGGGGTTCAGGAGTTCTTCTCTCTGGCCTCGAAGCGGGCCGTCCTCGAGTCCGAGAAGGGACGAGCAACCCTCGAGGAGAGCGAGGAGTACGACGAACTCACAGAGCGTCTCGACGAGCTCAAAGGCTCGCTCGACGAGGCGATCACGAGCATGGACAGCCACGCGGACTTCGAGAACCTCTTTCGGGAGTTCCGGACGGACGCGGACGTCCCCGAGGACGTCGGCGATCCCGACGACGGTTGATCCGCCGCCCGGCGAGATTCGGGTCGTCCTGTGACGCGTCGGCGAACCGTGATCAGGGATCGCCGCCGAAGGAAACCGGGTCCTCCCAGGCGTCGCGGCCGGAGACGGTCCGCTGGGGGAACGGGATCGAGATGCCGGCCTCGTCGAACCGCTCCTTGACCGACTGGACGTACTCGGCGCGCGTCCTCACGAAGTCGGCCCGCGAGGGATTCGCGATCCAGACGCGCGATTGGAGCCCGACGTAGGAGTCCGCGAGTTCGTTCAGTCGGACCGACGGCGCGGGGTCCTCGAGGATCTCCGCGTGCGCCTCCGCCTCCTCGACGATGATCTCGGTGGCGCGGTCGATGTCGTCCTCGTAGTCGATGCCGAAGACGAACTTGAGCCGGAGGGTGTCCTTCGCGACCGGATTCTTGACGACGCCGTTCGTCAACTCGTAGTTCGGGACGGTGAGAAGCTCGTTGTCGAAGGTTCGAACGCGAGTGACGCGAAACGAGATGTCCTCGACGACGCCGGAGTTTCCGTTCCACTCGATCCAGTCGCCGATCCGGAAGGGTCTGTCCGTGTAGATGAAGACGCCGGCGACGAAGTTCCGGATCACCTCCTGAAGCGCGAAGCCGACCGCGAGCGTGGCCGCGGCGGCGATCGTCGCGAGCGACTGCAGGAAGCTCCCGTAGCCCGCGAGGCCGAAGGCCACCGCGATCCCGGCGAAGATCACGACGATCGAGGCGATCTTGTTCAGCGGACGTCGCGCGTGCTCCTCGAGTCCGCGTCTGTCGAGGACCCGCTCGACGATCGGGGTCAAAAGCGTCCGGTTGATCACGAGCACCGCGAGAACCACGGCCAGAAAGACGATCGCCGAGGTGACCGTCCCCGCGAACTCCACGCCGAGAAACGGCGTCAACGCGTCCTGGACCGGCTGGATCTGTGCTACCGCCGGGACGTTCATCGATGGTACACTGCCGTGTTTCCGCGCGTCTCGACGAGGTCCGCCTCGACCGCCGTCGCGAGCTCGTCGGCCAGTTCCTCGACGGTGGTCCCGCCGCGGGCCGACCGGAGGAACTTCACCTTCACGAGCTTGCGGTCCTCGAGTTGGTCCGACAGCTCGTCGATCACGGCCTCGATCCCCGCCTTGCCGACCCAGACCGTGACGTCCACGTCGTGGGCCTCCTTGCGCAGTTCCTGGTCCGACATGTAACCATCGACGGGGCGACGCTAGTTGAAACTTGAGAATCGCGGGCGTATCGCGACGCCACACAAAGCGTCCCGAACCGTCACGAGAACGGATACCGATGTGTCGCACCGCACTCGAGACAGCGCACGACGACGCGGCCGGGACGAGTCCGGACCCGCGCGGTGACGCTCGGACGGAGGTAGACGTCACAGGAGTCACAGGTACGGCGTTCGAACTCCCGGGGAACGGGACACCGGTTTCGCTCCGCGATTCGGCGCGCGCGCCGAACGAGTTCGCGCGAACGATCGAGTTCCTCGAGGACGACCGCCTCCCGCGCGAGCGTCAACAGCCGGTCGATGCGCTCCTCGGGAATCCCCATACAGCATGGCCGACGCCTCGATTCAAAGGCGTTGCGAAGCGTCGGAGTCGATCGGACCCCGCGTGGCGGTCCGCGCCGGAAGCCGCCTCAGTCGTCCTCGAGCGCCTGCGCGATCCGCTGCAGCTGCCGGGTGGCGTCGCGAACCTCGTCGCGCAGCTGTCGGACCTCGCGAACGAGCTCCTCGTTGCCGGCACCCTCGTCTCCGCCTCGCTCGTCGGGACGTCCGCCGGGGCCGCCGCCCATGCCGCCCGGTCCGCCCGGACCGCCGCCCATCATGCCCGACATCATCTGTGCGAACGGGTTGCCGCCGCCTCCGCCCATGCCGCCCGGCCCGCCCGGACCGCCGCCCATCATCTCCTCGGGACTCGGGCGTTCGCCCTCGCCCTCGCCCTCCTCACGCTCCTGCTCGCGGCGCTCGCGGATCTCCTCGACGCGTTCGCGGAAGGACTTCTCCTCGTCGGATCCCTCGCTCGGGTCCTGCGCCGATCCGTTTGAGTCGCCCACTTCCTCGCCGCCGTCGGCCGGTTCGTCGTCTGCCATACCCGCGCTTCGTGTTCGCGTCCGAAAAGGGTTGTTGCTCGTGACCGACCGATGCTGAACGCGCTCCGAGACCCGACCTTCAGGCGTCGTCGGCTCGATCGATCGCTTCCCCGACGACCGACCGAGCCTGTTCGACGAGCGCGTCCACGTCGTCGCTTTCCGCGTACAGCCGGACGTACGGTTCGGTTCCGGAGGGACGCACGAGCAGCCAGCTCGCGTCCGGGAACTCGAGGCGGACGCCGTGTTCACTCGAGACGGAGGCCTCCGGGAAGGCCTCCGGAAGCGCGCCCTCGAGGCGAGCCATCGCGGTGGACTTGCGGGCGTCGGGACACTCGAGACTCACCTTGCGGTAGGGGCGTTCCGTCACGGGCTCGCGGAGGGCATCGAGTCCCGATTCCGCGACGAGCCGCGCGAGCACCGCGGCCGAGCAGACGCCGTCCATCCACTCGCCGAAGCCGACGTGGGTGTGTTTCCACGGCTCGGCGGCGAAGACGACCCGGGTCGAGCGGGGCTCGTTCGCGTCACGGTCGGATTCACGGTCCGGATCGGGATCCCCGCCGGGTCGTGCGTCCGCCTCCGCACGAACTCGGGCGATCCCCTCGTGGAGCGCGCCGAGCCGGACCCGCTCCGTCCGGCCGCCGGCCGCACGAACCCGCTCGTCGATCCGCCCGGAGGCGTTCGGGGTCGTCACGACCACCGGATCGTCCGCGTCGCTCGCTCGCGTGTAGCGCTCCGCGAGGATCGCGAGCACGGTGTCCTCGTGGACGATCTCGCCGTCCGCGTCGACGATCACGATCCGGTCCGCGTCGCCGTCGTGGGCGATTCCGAAGGCGAACCCCTCCGTATCCTCGCCGCCGTCCGGGGATCGTCCGGGCTCGTCGATACCCTCGTTGGCGTCCGCGATGAACTCCCGGAGGTCGGTTATGGTCTCCGGGGTCGGCTTGCTCCCGCGTCCCGGGAAGTGGCCGTCCACGTTCGCGTTGAGCGTCACCACCTCGGCCCCGAGCGCGCCGAGCACCTGCGGGGTCGCGAGCGAGGCCATGCCGTTGCCGCAGTCGACGACGATCCGAAGCCCGTCGGCCGGGACCCCGAACCCGCGAGCGTACTCCGCGACCGCCGACCGGTAGTCGGAGAGGACCTCGATCGACTCGGGGGTCGTCCACCGGTCCCACTCGGCCGGCTCGCCGTTCCCCGCGACGCGCTCTTCGACCGCCGTCTCCAGGTCGCGGTCGAACTCGACGCCGTTCCGGAAGAGCTTGATCCCGTTGTCGGCCGGCGGGTTGTGCGAGGCGGTGAAGGCGATCCCGTAGCGATCGCGGGCAGCGTACGCGAGCGCCGGGGTCGGAAGGACGCCCGCGCGACGCACCTCTGCACCCGCGGAACTCGCGCCGGCGGCGGCCGCGTCCGCGAGCGCCGGGCCCGTGACGCGCCCGTCCCTGGCGATCACGATCTCCGGTAGATCCGGCGCCTCCGTCCGCTCCGACGCCCTCGACGCTTCCGCCGCTGCCGTCGATGCCGTCGATCCCCCTGACCGCTCGCGTTCCTCGGCCACCTCGCGTGCCACGGCTCGGCCGACCGCGAGCGCGAGATCCGGCGTCACTCGCGTTTCGGCGGCGCCGCGGATCCCCGCGGTTCCAAAGAGGTCCATACACCTCCTCGGTCGTCGCCGGGTATATATCTCGGCCGTTCGTTGCGCGCGTATGGACACCGGATCCGCAGGGGGATCAAGGACTGAAGGGGGATCAAAGGAGGAATCGACGGACGTCCCGAAAGACGGCCCCGACACGGACCGCGTTCGCGCACACGTTCACGTCTCCGGACGCGTACAGGGCGTCTACTACCGGGCGACGACGCGAGATACCGCCCACGATCGCGACGTCGACGGATGGGTTCGGAACCTGGATGACGGACGCGTCGAGGCCGTCTTCGAGGGGGACCCGGACGCCGTCGAGGCGATGATCGAGTGGTGTCACGCCGGCAGTCCGGCGGCGTCCGTCGACGACGTGAGCGTCGAACGCGAGGACCCGCAGGGTATCGAGGGGTTCGAGATCCGCCGGTGAGAGCCCGAACCGGGCCGGGCCACGGTGGAGGAGATGATTGTTGAGGGAATCACTGTGGAGGGGTTCCGGTCGTATCGCCGCCACGTCCCTCGAACCGCTCTCCGGCTCCTCCGGGATCCGCGGTCGCACGCTTTTCGATCTCGCCTTTCAGCCCGGTCGCGTCGAAGTCGTGGTCCGGCCGGATCGAGACGAAATCGAGGAAGCGTCGGGCCGAAAGCAGCTCCTCGGGCGTGTAGACCGAAAGCGCCGCCTCGACGGCCCGTCGCGATCCGATGAGCGGCTCGAGGGACGCGAGCGCGCTCGCCAGGTCGTAGGCACGCGCGTCCTCGCGGGCCTCGCCGTCGACGTTCGTCGCGTCGATGAAGTGGAGCACGCCGTCGAGGATCAACACGTTCTCCGCACGGAGATCGCCGTGTGCGAGGCCGGCGTCGTGGAGGACCGAGAGCGCGGCGAACAGCTCCGGGGCCAGCTCGCGTTCGCGTTCCTCGTCGAGCTCGTCGAGGGGACGGAACTCCGGGAGGTACTCCGAGACGAGAACGCCCATGCCGTCGATCTCGACGGCCTCGATCGGCTCGGGGGCGTTCACCCCCAGCTCGCGCATCCGTTCGGTCGCCTCGAGTTCGTGTCGCGCCATCTCGTAGGGCGTCTCGAAGCGCTCGAAGAAGCCCTCGGTTCCCGAGGAGAAGGCCCCCAGGTTTCGGCCGGTGGTAAAGAGCGCGTGGACGAGCGTGTTCTGGCGCGTGATCACCTTCACGAACAGGTCGTCGTCGAGCACCATCGGCGTCGACAGCCAGTTGTCGGCGTCCAGAAACCGGACGTGGACCTCCTCGCGACCGTATCGCTCGGCGAGTTCGGCGACGACTCGTTCGATGTCGGGCCAATCGATCCGGCCACGCACGAGTCGTCGAAGCTCCATACGCCGCCAACGGCTCCGAGGCGGATAAATTGTCGTTCCGGCGGACCGCGGACCTCGACGGTCGCGACTCCGGGTCTCCCACGGTCCGGTCTCGAGATCCGCGGTCCGCCGCGTGATTTATGGGACCGCTCGACCCAGAGGCACCCATGGACTTCGAGTTGCCCGCCGAACACCGGATGATCCGCGAGACGGTACGGGAGTTCTGCGAGGCCGAGATCGCACCCATCGCCCAGGAGATCGAGGAGGAGGCCCGCTTCCCCGAGGAGATCTTCTCGCGGCTCGCGGACCTGGACGTGATGGGCGTCCCGATCGACGAGGCGTACGGCGGACTCGGCGGCGACCAGCTGCTGTACGCGCTCGTCGTCGAGGAGCTGGGCCGCGTTTCGGGCGGGATCGGCCTGTCGTATGCGGCCCACGTCTCGCTCGGCGCGAAGCCGATAGAGCGGTTCGGGACCGACGAACAGCGCGAGCGTTGGCTGCGCCCGCTCGCGGAGGGCGAAGGGATCGGCGCCTGGGCGCTCACGGAGCCCGAAAGCGGGTCGGACGCGGCATCGATGGCGACCACGGCCGAGCCCGACGGCGACGGATACCTGTTGAACGGCACGAAGCAGTTCATCACGAACGCGACCGTCGCGAACTCCGTGCTCGTGAAGGCCGTCACCGACCCGGAGGCGGGCGAGGACGGAATCTCGACGTTCATCCTCGATCCCGACGCCGACGACGGCTTCGAGGTGACGGAGGTCTGGAAGAAGATGGGACTCAACTGCTCGCCCACCTGCGAGGTGGTCCTCGACGACGTCCACGTCCCGGCCGATCGCCTCCTCGGCGAGGCGGGCGACGGGTGGGCACAGACCATGGAGACGCTCGACGGCGGTCGGATATCCATCGCCGCGCTCTCGACGGGGCTCGCCCGGGGCGCCTACGAGGCCGCATCGGAGTACGCCGGCGAGCGCGAGCAGTTCGGGCAACCGATCGCGAAGTTCGACGCGGTCCGCGACATGATCGTGGAGATGCATCGGCGGATCGAGCGCGCGCGCCTCCTCACCCGCGAGGCGGCCTGGCGGTGCGACGAGGGGAAACCCGTGACGCGGGCGTCCGCGCTCGCGAAGCTCGACGCCAGCGAGGCGGCCCGCGAGGTCGCAGAGGACGCGGTGCAGGTGCTCGGCGGCTACGGCTACACGGAGGAGTTCGCCCCACAGCGGTTCTACCGCGACGCGAAGCTGATGGAGATCGGCGAGGGGACGAGCCAGATCCAGCGGCTCATCATCGGCCGCGAGCTGGGACTTTGAGGTCGCCCGGGAAGGTCCCGACCACCACGACGAGTCCGACGGCGACGACGAGCCCAGCCCAGACGAACGCGATCCGATACCCCACGGCCGCGGCGAGCGCGCCGCCCGCGGCGCTGCCGAAGCCCGTTCCGACTCCCGCGAGCGCGGTGTAGGCCCCGAGCGCGTAGCCCCGCGTATCGCCCGCGGTCAGCCGGGTCACGATCCCGGTCGCCGTCACGGCTATCATCGCCCAGGTGACCCCGATGAGCAGAAATGCGGGGGCGATCGCCGCCAGCGAGACGGCCGGAAACGCGACCCCGACGAACGCGACGCCCGGGAACAGCGCCACCCGACCGGCCAGCGCGAGCGCCTGGATCCGGTAGGGACCGTAGGTTCCGACGAGCCGTCCCACCGGCATATAGCAAACGGCGCTGGCGGCGTTCGCGAGAAGGAACGCCACGAAGACGGTTTGGGTTGCGAAGCCGGCTTGGGTCAGATACGCGGGCATCGGCCCCCAAAAGACCGCGAACCCGACCGAAAAGAGCGTGGCGGCGAGCAGGTATCGACGAAGCGACCGGTCGAACCCCGACGCCGGACGACGGCCGCGCCGTCTCGCGTTGAGCCACTCGCGGACCGACCAGTAGAGCCGCGTCGACCCGTAGGGTGCCGATCGAATGAAGCGGCCGGCGCCCCACTCGCGCCGTTCCAGCCGATGGAAGACGCGGTCGAATCGCTCCATGCTCGTGGTCGGCGCCGCCGGGTACCACCGGATCGTCGCGAGGAAGGCGAGGCCGGCCGTGGCGGCGAGCAGGTAGAAGAGCGGCTCCTGGGTCGACGCGCCGGGGCGGAGCCGCGTGGCGGCGGCCGTCCAGACGGTGCCGACGACGAGCCCCGCGACCCAGCCGTACCCCTGGACCGCGTTGAGTCGGGCGATCCGCGCGTCCCACTCCGCGTCCGGTACGCCCTCGATCGCGATCAGATTCAACACGGGGGCGGCCGCGGAGACGACGAACCACAACGCGGCGTTGGCGACCAACAGCGTCCACGGCGAGCTCGCGAGCGGAACGACCGCGAGCACGGCGGCGACCGACCCGAGCGCGATCAGGATCAGGGGTCGCCGTCGGCCGGTGCGAGCCGCCAGTCGCCCCCACGCGATCGCGCCCGGCACCCCGGCGAACGCGGCGGTCGAGGCCATGAGTCCGACGAGGAACGCGCCGGCACCGAGTTCGATCGCCCGGAGCGGGAGGGAGAGCGAGGCCGCGCCGACCGCGGCGTAGCCGGTCCCCCACGCGTTGAGCCACCGTTCTCTCACGTGCCGAACCTCCGGTCGATCACTCACGGAGGATCCGTGCCAGGGACCTAAAGTCGTTCGTCGCCGCGTTGAGCGCGCTCGCTTAGCGTACTCGCCGTCCCACCTCTCGCAGTCGTCGTCTCCTCAAGCGCTGTCGCCGTCTCACCTCGCAAGACGCTACCGACGCCGTCTCGCTAATCGCTACCCACTACACTCGTGGGTCACGAGTTCGTTCGTGCCGGTCTCCGTCGATCGCTCCGGCCAGACCTGCTGTTCGACGTAGGTGATACGCACGGTCTCGACTCGCCGTCCGGTCCGGTCCTCGATCCGGTCACAAAAGTGCGCCGCGGTCGAGCCCGAGACAGTCGGGTCGTCCTCGACGGCGATCGCGATCATGTACTTGCGCCACCGCGCGGAGGGGTGGGTCGCGGCGACGTCGGGGGGCGGATCGGTCGTGACCGACGCCCGTCCGAATCCGTCGAACCGCTCGCCGTCCGTCGCGGTCCCCTCGATCACGAACCAGCGATCGACGCCCGAAGGATCGGGCGCGAACATCTCCCACCCGTGTTCGGCCGGATCGATCCCGCCGCCCCCGAGGTCGACGTAACCGAGTGCGGCCGCGTTCCACGCCAGCGACCCGACGAGCAGGCAGGCGACGAGGGCCGTCGGAACGGCCCGGAGAAGACGGCTACCGGTCGACGGTCGTGGGTCGGTCGTGGATCCACCGATTCGTTCTTTCGATGCGTTCCCTCCGGCCTTCGATCGGTGAATCGGGAGGCGGGAACCAGCCGGTCCCACCACTCGGTCGAGGAACCCCCCGACGCGATCGAGGAGTCCCTCGACCCGGTCCCAGACGCCGGGACCGAGGAAGACGAGCAGCGAGACGACGGACACGAGCGGGAAGATCGCGATCGCCATCGTCACCGTCATGCCGAGGTGGCCGCCGGCGATGCCCGCGGCGAGGAGGGTCCGAAGGCGCCCGGTCGAGAGGACGAGAAGCGGCGACGCGAGGAGCAGGCCGAGCCAGAGGTAGTTGATGGCGACGAGGAGCGGTGGCACCTCGGCGATCCGGGGTCCGAGGAGGATCGTGAACTGGTCCATGCTGAAGGCGATCGCGGCACCCTCGCCCGCGATCCAGTGATCGCCGCGGAGTTTGAATATCGCGTTCGAGACGTACACGAGCGTGACGTGAACGAGGAGGGTGGCCGTCGCGAGAGACGCGACGGCCACCCTGTCGCGATCGACGACGCCGTCTTCATCGCGATCCCCACCGACATCCGCGAGCTCGTGAGGCCCCTCGCCGCCGCGCCCGCTTCGAGTCCGCTCCAGAAGCGAATCGACCGACCATCGCGACCCGGTGGGCAGGAAGATCGACAACAGGAGCAGCTGCCACAGGAGCAGGTCGCCGGAGTTGAGCACGAACGGGTTTCGCGCCTGGAGCGACAGCGCCAGCGCGAGCGAGACGAGCGCGGCGATCCGTGTCCGGTAGCCGACGAGCAGCGCGGCCGCCGCGATCGCCGCCAGCACGAACAGCCCCGTAACGCCGGCAGTCCCTGCGAGTGATTCGGCGTGAACGTGAAGCGAGTAGCGCGCGAGGGGCGGATACGCGCTCGCGAGCGCCTCGCGCGAGAGCACTCCCGACTCCGTGTAGTGCGCCGAAAGCGCCCGGCTCCGCAACAGCAGGTCGAGCAGGATCACGGTCCCGAGCCCGATCCGGAACGCCGCGAGCGCGCGCCGGTCGATTCCGGCTCGGCGACGGACCGCGGTTCGGATCCGGTCGAGTGGGGGACCGAGGCGGCGACCGGGGAGACGAACCATCCTGTCGCGAACTATCGCGCTCCCGTGGATAGGCTTTGTGGAGCCGGGTCGTCTCGGCGCCCATCGGGGCGTCGAAACCCGACCGCTTTTCGTTCCCGAACCCGGAGCGGGAGGCGTGTACCGAACGGGCCACCTCGGCGTCTCGATCGCCGTCTACGCGCCGATCGGAGCGGGACTGCTCGTCGTGGGCGCCGACACGCTCGCGGTGTTCGCCGGCGCCGTGATGTGCTGGTTCACGATGCTGCCGGACGTCGACCACCGGCTCCCGATCGTTCCCCATCGCGGGCCGACACACAGCCTCGCGTTCGCCCTCCTCGCCGGCGGCGTGGGGGCGGCGGCGGGGACGATCGCCGCCTCGCAGCTGGGCGTCGTCGCCGCGGTCGGTCTCGGCGCGTTCGGGTTCGTCGTCGGGTTCGTTACCATCCTCGCGCACCTGCTCGCGGACGCGATGACGCCCGCCGGCGTGCCGTTTCTGTGGCCGCTTTCGGGTCGGACCCACTCGCTTTACTTGTGGCGTGCGGACAACGCGATCGCGAACTACGGACTCCTTGCGGCGGGCGTCGTGACCGCGATCGGCGTCTTCACCGCCGCTGCTCGACTGGTCGGATTCTGATCGTTTCCGATCACTTATGCCCGCTCCCGGCGAAGGGACGGGTATGCCCCAGATCCACCTCGACGAGGAGACGATCGCGCGGCTCGACGGGCTCCGCGTCGACGACGAGGAGTACGACGACCTGATCAACGAGCTGATCAACATCTACGAGGCCGAGGAGCTGACGCTGTTTCACAGCGGCGACGCGGAGTGAGGTCGAAAGCGGAGGCCGGATCCGAACTACGACGCCGAGACGGACCGTTCACTTCACGTCCCAACCGGCACGCCGGCGGTGGGCCGCGGCGACTTCCCGAACGCCGGCCGCATCGAGCGTGCCGTCCTCCGTGATCACCGCGTCGAACCGCTCCGTCGGCGTCGCCCCGAAGGTCGGATTGACGACCTCGAGATCGGCGTCGCCGTCGTAGACGGTCGTTGGATCGCGCTCCTCCCGGTCGAATTCGGCTCCGGAGTCGGCCGGCCGGACCTTGTCGGCGGCGGCCACGACGTAGCGGTCCGCCCCTTCTGCAGCCGCGATCGCCGTGGCCCCGCGGGTTCCGACCTTATTTACGACTCGACCGTCGGCGAGTATCGCGTCCGCACCGACCACGAGGGCTTCGACGTCCCGATCGGCGAACGTCTCCCCGAACGCGGCGTCGGTCGTGAGCGTCACACCGGCGTCGGTCTCGTCGATCTCCGTCTCGTCGATCTCCGTCTCGTCGGTCTCGATCTCGACCGCGATCCGTTCGACTGCAGTGACCCCTTCTCGACCCGGGCGTGATTCAGGGAGGAGCACGAATTTGGGGTCGGATCGGGAGATCGCCGACAGGACGGTGCCCGAGCGCGACAGCGTCGCCACGCGGTCGGGGAGTCGGGTCGCGGCGCGGGCGGCCGCCCGCTCGTCCGCGTCGAGCGCCCGGTCGATCCCCTCGATCGCGGCACGGAGCAGGGAGGCGGGAGTCCTCCGCTCGCTCGCGTCGGCCATCACACGGTTCACCCGGTTCGCGACGACCGGCATGGCGGGACGCGCGTCGCGGAGGGCGCGTGCCGTCGCAATGAGGTCAGTCCAGTTTTGGCTATCGCCCGCGCCGTCGTTTGCCGTTCCGTCCCCGCTTCCCCGATCGTCCGCGATCGCGGCCTCGTCACGAAGGACCTCGAGCGCGCGCACCGAGAGCGCCGCGGACCCGTGTTCACGGTCGTCACGTACCGTCTCGACGGTCGGACGCACGCGATCGTAGGACCGCCACAGGTCCGGCACGGTCTCGCGGTCGAGGATCGCCGTCGGCTGGACCCACTCGTGAGCGGTCGTCTCGTAGTTGGTCTCGACCGCGCGGGTTCCGGCCGCGAACAGGAACGGGTGGACGATCCACCGCCTGTCGAGGTCGGCATCGACGACCGCGAAGCGGTCCCCACGTCGAATGAACCGGACATCGGCGCTCGGATCCAATCCGGTCTCCTCGCGGATCTCCCGGCGAGCCGCGGCGTCCGGATCGCCCTCGGCGTGGCCAGCCACGGCGCCCCAGCGGCCACGGTAGGAGCCGACCTCGTCGCTGCGGCACAGGAGGAGCACGTCGGCGTCGTGGCGCAAGAAGACGGTGACGACGTGGGTCTCCGTCGGACCGTCTCCGTTTCGATCTCGGATCCCGTCCTCGCCGTCAGTCATCGTCCGAACACTCCGGTCACTCTTGGCGAGGAGCGACCGTCAAAGCCGGTCACTCTTGGCGAGGAGCGACCGTCAAAGCCGGTCACTCCTGGTAGGCGATCCGGACCTGTTCGAAGGACCCCTTCGACTCGAGACGCTCCTGGAGCGCGTCGGCGTACTCCTGGACCAACCGCTCTGCGGCCTCGAGCTGGTCGTCGTCGACTCCGTCGGAGCCGCCGAGACCGAGGGCGTTTCGGATCGAGTCGAACAGGCCGCCCGAGCCTCCGGAGCCCCCAGCGAGACCGCCGCCGGAGCTATCGCCCGCTCCCCCGCCGGCCGCGGGCATCCGTTCGCGGATGTTCTCGATCTCCGGCATCATCTGGGGAAGCTTCGAGGTGTCGGCGACGATCCGGGCTCGGTCGGGATCCTCGGGGTGTTCGATCTCGAACTCGGTCGCCGTCATGATCAGTCCCCACTCCTGGCTCGAGAACTGCGAGTCGAGCACGCGGTCGTTGAACTCCCGATCGACGGCCATTCGGTCCCCGACGATCGAATCGGTCCAGTCGCTCATGGAGCTCGGTAGGTGGAGGACTCAAAAGAGCGTTGCGTCACCGGGGACCCTCGAACGCCTCGATCGCCGGCACACCTATCGGACCGCAGCGGGTATACACCGAGTACCGTGTTCGACAACGTCCACCACATCGCCTTCGCGCTCCGGGACATGGAGGCCGCACGCACGCAGATGGAGTCCGTCTTCGGTCTCGAACTCGCCCACTCACGAACCATGACGGAGAACTTCAATCTGGAGATCGCGATGTACTTCGCCGGCGAGAGCCTGATCGAACTCATCTCGCCGCTCTCCGAGGAGGGGTGGACCCACGAGTTCATCCGGGACAACGGCGAGGGGCTGTTTCACGTCGCCTTCGAGGTCGACGACGTGCGCGAGCGCATGGCCGAACTCGCGGCCCGCGGGATCGAGTTCGAGGAGGGCGATCCGCGACCCGGTCCGAACGGCGCCTGGGAGGTCGCGACGATCGAGAACGACACCGTCGTCATGATGCAGATCGTCGAGCAGTCGAAACCCCTTCGCGAGGCCCTCGACGCCGAGTGAGGAACGTCGACACTTTCGGTGACCCCCCGGTTCACAAGCTATTTGACTAACTAGTCAGTAAGTACCGTATCGACCGACATGGACGACGACTCATCGACGACGCGTTCGGGGACGCCCCGACGCACCCAGTTGCGACGTGACGACGCGTATCCACACGCCGGCGTGGACTGCTCCGACGAAGCCTCGACGGAGCGACGCGATCAGACAGGACACAATGACGCCCGAAGGCGATCCCCCATGAGCGGGCGGGCGGAGGGCGGCCGCTGATGGGGCTTCGCAGTCGCGTTCGCTCGGCCTTCAAGGGTCCCGAGGAGTTCGATCTCACCTCCGGGAGCATCGGCAAGCCGCTGTTCTTCCTGTCGATGCCCATCGTGGTCACGAACCTCTTTCAGACGGCCTACAACCTCGCCGACACCTTCTGGCTCGGCCAGTACGGGACGGACGCGCTGGCGGCGATCAGCTTCGCGTTCCCGATGGTCTTTCTGCTCATCTCGTTGGGCATGGGCATCTCCGTGGCGGGCAGCGTCCTCGTCGCCCAGTACACGGGCGCAAAACGGGAGCGGGAGGCGGAGTACGCGGCCTCCCAGACGGTGACGTTCGCGATCCTGGCGTCGATCCTGCTCGGCGTTTCGGGGTACTTCGTCGTCGAGCCGTTCCTCGGGCTCCTCGGGGCCTCAACGGACGTCCTGCCGATGGCCGCCAGCTACATGGAGGTCATCTCGCTCGGACTCGTCTTCATGTTCGGCTTCTTCGTCTTCATCGCGCTCATGCGGGGGTACGGCGATACGATCACGCCGATGCTCGTCATGTTCGGGTCGGTCGTGCTCAACATCGTCCTCGATCCGTTCCTCATCTTCGGGTGGACGGTCGTCGAGAACGCGCCGATCGTCGGGACGGTCGCCTTCCCGGAACTCGGGATCGAGGGTGCCGCCATCGCGACCGTCTTCTCGCGCGCGCTCGCGCTCGTCGTCGGTCTGGCGATCATGTTCAGGGGGAACCGCGGCGTGCAGATCTGCCTCCGGGACATGACGCCGGACCGCTCGTACCTTCGGCGGCTCGTCCGGATCGGCCTGCCCGCCTCCATCGAGGGCACGGGCCGGGCACTGTCGATGAACCTGCTGTTGGTCATCGTGGCGCTGTTTCCCGACACGGTCGTCGCGGCCTACGGGATCGGCACCCGGGTGTTCTCCGTGATCTTCCTGCCGGCCATCGCAGTCGCGCGCGGCGTCGAGACGATGACCGGACAGAACATGGGCGCGAACGAGCCAGACCGCGCCGCGCGGGCGGCGGGGCTTGCCGCGACCGTCCTCTTCGGCGTGCTCTCCCTGGCGGGGATCCTCGTGTGGTTCACGGCGGCGCCCATCGCGGACCTGTTCACGACGGATCCGGAGGTCGTCGACATCGCGACCAGGTTCCTCCGATACGTCGCGTTGACCTTCGGGTTCATCGGCGTCATGCGGGCCTACACCGGAAGCTTCCGGGGGGCCGGTAAGACGCTGACCGCGGCCGCCATCTCCGTGTTGATGCTCGGCATCGTTCGCTTCCCGATCGCATGGTTCGCCGCCGGGCCGCTCGGCGAGTCCGGCATCTGGGTCGCTTTCGCCGTCTCGAACGTCGTCGGCGCGGCCATCGCCTACGCGTGGTATCGGCGCGGAACGTGGCGCGAAAGCGACCTCACGGAGACCAGGGTCGACCTCGAGGACCCCGCCGTCGAGACCACGACGGGCGGCGATTGAGACGCCACTGCAGGTGCCGATCAGGACATCGGGGCAGGTGCCGATCGAGATATCATGGCGAGTACGCGGGACGAATACGGCATTCACGGTGCCGGAACGTCAGCCTCGGACACCTCACTCGGCGTCGTCTGCGTCTATCACCCGCAGATCACCAGTGACTCGGTCCTCCGGGACCCGGACGACCTCGGTGACGAGACCGAGGAACGACTGAACGCGGCGCGCTGGCAGTACGGCGATCGTGTCACAGCACTCGTCGAGCCCGAGCTGGAGGAGTTCCTCCGGGGGACCCAACAGCAGTGGGCGGTCGGGAGGCTGCTGGCGACCGACTCGTCGGTTCACACGGCCGTTCCAACGACCGATTCATCCGCAAAGTTGCGAAAACGACACCGTACGACGTGTTCTACGACGTTCCGGATCGACGACGCCGACCGCCGTCGACCGCGCCCTCACCAACTCCGCATTCCGGCCTCGAGGAGGTAGACGATGGCCACGTTGGCGACGAGGAGGCTGACGTAGGCGATCGCCGGCGCGATCGGCGAGTCGGTCCGGTCGTAAGCGTAGGCGGCGACGCCGAAGGTCGCGAGGTGGGCGATCGCGTACAGTCCCTCGGTGATCGACCCGATCGCGGCGATCGCGGAGAGCACGGCGAGAAGCGAGAACGCGGCGAGCGGCACGAACGCGAGGAACCGACGCCGGTCCCGTCCCGCGAACCGGTCGGTTCCGTACACGGCGAGCGCGCCGAGGAGCGCGAAACAGCCGATCACGACGACGCGTTCGGGCTCCGGAATGGCGGTCACGCTCCCCGTCGAACTGGTGAACACGACGCTCGCGACGACGGTGGTCGCCACGATCGCCTCGTCGGTGGCCATGACTCGTTCGAAGCTCCCCTGGAGGAGCATCTGGGAGACGACGACGAGGATCGGGACGCTCGTAAGGATCCCGACGGCGGCCACGAGTGCGATCGGGAGCGGCGAGGCGTCCGCGGCGTACGACGCCATCACCAGGCCGTTGTACGGGACTCCCGTCAGGCTTCCGGCCAACTTCGTCACGCCGGCGAGCCCGAGGGGGACGGCCGCGGCGAACGCGACCGTCGGGAGGTCCGATCGCGTCGGCACCGATCGCCGGACTGCGATCCCGCGAGCTGAAACGTAGACGTACCCGAAGACGACGACGCTGGAGACGAGAAGCAGCCCGCGAAGGAGGCCGCTCACGAGGATTCCGTCCCCCGCCGGCGGCGGCGCGAGGAGAACCGCCATGACCTCCGCGACCGTTCGCTGGAGGACGAACAATCCCGTCAGCATGACGGCCACGATCCCGAACTCCGCGGCGACCGGATGCGTCGACCCGGGACTCGCGGCGGCACGTTCACGAAGAGCCATACCGGGGGGTTCGACCTCCAGGTACAAAACGTTCCGCGAGGTGATCCCCGAGCGTGGAAACCGTTTTCTTCCGGGGTGAACACGCTCCGATATGCCGATCGCCCTCCTCATCGACGCACAGGACGTTATCGACGCCGTGGTCCTCCTCGTCGCGCTCGTCGCCGGGTTCCTCGCGGCGGGCGTGATCGGGCTCCTCGTCGGACTCGGCGCCGGCTTCGCCTTCATCGAGATCACGGACGAACTCGCCCGCATCGACGAGACGCTCACACGGCTCGCGCAGGAGAACGAGCGGCTGCGCGGCCGGATCGACGAACTCGAGGCGGCGATAGACTCCGAGGGCGCGGAATAGTCGCGGCGACGGTGGCGGGAAAACGCCGCACTGACGGAGCGGCGTGGTCGTTTCCCCGATCGTTCACGACCGAATCGCGTCCCGTCGATCGGGAATGAGGTCCAGTGATTCGTCGACGTCGCCGAGCACGAGCAGCGCGTAGTACCGCATGTACGCGAGCACGGGGACCTGGGCCGTCGCCCAGACGACGATCATGACCAGCGCGTAGAGGGCGGCCGGCACCGCCAGGATCGCGACCCCGATCGTCGAGCCGATGGAGACCGTGAGGTGGACGACGGCGGCGAGGACGACGAGCGGAACGAGGAGGACCATTCCGACCACGCCGACGGCGAGGGCGGCGACGAGGCCGGCCACCACGTTCAACACCACGGCGAGGACGGCATAGACCACGTACTCCTTCCAGTCGGAGCGGATCGATCCCCAAAGCGTCCGCCACCCGGAAAGGACGCCGACGTCCCGTTGGATCATGATCGGAACCACGAACGAGGTCGTAAAGCCGTTCACTAACCCGAGGAGCAACGCGAACACGAACAGGAGGGCCATACCGACGAGGAGCCCAGCGACCGAGAGGACCGGGTCGATCACGCCGAGCGCGAACGGCGCAACGAGGAGCGCGAGCCAGCCCACCGCCACGGCGATCACGGGAAGTCCGATGAGGATCCGGAACCCGAAGAGTCGAAGCCCCTGCGTCCATCGGTCGCTCCAGTACTCCCTGATGGAGACGCGCTCCCGGCGCAGCGACTCGACGAACACGAACTCCATGATCGCGCCGACGATCGCGAACGTCACCCAGATCCCGACGAGGACGATGGCGGCGATTGCGAGTATCGCGAGGACGTTCTCCGAGAGCGCCGGCGGGAGCTCGCTCGGCATTCCGCCGCCGGTTCCGCCGGTTCCGCCGTTTCCCCCGGTTGTACCGGGGCTGTTGAACTGTGCGGTCGGGACGTTCATCCCGCTCCCGATGAAGAACGCCACGAGGGCGAGCTTGAGCCAGCGGCGGATCCGTATCGGGAACAGCAACGCGCGCGTCGCCTCGAAGGCGTCGTCGACGTCGTCTACGGCGTGGAGGGCCATATCGGATGGAGACGGACGACCGACATAGAACTTCTGGCGGGACGGTCGACCCTCCGACGAGGAGGAGCGTGGGCGGCGCCACGCCTCGATCGGGAATCGTCGAGCGGGAGTCTTTATGTTCACCGGCCGCCGATCGGCGGACGTGACGGACGACGACAGCGAAACCGACGAGCCGGAGGGGGAGGGGTCCGCGTCGGGACGCCGCCACGACCGGCTCGAGCGCGTCCCGGTCGACGGGCCGCGAAACTCGCTTTGGAACTGGCCGAGGCGGCGCTCGCCGCTCGCGGTCGTCCGAAACTACCTCGTCGTCCTGCTGTGTCGGATCTCGCCGAGCCTCCGGCTGAAGAACTGGCTGTTCCGCCGGATCGGGGTGACGGTCGGCCGCGGCGTCTCGTGGGGCCTCGAGTCCACGCCCGACGTGTTCTGGCCCGAGCGGATCACCGTCGAGGACGACGCGATCGTCGGATACGACGCGACGATCCTCTGCCACGAGTTTCTCCAGGGAGAGTACCGCCTCGGCGACGTCGTGATCGAGCGACGCGCGATGATCGGCGCCGGGGCGATCGTCCTGCCGGGAGTGACGATCGGCGAGGGGGCGCAAGTCGCCGCGAACTCGCTCGTCGTCGAGGACGTGCCTCCGGGGGCGACCGTCGCGGGCGTTCCGGCCACGGTCGTCTCGCGGTCGGGGGGCGATGGTGAAGTCGGGTCGGAACGGGTCAGCGGAACGGAGGAGTGAACCGCGGAAGCGACGGGATCGAAGACGGAGTGACCGAACACCGGGAGCGAAACACCGGGACGACCACGTGCGAGTCAGTTCTCGACCGCGAAGCCGAGCGATCCGCAACTTCCCGCGGCCAACTCCTCTCGATTCCGGCGGGAATCGATCACCGTGTCACAATTGGGGCACGCGTAGGTGAGAGAATCAGCGCGTACGCGGATGATCCAGTCCCCGTTGATGCGACTTTCGTGACCGCACTCGGGACAGTGGAGCGTCGCCTTGTCGGGAGGCTGGCGCTCGGCAGTGGATGTGGAGGGCGTCATTCCCATACCTTCGCCCCAGACGGGCATAACCATGTCGTACTCCGTCCGAACCTCGATCCGTCGCCGACGCGGGTCTGATCGCTTTCGAACTCGGACGCTCACTCGCGGATCCGGACGATCCCCTCACGGAAGACGAGGTGGTTGGGGAGAACGTGTTCCTCCCCGTCGGTGTCGATGTGGGTCACGAACAGGTCGATCTCCTGGACGATGCCGCGACGTCCCGCGACCTTCACCTCGTCGCCGATCCCGTACGGCTGTGACAAAAGCAGGAAGACGCCCGCGGCGGCCGCCGCGAGCAGGTCCTTCGTCGCGATCGCCGTGAGGACGACGAGCGCGAACGCGTAGGCGGCGAGAAGCACGATCAACGCGAGCGTCGCGACGCCGATCTGCGAGAGCGCGATCAGGACCGCGACGTAGACGACGCTGTACTTCGCGAGCGTCGGGATGATCCCGGTCTCCGGGAGCTTTACCCCCTTCAGTCGCTCCGCGACGTACAACTCGAGTTTGTCGCCGACGACGACGCCGACGACGAGGACGACGAGCGCGACGAAGACCCGGGGGACGAACGTCGCGATGTCGATCCAGAACAGCTCCGCGTACTGGATCTCGGCGACCGAGAGCGCGACCAGGATCGAGAGGCCGACGATGAAGTAGTTCGAGAGCTTCGCGATGATCGAGACCGTGGAGAGGCCGAACTCGCGGCTGGTCCTCTCGAAGGCGGTTCCCTCGATCGCCTCGGGCACGCCGGCCCGCTCGAGGAGCCGGCGGTTGACGATCTGGACCAGATACCCCGCGACGAGACCGAGGACGACGATGAACAGCGCGAGCCATATCCGGGGCGGAACGAGCCGAAACGCCTCCTCGACCGTTCCCTGTACGAGCGCCGGCACGCGCGCCGCTTCGCCCGCGGCCGAGCCGGTCTCCGCGGCCGAAAAGCCCGTTCTTGCGGCCGGGAAACCGTACCCGCCGAGTCCCACCCGGATCATCAGTACGCCTCCGGATCTATCTCGAGGATCAAGGTTCCGCCCTTGAACGCCCGAACCAGGCCGTCGGACTCGGAGAGCACGATCGCGGTCGCGTTCGTGTCACGCGTGATCGCGCCGGCGGCCATGTGGCGCGCGCCGAGGCCCTTCGGGATGTCGACGCCCTCGGCGGCCGGCTCGAGGTAGCGGTACGCGGAGACGATCTTCCCCGAATCGGAGATGACGAAGGCGCCGTCGAGCCGGGAGAACTCCTTCAACATCACGTTCACGATCGGGTCGCCGACGTGGACGTGGCTCTTCTCGAAGGGGTTGTAGCTGAGCGGCCGGGACTTGTTCATCACCTTGCCGGCGTCGCCGACGACGAAGAGCGCGCCGACCGGCTTGCCCTTTTGGCCCTTCTTGCCGAGCTCGATGGCCACCTCGAAGACGTCTCGGATGACCCCGGGTTCCGCCCGCGAGTCGACGAAGAGGTCGTAGATCCCCGTTCCCATGTCCTCGGTCGCACGCACCCGAACGACGGAGTCCGGATCGTCGTCGAAGATCGCGACCGAGCAGGCGATCGTGTCGCCCTCCTCGATGATCCCCTGGTCCATCGCGCCCTCGATGCCGAACCGGATCCGATCGCGGACGTTGTCGAACTCGAGCGGCAGCTCCACGAACCGGTCGGCCTCGACGACGTCGTCCGTCGCGACGACCACGACGTCGACGTCGGCCTCGGTGAACCGATCGTGGAACGAACCGCTCGGGGAGAACAGGAAGACGTCGTCGACGTCGTCGACCACGTCGTCGAGGAGGTCGGTGAGGGTCGTCATCGTTACTTAAATCGTCCGAGGCCGTATATAAAGCAGTTGTGCCGTCGTCACGCGTGCGTCCGACGAAGGAGCCGTCAGGAGGGTGAGAGCCGAGAGTGAGAGCCGAGACGAGAACCGATCGTCGCCGACGCGACGGCTACTGTCCCGCCGTCGAGACGATCTTCACCACGTCCCCCTCGGAGAGCTCGTGGTCCTCGCCGATCCGCCTGTTCGAGCGCGCGTCGATCGCGTGGAGGTATCCCTCCCCGATGTCGGTGTGGACCGCGTACGCGAGGTCCCGCGGGGTCGACCCGCGCGAAAGCAGGACGGCGTCCGGGAGGACGTTCCCCCGCGCGTCCGTCCACTTCGAGGCGTCCTGGACGGGATAGGCGGTAAAGCGATCGAGCCGGTCGTAGACGGCCGCATCGAGCGCCGTCTGGACGCCCGTACCGTCGAACTTCGCCATCACCTCACGGACGGTCTCGAGCCCCTCGCGCTGTGCGTCCGTGAGGTCCGCGCGGATCTCGAAGTCGTCGTCGCCGGGGTCGTAGTCGATCGCGCCTGACTCCTCGGCTCGTCGAAGCGCCAGCTCGCCATCGGCGGTGGCGAAGACGACGGAGCCGTCGGTCTCCGTTCGGAGCCGCTCGAGGTTCTCGGGCGGGGCCACGTCGGCCTTGTTCGCGACCACGACGATCGGCTTGGTCCGCCGACGGAGACGACGGGCGAGCCGCTCGCGGTCCTCGTCCTCCCAGGCGATCGGGTCCTCGGGGTACTCCACGTTTCGGAGGACGGCGGCGACGTCCGCCTCCGAGGCGCCAAACCCCGTGAGGAGCTCCGTGATCGCCTCGTCGACGTCGAACTCCGGCGATCGCGACTTCCGCTCTACGGCTTCCCAGTTTCGATCGACGATCCCGGCGAGCCACAGGTCCATCTCACGCTCGATGAACGTCACGTCCTCGAGGGGGTCGCGCGTCCCGACCGGGACCGGCTCGCCCTCGGCGTTCGTCCCGCCGGAGGCGTCGACGACGTTGAGGATGACGTCCGCGTTCGTCAACTCGTCGAGGAACTGGTTCCCGAGCCCGCGACCCTCGTGGGCGCCCGGGACGAGCCCCGCGACGTCGAGGAGTTCGATCGGAACGTAGCGCTTGCCGTCCCGGCAGTTCTCGTTGCCACACCGCGTTTCGCGGTCGAGGCAGGGACACCGCGTTCTGACGTGTGTCACGCCGCGATTGGCGTCGATCGTCGTGAACGGGTAGTTGGCGACGTCCACGTCGGCCATCGTCGCGGCCGTATAGAACGTCGACTTGCCCGCGTTCGGCTTCCCCGCGAGCGCGACGGTGATCATGACGCGTGGTTTTTTCGCGGGGTCGAAAGCGCCTTTCGGTCCGACCCGATTCGATTTGATTCGATACGATTCGATACGATACGGAACTATTCGATACGATACCGGTTGATCCGAATCTACGCGCCGGCGAGCACGTCGCCGACGCGCTTCGGCTCGCCGCTCAGGTCCGGGTCGGACTCGACGATCTGGAGGATCTCGTGGTCGGTGACGTCCGGGTACCCCTTCTCGGTCGCCTCCTCTATCAGGTCGCGGTCGAGCCGGAACTCCGTGCCCTCGTAGACGACGTCGACGCCGTCGTCCTCGATGGAGAGGATCGTGGTCATGTCAGACCCGAGGCCGGGTGAACGTATAAGCGTGCGGCTCCGGCCTCGTTCACGTGTCCGATCGCGGTTCCGGATCGTCGCCCGAGCGAGGGACGTGAAGCGAAACGACGGTGGAAGCCTGCCGGTCCCGTGGAACGGCCGCCGCCGGGTACGGTCGAGAGTCGTCGTGTACATCCGTATCGATCGAGCCGCCCCGCTCGGTCTCGAAGGTCAACTCCGCGCCCACCGAGTCGGCCGCCCAGGTGACGAGCCAGAGGCCGACGCCGCTGCCGTGAGAAAGCGGCGTCTCCTCGTTGGTGTCGAGAACGGCCAGCTCGTGGTCCGGGATCCCCGGACCGTCGTCCGCCACCGACAGGGTCACGCCGCCCCCGTCCTCGAGAACGGTGGCCCACACGCGGGGGCGATCGGCGTCGTTGTGCATCGCGGCGTTCTCGATGAGACACCGAAGCGCCGTCTCCAGGCCCGGCCCGCCGGCGACCGACGCGGGATCGCCGCCCCGGACGTGGAACTCGGCGTCCGGATACTGCCGGGAGAGATCCGCCGTGATGCTCTCGACCATCTCGAGCGGCTCGTAGACGACCGTTCGCCCCCGTCGCTCGATGATCCGCTCGATCTCGCCGGCGTTCTCGCTGTGACCGAGCAGCTCCTCGCTGGCCTCGAGGATCGACTCGACGCGCTCGATCGATTCGGACTCGTCCAGGTCGTCCTCGAGCAGCTCCGCGTTCCCCCGGATCGTCGTGAGCTTGTTCCGGATGTTGTGGCGAAGCACCCGCGAGAGGACCTGTCGAAGCAGTTCGAGCTCCGACTCGCGGTCCTCCAGCTCGCGCTCGCGCCGCTTGATCGGCGTGATGTCGCGGAGGACGAACACCTGTGCCGTCCCGTTTCCCGGCTGTTGGACGGACGAGACGGAGACCGAAAAGTGCCGCTCGGAGCCGTCGATCCGGAAGGAGACCTCCGTGTCGCTCGATCGCACACCGGAGATCCGGTCGTCGATCGCCGGCGGAACCGTCTCGAAGAAGTCGTGAACGTCCATGCCGACGCGAGCATCCTCGGGCACGAACAGCGCGGCTGCGGTCTCGTTGTAGTCGACCACCCGGTCTTGTCCGTCGATCGTCACGACCGCGTCCTCCATCTCGCCCATCACGACCTCGCGTGCGACCGGGACGACGTCGAGGAAGTCGGTCCGATACAGCGCGTGGGCCAAAAAGAGGCCGCTTCCCACGAGTCCGATCGGGGTCGGATCGTACGGCGAGGAGACGAGTCCGGAGTGCATCGCGAGGTTGGCGAGGATCGGGGGAACCACGGCGAGGGTGAGGATCGCGGCCTGGCGGCGGCGTATGCCCCGCGACCGAAGCCACTCGCCGGCGAGAAGTGCGGTGCCGGAGAGGACGAGGAGGTAGTTGACTCCCGTCTGCGCCCAGAAGACGGGGCCATAGGAGGCGACGATCACCGATCGGCGAACGGCGGTGTCGGGAGCGAGAACCAGCCCGTGATAGGAGTTCGACCAGGTGACGAGTTGCCCGAGGCCCAGATAGGCCACGAACGGGACGAGCTTCCGGTTCGGGGGCCACCGTCCCGTCGTCACCTCGACCGCGAGCAGGAGCCAGCCGACCGCGATCAGCGAGGAGGCCAAGAGACGCACGTTCCAGGCGGCGACGACGAGCCCTCCGATCGAAGTGAGGTAGCTGACGCCGAGTCCGATCGGCCACAACGCGACCCCGAGGACGGCGAGCGCGAAGCCGCGACTTCCGGGCTTTTCCGCACGCCGCAACGGGACCGCGAGCAGGAAGAGGAGCAGCGACCCCATCACGAGGTAGCCGATCCCGACCGTTCCCGCCTCGAGTGCCATCGTCGGAACGACTCCCTCCTGCCGTCATAAAACCCCATCACGGGTCGGCGTGAAAAGCGGAAGCCCTCGGTTCCTCCGCTATCAGACGTGTCCATCCCTCCCGACTACATATTTATCCGCTCGCGGGTGCTTTCGGGGATATGCACGCGAGCGAGTTCGAGCGCTATCGCCAGCTTCGACGCGAGTTCCACCGATACCCGGAGCCCGCGTGGTGTGAGTTCCACACGACCGCCCGACTCGTGGAGGCGCTCGAGGAACGCGATCCGGACGCGATTTACGTCGGCCGCGAGGCGCTCGCGAGCGAGAAGCGGACCCGAGTTCCCGACGAGTCCGTCCTCGAGGAGTGGACCGAACGCGCACGCGAGGCGGGTGCGGACGAGTCCGTCCTCGAGCGGACCGCTGGAGGCCACACGGGCTGTATCGCGACCTTCGAGTTCGGCGACGGGCCGATCGTGGGGCTTCGGGTCGACATCGACGCCCTCCCGGTGCGCGAAAGCGACGATGCGGACCACCAACCCGCCGCCGATGGGTTCCGTTCGACGAACGAGGGGTACATGCACGCCTGCGGACACGACGGTCACATGACGATCGGGCTCGGCGCCATCGACGCGGTCATGGAGGGTGACTTCGACGGCACCCTCATCGCCTGCTTCCAGCCGAGCGAGGAGACGGTCGCGGGCGGCGAGCCCATGGCGGCCTCCGGTCGCCTCGACGACGTCGAGTACCTGTTCGCGCTCCACCTCGGGCTGGATCACCCATCCGGCGAGGTCGTCTGCGGGATCGACGAGTTCCTCGCGGTCAGACACCTACGCGCGGAGTTCCAAGGGGAGACGGCACACGCCGGCGCGAGTCCCCAGCAGGGCAGAAACGCCGTGCAGGCGATGGCCGCGGCCGTCGAGAACCTGTATGCGATCCCGAGGCACGCCGAGGGGAAGACCCGCGTCAACGCCGGGGTCGTCGGTGGCGGGACCGCGACGAACGTGATCCCCGAGGAGGCGTTCCTCGAGGGGGAGGTCCGCGGGAGCACGACCGAACTGGCCGACTACATGTACCGCAAGGCCGAACGCGTCGTCTCGAGCGCGGCCGAGATGCACGGCTGTGAGGCCTCGATGGAGACGACCGGGGGCGCCCCGAGCGCGGAAAGCGACCCGGAACTCGCCGAGGTCGTCGGCGAGGTGGCACGCGCCGTCGACGGCGTGACCGCGATACGCGACCGCGACGACCTCGGCGGGAGCGAGGACGCGACCTACCTCATGCGTCACGTACAGGAACGCGGCGGACTGGCCTGTTACGTCTGCGTCGGGACCGACCACCCCGGCGCTCACCACTCCGCGACGTTCGACCTCGTCGAGGACGACCTGCGGATCGCGATCGAGGTGCTCTCGGGCGCGATAGAGCGGGTCGGACGCGACGGCGTTCGCGACGTCTCAACCTGAGTCGAGAGATCCCCCGAAGGCGTATCGGATTCCGCGAGGTCGCCTGATCAGTACTTCGCGTCGGCGCCGGTCGTCTCGTAGATCCGGTCCATGATCTCGTCCCTGTCGTCCGTCCACTCGGCCATCGCGCTCGGGGAGTTCGGATAGCGGTCGTAGTGGTCGAGCAGTTCGTCGGCGAGCCGCTTCGTCTCGTAGAAGTTCCAGATCGTCCCCCAGTAGCCGAAGCTCCTGATCGCACACTTCAGCTTGAGCGCGAAGGACATCGAGGTCGAGCCCTCGTACAACGCCTCCGCGAGCTTCTCGCCGGGAAGCGCCGCGAGCAGGCCCATCAGGTCGTCGACGTCGACGGCGGTCGAGAGGACGTTGTAGACGTCGAGGCCGGCGTATCGTCCGCCGAAGTGGTCCATGACGCGCTCGTTGTACCGCCAGAGGGACTCCTCGCTGGCGTCGCCCTCGCTCACCGCCCGCACGGCCTGCTCGCCCGCGTACTTGCCGGCGTAGGCCGCGCCCGCGATCCCGCCGCCGGTGGTCGGGTTCACGTGGCCGGCGGCGTCGCCGACCGCCATGTATCCCGGCGCGACCGCGGAGTCGTAGGGGCGCCGCGTCGGGAGCGCCGCGCCGAGTTTGTCCGTCACGGTGGCGCCCTCGAACTCCGGACGCCGCCGCAGGTCGCGTTTGAGCGACTCGACGAGCTTCATCGGCTCCTCGTTCATCTGGAAGCCGAGTCCGGCGTTGATCTCCGTGTCCGTCCGCGGGAAGTACCAGAGGTAGCCCGCGGCCCGTTCGGTCGGCTTGAACACGAGCGCGTCGTCCCACTCGACCGGCTCCGGGACCTCGACGATCTCGCGGTAGGCCGAACAGAACTGCGAGTACCGCACGTTCGTATCGAAGGTGGTCCCGGAGAAGTCCGCCTTGTCCTGGAGGACCGAAAGCGACCCCGCGCCGTCGATCACCACGTCGGCCTCGAAGTCGATCGCCTCGCCTCGGCGCTTCCCGCGGATCCCGGTCACTCGCCCGTCGTCGTCCTGGCGAACGTCGCCGACGACCGTCTCGTAGTGGAACTCGACGCCGGCGTCCGCGGCAGCGTCGATGATCCGGCGACCGTACTCCCAGCGGTCGATGACGGCGAGCTCGCCGGGAACCGGGATCTCGAGGACGGTGTCCTCCTGTGGGATCTCGAAGCGGCCGTGGTCGACGCCGGTGTTCGTAAAGGCCGGCTCGATCCGGGTTTTGGGGATCGCCTCCGGGAACGCGTCGGCGCCCTTCAACGCGTCGCCGCAGGCGATGTGGCCGGCCTCGGTCTCGTCCTTCCGCTCGACAATGGCGACGTCGAGGCCCTCCTTCGCGATCGTCGTCGCCGCATAGCACCCGGCGGTGCCGGCCCCCACGACGACGACGTCGTACTCGTGGCTGGTCATATACTACCCGTCGCCGGCGCGCCGGCAAAACTCTTTATCCCGATTCCGTCGGCTCGTCGGCATCAGATCCGGGATTCGTCCCGGTTCGTTTCCGGCTCCATCCCGTCGTTGCACTCCCACGGCCCTCCGTTGGCGATCGTCCTCCGCCGACTATCGCCCTTCCGTCGTTCAACCCCATCGGTCCCGCCTCGCCCGGAGCCTTCAGCAAGGTTTTATCGGGCCCCGCCGCGGAGCCATCCACGATGTGGACCTCGGTTCTCGGACAGACGGGCGCGTCGATCCCGCCCGTGACGCCCGGGATCCTCCTCGTGTTCGCCATCGTCGCCGTCGCGCTCGTGTTGTTCGTCGCCGAGCCGCTGCCGATCGACATCGTCGCGGTGGGGGTCCTCGTCGCGCTCGTCGTCCTCGAGCCGTGGACGCGCGTCGATCCGACCACCGGCGTGAGCGGGTTCTCGAGTCCGGCCACGATCACCGTCCTCGCGATGTTCGTCCTCAGCGAGGGGATCCGACGCTCGGGGCTCATCAACATCGTCGGCGCCGCGGTCGCGGAGCGGTTCGGCGACAGCCACCTCAAACAGCTGCTCGCCGTGTTGGGGATCTCCGGAGGGACGGCGGGACTCATCAACAACACGCCGGTCGTCGCGATCATGATCCCGATGGTCAACACGATCTCGAAGAAGACCGGGATCTCCCCCTCCAAGCTGCTGATGCCGGTCTCGTTCGTGGCGATGCTCGGCGGCACGCTCACGCTGATCGGAACTTCGACGAACATCCTCGCCTCCGACGTCTCCGCGAGGCTCATCGGCCACCCGTTCTCGATGTTCGAGTTCACCCAGCTCGGCGTGCTCGTCCTCGTGACCGGAACCGTCTACATCGCGACGATCGGACGGTACCTCCTCCCCGAACGGATCACCGTCGACGAGGAGCTGATCGAGGAGTTCGAGATGGCGGAGTACCTCACGGAGGTGGTCGTGCGGGAGGACTCCCCGCTCGTCGGTCGGACCGTCAACCAGGTCCTCCAGGACACGGACCTCGACGTCGACGTGGTTCAGCTGGTCCGGGGCGACCAGGTGTTCTCCGAGCCGCTGGCGCGAAAGGAGGTGCGACCCGACGACGTCTTCGTCATCCGGACGGACCGCTCGAGCCTGCTCGAGCTGCTCGACGCGGAGGGCCTCGATCTGGCCCCGGACGCGGAGGTCACGGAGGAGACCCTCGACGTTGAGGACGCGGCGATGGAGCCGGAGGACGACCAGAGCCTCGTCGAGGTCGTCCTCTCGCCGGAGGCGTCCATCGTGGGCGAGACGCTCGAGACGACGAACTTCCGGAACAGATACGACGCGACCGTCCTCGCGATCCGCCGCGGCGGGCAGGTCATCCACGCCCGCATGGACGAACGCCGGCTCCGCGGCGGCGACACCCTCCTCATCCAGGCGTCCGACGACACGATCCGGCGGTTCGGGAACGACCGAAACTTCGTGTTGGCCCGCGAGCTGACGCGGCCGGACTTCAGACGAAGCCGGATCCCGGTCGCCGTGGGGATCGTTCTCGGGGTGGTCGCGCTCGCGGCGCTGGAGGTGATGCCCATCCTCATCAGCGCGCTCGCGGGCATGGTCGCGATGGTCGCGACCGGCTGCGTCAAGCCGACCGAGGTGTACGAGTCGGTCGACTGGAGCGTCGTGTTCCTGCTGGCCGGGCTCATCCCGCTCGGCGTCGCGATGGAGCGAACGGGCGGCGCGGAGTGGCTCGCGAGCGTGGTCGTCGTCGGGACCGCCGGCCTGGCGCCGATCGTGGTGTTGGGCGTCTTCTATCTGTTCACCTCGCTCATCACGAACGTGGTGAGCAACAACGCGAGCGTCGTGTTGATGATCCCCGTCGCCGTCGACACGGCCGAGGCGATCGGCGCCGAGCCGTTCTCGTTCGTCCTCGCCGTCACCTTCGCGGCCTCGACGGCGCTCATGACGCCGATCGGCTACCAGACGAACCTGATGGTCTACGGGCCGGGGGGCTACCGGTTCGGCGACTTCATCCGGGTCGGCGCCCCGCTGCAGGCGATCCTCACCGTCGTGACGACGCTCGGGATCGTCCACTGGTGGGGCGTTTGAGTCGCTCGTTCCCGGACGTCTGAGTCGCCCGCCTCCCGGCGTTCGAACCGTCCACTTCCGGACGTTAGGGAGTTGCCGTCACGCGGGGCGTGTGACAAGAATTATTCGGGGGCGGATCCCTCCGTTAGGTATGTCCACACCGACCTTCTCGGACCGGATCGAGCGGATACCGGCCAGCGGCATCCGCGAGGTGTTCGACGCGGCCGGCGAGGACGCGATCAACCTCGGGCTGGGCCAGCCGGACTTTCCCGCCCCCGACCACGCCCGGGAGGCGGCCGTCGAGGCGATCCGTGCCGGAAAGGCGGACGGATACACGCCGAACCGGGGGATCTCGCCCCTGCGGGAGGCGATCGTCGACAAACACGAACGCGACCAGGGTGTCTCCATCGATCCGGACGACGTGATCGCGACCGCGGGCGGCAGCGAGGCGCTCCACCTCGCGCTCGAGGCGCACGTCGGCGCCGGCGACGAGGTGCTCGTCCCCGATCCGGGATTCGTCTCCTACGCCGCGCTCACCACGCTCACGGGCGCGGAGCCGGTTTCGGTCCCCCTTCGCGAGGACCTGACCATCGATCCCGCCGCCATCGAGGAGGCCATCACCGAGGACACGCGCGCGTTCATCGTCAACTCGCCGGCGAACCCGACCGGCGCCGTCTCCGACCCGGAGGACGTCGCGGAGTTCGCCCGGATCGCCCGCGAACACGACGTCCTCTGCATCTCCGATGAGGTCTACGAGTACACCGTCTTCGAGGGGGAACACCGCTCGCCGATGGAGTTCGACGCCGGCGGAAACGTCGTCGTCGTCCACTCCGTCTCGAAGCTCTATTCGATGACCGGCTGGCGGCTCGGGTGGGTCACGGCCGGCTCCGAGCGGATCGACCGCATGCTGCGCGTCCACCAGTACGTTCAGGCGTGCGCGTCCGCGCCGGCGCAGTTCGCCGCCGAGGCGGCGCTCACCGGCGACCAGTCGGTCGTCGAGGAGATGACCGACTCGTTCGAGCGTCGCCGCGATCTCGTCCTCGACGGCTTCGCGGAGATCGGCCTCGAATGTGCGCGCCCCAGCGGCGCCTTCTACGCGATGCCGGAGGTCCCCGAGGGCTTCATCGACGAGTGCCTCGACCGCGGCGTCGTGATCGTTCCCGGTGAGGCGTTCGGCGAACACGGCGAGGGCTACGCCAGGATCTCGTATGCGACCGACGAGTCGGAGCTGGAGGAGGCGATCGAGCGGATGAGCGAGGCTTACGACGCCGTCGTCTGAGCGGGACGATCACGCTCGGCTCAGACGATCTCGAAGACGCCCCGACTCCCCGGCGGCGAAGAGTGAAGTGGGGAGACACACGAACGACCACGACATGAGTGTCGGCACAACCGTTTAGTCGGGTGGGCGGGATATCCGCACAGTGAACCGAACGAGGGTCACGGCGATCGCCGCGCTCGCGGCCGGGATCGCCTGCGGGATCGCGGCCGGAGCGATCGCCGCGTTCGACCCGATCGAGTCGTTCCCGCCCGTCCTCGGTTGGCCGGTCGGGACGCTCGTCGCCCGTGGAATGCTCGCGATCGGGGTGGCGCTCGTCGCCTTCGGGCTCTACGCGCTCGTCCTCGCCGTGCTCTCACACAACGCGAGTAAGCGCCGGCGACACGACCTGCGGAACGTCCTCCGGCTCGCGTTCGGGTTCGCGGGCGCGCTTGCGGTGCTCGCGGTGCTCACCCGCCAGTGGCTCGGGCTGCTCGTCTCGCTCGGCGTGGTCGGCTTCGCGGTCACCTTCGCGCTTCAGCAGCCGCTCTCCTCGCTCGTCGCCTGGCTGTACATCCTGGTCCGGCGTCCCTACTCGGTCGGCGATCGAGTCCGGATCGGCGAGGCGAAGGGCGACGTCATCGCCGTCGACTTCCTCGCGACGACGATCTGGGAGATAAACGGCGAGCTCGTCTCCTCGAACCAGCCGTCCGGACGCGTGGTGACGGTGCCGAACGGGCTCGTTCTCTCCTCGGAGGTGGTGAACTTCGGCGGCGGCGGGTCGCCGTACGTCTGGAACGAGATCGCGGTGCAGGTGGCCTACGAGACCGATCTCGCGTTCGCGCGCGAACTCCTGCGCGAGGAGGCGGACGCCTATCTCGGCGACGAGATGGCCCGCCACGTCGCGGCCTACCGCGAGGCGCTCGCGGAGACGCCGGTCGAACTCGAGGTGACCGACCGCCCCACGGTGAACGTCGCCCAGCGCGAAAGCTGGGTGGAGCTGCGCCTTCGGTATCTCGCACATCCCCGCCGCGGCCAGCGGGTGAAGAACGAACTCTACGAGCGCGTGCTCGAGCGGTTCGGCGAGCACCCCGACCGGATCGCCTTCCCTGTCGGACGGAATCGCTGACCGGGAAGCAGGGATCGGCTCGCCGCGGGTCCGCCTACTCGCCTTCCTCGGCCGCGGAGAGCGTGTCGGCGGAGATGGCCGCCGGGAGCAGCTCGCCGAGCGTGTAGCTCGTCGACTTCCCGTCGCCCTCGTCGCAGACGATCTCCAGGTCCGGCTCGCAGAACTCGACGAGCGTCTGGCGACACATGCCACAGGGCGTCACCCCGTCCCGCGCGTCGGAGGCGACGGCGAGCCGGTCGAACGACTCGTGTCCCCCGGTGACGGCCTTGGCGATCGCGACCTCCTCGGCGTGGAGGCTGTTCGAGTAGTTGGCGTTCTCGAGGTTACAGCCCGTGTAGACGGTTCCGTCGGCGGCCCGGAGCGCGGCACCGACCGCATACTCCGAGTACGGTACGTGCGCGTGCTCGAGCGCGTCGCGAGCCCGTTCGATCAGCGGATCGACGTCCATGTCCGTTCGATCGACGACGGCCCGGATAAAGGGTGAGGACGCGATCGGTCCCGCTTTCCGTCGGACGCGAACTCACTCGTCGTCGTCCGGGCGCTTCTTCGAGAGGACCGTCCGATCGAACTCGCAGACGAGGCGGTCGTTTTCACGATCCCTGTCCCGGATCGCGAAGGCCTCGACGTGCATCGTGACGATCCCCCGATCGCCGTCGCTCGTCTCGCGTTTGTCCGTCACCGTCGAGCGGGCCCGGATGGTGTCGCCGTGGAAGACCGGGTTCGGGTGCTCGACGGCGTCGTACCCGAGGTTCGCGACGATGGTCCCGTCGGTGGTCTCGGGGATGGTGAGCGCGACAGCGAGCGAGAGCGTGTACAGGCCGTTGACGATCCGCTCGCCGAAGGTCGTCTCCGCGGCGAAGGCGGCGTCCAGATGCAGCGGCTGTGCGTTCATCGTCAGGTCACAGAATCGCTGGTTGTCAGCCTCGCTGACCGTTCGGCGTCTCGCGTGATCGATCGTCTCGCCGGGTTCGAACTCCCCGTAGTACCGTCCCGTCATGCGTGTTCCTCGTAGTACCGTCCCGTCATGCGTATCTACCCGCCATACGTGTCTACTCCGGCGATCACTTATTAATCCTCACGGCCAACGCCGGGCATGGTTCGACGGAGCGTGCTCTTTTCACCCGGCGACAGACCGGCGATGCTCCGGAAGGCGGCCGAGACCGACGCGGACGTGATCTGTTTCGATCTGGAGGACGCCGTCTCCCCGGGGCACAAGGCGGCCGCGCGTCGGGCGGTTCGGGAGGTCCTCGCGGATCCCGCCTTCGACCCCGACGCCGAGGTCTGCGTGCGGCTGACCGCGTCGGAACCGCTCGTCGATCTCGACGCCATCGTCGGGGCCGTCGGTGGCGAGCGGACGGGTGGCGAGCGGGCAAGTGGCGAGCGGACGAGTGGCGACGACGCGTCGGACATCCGGCTCGATTCCGTGATGCTCCCGAAGGTCGAGTCCGCGGGACGCGTCGACGAGATCGGGGCGGCGCTTGCCGATCGGGGTCTGGATCCGGCGGTCCTCGCGCTGGTCGAGACCGCCGCGGGCGTGGTGAACGCCGCGTCCATCGCCGCCGCCGACGCGACGAGCGCGCTCGTCTTCGGCGCCGAGGATCTGGCGGCGGACGTCGGCGCGATGCGGACCGCCGAGGGAACCGAGATGATCTACGCGCGCCAGCGCGTCGTGATCGCGGCCGCCGCCGCCGACGTCCAGGCGATCGACACGGTCCATCCCGACTTCGAGGACGAAGACGGACTCGCCGCGGCGGCCGAAACCGCGGCCGGCTTCGGGTACGACGGGAAGATCGCGATCCACCCCGCACAGGTGTCGATCATCAACGACGCGTTTACGCCCGACGCGGACCGGATCGCGTGGGCCGAACGCGTGCTCGCGGCCGGCGAGGACGCGGCGAACGAGGAGCGGGGCGCCTTCGAGGTCGACGGCGAGATGATCGACGCGCCCCTGCTCGAGCAGGCAGAACGGGTGATCGAACGTGCACGTGATTCCGGTATCCGGTGAGGAAAATGGGTTATTCGATCGGCAGGATCCCTGGAATTCATGACATATAAGGGGTATTGGTGGATATGTAGACGATCGATTTGAGACGGTACAGTTAACCACACGCATATACCTTTATCGCGTATGTCGAACGATGCCAATCCGTTCGAGAGCCTTCAAGAGCAGATCGGCGACGCAGCCGCACATCTCGACCTCGACGACGGCGTCGTAGAGCGGCTTCGGAACCCGGAACGGATCCTGGAGACCAACCTGACCGTCGAGCTCGACGACGGGAGCCTCGAGACGGTGCGCGCCTACAGATCGCAGTTCAACGGCGACCGCGGTCCCTACAAGGGCGGGATCCGGTATCACCCGAACGTCACCCGCGACGAGGTGAAGGCGCTTTCGGGATGGATGGTCTACAAGTGCGCCGTCGTCGACATCCCCTACGGCGGCGGGAAGGGCGGGATCAGCATCGACCCGGCGCAGTACTCCGAGGACGAACTCGAACGGATCACGCGCGCGTTCGCGACCGAGCTTCGCCCCATCATCGGCGAGGACCGTGACGTGCCCGCGCCCGACGTCAACACGGGCCAGCGGGAGATGAACTGGATCAAGGACACCTACGAGACCCTCGAGAACACGACCGCGCCCGGCGTCATCACGGGGAAGGCGATCGACTCCGGCGGATCCGAGGGACGCGTCGAGGCGACCGGCCGCTCGACGATGCTCGCCGCACGCGACCTGTTCGACTGGATCGGGAAGGGCATCGAGGGTGCGACGGTCGCGGTCCAGGGCTACGGGAACGCCGGCTGGATCACGGCCGACCTCCTCGAGGACCTCGGCGCCTCGGTCGTCGCCGTCTCCGACTCCTCGGGCGGCGTCCACGATCCGCGCGGACTGGACGCGGTGGCAGTCAAGGAACACAAGGACGAAACCGGAAGCGTCGTCGGCTACGGCGACGCGGACGAGATTACGAACGAGGAACTGCTCACCCTCGACGTCGACCTCCTCGTTCCGGCCGCCCTCGAGAACGCCATCGACGCGGAACTCGCGGAACAGGTCCAAGCGGACGTCATCGTCGAGGCCGCGAACGGGCCGCTCACTCCCGGTGCCGACGACGTGCTCGCCGACAGAGACGTCTGGGTCGTCCCGGACATCCTCGCGAACGCCGGCGGGGTCACCGTCTCCTACTTCGAGTGGGTCCAGAACCGCCAGCGGTTCCACTGGAGCGAGGAGAAGGTGAACGAGGAGCTCGAGCGCGTCATGACCGACGCCTTCGACGGGCTCATCAACGCCTACGAGGAACACGACCTGCCGAACCTGCGCACCGCGGCCTACGTCGTGGCCCTCCAGCGCGTCGTCGACGCCTACGAACAGGCCGGCAACTGGCCGTAGGACTCGGCTCCGTTTTCGGTTCCGCTCAGGCGGTCGCGTCGGCCTCGAGGTCGTCGAGCTGTCCGGCCAGGTGAACGGCGATCGGAACCGGCTCCTCCTCGACGAACCGCGCGACCTCCTCGCCGTCGAGCTCGACGACGACCGTCGGGATCAACTCGATCCCGTACTCCTCGACGCCGGGGCCGCGCTTCGAGCCGTCGTCGTTCTTCTCGACCGGGTGGTGTTCGATCCGGTCGTCGGGCACGTCGGCGGCCTCGAGGGCGGCAGCGAAGTCCGGCAGCTGGCTTCGACAGTCGCCACACCAGTCGCCGCCCCACACCTTGAAGACGTACTCGTCGTCGCCGAGCGTCTCGATCGCGTCCTCGTACCCGGCCGGACTCCACGCCGCGTTGGGCTGCATCGTTCGAAGCGTCATGGCGGCCTTTAGGAACGCCCCCGTTAAAAGCCGCGCGTCGCCGGTCGCCGCAGTTCTCGAGGACGCCGGCGCCGCGACCGGAGGGCGTTTAGGCGCCCTCGCCGTAGCCGTCGGCGATGGACGCCGACATCCTCGAGACCATCGGATCGCCTCTGGTCCGCGTCTCGTCCCCCGAGGGAACCACGGTAGCGGCGAAGATCGAATCGAAGAACCCCGGCGGGTCCGCGAAGGACCGCCCGGCGCTCGCGATGATCGAGGCCGCCGAGGAACGGGGCGATCTCTCGCCCGACGACGGGGTCGTGGAGGCGACCTCCGGGAACACGGGGATCGGGCTCGCGACGGTCGGGGCCGTAAAGGGCTACGACGTCACGATCGTGATGCCCGAGTCGAAGTCGCCGGAACGACGGGAGATCATGCGCGCCTACGGAGCGGAGATCGAGCTGGTCGAAGGGGACATCTCCGACGCGAACGACCGGGCCGACGAGCTTGCGGCCGAGGAGGGACTCTTTCAGCCGAAGCAGTTCGAGAACCCCGCAAATCCGCGCTCCCACTACGAGACGACCGCGAGCGAGATCCTCGAACAGCGGGACGGCCGTCCGATCGACGCCGTCGTCGCCGGGGTCGGAACCGGCGGGACGATCACGGGGATCGGAAGACGCCTTCGCGAGGAGTTCCCGGACCTCCGTGTCGACGCCGTCGAGCCCGCGGAAAGTGCCGTCCTCTCCGGCGAGGAGCCCACCGGGGACGCCTTTCAGGGAATGGGCCCCGGATTCGTCTCCCCGAACCTCGACGTCGACCTCCTCGATGAGGTCCACACGGTCGAGCTGTCCGACGCGGAGGCGGAGTGTCGCCGCCTCGCCCGCGAGGAGGGGATCTTCGTCGGTCAGTCCTCGGGCGCCTCGAACCTCGCGGCGAAGGCCGTCGTACGTGAACTCCGCGAATCCGACGACTACGCCGGCACGGAGCCGCTCGTGATCACGGTCTTTTGGGACAGCGGCGAACGGTACATGTCGACCGGCATGTTCGATCCGGATTCCGCCCGGGAGTGACGGAGGGTCGCCGTGACGAACGGCGTCTTGATTCCGTCATCCGACGTCCGAACCCCTCATCCCTCGAACTCCTCGGCGGTGACGCGGACGACCACCGTCTCCTCGACGTCGTCGCCCTCGCGCTTCGGGACGGTCCCCTGCTCGCGGAGGACGTACCGGGGATCGACGAGCCGTCCGTCCCGAACCCCGAAGACCGCGAGGCGTCGGTCGGTCTGTTCGGGCGGCACCTCGCCGTCGCGAACCCGGCGGGCGAGCGCCGCGGAGAGCCACTCGTCGGGGTCGACGGACGGGTCACGGACGAGCGACTCAGCGACGAACCGGTCGCGGTACCACTTCAGGTCGTTACAAAGCGAGACGGCCGCGCCGAGGCTGACGGTCTCGACCGCGATGGCGTTCTCGAAGGGCTCGTCGATCTCGTAGGTCGAAAGCGCGTCGCGGGCGGTCTCACGGGAGAGCAGCTCGTAGGCGAGGGTCACGTCCGGCTTTCCCACGAGACACACCGTCGTCATGCCGGAGAGAAGTCGGCCTGCGGGCAAATCGGTTGTGGTCCTCGGCGGTTCGAGCGGACGTCCGAGTCGGCTGTCCGAGTCGGCTGCCGGCGGTCGATCAGAACGTCGAGACGTCGCCCTCGATGACCCGCTTCGTCACGCCGGTCACGTCGGCCAGCTCCTCGTCCACGATCGCGATCACGTCGTCCTCGATGTCCGCGATGTCGACGCCGTCGGCGGTGACGAGCTGGACGTCCGCCACGTGCGGCTCGTCGATCGGGCGGCCGATCTGTGAGAGGAGCCGAACCTGCAGGTCGCGAATGCCGTCGACCCGCGCCGTGACCGACTCCGCGATCTCCGTCGACAGCAGGTTGTAGATCTTCCCGATGTGGTTGACCGGGTTCTTGCCGGAGGTCGCCTCCATCGACATCGGCCGGTTTGGCGTGATGAGCCCGTTCGCGCGGTTGCCGCGCCCGACCGAGCCGTCGTCGCCCATCTCCGCGGAGGTTCCGGTCACGGTCAGATAGACGGAATCCTCCTCGTAGTCGTCGGCGGTGTTGACGTCCACGACGACCTCCCGGTTCGTCCGATCGCGAGCGAGGTCGGTCACGAACTCGCGGACCGACTCGACGGCGTCGTCGTAGGCCTCCAGGCCATCGAGGTGGCGGTCGACCATCGCGGCCGCGACGGTGATGTCGATCCGGTCGCCCTCGCGTTTGCCCATCACCTTCACGTCGGGGCCGAGCTCCGGGTGCTCGGCGTAGTAGGTCGTGTTGAGCTCTCGTTCGGCGTCGTAGACGATCTGCTCGGTCTCGGTGCGGGGCGCGTGGCCGACGCCGAAGGAGGTGTCGTTGGCCATCGGAACCCGCTTTTCGTCCTCGCCGAAGACGTCCTGGAGGTCGCCGGACCCCTCCCCGAGCTTGACGTCGACGATCACGTCGGTCCCGTACTCCAGTTCGGGGACGGTTTCGGCGAGGTACTCGCGTGCGGCCGCGAGCGCCGTCGAATCGACCGGCAGGTGTGCTCCCTCGTACTCCTTCGTGGCGCGGCCGACGATGAGGATGTAGATGGGCTCTATCACCTCGCCGCCGCCGAACTCCGGGGCCGCCGTGCCCGCGACCAGCTGCGTCTCGTCGGTGTTGTAGTGGAGCACCTTTCCGACGCGGTCGAGGTACAGCTTCGAGAGCGCCCGGGAGACCGATTCCGCGATCCCGTCGCTGATCGAGTCGGGATGGCCGACCCCCTTCCGCTCGACGATCTCGACCTCCTGGTCCTCGACCGCCCGGCGGTCGAGACGGCTGACCTGGATGTTCCTGCTCATTACCCTCCGGTATCACACGCGATACGGTATAACTTGCGGAAAGAGTTTCATGCCGGGTAATACCCGACACGCATATCCGAGGGGAACGATCCCGGGATCCGGACCGGGTGGATCACTCCTCCTCGGTCTTGATCTCCGCCGAGAGCCCCTGTGCCATCTCGATGTCGCGAGCGTTGTTGAGCGTCCAGGCGACGCGGTCGGTGACCGCCTCGATCGCCTCGCGGGCGCTCGGGTACCCGTTCCCGGAGCGTTTGAGCCCGCCGAAGGGCAGCTGCACCTCGGCGCCGATACACGGGAGGTTCCCGTAGGCCAGCCCGACCTCGGCGCGGTCGCGGTAGCGGTTGATCTGGCGGTAGTCCTCCGAGATTATCGCCCCCGCGAGACCGTACTCGGTGTCGTTTTGGATCGCGATGGCACGGTCGACGTCGCCGTCGTACTCGAGGAGGGCGACGTGCGGACCGAAGACCTCCTCGTGGGTACACCGCAGGTCCGCGTCGGGATCGGCCTCGTAGACGAACGGGCCGGTCCAGTTGCCCCCCTCGTGGCCCGCCGGGATCTCCTCGGCCGCGAGGTCGCTTCGGTCGAGGAGCACCCGCACGCCCTCCTCGACCGCGAGGTCGTTGTACCCCCGAACCGTCTCGAGGTGATCCGCCTCGATGAGCGGACCCATGAACGTCTCCGACTCGAGCGGATCGCCGACGGAGACGGACTCCGCGACCTCGAGGAACCGCTTTTTGAACGCCTCGTAGACGTCCGTGTGGACGATCACCCGTTCGGCGGAGACGCAGCGCTGGCCGGTCGTCTTGAACGCCGACATCGCCGCCGATCGGACGGCGAGATCGAGGTCGGCCGACTCCGTGACGACGATCGCGTTCTTTCCGCCCATCTCGCAGGCGGCCCGGCGTCCCGGGACGCCGGCGAGCGTCTCCTGGATCCCGCGGCCGACCTCGGCGGACCCGGTGAAAAGCACCGTCGCGACCGCGTCGTTCTCGACGAGCGCGTTTCCGGAGTCGCCGAACCCCTGGACCAGGTTGAACACGCCGTTCGGGATCCCGGCGTCCGCGAACAGCTCCGCGATCAGGTGGCCGCACCACGGCGTCTGTTCGGCGGGCTTCAACACCACGGTGTTGCCCTCCACGAGGGCGATCGCCACGTGCCAAAACGGGATCGCGATCGGGAAGTTCCAGGGCGTGATACAGCCCGTCACGCCGCGCGGCTTGCGGCGCATGTAGGCGTCCTTGCTCGGGATCTCCGAGGGTACCACGTCGCCCTTCGGGTGTCTGGCGTCGCCGGCGGCCCACTCGACCATGTGTGCGGCCTCGACGACGTCGGCACGCCCCTCGCTTATCTCCTTGCCGCACTCGCGCGTGACGACCTCGGCCAGCTCGTCGGTTCGATCGCGAAGCTGTCGGTGGACCTCCCAGAGGTACTCGGCGCGCTGGATGCGCGAGAGTTCCCGCCACTCCTCGAAGGCGTCCTCCGCGGCCGCCACGGCGCGGTCGACGTCCGCAGGCGTCCCGCGCTCGACGGTCGCAAGCGTCTCGCCCGTCGCCGGATTCCCGCTCTCGAAGGTCTCGGCGCCGCTTCCGTGGTCCCACTCGCCGTCGATGTAGTGTGGATACGCCTCACTCATGAGCGATCGTAGGACGGCCACGTTCAAAACCTATCCGCGGCTCGCGGGACGAAACGGTGGAGACGGACCCCTCAAAGGGCGAAGCGGAACGGCGGAGGTGGACTACTCGTCGGCGTCCTCCGGGATCACGATCACGCGGAGGTCGTTCACGTTGGTTCCCGTCTTGCCGGTCTCGATCGTCGCCGAGGCCCGCTCGAGGACCGGCGTCACGTCGTTGCTCGAAAGCGCCCCCTCGGCCTCGGTCGGCGATATCGGTCCCGCGTCGGAGACGGTCCCCGCGTCGACGATCGCGCCCGCGTACTCGGTCGGGCCGTCGATCCCGTCGGTGTCGACCGCGGCGACGACGACCCCGTCCACGTCGAGTTCGAGCGCGGCCGACAGCGCGAACTCCTGGTTGGGGCCGCCCTCGCCCGATTCCGAGACCGAGACGGTGGTCTCTCCGCCGGAGACGACGACCGCGGGCGCCTCGACAGGGTTCCCGGAGGCCGCGATCTCCTCGGCGACGGCGGACGCGGAGATCGCGGCCTCCGCGGCCTCGCCGCGAACTCGCGAGGAGAGGACGATCGACTCCCGATCCGCTCCCTCGATCGCTTCCGAGTCCCTACCCTCGTCCCGTGCCGCAAGACACGCGGTGAGCGATGAGGCGATCAGATGGATCGACACGCGGTCGAAGACGGGATCGCCCGGTTTCGGCGTCTCCGGAACCTCGCCGGATGCGCCGCGCTCCAGTCGATCGTGGATCGCGTCCGGAAGGTCCAGCCCGTACCGGTCGAGAACCTCGATGGCGTCCTCGAAGGTCGTCTCGTCGGGGACGAGCGGGCCGCTCCCGATCGTTCCCGGATCGTCGCCGACGACGTCCGAACACAACAGACACGCGACGTCGGGCGACCCACCGACCTCGGCACCGAGGGCGGCCGCCAGCCGTCCGCCCTTGATCGCGGAGAGGTGCTTTCTGACGGCGTTGATCTCGTCGATCGTCGCGCCAGCCTCGAGCAGCGCGGTGGTCGTCTCCTGCAGCTGCGAGAGGTCGATACCCTCCGCGGGGGCCGGCAGGAGCGCGCTCGCACCCCCGGTGATGACCCCGAGCACGAGCGTCCGGTCGCCGCAGGTCCGAGCGCGCTCGAGCACGGCGCGGGCGCCCGCGACCCCGGCCTCGTCGGGGACCGGATGGCTCGCGGTCTCGACCCGGACGCGTTCGCTGTCTCGTGGGTCGTTCGTCACGATGACGCCGTCCGTGATCCGGTCCCCGAGGATCGACTCGAGTTCGACCGTCACGGTCGCGGTGGCCTTCCCGCCGCCGAGGACGACGATATCGTCGTAGTCCGCCAGGTCGTACTCGCTCCCGTCGATCAAAAGCGTCTCGCCGTCGAGTCCGATCGAGTCGTGAACCACTCGCCGGGGATGTGCGGCGTCGATGCCGGCCGCCAGGCAGTTCAACGCGAGCGCGTGCGCCGGCGAACGCGCGTGCTCCTCGCGGTCGCGAATTCGAACGCCCTCCGGCGTGCTCTCCGAGGCGGAATCCTCGCTCATACCGGGAGAGTGACCGGCGGGGACATAAACGTCGTGCAACCGGTCGGAACCGGCGTGTTGACCAGGCGTTCGGAGTCGGCGTTTGGACCGTGCGGGTCGGAGTCGGTACTTCGACGGTCGCGTCGAGGGATCCGCTCAATCGTCGTCACGTCGGCCGGGATCGTTCGGTCCTCCTCCGGCGTTACCGGCGCCGTCCCCGCCCCAGAGGGCGCCGACGTCGAGTCGGTCGCGCCAGTAGAACCACGGGGCGAAGACCAGGTATCCCCCGGCCAGAAACAGCAGCGCGAACGCGAACACGCGTCCCCAGTAGCCCGTGTGGAGCACGGCCACGGCCTGAACGACCCCCATCACGGCGGCGTCCTGGGCGTGCAAGTCGGGGTAGGTCACCCGCGAGACCATGAGCGCCGCGAGCACCGCGGTACCCGCGACGAGCACGGCCGGGTCGGTGTATCCCGCGAGCACCGCGGCGGCGACGAGCGTCGCGGCCAGCGTGGACTGGACGCCCTCCGTCTCCTCGCTCTCGAGGTCGTAGGCGGCGTACAGCCCGAGGCGGGTGACCGCCATCGCGACGTAGACCGCGGGAATCGCGATCCCGAGGACGAAAAACGGGTCCGGAAACGTGGCCCCCGACTCGACGACCGTGACCGCGACGAGGGTCGCCGGCGCGACGCCGAAGGAGGCGACGTCGGCCAGCGAGTCGAGGTGCTCCCCGGCGGCCGAGGAGCCGCGTGCGCGAGCGACGATCCCGTCGAGCGCGTCGGCGATGGCTCCGAACAGCACCAGCCGAGCGGCGAGTTCGACGTCGATCGTCGCGGCGATCACGGCGATGAACCCCACCGCCGCGTTCGTGACCGTGACGGCGTCGGCGAGTCCGAACCGCCCGGCGAACCGCGGCTTCATATCCGTCGGGTCGGCCAGCGGGGCTTTACGTTTTATTATCCGTCGGCCTCCCGGAGCGCGACGCCGACCACACGCCGTGGCGGGAGCCGGCCCCCTCCGATCGGCCCATCACCTTCGATCGACCCAATCCCTCCGATCGACCCAACCCCAGGTCGTGTTCCCACGAGCCGGGATCGGACCACGGTACATATACCCGGTCGTCCCCGATCCCCGATCATGCAGCGCAGACGGTTCCTCGCTCGCGTCGGGGGTGCGGCGGCCGCGGCGTCGACGGTCTCGATCGCGGGCTGTCTCGGGAGCCTCGGCGGAGGACGCGGAGACGGCGAGGACGCCTACGACGTCGGCATGACCGCCACGACCTTCCGTCCCCAGGAGATCACGATCTCCGTCGGGGAGTCCGTCACCTGGCGCAACACGAGCGCGCGGACCCACACCGTCACGGCCTACGAGGACGCGATCCCCGAGGAGGCCGAGTTCTTCGCGACCGGCGGGTACGGGAACGAGGAGACCGCACGCGAGGAGTGGTGGAGCGACCGGGGCGGCGCACTCGAGAACGCCGAGGAGTTCTCACACACCTTCGAGATAGCGGGACGGTACGACTACGTCTGTATCCCCCACGAACAGGCCGGGATGATCGGAGCGGTCGTCGTCGAGGAGTGACCGATGGTCACTCCGGCCATGGTCACGCCGCCGTCCACTCTCACGCCATCGACCGCCGTCGCACAGATCTCGTCTGCCGATCTCCTCGGCGTCGACGTCGCGTTGTTCCTGCTCGTCGGGCTGCTCGGCGGCGCCCACTGCATCGGGATGTGCGGCCCGCTCGTCACGGTCTATTCCGATCGAATGGCCGACGACCCGACCGACCGGGGACGCGAGTCACACCTCACGCCCTACGAGGTCCGCCAGCACGCCCTCTTCAACGTCGGACGCGCGGCGAGCTACACCCTCATCGGCGCGCTCGTGGGTGCGCTCGGGGGCGCGCTCCTCGTCACCGCCGACTCGCTGGCGTCGGCCGCCGGCCTCGTTCGCGGCGTCGTCGGGATCGCGGTCGGGCTGTTCGTGGTCGCCATCGGCCTGCGCTATCTGTTCGCCAGGGCGTCGGCCGGGATCCACGTGCCGGGCCTCGATCGCGTGACCGGCCGGCTCCTGTCGTACGTGGACCGACTCGCGAACGGCCCGGGGATCGTCGTCCTCGGCGGACTCCACGGCCTGTTGCCGTGTCCGATCCTCTATCCGGCCTACCTCTACGCGTTCGCGACGGGGTCGCCGAAAGCGGGTGCCATCGCGTTGGCCGCGCTCGGAATCGGGACGATCCCGGCCGTCTTCGCCTACGGCACCGTGATCGAGGCGGTCGACGCCGTCCACCGGCGCCGGCTCCACCGGCTTCTCGGCGCCGTCTTCGTCGTGTTGGGATACGTCCTGTTCGCCCACGGGCTGATGAGCCTCGGGATCTCGGTCCCCCACCCGATGTTCCCGTTCTACGACCCCTTGAGCGGGTCCGGAGGCCATGTCTGATCGTGGGAACGGAGATGGAACGTTCGGGGGAGAGCGTGCTTCGTCGATCGGAGGAGAGCGGACCCCAGTGTTCGAGGAAGAGCGACCCCCGCCGATCGACGGCGAGACGCAACAGTCATCCACGTCGCGGCCGAACGTTCCCGGAGACGGCGGCCGACGATCGACCTACCGACCGACGATGACCGAGCCAGACACCGACGCCGGTTCCCCGACGTGCACGCTCTGTGACCTCCCGGCGAGGGACGTCACCGATGGAGCCGGCAACCACTTCTGCTGTCCGGGCTGTCGGGACGTCCACGAGGCGCTCGATTCGGTCGACGACGTGGACGCCGCCGACGTTCGCGAGCGGGCGGCGTCCACGGAGGGTGCGGGAACGGGAGCCGGAAACGACCCCGACCCGGTCCCCGAGGACCACGAGTCGACCTTCCTCGAGGTCGAGGGGATGCACTGTGCGACCTGCGAGGCGTTCATCGAGTCCGCGGCGGAGGCCGAATCGGGCGTGAGCGCCGCCAGCGCGAGCTACGTGACGGAGACCGTCCGGATCGACCACGACCCGGAGGCCGTCTCCGAGCGCGATCTCCGGGAGGCGGTCTCGGGACTCGGATACGACGCCTACGCCAGGGACGACGCGTTCAGGCGGCGTCGCGCCGACGCGCTCGCGACCGTGCGGCTCGCGGTCGGCGTCCTCGTCGGCATGATGGTGATGTTACAGTACGTCGTCATCATCTATCCGACCTACTTCGGCGGGCTGTTCTACGGCGAGCGGACCGCGCAGTTCCTCGCGGACGCGTTGAGCCACGGGTCGAGCACCTACTTCTACGGCTTCGTCGGCATCCTCACGACCGTCGTCCTCGTCGTGACCGGACGGCCGATCCTGCGGGGCGCCTACGTGAGCCTCAGGACGCGCTCGCCGAACATGGACCTCCTCGTCGCGCTCGCGGCCGTGAGCGCGTACGCCTACTCGGTGCTCGCCATCGCGGTCGGCGCGGAGCACGTCTACTTCGACGTGACCGTGGCGATCCTCGTGATCGTGACGATCGGGAACCACTACGAGACGTCCGTCAAACGGCGCGCGACGGAACTCCTCTCGGATCTCACGACCGTGCAGGTCGACGAGGCGCGCCGGATAGTCGACGGGGACGCATCGGACGGGTCGGCTGAAGCGGACGGAGCGGATCCAACGAGTGAATCAGTCGGAACGAACGACTCCGAGCGCGCCGAGACAGTGGCGATCGACGCTCTCGAGGAGGACGATCGGATCCTCGTGCGAACGGGCGAACGCGTGCCGGTCGACGGCGAGGTCGTGGACGGCGAGGGCGCCGTCGACGAGGCGGTCGTGACCGGCGAGTCCCTCCCGGTCGACAAACGCCCCGGCGACGCGGTCGTGGGCGGGTCGGTCCTCGCCGACGGCGCGCTCGTGGTCCGGGTCGGCGAGGACGCGACGAGCAGCCTCGATCGGATCGCGGAGCTGGTCTGGGACCTCCAGAGCTCGAACCACGGGATCCAGGCGCTCGCCGACCGGCTCGCGACCGTCTTCGTCCCGGTCGTGCTCGCCCTCGCGGCCGTTTCGACCGTCGGATACCTCCTGGCCGGGGCGAGTCCGGCCGACGCGATGCTCGTCGGACTGACCGTCCTCATCGTCTCGTGTCCGTGCGCGCTCGGGCTCGCGACCCCCCTGGCCGTCGCCTCGGGGATCCGCGACGCCCTCGAGCGGTCGATCGTCGTCTTCGACGAGACCGTCTTCGAGCGGGTTCGCGAGGCCGAGACGGTCGTCTTCGACAAGACCGGCACTCTCACCACCGGCGAGATGCGCGTGCTCGAGGCGGACGTCGATCCGGAGCTGTTGGACCTCGCGGCGGTCCTGGAGGAGCGTTCCGCCCATCCGGTCGGACGCGCGATCGCGGAGGCCAGCGACGAGCGAGGGACGGCGGCCCCCGACGGCGGAACGCTCGAAGAAGCGACACGGACCACGAACGACGGGGCGACGTCCGGATCCCGCATCGACTCCTTCGAGAGCCATCGGACCGGCGTCTCCGGCGTCGTCGACGGCGTGCCGGTGATGGTCGGGCATCCGGACCTCTTTGCGGAGCGCGGCTGGACGGTTCCCGAGGACGTCGCCGGGACGATCGAGGAGGCCCGCGCGGTGGGGCGCGTCCCGGTCGCGGTCGGCCGCGACGGCGAGGCGCGGGGGACGATCGTCGTCGGCGACGAGTTGCGCGGGGAGTGGGAGGCGACCTTCGACGCGCTCGGCGATCGCGGGATCGACGTCGTGGTCCTCACCGGCGACGACGAGCGTGCGACCGGCGTCTTCGCCGACCACGAGGCGGTCTCGCGGGTCTTCGCCGGCGTCCCCCCGGAGGGGAAAGCGGAGACGGTCGGGCGTCTCTCCGCGTCGGGGACGACCGTGATGGTCGGAGACGGAACCAACGACGCCCCGGCGCTCGCGCGCGCCGACCTCGGGATCGCGCTCGGCGGCGGCACGGCCATGGCCGCCGACGCGGCGGACGTGGCGATCGTCGACGACGACCTCCGGTCCGTGGAGACGGTCTTCGACCTGGCGACGGCGGCCGGCGCGCGCGTGAAACGCAACATCGGCTGGGCGTTCTGTTACAACGCGATCGCGATCCCGCTCGCGCTCGCCGGGCTGTTGAACCCGCTTTTCGCGGCCGTCGCGATGGGGGCGAGCAGCCTGCTCGTCGTCGCGAACTCCTCGCGCGCGCTGATAGACGACGCGAAGTAGACCGCCTGTCTGGCCGGCGGGCTCCTCCTCAATCGACGTTCCAGTTCGTCTCGATTGCCGGCGGATCGACGAGCGTCTGGTAGACGACGCAGTACTTCTCCGTCGCCCGCTCGAAGGCGGCCGCGGTGTCGGGGTCGATCTCGTCCTCCTCGGCGTCGACGGTAACCGAGAGGCGGATGTCCTCGAAGCCGACCGGGACGTCCTCGTCGACCCCCATCGTTCCGCGCAGGTCGAGATCGCCCTCGACGTCGACGCTCACGTCCGCGTCGATGCCGAAGTTCTCGGCGACGGCCTGGGCCGTGAGCTGCGAGCAGGCGGCGAGCGCGCCGAGGAGGAGGTCGCCGGAACAGGCGCCGGAGCCGGGGCCGCCCGCCCCCTCGTGGAGTTCCGCCTCGTAGATCGCCCGCCCGATGTCGACGTTGCAGGCGCGGCCCTCCTCGGCCTGCTCGGCGCCGCTCGCGGAGAGGGTCACCTTGGCGGCCTCGGGATCCTCCTCGTACTGTTCCTTCAGCGGCTCCTGTGCCTCGCGGAGATCGGTCTCGGAGTCGGTATCGGCGTCGGAATTGGCGTCGGCGTCGGACATGGATCGAGTTTCGCGAGCGTGCGAAAACCGATGTGGAAGACGTCAATTCTCGCCGGTGTTCGGATCGGCCGTCGCTCCGTCACTCCTCGACGGCGCTCGCGGCGCGGACGATCGTCTCCTCGCCGTACTTCGGCCCGACGAGCTGGAGGCCGACGGGAAGTCCCTCGGAGCGGCCGGCCGGAACGGAGATGGCGGGAAGGTTCGCGAGGTTGGCCGGCGTCGTGTTCGCGTCGGCCAGATACATCGTGAGGGGGTCCTGGAGTCCCTCGCCCAGCTCGAAGGGCGGGACGGGCATCGTCGGCGAGGCGATCACGTCGACGTCCTCGAAGGCGGACTCGAAGTCCGATCGGACCCACGCCCGGGCGTCCTGGGCCTTGCTGTAGTACTTGTCGTGGTAGCCGGCCGAGAGCGCGTACGTCCCGAGCAGGATCCGCCGTTTCACCTCGGCGCCGAAGCCCTCCTCGCGCGTCCGGGCGAACGACTCGTTCCAGTCGCCGTCGCCGTCCGCCGAGTGGCCGTACCGCACCCCGTCGAAACGCGCCAGGTTCGAGGAGGCCTCCGAGGTCGCGATCACGTAGTACGCCTGGACCGCGTGTTCGACCGAGGGCAGCGAGACCGACGTCGTCTCCGCACCCCGTGCCACCAGGTCGTCGATGGCGTCCTCGACCGTCTCGACGACGCCCTCGTCGGCGCCCTCGAACAGCTCCTCGGGGATCCCGATCGTCATTCCCTCCACGTCGCCGTCGGCCGCGTCGGCATAGCTCGATCCGGCGCCGGCGTCGGTCGTCGTGGCGTCCTTCGGGTCCGGACCCGCGATCACGTCGAGGAGCGCGGCCGCCTCCTCGACCGTCGGCGCGAGCGGACCGATCTGCTCGAGGGAGTTTGCGTACGCGACGAGTCCGTACCGCGAGACGAGACCGTAGGTCGGCTTGATCCCGACCACGCCGCAGAACGCGGCGGGACAGCGGACCGAGCCGCCGGTGTCGGAGCCGAGCGCGAGGTCGGCCTCGTCGGCCGCGACGGCGGCCGCGGAGCCGCCCGAGGATCCGCCGGGCACGCGCTCCGTGTCGACCGGATTTCGGGTGGGACCGAAGTGGGACGTCTCCGTGGTCGTTCCCATCCCGAACTCGTCCATGTTGCTCTTTCCGACGATGGTCGCGCCGGCGTCGGTGAGCCGCTCGACGACGGTCGCGGAGTACGGCGGGACGTACCCCTCGAGCATCCGCGACCCGCAGGTCGTCTCGACGCCGGCCGTCGAGATGTTGTCCTTGACGGCGACGGTGGCCCCGTCCAGCGGCCCCTCGCCGGTTGGTTCGATCGACTCCTCGGTGATGAACGCGTTGAGGTCCGCGTCGGCCATCTACGACACCCGCGGGCCGCGGAAGTGGCCGTCCTCGCTCTCCGGCGCGTTCGCGAGCGCCTCCTCGCGCGTGAGCCCCTCCTCCACCTCGTCGGGACGCATCACGTTGACGAGTTCCTCCTCGCGGTCGTGTTCGGGGACCTCATCGAGGGTCTCGAAGTACCCGAGGATGTCCGCGAACTGCTCCGTGAACTGCTCGCGCTCGTCCGGATCCAGGTCGACGCGGGCCAGCTCCGCGACGTGTTCGACCTCCTCGACGTCGACGGCGGCGTCCTCGCCGCCGTCGCACGCGACGTCTCCCTCGGGTCCGGACCGGTCGTCGGACGAATCGCTCATACAGAGGGGTGTTACGGCCGGGGAGTAAGGGTTTCGAATCGCGAGACCGTCGGTCACATCCCCATGTCGGCGGCCGCCTCGGGGATCGGAAGCTCGTTCGGGGACGCGGCGAGCAGCTCGGCGGCGTGATCGAGCGCCATGTCGAAGCCGTAGTACCGCTCCAGTTCCTCGCCGTCCGCGCCCTCGCGTACGGACACCATCGCGTATCCATCGGCGTTCTGTGCCAGCGTCGCGGTCCGTCCCTCCCGCTCGAAGGTGAGAACGCGCTCCCCGTTCGCCTCGACGTACCGCGCCGTGATAGCCCCGTTCGATGCGACCCGCTCCTCGCCCGCCTCCCCGCCTTCCGGATCGTCGACCCCGGTGTCGCTCATGGACGGAATTCGCCCGGCGGTCCCTCGTACCTGTCGATCCTGACGGGGATTCCGGCGACCGATCATCCCCGACGACGTGCCTTCGCGTCGAGATAGCTCGTGTATCCCCCGAAGGCGAGCCCGATCCCCACGACGGCGAGCGCGAACCCGATCCACCGCGAGAGGCCGACGGAGAACGCCGCGAGCGGCACTCCGAAGAGCATCGAGGCCGCACCGAGCCCGCCGAGGGCGGCCGCGAGGATCGGCGACGGCTGCAGCTCGCCGCAGTGGGGACAGACGCGGACGTCCTCGTCGATGACGCGGTCGCAGGTCGTACAACGGACGGAGCGTCCACCGGGCACGCGTGGAGCCTCAGACCGCGGTCGGAAGAAACGAACGGTGTCAGGATCGCAACGGGGCAGGGAGCGGGACGGAGCCAGGATCGGAACGAAATCAGGAGCGGAACGGAGCCAGGAGCGGAGTCGGGGTCGCTCGCCGGCCGGAGCGTCGGCGCGGAAGCGCGGACGGTGTGTTGACGTACCACATTCATAAGGTGGTCCACGGCGTAGGTCGCCACATGAGCGAGGAGGACCCCTGGAGCACGATCGATCTCGAGCGGGCGGACCGGGCGTCGATCGACGTCAGCGTCGGCGAGAGCGACCTCTCGGTGGGCGCGCCGCGCGAGTCCCCCGATTACGCCGCGATCGACGTCGAGACCGCGGACGGCGAGCGCCTCACCCTCAGCATCGAGACCACGGCGGGCGACCACGGAACCGGGATCGCGAGCGTGGAAGTCACCCCCGAGGAGGCGAGACGGCTTCGGGACGTCCTCGCCGGCGTCGTAGAGCGCGGAGAGATCGAAGAGGGCGAAGGCAACGAAGAGTGAAAACGTCCGTGGAGGATTCGACCCACGGCCACGGCTGGCGGTGCGAGACGACGTATGAATGGTGGACGACCGGGATCGCCCGGCGTTCCGGCACGGGGAGTCCCGGTTGCCTCCTCCACCCCGCGACCCGACGAGCGACGCACGTTCGACGGTGGGCTGCTCGCTTCCGCGCCTGACCCGGTACCATCGACCAACCACGACGGACCGCTCCTGCGAGCGGGCGCCGCGGACCGCTGTCCCCGTCGGACGAGGCTTCCACGTTGGCTCCCGGGGCCCGGGCCGGTCCGGCCCGGACTCCCCCGGCGTTCGGTCCCCGCTGAAGACTGCCTCACGGGTTGCGAGCGGGGCCTAACCGCCCGACCTAGTCCGTCCTTCGATAGCCCGCTTTGACATAAGGGCCTTTCGTTGTTCGGGGCGCAGCGGGAACCCAAGGACGTGCGGTCGACTCACTCGAGGACCGAACGTGCGTAGACGCCAGCGGCGACGAGAACCGCGATCGCTGCGATAAAGACGGCGACCGGATGCCACTCGATCCACCGATAGCCGCTCGGGAAGCTGTAGAGGACCGTCTCGTCGATCGACGCCCACCACAGTCCGACGAGTCCGACGACGACCACGCCGAGCACGACGAGGCCGCCCGCCATCGCCTCCGGGTCCACGTTTCCTCGCTCGCCAGAGGCGAATCCCACGGCCCCGACGAGCGTGAACGCGACGACGGCCGTGAGTCCGACCGGGCCGGACCCGTAGTAGGCGGCGAGAAGCTGCGTGTTGCCGTCGACGAGGACGAACGGGGCGGCGGCGACGACCGCCGTGATCACGGACGCGAGCGCGCCGATCCGGGGGGCGATCTGGCGGCGTTCCATGTCGGTCCGTCGCCGCCGCGAGGGTTAAAACGGGACGATTCCGGCACGACGCGCTTCACGTCCGTTGGCGACGCGAAGCCTCAAGGAGTCGACCGGCGTCCGGACGTCAGTTGGACGCCATAAACCTGTGGAACCCGGAAGCGACGGGGTCGTTTAAGTCTCCGCTCGAGAATCGACGCGTATGCAGCCGTACCTTCCCTACTCGCTTCTGGCCGTCTCCGCGTACGCGCTCGTCGCTCCGCTCATGCGCGTTGCGACCTCCGGCGCCGACGCGATCCCGAGCGACGTTGCCGCCGCGATCTCGAACGTGATCCTGGTCGCGGCGGCGCTCGCGATCGCCGTCGCGGGAGGACACGACGTCGCCGCACACCTCGCGAGCCCGAAGGTGGGCTACGTGGTGGCCGCCGGTGCCTGTCTGGCGGTCGGCATCCTCGCGTACTACCGCGCGCTGGCGCTCGGACCGGTGAGCGTGGTGACCCCCATCTTCGCGACCTTCCTCGTGTTCTCGTCGATCATCGGCATTCTGGCGCTCGGCGAGTCGCTCACGGCGCGAAAGGCGATCGGCATCCTGCTCGCGATCGGCGGCGTCTACCTCGTCTCGACGGCGTGAACCCCGCGCCACGGAGACTTATACCGGACGACGCACAATCGGGAGCCATGCTCGCAGTCCTCCGGGAGGACGAACGGTGACCGATCGGAAGCTACACCCGCGGATCCGCGTGCTCTGGCTGTTTCAGGCGGTCCTGCTGGCCGGTATCCTGTCGTCCATCGCCTTCGCCGCGACGGCCGTCCTCGACGCTCCAGAGTGGATCGCGTTCGCGGTCGGAGGGGTCGTCCTCCTCCTCGCGGGGACGCACGCGTTCCTTCGGTATCGGCGGTGGAGCTTCGAGATCCGCGAGGACGCGCTCTACCTCGAACGCGGGGTGATCACGCAGGTCCGGACGGTGGTCCCGCTCGTTCGGATCCAGCACGTGGACTCGAGCCGAGGCCCGACGGAGCGGATCGCGGGACTCGCCTCCTGTGTCGTCTACACGGCCGGATCCCGTGGCGCCGACGTCCGGATTCCGGGGCTCTCGCCGGGGGACGCGGACGACCTCCGCGAGCGGCTCAAGCGGCTCGCGATCCGCGCGGAGGGGGAGGACGCGGTGTGAGGCTCGCGCCGGTCTCCATCCCCTACCGGGCGGTGAAGCGGGTCTCGAGCCTGCTCGTCGCCGTCGTCTTCATCGGAACCGCCGGAAGCTTCGAGACGGCCCTCGCGTTTGGGGCCGCGGCCGTCGCCCTCGCGGGGGCGCTCGCCTACGAGGTGGCTCGCTATCGCCGCTTCGAGTACGAGCTGACGGAGGACACCTTCGACGTTCGATCCGGGGTGATCTCGCGCCGCGACCGGGAGATCCCGTACCGACGGATCCAGAACGTCGACGTCTCCAGAAGCGTCCTCCAGCGCTTGCTCGGGATCGCCGCCGTCGATCTCGAGACCGCCGGCGGATCCTCGACGGAGGGGGCGATCCGGTACGTCACCGCCGAGCGCGCCGACTGGCTCAGATCCGAGATCCAACGGCGAAAACGGGAGAACGAGACGGAAAACGGGGACTCCCCGGCGTCGAGCGGTGCGACGGAAGCCGCCGCCGGGGGCGTGTCGGCGGACGAATCGGAAACCGTCCTGTTCGAACTCTCGTCCACGGAACTCGCCCTGGTCGGCGCGCTCTCGTTCGATGCGCGCCTGATCGGGCTGCTCGCCTTCCTCGCGTCCGGGTCGGTTCCCGTCCTCTCGAGCATGCTCCCCGATCTCACGGCGATCGCGGTCACGATGGCCGGTCTCGGAGTCGTCGCCGCGTTGTTCGTCGGTTCCTGGCTCCTCGGGGCGGCGATCGCGATCTCGAACTACTACGGCTTCACGCTGAGCAGGGCCGGCGACGAACTGCGCTACGACCGCGGGCTGTTCCGGCAGTATTCGGGCTCCATCCCGACCGGCAAGGTCCAGACCCTCCACATCACCGACAACCCGGCCAAGCGACTGCTCGACTACGCGACGTTGACGATCGAGACCGCGGGCTACGCGCCCGGCGGGGGCGGCGACTACGGCAGCCAGGCAGCGATCCCGATCGCCAGACGTGAACGCGTTCTCGACCTGGCACGGGAGATCGAGACCTTCGGCGACCCGGAGTTCGAGCGACCGCCCTCCCGGGTCCGAGTTCGGTATGCGATCCGGTATCTGGCGGTCGTCGCCGTTCTCGCGGCGATCGCGTTCGGCGTCGATCGCTACGTCGCGGCGTCGCTGCCGTGGTACGGCGTCGCCGGACTCGCCGTCCTCGCGCCGCTCGCGGCCCACTACAAGTGGGCCCATCGGGGGTACTGGCTCGGCGAGGACCACCTCCTCACGCGATCCGGGTTCTGGAGGCGCGGAACGAGGGTCGTCCCCTACTACCGGATCCAGACGGTCGTCGACACCCGAACCGTCTTCCAGCGGCGATGGAACGTGGCCACGGTCGTCGCGGACACCGCCGGGTCCGGTGGATTCCTGGGCCACGAGGCGGCCGCGCTCGACGTCGAGGCGAGCGACGCCGACCTGATTCGGGACGAACTCGAAACGCGGCTGCAGCGATCGCTTTCGGACCGCCGGGAGGCGGAAGGCTCCCGTGGAACGCAGGGATTCGAGTGGGCGGACCCGACGGCAGAGTCTGGGGCGGAGATCGATCCCGGGGCGGAGGTCGCTTCCGGCGATCCGATCGAGGGGCTCGACGAGCACCGGAAACGCGATCCGGACGAACCGGACGAATCGGACGAACCGGACGAATCGGACGAACCGGACGAATCGGACGAACCGGACGAATCGGACGAACCGGACGGGACCGATCGCTGACCCGCTGGCACCCTCACCGGGGACGATCGACGATCGATCCGTCCGCGGAAGGATCCGTGCACAGCAGGGTTCAGTCCGTCCGGGGGAGAGCCCTCGCCCCGAGCGCGAGCGCGAGGACCGCGAGGGCCGAGAGCACCGCAAGCTCGAGTCCCCACGCGCCGCCGTCGTAGGTGATCGCCCGCACGCCGCGTGCGAAGTAGGTGAGCGGCGAGGCGTCGACGGCCGGCAGGAACCAGCCGGGAAGCAGCGCCGGCGGGACGAAGGTCTCCGAGAGGAAGAGGATCGGCAACGCGATCGTGTTGCTCGCGGCGATGACGCCGTCCTGGGTGTCGGCGAACGAGCCGATGAGTGCGCCGACCCCGCAGAACGTCGCGACCCCCGCGACGACGAACGCCGGGAGCGCCAGAAGCGACGGGCTCGCGCGCACCGTCGCGTCGGTGATCGCCACGACGAGGCCGAAGACGAGCAGGCTCGCGACGCCGATGATCCCGACGTTCACGAGCGTCTGTGCGAACAGCCACTCGCCGCGCGACAGCGGCGTCGTCGCCAGCTTCTCGAAGCGGTTGCCGTCGCGGTGGCGTGCGATCTCGGAGCCGACGCGCGAGAGGGGAGTGAACAACACGACGACGCCGACGTATCCGGGGAGGTAGTACCCGGCGGGCTCCGCGAACAGGCCGCCGCCCGTGGGCTGGGTCCGGACGAGCGCGCCGAAGATGACCACGAGGATGACCGGGAAGAAGAACGTGAAGAAGACGGCCGTCCGCCGCCGGAGGAACGACCGCGTTGCCGCGAGCGCTTCGGATCGAACGCGTCCAATGCGACTCATCGATCCCCTCCGCTTTCGGCCATTTCGAGAGCGGTCGGACGATAGGTCTCCCCGGTGAGTTCCAGGTAGACGTCCTCCAGCGTCGGCTCGCTCCACGAGAGCGACTCCACCTCGACGCCGGCCGCCGCAAGCGCCTCGACGACCGCGTCGATCGACGCCGGTTCGACCCCCGAAACGACGAGGTCCGCGGTTTTACCCACGGACGCCCCGTCTCGACCCCGTGCGGCCGAAAAACGCGTTCGCGAGGTCACTGCCCGCAGGGCTGTCTCGGCTCCGTCCGCCGCCGCGCCATCCGACAGCCGCACGGAGAGGGTCGGTTCGCCCCCGTGTTCGGCGATCAGTTCCGACGGCGTTCCGACGGCGACGATCCGCCCTTCGCGGATGAGCCCGACACGGTCCGCCAGCCGCTCTATCTCGTCCATGGCGTGGCTCGTCACGAGCACCGTCGTTCCGCCAGCGGCCAGATCGCGGACGAGTCGATGGACGTCGCGGCGGCCCGCGGGGTCGATCCCCGTCGTCGGCTCGTCGAGGAACAGCACCTCCGGGTCGTTGACGAGGGCCGTACCCACACAGACGCGACGCTTTTGACCCCCGGAGAGCGTCTCGTACCACGCGTCAGCGTCGTCCGACAGCCCGACGTCCGCGAGCACGGAGTCGACGGATCGCGCCTGGGCGTACAGTCCGGCGTAGTACTCGAGCAGCTCACGCGCCGTGAGGCGGGCTGGGGGGTCGAACGACTGGGGAAGCAGGCCGATCCGCTCGGGATCGGCGTCGGTCGGATCCGCGCCGAGCAGTTCGACCGTCCCCTCGACGTCGGTGGTCCCCGTGAATCCCCGGACGAGCGTGGTTTTGCCGGCGCCGTTGGGGCCGATGAGCCCGAACACCTCTCCCCGGTCGACCGCGAGGTCGACGCCGTCGAGCGCGCGGACGTCGCCGTACGCCTTTCGAACGTCGGTCGCCGAGAGCGCCCGCCGTGCCGGCCCGTCGCCATCGTCGTCACCGTCGCCGTGGTCGCGGTCCGCGCCGGCGGCGACCGCTCCGTCTCGACCGTCGCTGCCGTCGTCGCCGACCCCGTCCGCGCGGGACGTTCCGGTCATGGATCCCGGTCGGTCTCGAACGCGCCTAAGGATTCCTCTTTGGGATCGGCGATCACGGCCATAGCGGTCGGCGATCGCAGCCACGGCGAGCGGCGATCACACGACCATCGAGTCGATCACGACGGCCAGTAACAGGAGGCCGAGGTACGCGTTCGAGGCGTGAAACGCCCGGAACGCGGCCGACTCGGTGCGCTCGTAGTGGAGCCTGACCACGGCCCACAGGAAGACCGCGCCGAGGACGACCCCGACCCCGACGTAGAGCACCCCGAGGGCGTCGGCGGTGGCGGCGAGGATCGCGGCCGCGACGAGCGTAGCGCCGAGGTACCAGAGGATGTGGCGACGCGTCGCCGTCTCCCCGCGGACGACGGGCATCATCGGAAAGCCGCCGCGCGCGTAGTCCTCTCGGTAGGCGAGCGCGAGGTTGTAGAAGTGGGCGGGAGTCCAAAGGAAGATGAGCGCGGCCAAAAGCAGCCCCCCGCCGCCCACCTCGCCGGTCACCGCCGCCCAGCCGATGAGCGCCGGCAGCGAGCCGGCGGCGCCGCCGATGACGGTGTTCTGGACGGTGTTCGGCTTGAGCACGAGCGTGTAGACCACGCTGTAAAAGACGATCGCCAGGAGTCCGAGTCCCGCCGCGAGCGGGTTCACGAGCCAGAACAGCCCGACCGAGAGGGCCGTCAACAGGAGCCCGAACGCCGTCGCACGGCGGACCGAGACGAGATCGACGGCCAGCGGCCGGTCGGCCGTCCGCTGCATCCGCCGGTCGACGTCGCGCTCGAGCACGTGGTTGAACGTCCCCGACGCCCCGATGGCGATCGAACCGCCGGCGAGGGTCAACGCGACCGTCCGGGGCGTGAATCCGGGACCGCCAGCCAGCGCCATCGCCGCGGCGGCGACGAGACACAAAAGCCACATCAGCCGGGGTTTCATCAGCCGGAAATAGGCCGCGGCGGTCGCCCGCAGACGCGGCAGCCCCGACTCCGGAACCGGGGAGGACGCGTCGCCGGCGGGCTCGACGGTGCCGTCGATGGTCCCGTCGACGTAGTCGAGGTCGGCGACCGCGTCAGCGTCGCCGACGGCGTCGACCGACTCGTCCGGGTCGCCGGTCTCCGCCTCCAACCACCACGTCAACGCGGCCATGGCCGCGGCGAAGATCGCGATCCCGACGCCGAGATGGAGCGTGGACGTCACGGCGGACGCGTCGGCGGTCGCGACGTAGGCGCCGAGTCCCGCCTGAACGGGATAGGCGAGAAACACGACCGAAAGCGACGCGCGAACCCGGCGGGAGGTCGACCGGCGGAACGCGGAAACGACGGTCGCGACCACGAGCGCACCGACGCCGAGCGCGGCCAGACGGTGGCCGATCGCTATCCAGCCGACCGTCTCCGCGGGGAGGGTGTATCCGTCACCGCAGGCCGGCCAGGCGGCACACGCGGTCGCCGCGTCCGAAAGCGTCGCCGTCGCGCCGACGACGAGAAGCAGGTACACGCCCATCGTCGTCGCCGCGAGCAACGCCGGAAATCGGTCCTGGCGAGTCACCGTTCTGGAGTTGGAAACCGCGACATATAGCTTCCGCGCTTCGGTTCACGCACGCGGACCGTCGACTCCGTCGACTCCGTCATCACGTTCGGAATCGTCGTCCGGTGTGCGTTCGCCTCCGCGTTCCGAAAGGACGCGATCCACGATGCGTCCCGTCGAGAGCAGCTCGCCCTCGTAGCGCTTCTCTCGGGGTGTCGCCCGCTCGATCCGGCAATCGATCCCGTGATCGGCGAGACCCCCGGCGATCGCCTCGTCGTCGTGATGCTGGTCGTATCCGAGGACGATGACGTCCGGATCGAGGCGCCGGACGGGCGTGAAGATGTCCGACTCGTGGCCCAAGTGTGCCTCGTCGACCGGATCGAGGGCGGCGACCATCTCGCGGCGCTGCTCGGCCGGGAGGATCGGCCGTCGCTTGTGGGTGACGTTCGTGGGGCGTGCCACGATCACGTGGAGTTCGTCGCCGTGGCCGGCCGCGTCGCGAAGGTAGTGGAGATGTCCGGGATGGAGTAGGTCGAAGGTGCCCTGCGCGAGGACGCGGGTCATCGCAGCCACCCCAGGATCGATCCGCCGTCGTCCTGCTCATCTCGACGTCCGCCGTCGCCCCCCTCCTTCCGTCTCCCGCCCTCTCTGCGTCCATCGTCCCATCTCCCGTCGTCGACGTCCCGATCGATCTCGCGTCCCTCCTCGCGCAGTTCGCGGTCGATGTCGGCCTGGGTGAAATCGAAGAAGTGCGACTCGGGGAGATCGACGTCGAGAACATCGAGCGTCGTCGGCCGTCCCTCGTTGTCGAACGCCTTCCAGTCGCTCCAGCCGTAGGGCGCACCCACGATGAGGTGGACCTCGCCCTGGCCGAAGGTGGCCAGATCGGCGTCGCTCGGGCGGAGCACGCCGTTCGGGTGAGAGTGGACCGATCCCACGGACCGGAGGTCGTTCGGCTTCATCGTCGATCGGACGGTCGCGCTGACCGGGTTCGACTCCGTCCCGGGGATGACGAGCACGTCGGTGATCACCTGTCCGTTCCGGTCGAGATCGAGTTTCCTCGCGTCCTCCGCCCGCAGGAACCCCATGTACTCGTTCGGGTGGGTGTCCTCGCAGGCCTCGAGGACGAACTCCATCGTCTCCCGGGCGATCCCCAGGAGGTCCTTCGACCGGAACAGGCGCATGGGCGACACTGGGCGCCGTCGACTCAAAGGGATTCCGGACGACGGCTCCGATGAAGCGATCCCGAAGGTCGGCGACCGATCGACCACGGGGTCGACGGTTGGGGAAGCCGAGAGATCGAGATAACAAGCTTAACACGCGCCGGCCGCGAACCGCTTTCCATGACCGATCAGTTTGCCGGGGATTCCGGCACCCGGGACGATTCGAGTCCCGATTCCGACGCCGACGGCTCGACGGAGGCCGACAGCTTCGAGTACGTCGAGGAAGCCGCCGCAGCCGAACGATCCGACGACGCCGACGGTTCGGCTGACGCCAGCAACGATCCGGCGGACGCCGGAACCGATCCGGTCGATGAGACCCACGACCCGAACGAGTCGGACGAGTCGGACGACGACCGTCCCGTCGTCCACGATCTGGCCCCCGACTGCACCCGTGCCGACGTCGAGGTCGGCGCCCACTACCACGCCGAGGTCAACGGCGTCGTGGACTACGGCGTCTTCGTCGACGTCTCCGACTCCGTCTCCGGACTCGTACACGAGTCGAACCTCTCGGGGTCCTACGAGGTCGGCGACCGGCTCGTGGTGAAGCTCGAGGAGGTTCGCGAGAACGGCGACGTCGCCTTTGACGACGTCGATCTACAGGACTACCGGACCGAGATCGTCGAACACGAGCCGACGATCGCCCGGATCCGCGGGCTCAAGCCGGCCGAGAACGTCACCGTCGAGGGCGAGATCGTCCAGGCCAAACAGACCGGGGGCCCCACGATCTTCGCGGTCTCTGACGCGACGGGCATCGTCTCGTGTGCCGCCTTCGAGGAGGCCGGGGTACGGGCCTATCCCGACATCGAGGTCGGCGATCTGGTTCGCGTCGAGGGCGACGTCGAGACGCGCGAGGACGCGCTCCAGATCGAGGTCGACTCGATGCAGCCCCTCAAGGACGAACGCGCGCGGTCCGCTCGCGAACGGATCGACGAGACGCTCGCCGAGCGCTCCGAGCCCGCTGACGTCGATCCGCTGATCGAGTGGGAGGCCTTCGAGCCGATCCGCGAGGACCTCATCGAGGTCGCGAGGCGGCTCCGGCGGACGGTCCTCGAGGGGCGACCGATCCGCGCGCGACACCACGCCGACGGCGACGGGATGTGCGCCGCGATCCCGGTCCAGTACGCGCTCGAGAACTTCATCCGCGATGTCCACGAGGACGCCGACGCGCCGCGACACCTCTTCAAGCGACTCCCGAGCAAGGCCCCGTACTACGAGATGGAGGACGTCACTCGCGATCTCAACTTCGCGCTCGGCGGCCGCGCGAGGCACGGCCAGAAGCTTCCGCTTCTGTTGATGCTCGACAACGGCTCGACCGAGGAGGACGTCCCCGCCTACGAGAACCTCGCCCACTACGACATCCCGATCGTCGCCGTCGACCACCACCACCCGGACCCGGAGGCCGTCGAACCCCTCCTCGACGCCCACGTCAACCCCTACCTCCACGGCGAGGACTACCGGATCACGACCGGCATGATGTGTGTCGAACTCGCCCGACTCATCGACCCGACGATCGACGGCGAACTCGACCACGTCCCGGCCGTCGCGGGGCTTTCGGACCGATCGAAGGCGGATGCGATGTCGGAGTACCTCTCGTTGGCCGCGGACGCGGGATACGACCGCTCGCACGTCCTCGACATCGGCGAGGCGCTCGATTACGCCGCCCACTGGCTGCGCTACTCCGAGGGGAAGACCCTCGTCAACGACGTCCTCGACGTGAACTGTCCGGACCCCGATCGTCACGGGGAGCTCGTCGAGTTCCTCTCCGAACGGGCCGAACGTGACGTCGAACGCCAGATCGACGCGGTCGAGGAGCACGTCGAACACGAGCGGCTTGCCTCCGGGGCTCGCCTCTACCGGATCGACCTCGACGAGTACGCACACCGGTTCACCTATCCGGCGCCCGGAAAGACGACCGGCAAGCTCCACGACACGAAGGTCGAGGAGACGGGCGATCCGGTCATCACGATCGGATACGGTCCGGACTTCGCCGTCCTCCGTTCGGACGGGGTCCGACTCGACATCCCGACCATGGTAACCGAGCTCAACGAGGAGCTTCCCGGCGCCGGCGTCTCCGGCGGCGGCCACCTCGTCGTCGGCTCGATCAAGTTCGTGAAGGGACGCCGCAGCGAGGTCATCGAGACGCTCGTGGGCAAGATGGCCGACGCGGAGATCGACGAGGCGCTCTCGTCCGCGACCGTGCTGGAGGACTAGACGAACGACACCTCCCGGCGGGCGACGACCGCGACCGTCGCCGCCGCGATCGCGACCCCTCCCGCGAGCCCGATCGGGAGCTGGACGCCCCCGCCGCGCCAGTCGGCGGCGTAGGTCGCCTCGAAGTAGGAGGCGGCCTGCGGGCTCTCGAGCACGACGAGAACCTCGCGGTTGGTCGTCGCCGCCGCCTCGTTCCAGTTGAGGCTGCCGATCACGACCGAATCGTCGATCACCATCCCCTTTGCGTGGATCTTGCCGTAGCGACCACGCGGCTCGGTCACCGCCACCGAAAGCGGGAGGCCCTCGCGGTCGGCCCGTCGGTTCAGCCGAGCGGCGAGGGCCGCGTTCTCCTCGCGGTCGTACCACGCGTTCGAGAGCAGCACCCTGCTCTCGACGCCGCGGTCGGCCGCACGGATGACCGCCTCGAGGAGCCGCCACTCCGGCCCGGCGGTTCGCGGAACCATCACGAGGATCCGGTCGTCCGCGGCGTCGATCCGCTCGGTGAGCCGATCGGCGGCGTTCTCCGGCGCCAACAGGAGCTCCACCTCGTTAGCGGTCGTTCGCCGCGGTTCGAACCGGGTCGGGTACTCCTCGGTGGAACGCGTGGACCCGTGTGTGGTCAGATTCGATCGGGCACGTCGCCACGGGATCGCGTCCCCGGCGCTCGCGTCCCGGTCGAACACGTCCGCGAGATCGGCGGCGAACCCCCCGTCGTGGACGACCGCGCCCCAACCGCGGTTTCCGGCGCCGCCGGTGCCCGACGGCTTCCAGTTCTCCGTGAGCACCACCGCCCGGTCGTCGACGACCGCGTACTTCGGGTGGTGAAAGGAGAACCGCCGTCGGTCGCCGGCGAGGACGCGCGGTTCGATCCCGGCCTCGAGGAGCCGATCGAGCGTTCGAGCGGTTCCCCCGGAGAACCCGCCGACGGGGCGTCCCTCGACGAGTACCCGGACCGTCACCCCGCGGCGGTGGGCCGCGATCAGCGCCTCGGCGATGCGCGCCGACTCGAACGTGTAGCCCGCGAGCAGGATGCGCTCCTCGGCTCCGGTCACCGCCGAGTGAGGGGCCTCGCTCGCGTCCGGCAGGACGAAGACGTCGACGTCCGCGGGACCGTGCGGTCCGGGCAGGTCGTGGGGTTCATAGCCGTAGGGTCGCCAACCGCCACGGCCGGTTCCGTAGCCGCCCCCCTCCCACTCGCGGTTCCACACCTCCGCCTCGGGGGCTCGCTCGTAGCGCACCGAGTCGACGGCGATCCCCTCGAAGGCGAGCGTGATTCGGTCGCCGTCGTCCGCGAGCGGGAGGTATCCGGGAAGTCGAAGCACCTCGTCGTCGACGTGGGCAGCTGCGGCCTCGGGGTTACGGCTCAGGATCGTCCGCCCGGAGGCGTTCCTCGGCAGCGGCGTCTCGTGGTGGCCGTCCGAGAGCGACCAGTTTCCCGCGACCGGGAGGTCGACGATCAGGTACTCGCCGACGTCACCGTCGGCGACCGGATTCGGGTACAGCTCGACGATCGTCCCGTTCGAGGGCGTTTCGTTCGGGGTACCCGACGACGAGGGCGCGTTCGGGAATGTTCCGCCCACGTCGGCGGGGGGACGACCGTGGACGCCAGCCCCACCCGCCCCGGCGACTGTCGGAACGGCCAGGAGGGCTCCCGCGAGAAGACCGACGACGAGGAGGCAAACGAGGGATCGATCGTCGGGAAGTGACGCGATTCGACGCACGGGACGTCTGGCTCGTTCCGATATATAACCCTCCGGGTGCGGATTCGAACGAGGCGACGGATCGACACGTGTGGGTAGAACGGGCGAACCGCCGTAGAACGAGGAACCGGTACGACCTCGACGAACGGCGACCCTTCAGGCGGTCGGTGCGTCGGCGTCCGCGTCGGTGCCTGTATCCGTGCCTGCGTCGAGCGTCTCCTTTGCCTTCTCGGCTTCCGTCTGGACGATGAAGACGCGCTCGTCGTCGTGCTCGGCCACGGCCTCGAGAGCCTCGCGGGTGCCGATCTGTCGGAGCGCCCACGCGGCGGCCGATCGGACGTCCGCGGATTCGTCGCTCGAGAGCGTCTCCGCGAGCGGATCGACGGCTCGTGCGTCGCCGATGAGGCCGAGGGCGCGGGCCGCGTAGGGACGTACGTTGTCGTCCTCCATCTCGAGTTTGTTCGCGAGCGGCTGGACCGCCTCGGACGCGCCGATCTCGCCGAGCGCCTTGAACGTCGCCTTCTGGAGCTGCGGGTCGGAGTCCTCGTCGACGTACTCGAGGAGCGTCTCCGTGGCCTCGTCCGCGGCCATCTTGCCGAGGATCCGGATCGCGACCTTCTCGCGTTTCTCCGCGCGACCGAGCAGCTCATCGAGGGCCGCCTCGGTCGCCGCGCGCTTGCCCATGCGCTCGAACGCCTCCATGCAGTGGCGCTCCATGAAATCCGACTGGAGCGAATCGAGCGCGAGCAGGATCATGTCGACGTTGCCCGCCTCCTCGTGGGCCTTCAGCGCGGACCACTCGACCGGGTAGTCCTTGTAGTGGCCGAGCACGTCGAAAAAGCCCTCGGCGAGGAGCTGTTCGTTCGTTCCGAGGTCCTCCCACCGCTCGGCGTCCTCGAGGTCCGCCGAAAGCGTCTCGGCGCCCTCGACGAGCGTCGCGATCGTCTCCGCGTCCGCGTCCGCGTCGAGGTCCGCGTCCTCGATCGCCTCCGTGATCGACTCCAGGGTGAGGACGAGCGCGTCGACGTCGTCCGTCTCGGGCTCGACATCGACGCCGAGCGTCTCCGCGACGTGGGCCGCGAACGCCTCGATCGCCGCCTCGACCTCCTCGAGTCCCGTCTCGGTCCACTCGGCGCTCTCGATGTCGTCGATCGCCGCCTCGACGTCGTCGATCACGTCCTCGGCGTACGGACCGCGCGCGTCCGACAGCGACGATCGAAGGTCCTCGATCCGCGACTCGAGGGCCTCACGCAGGTTCTCCTCGTCCTCGTCCTCGGGGTCCGGCAGGTCCGCCTCCGAGAGGGACGACTCGGCGTCGGAAAGCAGGGCCTCGACGTCGTCGAGGTCGGCCTCGGTCTCGGCCGCCTCGAGCTTGCTCTCCACCTCGTCGAGATACTCGCTCAGGGACTCCTCGGTCACGTCTCCCGGAAGAGTCGGGGACTCCGCGTCCGTTTCTTCGGGGGCGTCCTCCGGCTCGTCCTCGCCGTTGCTCATACCGTGAATCTGCGTGTGTGGTCCATTAAGTCGTTTCCCTTCGTGCGCGCTCGCCCGCCCGGAGACGCTTCGGTCGAGGAGACGGACAGTAGCCGATCGGGTGGGGAGTTCCAATATGAAAAAAATGTGTTTTTAGATGGGAAAATAAAATTCCGTAATATGAATGTTTAAGTGGAATACGGACGAATAGGAGGACGAGATGAGTACCCAGAGACACGTCCGACAGCAGTACGGAACGGTCGAAGAGAGCGAAGCGCTTCGGATCCCCGAGGAGAAGGCCGAGCAGCTCGTCGACGCCTTGAACACCGATCTCGCGTCGACGTACGTGTTGTACCACCAGATCAAGAAACACCACTGGCTCGTCGAGGGCGCGGAGTTCCGTGACCTCCACGTCTACCTCGGCGAGGTCGCCGCGGACCTCGAGGAGGGCGCCGACGTCATCGCCGAGCGCGCGCAGGCGCTCGGCGGAGTCCCGCTTTCGGGCGGCGCGAACTACGAGGAACACGCGCCCGTCTCGGGAGAGGACGCCGACGCCTACGACGTCCGGACGTCGCTCGAAAACGACATGGAGATCTTCGGCGACGTCATCGAGTCGCTTCGCGAGCACGTCCGGCTCGCGAACGACCTCGGCGACTACACCACCGAGGAACAGCTCCGTGATGTCCTGGTGGACGTCGAGGAGCACGCACACCATCTGGAACACTATCTCGAGGACGACACCCTCGTCACCGGGGACTCGATGGCCTGATCGGCCCGGAACGAGTGTTTCGACCGACGTCCGCTTCCGCGGGTCGAACCGAACTCGACGACCCCGGGTTCGTGGACCGTAGCCGATTAGCGTGACCGGAGCGTTTCCGTGGACATGGCCACGCTGTTCTCCCCGATGACGATCCGGGACACGGAGATCCGAAACCGCGTCATGATGTCGCCGATGTGTCAGTACTCCGCGGAGAACGGCTTCGCGGACGACTGGCACCGCGTCCACCTCGGCTCGCGCGCCGTCGGCGGCGCCGGCGTCGTGATGGTCGAGGCGACCGCGGTCGAACCCCGCGGTCGGATCTCCCCCGGCGACCTGGGGATCTGGTCGGACGAGCACGCCGACGCGCTCACCCCGATCGCGGAGTTCGTCCGCTCACAGGGAGCGACCCCGGCGATCCAGCTCGCACACGCGGGCCGAAAGGCGTCGACGTCGCGACCCTGGGAGGGTCGCGAGCCGCTCTTTCCCGACGGCGATGGCTGGGAGACGATAGCTCCGAGCGGACCGTACCCGTACCCCGACGCGGAGGCGCCGCCGACACGCGAGATGGATCACGACGACATCGAGACCGTGATCGAGGCCTTCCGCGACGCCGCCCGGCGAGCCCGGGACGCGGGCTTCGAGATCGCGGAGGTTCACGCCGCGCACGGCTACCTGCTCCACGAGTTCCTCTCGCCCGTCTCGAACGACCGGGACGACGAGTACGGCGGCAGCTTCGAGAACCGCGCTCGGCTCGTCCGCGAGGTGACGTCCGCGGTTCGTGAGGTCTGGCCCGACGACTCGCCCGTGTTCGTGCGCATCTCCGCGACCGACTGGCTCCCCGACCGGGAGTCGTGGGACCTCGAGGGGTCGATCCGGCTCGCGCCGCTCCTCGCCGAGGCCGGCGCCGACCTGATCGACGTCAGCAGCGGCGGGACCCACCCCGATCAGCAGTTGGAGAAGCCCGGGCCGGGCTACCAGGTGCCGTTCGCGGAGTCGATCCGCTTGGAGACCGACGTGCCGGTCGCGGCGGTGGGCAAGATCACCGATCCGACACACGCGGACGCGCTGGTGCGCAACGACCGCGCCGACCTGGCGGCGCTCGGCCGGGAGCTGCTTCGAAACCCCTACTGGACCCTCGAGGCCGCCCACGAGCTGGGCGTCGACCTCGAGTGGCCGGTCCAGTATCGCCGCGGTCGCTTCGAGTGACGCACGCCGCGGCAAAATCAAAGCGTACGTACGTTTTTGCGTTCGGAGGGCGAACGTCCCGGCAATGACCGACGGCGATCGACCCGCGGATCGCGATCGCGACGAGGACCTTCGGGAGCGTCTCGCGGAACTCGAGGACGTGCTCTCCCGGCTTCGCTCGGATCTTCGAGACGAGGTCGGGACTCGAAGTCGGGTCCCCAGACCACCCAGCCCCGCCGAGCTGCTCCGGTTCACGGAGCGATACACCCTCCCGACCGTCATCGCGCTGTTGGAGGCCGCGATCCGCTCCCTCGAGCTGCTTCGAGCCACGCTTCGACTCGCGGATCCGGAACGTCGAGGCGTCGTCGACGGACCGGACACGGACGGTTCGAGCGACCGGCTCGCCGACGTCCGCGACGGAACCGCCGCGGGCGTTCGCCGGAGCCTCTCGGAGCTTCGGACCGCGCTCTCGGCGGCCGACCTCCCACGCGAGGCGACCTCCAGGGAGCTGCTGGAGGACGCGCGAACGCTCTCCGCGGAGATCGACGAGCTGCTGGCCGAATTCTCGACCGATCCGGGAACGAAGAACGGGATCGATCCGGATGATTCGACCGACCGACGCTCGGACCCTGGCGAGGGCGTCTCGATCGACGTGCGTGATCCCGATTCCAGCCCGAACTCGGATTCGGAGTCGACGTCGACCGCGGACGAGGACTCGGACTCGGCGTCGACCGTGAACGAGGACTCGGACCCCGAAGCGTCGAGTTCGGGGACGGCGGACGATGCGTCGCCGCCGGCGGTCGACGTCGACGCCGAACTCGAGTCGATCAAGGACGAACTCGCGGACGACGACACGAACGGAGACGAAAAAGCGGGTGAAGAGCCGGACGAGGCCGAACCGGACGGCGAGGAAACCGGGAGCAACGAGGCAAGCGGGAACGAGCCCGGTGGCGACGAGGCAAGCGCGAACGGATCAGATGCCGACGATACGACGGCGGGCGACGATCCGGCGGCCTGAATCCGGGGAGCGTGCCGACTACTCGGCCGGCTCGAAGCGGAAGCCGTCCCACTCCTGGCTGTCCGGTTCGCGGATGCCGGCGTCGGGATCGCGAAGCTCCTCGGCGTACACCGGTACGACCGTATCGCCGATCTCGACGTCCGCGTCCTCCGTGACCTGTCCGATCGCGCGAACCGGCGGGGCGTCGTCGAGATCGAGGTCGAACTCCACGATGGCGAGCGTGTTCGGCGCGCGGACGCCCGGCGGGGTGGCCGTCGCTTCCGTCCAGGTGACCACCTCCGCCTCGTGCTCGGCGAGGTCGACGGCGTCGACGCGTTTCGCGCCGTTCGGCCCGACCGGGTGCGGCGGGTAGGTGACCGTCCCGTCGGCGTAGCGTGCGGCCTCGAAGACCGGAGCGCCGTCGTCTCCACGTCCCTCCTCGTGTTTCCCGTCGTCCGAAGTTCCGTTCGATCCGCTCATCGGCCCGCCTCCATGACCGTGGTCGTCACGCAGTTTCCGAACCCGCCCACGTTACACGCGAGACCCACGTCGGCGTCGACCTGACGTGCCCCCGCCTGACCGGTCAACTGCGCGAAGATCTCGTGGATCTGTGCGACGCCGGAAGCACCGAGCGGGTGGCCCTTCGATTTCAACCCGCCCGAGGTGTTGATCGGCAACTCGCCGTCCCGGTCGGTGACGCCCTCCTCGACCGCCCGCCAGCCCTCGCCCTTCTCGAAGAAGCCGAGGTCCTCCGACTGGAGGAACTCGAGGATCGTGAACATGTCGTGAAGCTCCGCGACGTCGACGTCCTCCGGGCTCATCCCGGCCATCTCGTAGGCGGTCCCGCTCGACTCGACGACGCCGCCCATCGTCGTGGGGTCCGCGCGCTCGTGGACCACGTGGGTGTCCGTCGCGCCGCCGATCCCCGCGACCGTGACGTACTCGTCCTCGGGGACGTACTCTGCGGCGACCGACTCCGGACAGAACAGGAGCCCCGCCGATCCGTCCGTGATCGGACAGAAGTCGTAGAGGCGAAGCGGGTCGGCGACGATGGGCGACTCGAGCACCGTCTCCAGGTCGACCTCCTTGCGGAACTGCGCGTGGGGGTTGTCGACGCCGTTGCGGTGGTTCTTCACGGCGACCTTGCCGAGCGACTCCCGCGGCGCGTCGTAGGTGTCGAGGTAGAGCCGGGCGGTGAGCCCCGCGAAGGAGGGGAGCGTGACGCCGTGTTTGTACTCGACCGGGTGGGTGAGCGAGGCGATCACGTCCGTCGCCTCGGCGGTGCTCCGGTGGGTCATCTTCTCGCCGCCGACGAGCATCGTCAACTCGGAGGCGCCGGAGGCGACCGACTGCCAGGCCGCGTAGACGCCCGCGCCCCCGGAGGAGGAGGTCTGGTCGATCCGGGCGGTGTAGGCCGGCATCGCGGCCAGGTCGTGTGCGAGCGCGTTCGAGATCCCCGTCTGTCCCTCGAACTCGCCGCTGGCCATGTTCGACACGTAGAGGTGATCGAGATCGCTCGCCTCGACGCCGGCGTCCGCGAGGCAGGCCTCGCCGGCCTCCGAGAGCAGGTCGAGCACCCACCCCTCGCGCTCGCCGAACCGCGTCATCGAGGCGCCGATGATCGCGACGCGTTCCATACCCGTGGATGCGGCGCCCCCGTCGTATACCTTCCCCTTTTCGTGTTTTCCCGTCTCGCGTTGCGCGATCGCCGCATGCGGCACGTCCCTTCATGACCCTCGCCCCCGTCGGATCGGCCATGGAGTTCGACGTCATCGAGGGCGACATCGCCGCACGGTCGGCCGACGTGCTCGTCAACGCGGCCGGAACCAGCCTCCGGATGGGCTCGGGCGTCGCCGGCGCGCTCCGGCGCGGCGCCGGCCGCGCGATCAACGAGGAGGCCGTCTCGAAGGGCCCCGTCGATCTTGGCGGGACAGCCGTCACGGATGCCTACGATCTCGACGCCGAGATCGTGGTCCACGCCGCCGCGATGCCCCACTACGGCGACGGAAAGGCCACCGCCGCGAGCGTCCGGCTCGCTGCCCATAACGCGCTCAAGCGTGCCGATCGGGAGGGATACCGTTCGCTCGTGATGCCCGCGCTGGGCTGTGGGGTCGCCGGCTTCGATCTCGAACGGGGCGCACGTCTCATCGCCTCGGAGATCGACGCCTTCCGTCCCGAGTCGCTCGCGGACGTCCGGTTCATCGCCTACGGAGAGTCCGAGGCGGAGACCGTTCGACGCGTCGCCGAGGACGTTCGTTCCGGGGAGCCGTGATCGCGGGCGTGGAGCGACGGTCGACGATACGGATCCGTGGGCTCGAGACCCTCAGTCGTCGACGACCTCGTAGCCGGCCTCCTCGACCGCCGCCGCGAGCACCTCGCGATCGGTCCCTCCGGCCACGCTCACCGTAGCGATCCCTCGCTCGTGGTCGGCTGACGCCTCCTCGACGCCCGGTACCTCCGAGAGCGCCTCGACGACCGCGGTTTCACACCCGTCACACGCCATGCCGTCGACGTTCAGTTCCACCATGTGTGTTCGTAGGCACCCCCGGTTCATCCGAATTTCCCTTTCGATTCGAAAGACGATGTGGGGGGAGGATTCGGATCCCCGTCGTCGGATCCGTTATCAGCCACGGGGTCGAAACCGCGGTATGCGCACGCTCGATGAGACCGACCGCGAGATACTCGAGCTGTTGAGCGAGGACGCACGCCGCCCCTTCAGCGACGTCGCCGATCGCGTCGGCCTCTCGGCGCCCGCCGTCTCCGACCGCGTCGACAGACTCCGGGAGATGGGCGTCATCGAGGGGTTCACCATCCGGGTCGATCACGGGACGCTCTCGAGCGGGATCGGCGTCCTCCTCCGGATCGACCTGCCGATCTCGGTCGCGGAGGACGCCTACCGCGGGCTCGCGGACCACGATCGGGTCGAACACGCCTTCGAGACCGCGGACGGCGAGGTCGTCTGTTCGGCGACGATCGACCCCGGGTCCGTCGACGGGCTGCTCTCGGAGGCGCTTTCGGATCCCGACGCGATTCGCGAACTCGAGGTACAACTGCTCGCCTCGCGAGCGTGGGACTCGACGATCGGTTCGGACGTGGAACTCGCGATCGACTGCGTGGAGTGCGGCAACACGGTCACGAGCGAGGGCGAGTCGGCTCGGATCGACGGGACGCTGTACCACTTCTGCTGTGGCTCGTGTCGCTCGCGGTTCGAGGAGCGCTTCGAGCGGATCGAGGAGGGGGCCTAAGTCGGCGACCGAGGGAGAGGACCCGCTCTTCGAGACCCACGTGATCGGTGGGTCGCGAGCCGTCTCACCACCGCCTTCGAGAACGGAAACGCACTCAAGGCCTCGGGAACATCGGTGGGTATGGGACTCGGAGGCACGGCCAAGAAGATCCAGACGTTGGCGGACAAGGCCGAACAGACGTACAAGCGACTCAACGACCTGCGCGACGAGGTCGAGGAGACCCAACGGACGGTGACCGACACCGCAGAGCGGGTCGGTCACCTCGAGACCGAGATGGCCGAACAGCGCGCCGTCCTGGACGCCGTCGCCGAGGAGGTCGGCGTCGATCTCGAGGCGGTCAGCACGGACGCACACATCCACGAGGCCGAGGAGGAGCCGACGAACGAAGCGGAGAACGGCGCCGACACGCCGAAATCGACCGGAACTGCAGGAGACACGACGGCTGACGGCACAACAGCTACCGACACACCGGCCGACGACACGGGAGACGGCGCCTGAGCGAGCCGCGGACCGGGCGGGCGGTGGCGGGCCGAACGGGATCCGTTTCTTACCGTTCGGGCTCGATGTGTAACCATGTCCCCCGACTCCGAACCGGGCGGACCCGACGAACGAACGCGTGCGCCGGGTATCGATCCCGGCGAGAACGCGCTGGTCGTCGATCCGCCGGTCGACGCCCGCCCGCCCTCCTCGCCACCGTCCGACGTGTGGTCGTCGTCGACTCCGCTCGACGCGCACGTTCTTTGGGTCTCCCTCGTTCGAACGCCGCGCGCGTGCATCGAGCAGTGGAATGACACCTTCAAGTTCGAACCGAAGGCGGGTCGGATCGTGACCCCGAAGCGCGACGGGATCGACAATCCGGATCCGATCGTCGACGAATCGCCCTTCGAGGTCGTGACCGTCCGGTCCGTCGGCGACCTGACGACTCTCGGCGTGCGAATCACCGAGGCGCTACGCGAGTGGCACGACGAGGACGTCCCCATCGTCGTCCGCTTCGAGTCGATCTCGACGCTCCTGCAGTACGTCGACCTCGATCGGACCTGCCGGTTTCTCGACCAGGTGACCGGACGGTGTGTCGCCGTCGACGCGCTTGCGTGGTACCACCTGGCGGCGGACGCCCACGACGAGGATACGCTGGAGCGGCTCTACGGCCTCTTCGATGCGCTCTTCGAGGTGGCCGACGGGGAGTGGACGGTTCGAAGACGATGACCCAGGACGACCGACGACGATGATCCGGGTCGAAGAGGCTAAGCCGCGCGCACGTCGAGGCCGGGCATGCGCGTGAGCGTCATCGGGGGGAGTTCGATCGACGAGCGGGCCGAGTCGACGGCCGAGGCGGTCGGCCGCGAGATCGCCGATCGCGGACACACGGTGGTCTGTGGCGGGCTCGGCGGAACGATGGAGGCGGTCTGTCGCGGCGCCAGGACGGCGGACGACCCGGGGGAGACGATCGGGATCCTTCCGGGCGACCGCCGGGACGCGGCGAACCCGTTCGTCACGACGCCGATCGCGACCGGGATCGGCCACGCGAGAAACGCCCTCGTGGCGATGAATGGGGACGCGATCGTCGCCCTCGACGGGGGTCCGGGAACCCTCTCCGAGATCGGAATGGGCGCGGTCTACGACAGGCCGATCGCCGGGATCGGGACACACGAGGTGGCGTGGGTCGAGGCGGTCGAAACGCCGGTCGCGGCAGTCGATCTCCTGGAGAAAGCGGTGGGGAACTCGAGGAAGGCGTAGGCGGGAGGCGTAGACGAAAAGTACGCCCGGGAGGGAGCGTCCCTTCCGACCGCGGCGAGCCGGAGGCGGGCTACCAGGTTCCGTGGAACGTGTCGAACTCGATCTCGTCGAGCGGCCGCTCGCCGATCGCGGCCTCATACTCGCCGGGCGTCAACATCGGCTTGTGGAACTGTGGGCCGTCGTCGGTCGTGATCCGGGGACACCCGGTGTTGACGAACGCGTCCATGTCGAAGTTGCGCAGGCGGTCCGGGGTCACCTCGTCCATGGTGATGAGGTAGGCGTCGTCGTTCGCGTCGACGATCTCCTGGGCCCGCTCCCAGCGACCTTGGCCGATCTTCGTACAGAAGATCACGCCCCAGTTGTCGGCGTCCATCGCGCGGTGAACCGCGCCGTACCGCTGTTTGAGGAACTTCTCGTGGTCCGCGATCTTCACGACGTTGTTCACCGGATCCGCGATCACGACGCGTTTGTCCGGATGCTCCATCGCGAGCCCGAGCGGGTGGAACTTGCCGCCGCCGACGTAGAGGACCTGATCGGCGTCGATGTCCGCGGACGCGTAGTTGCACCCGAGGACCTGTCCCTCCTTCGTGAGCCGGTCGTCGCCGCGACGCGTGTGGACCTCGTAGTCGCGGGCCTCCAGCCACTCGGTCATCTCCTCGAACCGATTCATGTGCTGGGCGGTGGTCACGAGCCCGACGTCGGGGTCCTCGGCGGGGTCCGCGAGCTCCTCGAGCGACTCCGCCATGATGTCGAAGGGGTCCACGTTCGAGAACAGGGGAACGTAGATGATCTGGTCCGACTCCTTCATCGGCGTGTGGCCGAAGTGGACGAAGACGTCGGTCCGCCGCATCAGGTAGGTGTCGAGGTCGCAGGCGCCGTAACACGGCTGGCCCGAGATCATGAAGGTGACGTCGTCGGGGGCCAGCTCGCGGAGGTCGTCGGCGACCCGCGGACCGCGACGCTTGAGCCCCTCCGGGAACTGCAGCCCGACCTTCGAGGCGTCCCGCTCCTCGATCGCGTCGATGACGCGCTCGAGCTCGTAGTCCCACTCCCGATCGTGTTTGAGAGCCATCCCGGTCCGCGTGAGATCGCCCTCCGTTGACCCGCCGCTCATGTTCGCTCGATAGCGCCCCACGACGGTTAAATCGCGCGTTCGACGGCGACGCGCCGGTTCGACGTTCCCCACGGGATCGCCCGTCGCGAGCCGATAGGCACATCCCGTGTCGCGGCCAATCGGTCCCCATGGCCGATCTTCCGCTCGAACACGTCCACATCGAACCCGAGAAGCCAGCCGGTTCGGACGGCTCCGCCGACAGCGACGCCGGCAGCGCGCCGGCGGTCTTCGTCCTCCACGGTCGCGGCGCCGACGAGCAGGACCTCCTCCCGATCGCGAACGAACTCGGCGACGACCGCCACGTGATCAGCCTGCGCGCGCCCGATCCGTTACAGGGTGGCTACACCTGGTACGAGCTCGATCTGTCCGCGGGCGGGCTCGAGAACAGCCAGCCGGACGCCGAGGACTTCCGTCGGAGCCTCGATCTGATCGACGAGAGCGTCGAGGCCGCGATCGACGCCTACGACCTCGACCCCGACGCGATCGGGGTGTTGGGGTTCAGCCAGGGCGCCATCACGAGCATGAGCCTCCTGCTCGAGGAGCCGGAGCGGTTCGCCTGGGTGGTCGCCTTACACGGCTACCTTCCGGAGTCGCACGCCGACCTCGAGCCCGACGGGATCGCGGACAAGCCGGTCTTCGTGGGCGCGGGCGCCGGCGATCGGGTGATCCCGGAGTCCCGTTCGAGGGCGGCGGCCGACCGACTGGAAGCGATCGGCGCGGACGTCACCTACGGGAGCTACCCCGGCGGCCACGGCGTCGGTCGCGGGGAGCTTTCCGACGTCGTCGCGTTCCTCGAGTCGAATCGGTGAGGGGGTCGAGGCGATCGAAAAGCCGCCTCCCGCCGCCGCGTCCGGCAGGTTGAAACCGACTCGCGCCGAAGGGAGAACCATGAGCGTCGAATCGGCGTCCATCGAGGATCTCGGTCGCGAACTGGGCGAGCGGATCGCGGAGCTTCCGGAGTACGAGCGGTTCGACGAGGCCCGCACCGCCGTCGAGAACGACGAGGCGGTCCAAGAGAAGATCGACGAGTTCGAGCGGCTCCGCCAGGAGTTCACGGCCGCACGCCAGACCGACCAGGCGACGAAGACGGGGCTCCAGAAGGTCCAACGCGCCCAACAGGAGCTCCACTCGATGCCGGCGATGGCGGAGTACCTGGCGGCGCAGTCGGCGCTTTCCGACCGGCTCGAGCGCATCAACGAGGCGATCTCCGAGCCCCTCGCGGTCGACTTCGGCGGCGAGGCCGGCGGCTGCTGTCACGATTGATCACCACCGGATAACGTATTTGGCCTCCCGCGTGAGTGGGTAGTACGATGTACCTCGGAGACGTCGCCTGGCCGGACCTCGAGGAGTACTTCGAAACGGAGTCGTTGGCCCTGGTCCCGCTCGGCTCGACCGAGCAGCACGGTCCGCACCTCCCGGAAGCCACGGATCACCTCATCGCCGAGGCCTTCGCACGGGAGGCCGCCGACAGGACCGGCTACCTCTGTACACCGACGATCAACGTCGGCGTGAGTCCTCACCACAAGCAGTTCCACGGGACGATGTGGGCGGACGCTCCCGTCTTTCGGGACTACGTCGAGTCGATAACGCGAAATCTGGCGTACCACGGCATCGACCGGGTCATCTACGTCAACGCCCACGGGGGGAACGTCGAGCATCTCCGTGAGGTCGGGAGGCGACTGCGTGATGACGAAGTGCTGTATGCGATCGAGTGGATGTGGGACGAGAGCATTCCGGACCTCGTCGACGATCTCTTCGAGCAGAACGGCCCGCACGGCGGGCCGAAGGAGACGTCGATGATCCAGTATCTCGACCCGCAGTTGGTCCACGAGGACCGGTTGGAGGACGCACGCGACGGCGGCGTGGCGAGCGTCGAGGCGTCCGAGACGGTCAAACACGGGTCGCGGACGTTCTTCGATGCGGCCGACAACACCGAAAACGGCGTCCTCGGCGACCAGACGGACGCGACCGCCGAGAAGGGAGAACGGCTCTTCGAGGCGGCGACGGACCAGCTCGTCCAACTCGCGGAGTGGCTCGCCGGTCGGGACTTCGAGGATCTGCTGCCGAGAGACCACGTGTAAGTCGGGACCCGAACCAGGGTACTCACGCCCCACGGGTCGCGAACCCTTTTATCCGATTCCGACCCAGCTGACCCGTGAGCCGACCTCGACGTCCCACGATCGCCGTCGCCGGCGGAAAGGGGGGCTGTGGGAAGACGACGACCACGCTCGCGCTCGCACGCGCGCTCCCCGGGCGAGTCCTCGCGATCGACGGGGATCGCGACCTGCCGAACCTCCACGCGCTCGCGGGCGTCTCACGCGAACGCGATCCCACCGGGGAGAGCCGGGACGGAACGATCCCGATCGAGACGCGGTGGGACGTTCGGATCGCCTCCGTTCCCACGACCTCCGGGACCGAACGGCTCGACTCCGATCCCCGATGCCACCTCGCCCGTCTCGCGAACCGACCGCGAGAAACGGTGCTGATCGATGCCCCCGCGGGCGCGAGCCCGGACGCCGCCGCGCCGCTTGCGGTCGCGGACCGGACGCTTCTGGTGACGACGCTCTCGCCGCCGGCGCTGTGTGATACGGTGAAGACGGCGGCGATGGCGCGACGCCTCGGGGCGCCCCCGCTCGGCGTGGCCGTCACACGCGCGAGCGACGCACCCGAGGGGACGGCCGCGGTCCTCGACGTGCCGGTTCTCGGGACGGTTCCGGCCGTGGCGCCGCCGGTCGTGAGCGATCCCCGCGTCCGTGAGGCGTATCGATCCGTCGCGAGTCGGATCGTCGACGTCATCGAAACCCCCGACGCCATCGAGACCACGGAAGCGACCGGATCCCGGACGCATGACGCACGGCCGACGTCCGACGGACGTACCGGCCGAAAGGGGCGCGCTTCGCCGATAAGCAATTAACGCTGGGACGCCTCGTGGAACGTATGGCCAGGCTTCCGACGGGAATCTCCGTGCTCGACCGCGAGCTCGGCGGCGGGATCCCGAGCGGAAGCATCGTGGCGCTCACCGCGCGGCCGGCCAGCCAGGCAGAGCTGTTCCTCTACGAGCTGACGGCGGCCCGCGGGACGCTGTACTTGACGACGATCCGTTCGGAGGAGGCCGTCAGGGACGGACTCGATCGAACCACGACGCAGGTCGGATCGCCGACGATCCGCGACATCGGCGGCGATACGGCTCTCGATCTCGATCACGCCAACGACCTCATCGGCACGCTGCCCGAGGAGGCGAACCTCGTCGTCGACGCCGTCGACCCGCTCGAGCGCCACGAGACCTCGAGATACCGACGGTTCCTCAACTCGCTGCAGACCCACATGATGAACACCGGAAGCGTGGCCGTCCTCCACGCGATGAAGGGGCGGGACGTTCCCCAAAACAGGGATCTGACCGAACACGTCGCCGACGTCGTCTTCGACCTCCACACGGAGGTCACGTCGAACGAGGTGATAAACCGGCTCGCGGTACCCAAGTTCCGCGGCGGATCGGCACTCGAGGAGCCGGTGAAGCTGAAGCTCGCCGAATCGGTCACGATCGACACGAGCCGCGACATCGCGTGAACCACGGGGGCGACGGCCGATAAGGCGCCTCATCACCCGCCTCATCACGCGGGCCGCAACAGCGAGGTCACGCCGACCGTCTCCGCGATGACCCACGCGACGAAGAGCCCGTAGGCCGCCAACAGCGCGTAGGACTCCGGATCGTTCACGGATAGATCCATCCTGACGAGCGCGAAGAGGAACACCGTCGCGAGCGTGAGGACCCCCATCATCGGCGCGGCGACGGCGAAATCCACCGTCACGGTCCCGACGATCAGGACGCCGGCGGGGATCGCAACGAGGAGGTCGAACGTGTTCGACCCGAAGACGTTTCCGAGGCTGGTGAGGCCGTTTTCGGCCCGCGCCGACCGGACGCTCACGATCGCGTCCGGGAGGCTGGTCGCGGCCGCGACGATCGTCACGCCGGCCAGGAACTCCGAGACGGAGAAGGTCGCGGCCATCGACTCGACGCCCGCGACCAGTTGCTCGACGGCGACCAGGATCGCGAACAGCCCGGCGAAAAGCAGCATCCACTGTCGACGGACCGAGACCCCCTCCCGGTCGGGGACGACCTCGTGGTCCTCGACGTCCTGCCACTGGATGAACAGGTACAGGCCGTACAGCGCCAACGGGATGGCCGCGAGCGGGCGCGTGATCTCTCCGACCAGCGTCGTGCCCGTCTCGCCGGTGGCCGGCGCGTAGATGACCGCGAGCGCGAAGGTCACGACGAGCGCCGAGACCGCGATCATGTAGAACTGGGCCTCCTTGTAGACGATCTCCCGGTTCGCCTCGAGGTCGCCGTCGGCGGCGAGTCCCGACAGCGCGGGGATGACGAGCACGTTGAAGATCGCGGAGCCGACGATCGCGCCGACGCCCATGTCGAAGGTGCCGGCGAGCGCGGTGAAGACCACGCTCGAGAACTCGGGGAAGCTTGAGCCGACCGCGACGACGATCGATCCCTGGATCACCGGCGGAAGGCCGTAGTACCCGGCGAGCGCGTCCGCGGACCGCTCGAGCCACCCGCTGGCGATCCAGATGGCACCCGTCGCGAGCGCGATGAGAACGAGCGCGCCCGCGGTCGATCCCAAAAGTAGTCCCTCGGACGCCATGGTCACCCCAAAAGCGCGTATGCGATCGTCGCGACCGCGACGACGACGGCGAGGATCGCCCAGTTTCGCGTCGTGTCCAGCTCGCCGTAGGGTCCGCCCCGCCGGGTGAACAGGTAGGCGAGGTAGACGGCGATCGGCGAGAGCCGGTGGAACGTTCCGGGGTCGGGGACCGCGGTGAATCGAACGAGGAGGGTGACGCCGACGGTCGCGACCGCGACGGTCGCGGCCACGGTCACGTCCTCGCGAGCGTCGTCGAGGTCCATACCCGGTGCTGGGCGCGCGAGGAATCAAAAGATCCCGGTTTCGGGTTCGAACCGAGTTCGAGTCGGATTCGATCCGGGTTCGAACCGGATCTCTTTGCGTCTAAGCTCGGTCGGTCCGGGCGTCTACGCCTCGTCGGCCTCGACGTCCTCGAGCTCCTCGGCCAGCTCGTCGGCGTCGACGTCGACGTCCTCGAGGGCGTCCTCGATGTCGCCGGCACCGGCGCCGCCCATGCCGCCCATCATGCCGCCGAGACCGCCCATGCCGCCGCCCTCGATGACCTCCTCGATGACGACGCGGTCGAGGTCGAGCCGGTCCATGAGGTCCTGTGCGACCTGCTGTTTCTGGAACATCCACTGCTGGTTCATCTGCATGCCGGGGGAGGCCTCGATGTAGAGGACGTCCTTTTCGACCGTCTCGGTCTCGGGCTCTCCGTCCTCGTCGTCGGCCGGAACCTCCTCGTCCTCCTCGACCGTCTCGATCCGGACCTCCGGCTCCTCCTGGAGGTACATCCCGAGGAGTCCCTGGGCCTTCTGGCCGCGGTCCTCGATGATCTCGAGGATCTCGTAGTCGTACTCGAGGTCCTCGCCCGCGAGCGGGTGGTTGAAGTCGACGCGTGCGCGGCCGCCGATGATCGTCTCGAGGCGACCCTGGCGGCCGTCGATCTGGATCTGGGCGCCGGGGTAGCGCTCGTCCTCGCCGATCTTGTCGGCCTTCACCGTCTCGACCTCGTCGGGGTCGTACTCGCCGAAGGCCTCCGTGGCGGGGATCTCGACCGTCCCCTCGTCGCCGACCTCGGCGCCGATGAGCGCGTCCTCGACGGTCGCGAAGACGTGGCCGGCGCCGACGGCGATGATCCGCGGCTCGAAGTCGTACTCGTCGGTGTCGATGTCGGCCTCCTCGGCCGTCTCCTCGTCGGTCGTGTCGATGACCTGTCCGTCGTCGAGCGTCCGGATCGTGTAGGCAATGCGGACGAAATCGGCGTCCTGCAGGCCGGCCGCGTCCCCGTCCTGCTCGTCGGCCTCGACGGCCTCGGCGTCGGTCGCGTCGGCCTCGGTGTCGGCTCCCGTCTCGTCGGCCTGCTCGTGATCGCTCATGCCCGAATCATCTCCCGTTGCACCCTTAAGGCGCACGGTTCCACCTCGTTCGCGTGTGAGCCGTTCACGTCCGAGGATCCGCCGTCTCGACTCGCGGTCACGTTCGGCCGCCGAGCAGGCCGAGTTCGCGGGTGCCCGTCGACGAGCGGCGCGTTTTTACGCCGTCGAGGCGCTCGATGGGACATGTACGAGGTCGAGTTGAAGGTCGCGGTCGACGCCGCGAGGACGCGCTCGCGGCTTCGCGAACGGGGGGCCGAACGGCTCGAGACGGTCCGACAGGTCGACACCTACTACGACGCACCCGACAGGGACTTCGCGGAGACGGACGAGGCCCTTCGGATCCGCGTGGAACGTCCCCTCGAGGACCCCGATTCCTCCGAAGATGACCATCGATCCGACGCCGAGGAGTCCGTCCGGATGACCTACAAGGGTCCGCTGATCGACGCGGGCTCGAAGAGCCGCGAGGAACACGAGACGGGCGTCGACGACGGGACGGAGGCGGCGGCCATTCTCGAGGGGCTCGGATACACGTCCGCGGCGACGGTCGAAAAGCGCCGGGAACGATACGCGCTCGAGGGGTACACGCTCACGCTGGACCGGGTTCGCGACGTCGGCGAGTTCATCGAGATCGAACGCGAGGTCGCCGCGGAATCCGACGTCGGACCGGCCCGCGAGAGTGCCGAGGCGATCCTCGAGACGCTCGAACTCGACCCGGAGGAGCAGATCCGGACGTCCTACCTCGGCCTGTTGCTCGCCTCGAGGAACACCGAGGAGGGGGAGTAGTTCGTCGAAACGGCGAGCGTCCCGTCCGTGTTCACCGAACGAGATAGGGGTCGTCGCCGGCGATGAACCGTCCGAGATCCGTCACGCGGCGGTAGTCGGTGCGCCGGAGTTCGCGAAGCCCGGCCACCAGCCGCTCGGCGTCCGAATCGGTCCACTCGCGAGGGTCCTTGACCGGCACGACGAGCCAGCCGGAGCCGCGGATCTCCGTTCCGTGGAGCGCGTCCATCTCGAGGTCGATCGAGCGCGCCCGCGCGGTGTACTCTTCGAGGACGTGTTCCGTCGCCCGCCTGCCGACCGGAAGGAGCACGTGGGCGGCGATCGCCCGAAGCTCCGCGTCGAAGAAGGGCTCCATCCCGGCGTAGTCGTCCTCGGTCGGCTCCCCGTCGGACACGCACATGTGGAGGTACGACAGGAACGTCCGGTCGACGACGAACGGGTCGTCGCCGTCGTGTGAGGGAGTCGACACGCCGCCGTCGGTCGTCTGGGCGGGAGTCGGGTCGTCGACCGTTGTTCCGGCGGGAGCCGCTTTCCCGTCGTCGATCGACCGGATCAGTCCCGCCTCCGCCAGGGCCTCGAGGAACGCGGACGACCAGGGCTCCCCGGTGAACGGAACGCCGGTCGCGGTTCCGCCGTGGACGCCCGGGTGGTCGCCGACGACGTGAAAGTCGGCGTTGGCGTCGCCGAACCCCGGAACGGACGCCGGGCAGTCGGGCGTCATCCCGAAGGGGTTTCGCGTTCGGTCGGTGACGTTCTTCACGCGGGCGAATAGGCGACCGGACGCCAAAACCGGTTCGATCGCGGGTTGGACGCGATCGCGAGCCGGAAGCGATCGCGGCGGATCGGGAGCGCTTTTGTGTGTCGGCTCGCAACCTCGGGACATGACCGATCACTCCGACGAACCCGACCCGAACGCGCGCGTGACCTCCCCGATGCAGGAGTTCGGCCGCACGGAGGTCACGACCGGGCTCGTGGTGTTGCTCGTGGGACTGACAGTCGCCTACCTCGTTCCGGCGCTTCTGTTGTGAGCCCGGGCGTCCGAGCGACGCCGACGCCCCCGCGTTGAGTCGACGTTCCCGAGAACGACGCGTCTCCCGAGGACCGAGACCCGAACGACTACGGCTCTCCCTACCGCGATCCGAACCACGCCGTTTCCCCACTATCGCGGGTACCACGCGAGCGGATGGTCGGCCACGAGATCGACGGTGACGGACTCGTCGAGGTCGAACTCCTCGGAGTGGTTGTGCAGACAGTGAACGGACTCGCCGGAGTCCAACTCGACGCGATAGATGAACGAGGGACCGACGTACTGCCTGGAGACGACCGTCCCGTCGGCCGTCTCCTCGCTCGTGGGCGAGGCTCGCAGGTCGTCGGGTCGAACGAGCACGTCGACCGGCGCGCCGTCGTAGACCGTGTCGTACCCCTCGAGGGTGGCGGCGTTGAACCGGCCGACGCCGGTCTCGACGGCGCCGTCGCGGAGGTGGCCCTTCAGGAACGCCGCCCGGCCCAAAAAGGAGGCGACGAACTTCGATTCCGGCTGTTCGAACACCGACTCCGGGGTGCCGATCTGCTCGAGTTTCCCGTCGGACATCACGGCGATCCGATCGGAGATGGAGAGCGCCTCCTCCTGGTCGTGGGTGACGGAGACGGCGGTGACGCCGGCCTCCTTGAGGATGCGGCGGACCTCCTCGCGCATCTCCACGCGGAGCCGGACGTCGAGGTTCGAGAAGGGCTCGTCGAGGAGCAGGACGTCCGGCTCGGGAGCCAGCGATCGGGCGAGCGCGACGCGCTGTTTCTGGCCCCCCGAGAGCTGATCGGGGGTCTTTTCGCCGTGATCGGACATGTTCACGAGATCCAACAGGTCGTCCACCCGCCTCTCGGTCGCCGAGCTCGAGGCGTCCGTGAGGCCGAAGGCGACGTTCTCGCGCACGGAGAGGTGCGGGAACAGCGCGAAGTCCTGAAAGACGATCCCGACGTCGCGGTCCTCCGGATCGACGCAGCGGTCGGGGTCGGCCACTCGGGAGCCGCCGATCGTGATCCGCCCCTCGCTCGGCGTCTCCAGTCCGGCGATGAGCCGCAACGTCGTGGTCTTTCCACAGCCGGAGGGTCCGAGTAGGGTCAACAGCTCGCCGTCACGGACGGCCAGATCGACGCCCGAAACCGCGGATTCGGACCCGAACCGCTTGTGGACCCCATCGAGGGCCAACACCGTCTCGCTGCCGGCGGCGATCGGTCGGGACGCGGTCTCCGAGCCCGCTCCCGCCGGCTCCGATCCCGCGGTCGAGGTCGCACTCGATGCGGCGTTCGAACTCGACCCGGCGTCCGGTTTCGACGAGGAGGCGACGTCGGCGTCGACTGCCCCGCGAGTTCGTGACCCTTGCTGTGACATGGACGAGTTCCCACCACGGAATCCGCGTGGTCGTTGCCCGAAGATCTTTTAGGAAACCCTAAAAACGTGTCGCTCGCGGTCAACGAATCCGCGGCGAGCGCACGGACGCGGCGGAGTCGGTCGAATCGGCGACCAGTCTCCGAGTCTCCTCACGCGATCTCGCGCTCGAGCACGTCGCGTCGGCTCCGGATCGACTCGGCCGTCGCCTCGAGGCGGTCCTCGCCAACGGTCAACGCGAGTCGTCCGTCGGTCGTCACCGATCCGAGCCGGAGGACGGGCACGTCCCCGGCGAGCTCGGCGACCGCCTCGGGGTCCGTTGTCTGGACGACGAGCCGGCCGGGCGTCTCCTCGAAGGCGGCCACGCGGTCCGGCAGCTCGACGTCGACGCCCGCGTCGTCGGTCACGAGTTCGGCGAGGGCGACGGCGAGCCCGCCGTCGCTCACGTCGTGGGCGGCGACCGTCGAGTCCGCGCGCGCGATCCGCGCGAGCGTGTCGACGAGATCGGCCGGGTTCTCCGACAGCGCCGGGAAACGGTCGCTTCCGCCGGCTCGCGCGAGATACTGCGACCCGCCGAGCGCACCGCCGCCCTCGCCCACGAGCAGGAGATCGGACTCCTCGGCCACGTCCGCATCGAGCGCGGCCGGCGGGGCGTCGTAGCCGCGCTTCGTGCCGATCATCGCGAGCGTCGGCGTCGGCGGGATGGGTCCTGCCACGCTGTCGTTGTACAGCGAGACGTTCCCGCCAACGACGGGAGTCTCGAGGGAGTCGCACATCTCGGCCAATCCGTCGACGATCGCCTCGAAACCGCCGTAGACGTCGGGTTTCTCCGGGTTACCGCCGTTGAGACAGTCGACGGCCGCGAGCGGGACGGCGCCCTTCGCCGCGAGGTTCGTCGCGTTCTCGAGGGCGACCGCGCGGGCGCCGCCGTGGGGATCGGCCGCCGTCCAGTCGGGGTTGGCGCCCGAGGAGAGCGCGAGTCCCACGCCCGCGCCCTCGGCGTCGTCGGTCGAATCGGGGCCATCGCCGGCTCCGACGTCGTCGTCCGCACCGGCGTCGCCGGCCGCCTCCCGGATCGCCATGATCGCCGCGTCGTCGCCGGGACGCAGCGCGGTCCGGGTGCCGACCTCGTGGTCGTACTGGCGGTAGACCCACCGCTTGCTCGCGGTCGAGGGCGCCGCAACGACGGCCTCGAAGGCCGCCTCGAGTTCGACGTCGGGGAGATCGCGGGAGGGTTCCGAAGGCTGCTCGGACTCGAGGTCGTTCATCGGGGCGCCGTCCGCGAGAAACTCCGCGTCAACGTCGACGACCGTCTCGCCCTCGAAGGTACAGGTGTAGTTCCCCTCCGTCACCTCGCCGATGACCGAACAGCCGAGGTCGAACCGGTCGGCCAGCTCGCGGACACGCTCGACGTCCCCGGGGGCGACCTCGTAGCACATCCGCTCTTGGGACTCCGCGAGGAGGATCTCGAGCGCCGACATGTTCGGCTCGCGCTGATGGACGCGCTCGAGCTCGATGTGGGCGCCGAGTCCGCCCTTCGCGACGAGCTCCGAGGAGGCGCCGCCGAGGCCCGCCGCGCCCAGATCCCGGGCGGCGAGGACGAGGTCCTCGTCGACGAGCGCCTCGTTGCACTCGATGAGCAGCTTCTCCGCGTAGGGGTCGCCGACCTGCACCGCGGGCCGGTCCTCGGTCTCCGCGTCCTCCGCGAGGTCCTCGGAGGCGAAGGAGGCGCCGCCGAGGCCGTCCCGTCCGGTGGCGTTGCCGACGAGCACGAGCTTGTTGCCCGGCTCCTCCGCGACCGCGGTCACGAGACGGTCCTCGTTCGTGAGGCCGACGCAGGCCACGTTCACGAGCGGGTTGCCCTCGTAGCCGTCGTGGAAGGCGACGCTGCCGCCGACGGTCGGGACGCCGATGCAGTTGCCGTAGTGGGAGATGCCCTCGACGACGCCCTCCAGCAGGTACTTCGTGTGGTCGCGGTCGAACGCGCCGAAGTACAGCGAGTCGAGCAGCGCGATCGGATAGGCGCCCATGCTCATCGTGTCGCGGACGATCCCGCCGACGCCGGTCGCCGCGCCGTCGAAGGGATCCACGTAGGAGGGATGGTTGTGGCTCTCGATCCCGAAGGTGACGTAGGTGTCGCCGTAGTCGTCGGCGTCGCGGTCGCCGGGGGCGTCGTCTGCGGCCTCGGGGGTCGGCAGGGCCAACACGGCGGCGTCGTCGCCCGGACCGACGACGACGGCGTCTCCCTCGCTCTCGAAGGCGCCGAGCAGCGGCCGCGAGGACCGGTACGCGCAGTGTTCGCTCCAGAGGTTTTCGAACAGCGCGGCCTCGGCCGGGGTGGGATCGCGGCCGAGCTCCGCGCGGACGAGATCGGCGTCCGGATCGGACAGGCTCATTCACCTGTATGGTCACTTGGTGCGTTCTAATGCTTTTTCATGTGCACGTACGTGGATAGGCTCCGGCAGTGGAAGCACGCCGTAGACGGCGATCGGACCCTCACGGAGCGTCGAGGGACCCGTTGAGAACCTTGGCCGCGACGAGCACGGGGTCCCAGACGGGGCTGAACGGCGGCGCGTACGCGAGGTCGAGCCGCTCCACGTCCGCCACGGTCATCCCGGCCTCGAGCGCCGTCGCGATCGTGTCGATGCGTATCGCGGCACGGTCGGTTCCGACGATCGCTCCGCCGAGGAGTCGTTCCGTCTCCCGATCGGCGACCAGCGTGACCGCCGTCTCGGCGGCGCCGGGGTAATATCCCGACCGCGAGGAAGCCGTGATCGTCTCGGAGACCGGATCGAACCCGGCCTCGCGCGCCCGGTCGCGGTCGACGATCCCGGTTCGAGCGCACTCGGTCTCGAAGGCCTTCACCGCGGCCGTCCCCGCGATCTCCCCGACCGGGGTCGGGTCGCCGGCCACGGTCGCACCGATCGCACGCCCGGCACGGTTGGCGGTCAGCCCGAGGGGGACCCACTCCGGCTCGCCGGTGACGGCGTGGCACATCTCCGCGCAGTCGCCGGCGGCGTAGACGTGCTCCCGGTTCGTCCGCCCGTAGTCGTCGACGGCGATGGCGCCGGAGTCCCCCAGTTCGACGCCGGCATCCTCGATCGGCCCCGTGTTGGGTCGGATCCCGATCCCGATCAGCGCGAGGTCGACGGGGATCCGCTCGTCGCCGGCGACGACGGCCTCCGCTCGCCCGTCGCCGACGATCTCGTCGACCGCGGTACCGAGGCGTACACGGACTCCCCGTTCGCGCAGCGTTTCGATCACCCGCTCGCTGGCCGTCTCGCCGAACGGGGGCAACAGGCGATCCGGCCGCTGGAGGAGGTGGACGTCGAGGTCGTACGCCTCGAAGGCCTCCACCATCTCGACGCCGACGTATCCGCCGCCGACGACCGCGACGGCCTCCGGAGGTTCGCGGGTCGCGTACGTCTCGACGCGGTCGCGATCGACGTACTCGCCGTCGACGGCGTCGGGATCGATCTCCGCCGGCGGCGTCAGGAAGGCCCGAACCGCCGCGGCGGCGTCCATGTCGTGCATCGTGAACGCGCCCTCGAGGTCGGCCCCGTCGATGGGTCCGTCGACGGCGCGCGCGCCGGTCGCGACGAGCAGGTCGCCGTACGCCTGATCGTACCGCTCCGAGTCGGTTCGAACGCGCACGGTCTTCGCGTCCGGATCGACGCCCGTGACCTCGTGCCCCCGCCTGAGGTCGATCCCCCGCTCTACGATCTCCGCCGGCGACAGCGACAGCAGATCCGACAGCGACTCGACCTCGCCCTTCACGTAGTAGGGCATCCCGCAGTGGGCGTACGACACCCATCGCCCCCGCTCGAGAACGACGACCTCGCGGTCCGGTGCCTCGCGTTTGAACTTGCTCGCGGCGCTCAACCCCGCCGCGTCACCGCCGACGATCACGAACGGATCGGCCATGCCCGGACGTTCGTACCCCCGTCACCTAACTGTTCGAGTTACCCCGAACTAACCGCCCCGTTCGGCTTCGATTTCAGTTCGATCCGACTCCGGGTTGAGGATCGATCCGACTCCGGTTCGAGGGGCGATCAGGTCTCCTTCGCGTATCGGTTCGCGTCGGCGATGGTCTTGAAGAGGGCGCCGATCAGCCCGCCGAAGAGCAGCGCCCCGGCGATCACCACCACGACGAGCCCGATGACCATCCCCGTCGCCTCCCGGATCGTCCCGCTGAATCCCACGAGGAACTCGGGCGAGAAGAAGACCGCGAGCCCGACGGGCAACAGCAGCCAGCCGAACAGGAAGACGACGATCAGCCGGCGCATGTCGGGGCTCAACGCGTAGGCGAACGCCGCCTCGAACCCGACCGTCCGGTCCGCGAGCGCGTCATCGACGTCCGTCATGTGTGGCCCGACTACGTCGCGGGGCATAATCGTACCGGCGGGGCCGGAGACGTCGACGACAGGATCGATGTCCTCGGTGGGGAGACCGCGATGTCCTCGGTGGGGAGACCGAAGGCATCGACGACCGGGGCGATGCCCTCGGTGAGGAGACCGGGGTTCTTTTGTGGACCACTCGCGTACGGTCGGGCGTGTTATCGGTCGAGCTGCACACCCACTCGGAGCTGTCCCACGACGGCCGCGATCCGGTCGACCTCCTCGTCGAGCAGGCGGCGGCGGTCGGCCTCGACGCCCTCGCCGTCACGGACCACGACGAGATCGACGCCTCCCGTGCCGCGGCGGAGCTGTCCGCCGAACACGGACTCGTCGGGATCGTCGGGATGGAGGTGACGTGTGCGGCCGGCCACGTGCTCGCGTTCGGCATCGACCGTGCGATTCCGGCGGGGCTCTCCTACGACGAAACCCTCGCGCGTATCCACGACCAGGGGGGAATCGCGGTCGTTCCTCACCCCTTCCAGAAGACCCGTCACGGGGTCGCAGCCCACGTCACGGAGGAACAGCTCGCGAGCGCGGACGCGATCGAGGTGTACAACTCGCGGCTGTTGACGGGCCGGGCCAATCGGAAGGCCGAGCGGTTCGCGGTTGAACACGACCTTCCGCAGACCGCCGGCAGCGACGCACACATCTCCGAGATGGTCGGACAGGCGGTCACGGAGGTCGACGCCGACGAGCCGTCCGCCGAGGCGATCCTCGAGGCGATCGCGGAGGGACGAACCAGCGTGGTCGGGAGCCGAACGCCCTGGCACGTCTCCTTCCGGCAGGCGGCCGGCGGGGCGAAACGCCGCGTGCTCCGCCGACTGCGGTCGGTGCGATGACGGCACACGCCGACCGACCGACCGGCTCCGACGACGCCCGGCTTCGCGGCGCCACGGCCGAGGCGATCGAGGACGCCATCGACGACGCCGACCCGCTCCCCGGCGGGAGGGGGTTCGCGGGCCGGCTCGTCCTGAAGCCCGAAACGGATCGTGGAGACGAACACGGCGCGGAGGAACCCGCGCTCGTCCGCGACGTCCTCGGACGCGAACCCCTGTTCGTCGAGGCGGAGTGCCCGGATCCGACGGCTGAGGGAGCGTGGGCGTTCGATCGACGGGCGCTCGAGTCGCCCGTTCCGGTTTCGGCGGGCAGCGTCGTGACCGCGTCCGGAAGTCGGACGATCTGGACGCTCCCGGAGCCGGCCCCCGCTCCCCCGGAGACGGCGCAGGCGGCGGTCGACGACGCCGTTCGGGCGGCGATCGGTCGCTCCGGCGACCCTGGAACCGATAGCGGGGGCAAATTCGGTGTGGAAGGCGGGGACGTCGCCGTCGCCTTCTCCGGCGGGATCGATTCGGCGCTCGTCGCGAGCGGCGCCCCGGACGCGCCGTGTTACGTCGCCGGATTCGAGGGGTGTCACGACGTCGAGGCGGCCCGGGAGGCCGCAGGGGCGATGGGACGCGAGGACGACCTGCGGATCGTCGAGGTGACACACGACGACCTCGTCGAGGCCGTCCCGGGGCTGGTCGCCGCGACGGGGCGGACGAACGCGATGGACCTCTCCATCGCCATCCCCCTTTACCTCGTTGGTCGTGCGGCGGCCGCGGACGGACACGATCGGCTCCTTCTCGGGCAGGGCGCGGACGAGCTGTTCGGCGGATACAGCAAGGTGGTCGAGCCGGCCGACGACCACCGGGTCGAGGCGGAGACGGTACGCGGCGCACGCGACGAGACGGTGGGGTCGCTTCCCGGCCAGCTCGCGCGGGACGTCCCCGCGATCCGCGTGGCCGGGATCGAGCCCGTTACGCCGCTTTTGGCCGACCCGGTCGTCGACGCCGCGCTCCGACTTCCGGGTGAACTGCTCGCGACGCCGGACGAGCGGAAGATCGCGCTCAGGCGGGCGGCGTCGGGACTCGTCCCCGATCCGGTTCGGCAAGCCGACAAGAAGGCGCTCCAGTACGGCACCTACGTCTCGCGGGAGCTCGACCGGCTCGCACGTCGAGCCGGATTCAAACGGCGAATGGACGACCACGTCGGCAAGTACGTGGCGTCGCTTCTCGAGGACGCCGGGATCGACGCCGGACCCGGATGAGGGATCGACGTCGGATTCGGGTGAAGGATCGACGCCGGACCCCGGTGAAACGATGATCGCGGGCGACCCAAGTCGGAGGGCGAACGAACGTCATATAAATGGATGATATTGGTTCTCTAAACCCCGGTTAGAGACATCGTACATTCGATTGTGATATCATACCACGACATATTTATATACTCTTAGTTCCTAACTCGGAGTGAAGGAACGAGCGAGGTCGGGATTTTATATCGCTTTCGTCCTCCTCATCGCGGCCCGTACAGGGCGACGACGTCCGTTCAGTTCAACACATGAGTAAGACCACCTTCCGCGCCCACCGGCGCACGACCGACGAGGAATCGACCACCGACGAGCGAAGGACCACCGACGAGCGAAGGACCACCGGCGAGCGAGCCACGGCCGAGTCGGAATCGACGACGGAGACCGAATCCGAGACGACCTGTCCCGAGTGCGGGAGCCGGCTCGAACACGACGGCGCCGAGACCGTCTGTTCGGGCTGTGGACTCGTCGTCGAGTCCGACGAGATCGACCGCGGTCCCGAGTGGCGCGCGTTCGACTCGAGCGAGCGCGACCAGAAGTCGCGCGTCGGCGCCCCCACGACGAAGATGATGCACGACGAGGGCCTGTCGACGAACATCGGCTGGCAGGACAAGGACGCCTACGGCAACGCGCTCTCCTCGAATCAGCGCCAGAAGATGCAGCGGCTCCGGACCTGGAACGAGCGGTTCCGCACCCGCGACTCCAAGGAGCGCAACCTGAAACAGGCGCTCGGCGAGATCGACCGCATGGCCTCCGCGCTCGGCCTCCCCGAGAACGTCCGCGAGACCGCCTCCGTCATCTATCGGCAGGCGCTCGACAACGACATGCTCCCCGGCCGATCCATCGAGGGGATCGCCACGGCGAGCCTGCAGGCCGCGGCCCGGATGGAGCAGGTGCCGCGGTCGATCGACGAGATCGCCGCCGTCAGCCGCGTCGACGCCGAGGAGTTCAAGCGGGCCTACCGCTACATCAACCGCGAGCTCAAACTGGAGATCAAGCCGGCCGACCCGGTCGAGTACCTGCCCCGGTTCGCCAGCGAGCTCGAGGTGCCCGACGAGACCGAACAGTACGCCCGCCAGCTGCTCGAACAGGGCAAACGGCAGAACGTCCACAGCGGCAAGTCGCCGGTCGGGCTCGCGGCCGCCGCGATCTACGCCGCCGGCAAGCTCACGAACGTCGATCTCACCCAAAGTGAAGTGAGCGACGCGACGGACATGAGCGAGGTCACGATCCGAAACCGGTATCAGGAGCTGCTCGAGGCCGAGGAGGCCCGATTCCCCGGGTTCGCCGAGGGTGACGCGGAGGCCGAAGCCGAGGCCGCCGGCGTCTGATCGCGTACCGACTGACGTGTTCTGACGGAGATCGGATCCGAGTCCAGCCACGGCGTACAAAGTCCAGCTACGACGTACACAAACGATCGTTCGCTCCTGGCGAGCGAACGATCGATCGGGCCGGTGACTGACCAAGCCACTGTGGGAGCACTAGTCCACAGGCGGCGTCCGACGGTCGGCGTCGATCGCGGAACGCGGACGCCGATAGATGATCATCGCTCGAGGCGATATAACCGGCCTCTTCGCGTCAAAACTAGCGACGGACGTCCATCGAAGTTTTCGATGAGTGAATATCGATGCGGAGATGCCGACTGATTCACGTCTTTCGATCAATTTCACGGACGTATGACGATGATCGTGAATTAGTTCTCCAATCGCGGGGATACGTCTCGAGCGTCGGCGTTCGTTCACGAACGACGGGAGCGGTGACGGGTGATGTGCGCGGGCGGGACGGACGTGGCGGATCCAGCCACGGTCCGTCCACATCACCCGACGGTCGGGACGGGAGCGGATCGATACCGACGTTTCGACGAGAAAAGCGCCGAAACACCGGCGAGGGGTATTACTGCGTGCTCCCGAATAAATGTATGGAACCGAGGATACGTCTGGACGTTTCCTTCTCCGTCCGTCGCGCCGTTTCCTTCCCGGGCCACCTCGCGTTTCCCCTCACGGTCAGCTCGTACTTCTCACCGATCGCTGCGTCGATCGCGAAGGGCGGGGAAGTCCTCGCGTATCGAGGCGACTCGGCCGGGATCGACGTCGGCGTAGACCACGTCCGGGGCGTCGTCGGTCGTGGAAACGGGCGTTCCCCAGGGGTCGTAGACGGTCGTGCGACCGAGGAGGGTGTCGCCGCCGTCGAAGCTCCCGCTGCCGTTGACGGCGGCGACGTACGCGAGGTTCTCGATCGCACGGCTTCGTGCGAGCGTGCGCCAGTGTTCGACCCGCGGGTAGGGCCACGCGCTCGGCACGATCACGAGGTCGACGCCCTCCTCGAGGAGCCGTCGATACAGCTCGGGAAACCGGAGGTCATAGCAGGTCGTGACGCCGATCCGGACGCCCGACAGCTCCGCGGTCGTGAGCCGCTCGCCGGGCACGAGCCGCTCCGCCTCCGCGGACTCGTAGCCGAACAGGTGGTGTTTGCGGTAGACGAGCCGCCGCTCGCCGGTCGAATCGAACAGCACGGCCGTGTTGGCCAGCCCCGTCGAGTCCGGGACCGCGAGTCCCGCCTCGGCGGAGGCGCCGAGGTCCTCGACGATCGTGCCCGCGAGGACGGCGACGCCGTGCTCCGCCGCCCGCGCGCGGAACCGTTCGAGCCGCTCGCTCTCGAGGCTCACGGCGGCACGGGGATACGCGTCGAAGGCGAAGTATCCGACGTCGAAGAGCTCGGGGAGTGCGATCAGGTCGGCGCCGCGATCGGCCGCGTCATCGACCGCGGCGAGCGCGCGCTCGAGGTTCCCGGCGACGTCCCCGCCCTCGATCGCGAGCTGGACGCAGGCGATCCGCATCGGGTCGGCCTCGGCTCCGGGATCGATCGGGGTCGACCGGGCGTCCGCGGCGGGAGCGGTCGGTGAATCGCGTTCAGTCATCGGGTCGGATCAGCCGTCGGTCCGGGATGGGGTGTCGCTTTCGGCGCCCGCGGGGAGGCCGAGATCCGAGCGGAGCTCGCGCTCGAGCCGGTCGAGTTCCGCCTCGAAGTTGCGCTTGAAGAACGTCTCGACGCCGGGGAGCGCCCCCTCGACGACGAACTCGTTTCGCAGCCGACAGCCGCCCTCGATGGCCTCGATCGTGTGTTCGCCGGTGACTCGAAGCGCGCGGGACTTCCCGACGAACTTCACCCGGGTCGGCGGGTCGCGTTCGACCTCCCTCGTCTCGACGTCGATCGTGGATCGAACCATCGGGATGGGGAGGCTGATGTGCCAGGTGGCGCGTCGGTCGTCGTGGACGTCGTAGGACTCGACGACGCTTATCACGTCGGCTCGTTTGCCCGGATCCGAGATGAACGCCCACACGTCGTCGGGATCGGCGTCGAACTCGAAGGTCCGCGAGACACGGACGGTCATATTCACCGCTACGCGAGGGGATGGTTAAAAAAGGGTGGATCCCGGGGCTCAGGGTGCGGACTGGGTGACCCGCCAGGTGGTCGAGCGGGCGCGGCCCCACTTTTCGATGTCGACCTCCTCGGACTTCTCGGCGAGGTTCGGGAGCCGGCTGCCGACCTGCTTGGCGGTGAGCCCGATCGCGTCGGCGATCGTCCTCGAGCGAACGTACTGTTCGCCGCGGGAGACGCTATCGTGGAGGTACGCGAGGATCCGTTTTTCCTCCTCCGTATACTCCGTCATTGTCGACATTACGTGTCGGCGATATTTAAACGGAACGAGGCGGGGCGACCGATCGCTCCCGCCGAGTCACTCGAAGAGGTGGAACGCGGAGACCGCGATGATCGCCGCGACCATCGCGACGCCGAAGCCGGCCGCACGGTTGATCTGTGACGGTCCGACGTACATGAGCACCGCTCCGAGCACGACGATCGCCGCGAACGCCAGTCCGACGCCGAGTCCCTTGTCCGATCCGGTGATACCAGCCGTCATGCTCGGACGTTCGCGGCGCGACACTTAGTCCTGTCTCAACGCGGCCGTCGATCCCGTCTCGGTTCGACGTCGGTTCCGTCCCGTTCGATCGATAGTCCCGTCCTGGTTCGGCCGCTAGTCCCGTCCCGGCTCACCGTCAGCCCCGTCCTTCGACCGTCACGCGTCGACCACCTTTATACGGTCCCGCCGCAACCTCCGCGTACGACAGCATGGCACCGAGTTGGATCCCATCGGTCGGCCGGCGGCGGCTCCTCCTCGTCGGCATCGGCGGCATCGTGCTTCTGGTCGGGGGCGCGGTCGCCCTCGGCATTCTCGGGACGCCGAGCGTGACCGGCGTGGACAACGGGTTCGGCAACGTCACCGAGAACGTGACGGAGATCGAGACCGACATCCACCTCCACAACCCCAACCCGATCGGCGTGACGGCCGGCGGGCTCACGGTGGATTACGAGGTCCGTCTGAACGACATTCCGATGGCCAACGGAACCCGCGAGGGCGTCTCGATCGAGGGCGGAAACTCGACGCTCTCTACGACCTCGGAGATGAACAACACGCGCATTCCGGCATGGTGGGTGAGCCACCTGCGCGCGGACGAGCGGACGACGCTCACGGTTCACGCCGACGTCCACTCCTCGCTTCTCGGCCGGTCCTTCGACGCGCCGGCAGTCGAACGGCAGATCGAGACCGACCTCATCGAGGCGTTCAACTCCGACGAGGACCGCGAGTTGAACGCCGATAGCGCGATCGTTCCCGATCCCGTACTGATCGTGCGCGAGACCCGCGGCGAGTGGGGAACGGTCACCGAAAACGAGACCGAGATCCGCATGCAGTTCGTCGTGTACAACCCGCGGTCGTTCCCGGTCACGATCTCCTCGATCGGCTACGACATCGGGATGAACGGGATCGACATGGGAAGCGGTGAAAGCGGGGGTCCCTACGTCATTCCGCCGGGAGGCGAGGAGACGATCGACGCCACCTTCCGCCTCGACAACCAGCACCTCGACGAGTGGTGGGTCAGCCACCTCCAGAACGAACAGGTTACGACGCTCAAAGCCGACTTCTACCTGCGCGTCAACCTGTCTGACGGCGGCGGATCGACGGTCCGGATCCCCCTCGACACGATGGAGCGTACCATCGAGACGGACATCTTCGGCGAGGACGCGAGCGGGGAGAGCGGGACCGACGGCGGCGGAACGAACGGGACGGAAACGCCCACGGGCACGACAACGTCCGGCGGCGAGACCGGGACGAGCGACGGGACCGACACGCCGACCGAGACGGCAACGCCGACACCGACCGAAACGGAGGACCCGATCATCGGAACGGAAACGGAGACGGCCACCGAGACGGAGACGGAGGCGACTACCGAAACGGAAACAGCCACCGAGACGGAGACGCCAACGGGGACCGAAACGGAGGACGACGGGCTCCTCGAACTGGAGGCCGTCGACGCCCGGACGACGTGAGGACCGGGGAGGTTTTGAGGACGCCCGGCGAACCTTTCCTCGTGAGCGATTTGCGCGACCGACTCGATTCCGATCTCGGCGTCTATCTCCTCTCGGGAGCCTTCAGCGTCCTCGTCTTTTTGATCGCGCTCGCCGGGTTGGCGTACCTGGTCCCCGGCGGGCTGGGCCGTCGCCGGCTGTTCGGGTTCGTGGTCGGATTCCTGCTTTTCGTGGCGTCCTACCTCGCCGCCATGTGGATCTACCGGGAGATCGGCTCACGCGAGCAGACGTAGAACGCGGTCGGTGGAAGGCGGTCGGGCCGCCCAAGTGATGGGCGACGGGCCGCACACCGAGGTCGTGGCGTCCCGTTCGTTCGACGGCCGGTTTTAAGACTCGTCCGGGGTAACGACGTCCGTGGACGAACTCGTGGTCCGGACGACGGTGTATGCCGAGCCGGAGGCGGTCTATGAGTTTCTCGTGGATTTCCCGCGGTACGCCCGCTACTCCGAACACCTGGAACACGTTCGCCGGATCGACGGCGACGGCGGGCCGGGAACCCGGTACGCGTTGACCTTCGGCTGGTGGCGGCTCACCTACACGGTTCGCTCGGAGGTGACCGAGATCGCCCCGCCGGAGCGGATCAACTGGGCGATCCGCAAGGGAATCGACGCGACGGGCCACTGGGGGATCACGGCGATCGAGGGGGACGTCGAGCAGGCCGACACCGCGGGCGTGGATGTCACGGACGAGGACGACACCGCGGCCCACGCCGACGTCTGCGAGGTGGAGTTCTCGGTCCGCTTCGATCCCGATTCGGCGAACTCCGACGCGCTCGATCTTCCACGGTTCGTCTCCGTGGAGTGGGTCCTCCGGCGGGTGATCCCGCTCGTGCGCGAGGAGGCGGTTCGGATCGTCGAGCGTGCCGTGGCGGACCTGGAGGGGCGCGAACGCGAGGTCGATCTCGAGGTCACGATCGACTCCGAACGGCTATGAGGCGATCGCCGTGTGAGGGACTCCCGGGAGACGGCCGATTCGAAGCCCTTATGATGGAACCGGGGATACGATCGGTCGCGGAGCGGGCTCGTAGATCAGTGGTAGATCACTCCCTTGGCATGGGAGAGGCCCCGGGTTCAAATCCCGGCGAGTCCATCCCGATTCATCTGTCGTGTCGATTATTGTTAAACCAACGGTAAATCCTCTGTACGCCCAATTATCGGCAGAATCGAATTTCGAGATCTTCCCCACAGTTAACCGATTAGCTTTCGGATCCGAACGCGGGTCGTCGCCGTACGGCGGTCGTCTAAGGGAAGATCTGCGATGACGGAATCCGAAAACGCCGTCATAAAGCCGGTATGCTGTGAATTTTGTGGACGTCCGATCGGCAGGGATCTCGATCGTTGTCCCGCCCTCGACGAGGGGAGGCGCCACCCATGATGGAGATGGGGGCCAACGTCTCCGACGAATGCCGGAACTGTGATCCGACGTCTCACAATCGTTCCGTTGCGGTTTCGGAGATCCCGGCGGTTCTCGTTGGAGGGATCACCCGTTGAGACTCGATTGGCCCCACGGTCACCGATAAGTACCTACGGACCGTGTCCGAACACGTGACGACGACACCCCCTCCACGGTTCCCGCGACGCCCCGGCGGAACGGACGATCCTCCCTCGAGCGATCGACGGCCGAACGGTCCGGCGCCACGAACCGACGTCTCGCCGCGATCGCGATGACCAGAACCGTCCCGCTCGCGATCGCCGCGATCCTCGTGGTCGGTTCGATCTCGGTTGGTGCGAGCGTCGCCGGGTCCGCACCGACCGACGTCTCGATCCGGTCGGCGAACGCCTCGATCGACCAACCGGCGCCCGGCGAGACGTTCACGGTGACCACCGAGGTGGCAAATCCACAGGGCAACGGGAAGGCCGTCGCGGTGACCGACGTCTACATACGGAAGACGGACAGCGCGACCGAGTACGCCAGGGCCGAGGACGTCGGCGCGATCTCGCCCGGCGAGTCGATACGGGTTCCGCTTCCGGTCCGGATCGACGAGCGCGGCGAGAAGCGTCTGACCGTCCACGCCATCGGACGGACCGAAAACGGGAGCCCGAGCCACGCGCGGTTCCCGCTTTACGTCGACGTCTCCGAGCCGGACGACGTGGTCCTCTCCGTGGCCGACCCCGACGAGGTCGACCCGGTCGCGGGCGAGGAGACGGAGATGAACGTCACCGTCTCCAACGGCGGGTCGGGCGCCATCTCGAACGCGCGGCTCGAAGTCGGCGGGGACGCACGCGTCGAGAACGCAGAACGGGTGGCGGCCACCGTCGAATCGGGAGCGCAGGTCACCTACACCTATCGTGTAACGTATCCCGACTCGGGAACCGGAACGCTCGATGCGACCCTCGCGTACGACGTCGCCGGCGGGACGACTCGGACGGCGAACCGGACCATCACGACCGAGGTCGAGCCGGCGACCGTCGACGCCGATCTGACGACGTCGATCGGGGTCGAAAACGGAAGCACCGTGATCGAGGCCACGCTCGCGGAGTACGGGAACGCGGAGCTCCGCGACGTACGGCTCCGAGCGGTCGCGGACGGAGGAACCGTCGAGCGGGCCCTCCTTGAGGACGTGCCCGCGGAGGAGTCGCGAACGGCGGTCCTTCCCGGTGACGACGTGCCGCCCGGCGAGGTGTCGATCGAGGCCGACTACACGGCCGCCGGCGAGCGGCGAACGACGAGTGAGACGATGCGGTACGCCCCGCAATCCGCGTCCAATGTGGTCCTCTCCGGCCTCGAGTTCGACCGCGAGGAGTCGACGCTCGTCGTCTCCGGGGACGCCGCGAACGTCGGGAGCGGCGACGCACGGTCGGTGCGGGTCGAGGTGGTCGGGTCCGAGGGCGTCCGCCCGGTCCCGCCGAACCGCGAGTACTTCATCGGCGCGATCGACGCGAGCGAGTTCGGGACCTTCGAACTCACCGCGAACGCCTCCGCGGGCGTCGAGACGCTCCCGATTCGCGTCCAGTACGCCGTCGACGGCGAGGAGTTCTCGCGGATCGTGGAGGTCGACGTCGGCGATCCCGGGGCGGCCGAGGCCGCCGACTCCGAGGGGTCCGGTTCGGGCGGGCCGCCGGGTATCGGCCTGCCGGCCCTCGCAGCGGTCGCCCTCGTAGCCGCGATCGGGATCGGCGCCGTGATCTGGCGACGACGCGGCGGCTCATCCGACGAGTCGAGATGAGCGTCGTCGAACTCACGGACGTGCGAAAGCGGTACGAAAGCGGCGGGGAGACCGTGGAGGCGCTGAAGGGGGTCGACTTCCACGGCGACCGCGGGGAGATGGTCACGGTGATCGGCCCATCCGGGTCCGGGAAGAGCACGATGTTGAACGTGATCGGCCTGCTCGACACGCCGACCTCGGGGACGGTCAGGATCGACGGACGCGACGTGACCGACTTCGACGGGGACGAGCTCACCGAGGAACGGCGATCGGAGATCGGGTTCGTCTTCCAGGACTTCCACCTGCTTCCCATGCTCACCGCCGTCGAGAACGTCGAGCTCCCGTCGATGTGGGAGACGGACGTCGACCGCCACGACCGGGCGATCGATCTGCTTCGACGCGTCGGACTCGGCGACCGGCTCCGACACACGCCGGATCAGCTGTCGGGGGGACAACGCCAGCGCGTCGCCATCGCCCGGGCGCTCATCAACGAACCCGACCTGCTGCTCGCCGACGAGCCGACCGGGAACCTCGATCGTGACACCGGGGCGACGATCCTCGACGAGGTCACCCGGCTCAAAAACGAGGAGGACGTCGCCATCGTGGCGGTGACACACGACGAACAGCTGGTCGAGTACGCGGACCGAACGGTCAACCTCGTCGACGGGGAGATACGATGAACCCGATCGAACGGCTCTGGCGGTTCCCGAGCGTGTTGATGGCGTGGCGGAACCTGGGTCGAAATCGCGTCCGGACTGGACTCGCGGCGCTCGGGATCGCCATCGGCGTGATCGCGATCGCCTCGCTCGGGATGGCCGGCGCCGCCATCCAGTACCAGGCGACACAGGACCTCGGGAGCCTGACGAACGAGGTCACCGTCACGACCGGCGAGGACAACCTCGAGGACGGCCTCACCGACGCGCAGGTCCGCGAGATCGAGACGGTCGTGGCCGGCCAGGCGGTGATTCCCCGGAAGTCGAGCGACACGATCCTCGAGGCGAACGGGGAGGGTGCGCGGGTGAGCGTGACCGGCGTCGAGCGGGCCGACGCGCTCTACGACGCCGAGGAGGGGGAGGTACCCGACCGGCTCACCGCCGGCGCGCTGGTGAGCGCGGACGTCGCCGACGAGCTCGGGCTCGAGATCGGCGATCCAATCTCGTACGACGGCCGACTCTACCGGATTCGGGGGATCCTCGAGTCCGAACAGGGGTTCGGTCCGGGAGGTGGCGGCCAGGTCGTCGTGCCGATCGACGCGCTGCGCGAGGAGGAGTACTACACGAGCGTCACCGTTCTCGCGGAGGACGGCGAGACGGCACAGCGACTCGCGGAAACGATCGAAACGCAGATCAACGACCGCGGGGAGGAGATGGTGAGCGCCACCACCCCCGCCAGCATCCAGGAGAGCGTCGACTCGTTTTTGAACACGCTCAACCTCGCGCTCCTCGGGATCGGGTCCATCTCGCTCGTCGTCGCGAGCGTGGCGATCCTCAACGTGATGTTGATGAGCACGATCGAGCGCCGCGGCGAGATCGGCGTGCTCAGAGCCGTCGGGATCCGGCGGGGGGAGGTGTTGCGGATGATCCTCGCCGAGTCGGTCTTCCTCGGCGTCATCGGCGGCGCAGTCGGCGTCGTGGTCTCCTTCGGGGTCGGACTCGTGTTGAATCACGTCCTCCTCGAGGACGCGACCCTCGTTCTCGAGTGGAACGCGTTTCGATACCTCGTCTACGGATTCGGGTTCGCGATCGTCGCGAGCCTGCTGAGCGGGTTCTACCCGGCCTGGAAGGCCGCAAACGAGCGGCCGGTGGAGCTGCTTCGCGATTAGCGGATCGGGCGATCGGCCCGAGTCGGGTGAGCGGGTCCTCCCCTCGAGGTGTCGTTACGCCCCGTCGTCGACGCCCTCGTCGTCAATAGTCCCGTCGTCAACGGTCCCGTCGTTTCGAACGACGAGCACGGGTCCGACGGACGCCGACGCGACGCGCTCGGACGCGTCCCCGAAGACGAGCGAGCTGAGCGACGGCGCCGTTTCCCCCATGACGATCGCGTCGTGTCCGGACACCTCGCCGAGGAGGCCCTCGATCGGGGACGCTCCGATCGCGAGCGACGTCCGAACGTCGATCCCCTCGCTTCGGAGCCGTGCCGCGGCCGACTGGAGCCGTTCGTCGGCGGTCCCCGCCTCGGCCTCGTCGGCGGCGAGAAACAGCGTTACGCCGATGTCGCGGCCATCGACGAGATCCGAGACGAACGAGATGACGCGGTCGATGGAAACGTCGCCCGAAATCGAGACCAGGAGCCGGTCGACGTCCCCGGTCACTCCCGTGATCGCCAGGGCGTTCGCGTCGATCTCCTCGGCGACCCGCTCGACGGTCCGTTCGCGATCGTGTGTGAACACGAGTCGATGGTCGGCGGCACCGCCGGCCGATCGGAACTCCTCGCTCAGATCCACCAGCGCGTCCGTCGCTCGGTCCTCGTACTGGAGGCGGGCCTGATCCGGCGGCGTCTGTTCGGGCAACACGTGATAGCCGAGCACGGTCACGTCGACGCTCCCGAGAAGCGACATCAAGCCGGGAGAGACCGCCTCCCCCTCGAGAACCGCCACCGGAACAAGCACGCGTGTCATTACAGGACCCCCTTGAGAGTCACGTCGCGGGCATAATAGAGGTACCACCCGGCGGAACCGACGATGACGAACAGGCCGACGCCGATCGAGGCCGGATCCATGAACGCGATGAGTCCGAAGCTCGCGATCGCGCCGAGGACGGGGATCGTCGGTCCGCCGGGGACGCGAAAGTCCGGGTCGTACCACTCGGGGGCGTCCCTGCGGATCGCCACCAAGGAGACGCAGATCAGCCCGTACAACACCAGATGTAGAAACGAGGCGACCTCCGCGAGAAGCTGGACCTGTCGGGTCGCCGCGAGCACGATGATCGGGCCGCCGGCCATTCCCAGCGCGACGGAGGGCGTCCCGTACCGGAGGTCGATCCGGCTGGCCCACCGCGGGAGGAGCGCGTCCTTCGAGACGCCGTAGATGGCCCGGGAGGTGCTCAGGATCGACGCGTTCGCCGAGGACATCGTGGCGAGCAGTCCGCCGACGACGATGACGAAGGCGCCCCCGACGCCGAGCAGTTCGCGGCCGATCTCGACCATCGCCGTCTCGCCGAGCTGGCCGAGTTGCGTCCGATCGAAGACGTTCGTCGCGACGAGGATCGTCAACACGTACATGACCGTGACGACCAGAACGGACCCGATCATCGCCAGCGGGAGGTTCCGACCGGGGCGTTTCATCTCGCCGGCGACGGTCGCGATCTGGGCGAACCCCAGGTAGGACGTGAACACGAGCGCGGCCGTCGAGAGTATCGGGAAGACCGTCCAGCGATCGGCCTCGGTCCCGCCCGTCGATTCGTCGCCGACGAACCCCGCGACGTCGAGCAAGCCGAACACGAGGAACGCCACGAGCATCGACAGGAGGAGGACCACGATGGCGTTTTGGATCCGCGCCGCGTTCTCCGTCCCGGTGAGGTTCACCACGGTGAAGCCGATCCCGGACAGGACGGCGATCACCGAGACGAGGACGCCGGGATCGGCCCCGACGGAGATCCCGACGATGGAGAGCGCATCCAGCGCGTAAAACCCCAGTCCGACCAGGTAGAACGCGGTCGCAAACACGAGCCCGAGCCAGAGCGAGAGCCCGACGACGGTCCCCGCGAGCGTACCGAGCCCGCGGGAGATGAAGTAGTAGCCGCCCCCGCTTTTCGGCATGGCGGTCGCCAGCTCGGAGGCGGGTAGGGCGACGAGCAGCGCCACGACCCCGCCGACCGCGAACGAGGCGGTCGCGGCCGTGCCGACCGCGGCGCCCGCGAGCCCCGGGAAGACGAAGATCCCCGCGCCGATCATCGTCCCGATGCCGATCGCGAGCCCGCCGGTCAACCCGAGCGTCCGTTCGAGCTCCGAATCGTCGGTGATCGTCGCCGAATCGGTTTCGACGACGGTCTCGACGACGGGAGCGTCCCCCTCGATGTTGGTCCCGCCCGGTTCGTCGCTCATACGGGAGCGTACCTCACGGCCAGTCGACAAATAGCTGCGGGAAAATGAACGCGGTTCCGTCTCGCTCGCGCCCTCGTCGACCGGGAACGAGCGCCCATCGGCGTCAACCTTTTTCTACCGTGGCCTCCCAGGTGTGTGCGTGCAGACGCTCCCGGTCGAGGTGAACGGCGACGGGGTCCATTCGATCGACGCACCGGATCGGATCACCACGGACGGTCCCTTCGAGGTCGCCATCGACAACCGCGGACAGGCCGCACACGTCCACCTCAACGTCGACGACGACCTCTCGCGAGTGGCGGGAGTGGCGACGACGAACCACTACCTCGAGGCGGAGTCGCGGCGGATCGTCCACGTCGACGTCGACCCCGACCGACCGGAGACGACGGTGCGCGGGAAGCTCAAGCTCGTCGTCGGCCACGGATCCGGAAGCACTTACGTGACGGTCATCGTCGAGCCGCCGCCGGAGCGCGAGCGGTCCGTCGTGGTCGACGAGTCCCTCGCGGAGCCCCCCGACCGCGATCCGGAACCCTCCGCCGTCGAACGCGCGGCCGGGACGGTCGACTCGACGCTCGACGGGAGCATCCTCCCCGCGATCGTCGTCGCCGCCATCGCCGCCATCGTCGCAGTCGCGGTCGGCGTGACCGTCCAGACGCCGGCGGTCATCCTCGGGGCCGCGGTCGTGCTCGTCGCGGTCGTCGCCGCGACGGTGGTCCTGTTCCGATAGGCCGAAGCCGACCGTCGATCACTCCGCGTCCGGATCCGTCTCCACGCCACAGAGGTTGCCGTCCTCGTCGAACCGCTTCGCGCGCAGGAACCGCGTCCGATATCGGTTGGCGCCCTCGTAGACGTCCGCCTCGCGGATCTCCGGAACGCGTCCGTCCGCGACCGCGTCGATGATCGCTTCGACCTGCTCCTTCTCGCTCGGCGTGAGATCGAACTCGTAGGTGCGTTCCCGCTCGCCCTCCAGTTTCGTCCACTGTCGAGCCGCCGAGATCACGAGCGAGCACGGCTCACGGCACGGGAACGCGCCGTCGCCGCCGTCGACGTCGAGCGGCGTTTCCGCGTCGTAGTCCCACTCGCGCCGCTTGAGACACTGGGAGTCAACACAGCAGGTCTCCGCCACCCACTCGACGTGTTCGTGGCCCGCGCCGCGGTCCCAGGTCTCGATGACGCCGTAGATCCCGGTCTGACGTTCGATCGCCTCGTGCCAGTGGGTGACGTCCAGCTCGCCTCGACCCTCCCGGTACCAGTTCGCGATCGTGGCGGGGTAGAACGTCTCGACCGTCTCATAGCAGTCGCGGGCCTCGAGGTCCGGAAAGACCCAGCCGGTCGGAAGCGACGGGGCGGTCTTGAGCGGCCGGTATCGATCGTCCTCGTCGTAGGTCGCGATACCGCGTGCCGCAAGCGGATCGTGGTGGGCCTCGAGATGCTCGCGCTCGAGGTCGGCGGCGTCGACGTGGCGGATCTCGTACCGGCGCGTGCCGTCACTCTCGAGGGTCGTCCCGATCCGAAGCTCCCCCCACTCGCGGACCACGCCGTCGGCAAGCGCCGCGTAGCGGTCGCGGAGCACCTCGGCGGCTCCCGCGTGATCGTCCCGCGTCCCGCCGCCCGTGCCGTCGTCACCCCCATCGACATCATCGTCGAACGGATCGACCCCCTCGAGCCACCGGAGAAACGATCCGCGGGGTCCCGCGTCGTCGACGATCCGCTCGTGGAAGTACCAGTCGGAGACGGGAATCGGGTGATCGCGTGCGAGGTCGGTCAACTCGTCGGCCGAGAGGTCCGCGTGCGTGTCCCCGTCGATCTCGAGGGTGTATCCGTCGGCGGTCCGCGCCAGGCGGAAGCCAGGAGCCACGAGCGTCGTACCACGATCGGCGGTGGTAGCGTCATCGCCTTCCTCCGCGTCGACCGCCGCCCGAAGGGCGTCGATGGCGGCGTCGGGGAGGGCGACGGCGGGCACGTCGTTCGGCGTGTCGTCGCCAGTGCGTTCATCGTGAGGACGTTCATCGCCGGCATCGCCGTCGGCGTTCGCGTCGGTACGCGCGTCCATCGGGCTAGTCATCCCCCGTCGCGACGCGGGTGGTCTCGCGGACGGCCGAAAGCGAGTCGCCGACGTCGGCGCCGGCGTCGGCGGCGCGCTCGAGGACGACGTCGGCCAAAAGCGGCTCCGTCCCGACCGCGCCCGCATACCAGATCCGGTGGCCGTCGACCTCGGCGGGGACCGAATAGCCCGTTCTGTAGTCGTCGGTGAGCCCCATGTCCTCGGGGATGTCCTCCTGGGTGTGGAAGCCGTCGGCGATGAACAGCGGGACGACGACGACGTCCTCGGTCTCGAAGTGGTCCGTGACGTCGTCGACCTCCGGCTCCTCGTCCATATAGAGGGCCTGCACCTCCTCGAAGCAGTCGAGATCGCGGATCCGGTCGGCGTGGTACTCGATGGCCTTCGCGGAGTTCTCGTTGCGTTCGGTCCCGTGGCCGACGACGGCGAGGGCGAATCCCTCGCCGACGTCCGGATCCCCGGTGACCGTCTCGGCGCGTCGAACCAACACGTCGGTCATCGCCTCGTGGGTCCCGACCGGGCCGCAGTAGTGGACCGTCTGTCCGGTGTCGGCGGCGGCCAGCGTCGCCTGGTCGGCCGAGAGCCCGTCGGATCCCCAGCGGTCGACGTCCCATCCGGACAGCCGAAGCTCGCGGGGGATCACCTGCTCCGTGAAGTAGCCCTCCGAGATGAAAAGCGGGACGACGTACACCTCCTCGCCCTCGACGGTTCGAAGCACCTCGCGGAGGTGGGGCTCCTCCTTCCAGAAGCCCGTTCGCACCTCCTCGAAGGCGCCGACCTCGCGTATCGTGTCCGCGTGGTCGTGTGTGGGCGCGCTCGAGTCCGGATTGAGGTGTGACCCGTGGGCCACGATGACCAGCGACTGCATGCGTCGATCTGGGGCCGCGTCGGCCTTAGGGACTTCGGAGACGACGACGGTTCTCGCGTCGGTCGTGGCGGCCGCGGGGACGACGGCGAGGACCGCAGCCGCGCCCCGCGTTCGAGGACGACCGCGAAGACCTATACCTCACGGACGCCCGTGTTTTCACATGTCGCTCGCTGCCGACGCTCGCGAGGCCGTCCGGGCCAGGCCGTTCGTTCACGCCGGGCTGTGTGCCGGCGTGCTCAACTACGCCGCCGCCGCGACGTGGCTGATCGACGATCCGAAACTCGACCTCCCCGACGAGCCGGAGGCGGTCGCGACCGCGCTGCGGCGGTTCGAGGCCGACCTCCCGGAGCACGACCGCGTCCCGACGTCCGCCAGCGTCTCGATGCGAAGCGGCGTCTCCGTGGCGAATTCGGGGGACGACTCCGACGGCGACGTCCTCTCCATCGCCGGGATCGGCCTCGAGCGCGGCGGCTCCGCGACCGCGATCGTCGCCGACGGCGACCTGGACGCGAACGCGCTCGCGTACGTCCTCCGCCGGCTCGCGATCGACGGGATCGAGGTCGAGGCGGCCGGGATCGCGGAGGGCACGTGTCTGGTGCTCGTCGGCCGCCGCGAGGGCGTGTCCGCCCTCCGGACGATCGAGGACGCGATCGAGGCGGTTCCGTCGGTCGTCGGGTCGTGAACCGTCGATCGGGATCGATCCGAACGGAACGGTTAAGACCTCGTGCGTGGTAGTTCGTGGCAACACACCCCGTTCCGCCTCGGACAGCAACTTTTAAATCGGGGCATGACAAGTTAACATGTGTCATGATAGACCGACTTGAGAAGGAAGTCGACATGCTGGAACGACATCTGCAGGTGCTCAAGATGGTGATCGGCAACGAGCCGATCGGCATCGTGAAGATGTCTAACGAGACGGGATACCCACATCACAAGGTCCGGTACTCCCTTCGCGTGCTCGAGGAGGAGAACCTCATCGAGCCGTCGAGCCAGGGAGCGATCACGACCGAGCGCACCCAGGAGTTCGTCGACGAGCTCGACGACAAGCTCGACGACATCGTCGACAAGCTCGGCGAGATGCGGATCGACTCCGCGGCCGAAGTCGAGAACTGACACGGCAGCGACGGTTCGTTTCTACGTCCGACGACTCGGGGGCACGAAGAGCCGCCGTACCGTACTCACAAGGAGACCGCGTTCGCGAGAATGCGATGATCTCGAGGGTTGGTGTCCGGACGAGCCGATCTACAGTTCCGGAACGGTGAGGTGGAACCCGCCGTCGCGCGACTCGGCCAGACACAGGTGGAACCCGCGCTTTCTGGATATCTTGACGTAGCTTCGCTTCTTCGATCGGCTCAACAATCCGCCGCCGGTCGCGTCGCCGGCCGCCTCCAACGCCTCGGGCTCGAAGAAGCTCGAGGTGACCCCGAAGCCGGCGGCGAACTCCTCGCTCGATTCGGCGATCCGACTCCCGTTCTCGACGAGGTCGTTGAGCGAGCTCTCGACGGTCGGATCCCGACCGTCGTTGAGGTCAGCGACGATGAGGGGGTTGCCCATCCGGTCGCGCAAGACGAGATCGAAGGTCCGCTGCTCGCGGTGTTCCTCCCCGTTCTCGGTGAAGGTAACCGAGACGGTTCCGCCGATCTCGCTGCGGTCGATCTCCGGAAGCACCTCATAGAGGTCCTGCAGGCCGCCGATCGCGCCCGTCTCGCGGATCTCGAAGGGCAGCTCCGTGACGAGCCAGTTCGTGAACCCGTACTCCATCGTCGAGGTCAGGAACTCCCGGTAGGGTTGTCCCTCGACGACGACGTCGTCGTCCTCGAAGCTCGTGTGGTGTTCGATCCGGAGGTTGGAGACGAGCTCGTCGCGGTCGGCCTCGCCGGCGTGGACCTTCTGGAGCGTGGCGCCGCTTTTCGAGTCGTACCGGATGAAGAGGTTCGTCTCCGCGATGGCCTCCTCCGCGGAGATGACTCGCTCCCCCTCCGGGAGCTGGGAGCGGGCGTTCGAGAGCTCGGTTCGAACCCGATCGAGCTCCTCCTCGAGCTCCGAGACGCGCTCCTCGAGACGCTGCGTCTCCGCTTCGAGATCGTCGCGTTCCTCGACGAGCCGGTCGCGCTCCGCCGCCAGCTCGTCACGCTCCTCCGTCGCCTGCGTGAGCTCGCTCTCGAGGCGATTGATCTCGCGGTTCAGTCGGTTCCGCTCGACCGAGGGCCGATCGCGCTCCGTCACCGCGCCCTCTCTCGGCTCCTCGGCGGTCGAGGTCGTCCGCGGGGACGGCTCGTCCCCGCTCGTCGAGGACCGATCGGAGCTCCCCGAGCGCGATCCGGACTTCGTCTCCGATCCCGACTTCGACTCCGATCTCGACGTCGCTCCCGATGCGGCGCTCGCGCTCGTCGAGCGGCCGCCACGCTCGCCGTTTCCGCCCGACCCCGATCGCGCGTCCTCCGGCGGACGTGGTCGCGACTCCGAGGGATCGAGCGACGGGATGGACTTCGCCTCCCGCCACTCCGCCTCCTCCGAGAAGACGTCCTCGTCGTCCGGCACATCGGAGTCGTCGCCCGACCGTGCCCGCGTTCCGGGGTTTCGGTCGGGCCCGGAGCCGGATGGAGCCCGGTCGGATTTGGAATCGGAGGGTGCCCGGTCAGGTTCGGAATCCGATCCGGCTCGCGTCTGCCGCGAAGTCCCGGACGTGTTCCGGGATCGATCGGGCGTCGAAGCGGCGGGATCGCCGGTCGAGTCGCCGGTCGAATCCGCGCGATCGGGATCTTCTCCCTCACCCGCAACGTCCTTCTCTCCGGCGACGTTCTCCTCTCTCGCGACGTCCTCTTCCCCGGTGTTTTCGACCTCCTCAGCCGGATCGGAACCGTTCGTGCCGGCGTCGGGAGATGCCTCGGCGGAAGTCGACGCGGTGGAGTGGGCGTCGTCGCGCACGTCGTCGCTTCCGGCCGGTTCATCGGCTTCGGCCGGATCGGTCGCGGCGGACTCGTCGACGTCGCTCGACGGTCCGGTGTCGGGCGGATCAGCGGAATCGCCCCGATCGGCGCCGCCCGGATCGGTCCCGGCGTCCGTTCCGCCGATTTCGATCCCGCCTTCGGATCCGCTCGAGTCGGATTCGTCGACCGATCCGGCCGCCGCGGTCGATCCGGCCGCTCCGGCCGCTCCGGCCGCGGCGGCGGAGCCACCCGGCCCGGACCCGTTCGCTTCGGGAACCTCCCTGACGTCGAGGTCGACCTCGTAGACCGTGTATATCCCGACCTCGTCGTCGGCGAGTTCGAACGCCTCGGATCCGGTCTTCACCTGTCGGGCGTTGCCCACGAAGGCGGCCGACAGCGACTCGCCGCCGTAGTAGGCCACGTAGTAGTCCCCCGACAGCACGTTCTCCGAGAGCTCGATGTACCCGGTGAAGTTGCCGGCCGAGAGCGTTCGGTCGGCCTCGGAAACGGGCGTGTCGTTCGTGTAGTACTTCGTTCGCACCTCGCCGCCGCGCTCCTGCATGGCGAACAGCAGCGGGAGCGATTCGTGGGGGGCCTCGTAGGCCGTCCCGGAGGCGTCCTCGAACTCCGAGAGGTCGCCGTCGGAAACGCCGACGATGCGGCCGTTCAACATGAACAGCCAGGCGGCGCCGTCGGTGACGACACCGGAGAACCCGCGGTCGGCGAGGCGCCGCAGCCCGGCGTAGCCGTCCGAGATGGTCTCGCCCTCCCACTCGGTCACGACGTCGATACGGTCGGCATCCATTGGCGATACGTCACCGGAGGCGAGGCAAATAGTTTCCGGAGGCGAACGACGCTCGTCTGACGCCTGCCCGCGTGGATCGGCCGTTTTCGTGGAATACGGGTCGCCGAATCATCGCGTCGGTCGGCGGTGGTGGGTTATCCCGACCGGCGGGGGTGCGTTATCCCGGCCGGCGACGCCTCATCGCGTCGCCATCACCGTCTCGATCGCCTCACAACCGAGCTCGACGACGTCGTCGTCGAACGAACCCGCACGGAGGTCCGCCGGCGTATACCACGCCCACCCGTCGGCGCCGACCTCGTCGTCGCCGGTCGGGTCGACCTCTCTCGCGTCGGCGTGGGCGAAATAGAGGTGGTCGACGTGCTGGTGGCCGACCCGGCCGTCGGCATCGACGTTGATGTCGTAGAGCATGAGGTGGGCCGGCTCGGGGATTCCGCGTCCGTTCGGCCCCTCGATCGGGGTCACGTCGGCGACGAGATCGGCCTCGAGGCCGGTCTCCTCGCGGGCCTCCCGGATCGCGGCCTCGTGGGGGAGCTCGTCCCGGTCGACGTGTCCGCCCGGCGGAACGCGGATCCCGAGCCGGTCGTGTCGGTGTAGAGCCGTCGCGCCGTCGTTGACGAGGTAGACGGTCGCGGTGAAGTGGCGGGTCGTCTCCATACCGTCGCCTCGGCGGGGAGCTATTTGGAAACCGCGATCGGCGAGGCGAAGTCGATGGTGATCAACTCGGGTGCGATGAAGTGATGGCGGCGAAGCCGGGGCCGATGAAGTGATGGCGGCGAAGTCGGGGCCGATGAAGTCGGGGGCGACGATCCGACCGGACGTCACGGCATCGCGACGTCCTCTTCGGCATCGAGCAGCTCGTGGTACCGGTTTCGGATCGTGACCTCGCTGATGTTCGCCACCTCGCTCACCTCGTTTTGGGTGACCTTCTCGTTGGTGAGCAGCGCGGCGGCGTAGACGGCGGCGGCGGCGAGTCCAACCGGCGACTTCCCCGAGTGGACGCCGCGTTCCTTCGCCGTCTTGAGCAGCCCCCTGGCGCGCATCTCGGCCTCGTCGGAGAGGCCGAGGTCGGAGGCGAACCGGGGGACGTAGCTCTCCGGATCGGCCGGCTGGATCTCGAGGCTGAGCTCGCGGACGACGTAGCGGTACGTCCGGGCTATCTCGTCCTTTTCCACCCGCGAGACGGCGTCGATCTCGTCGAGGCTTCGCGGCGTCCCGGCCTGGCGGGCCGCGGCGTAAAGCGACGCGGTGGCGACGCCCTCGATGGAGCGTCCGGGGAGGAGATCCTCGTCGAGCGCCCGCCGGTAGATGACGGAGGCGGTCTCGCGGACGTTCTCGGGGAGGCCGAGCGCGGAGGCCATGCGGTCGATCTCGCCGAGCGCCTGTTTCAGGTTGCGCTCCTTGGAGTCGCGGGTGCGGAACCGCTCGTTCCAGGTCCGCAACCGCTGCATCTTCTCGCGCTGGCGGCTCGACAGCGACCGGCCGTATGCGTCCTTGTCCTGCCAGCCGATGTTCGTCGACAGGCCCTTGTCGTGCATCATCTCGGTCGTCGGGGCGCCGACGCGCGACTTCTCGTCCTTCTCGCGCGAGTCGAACGCGCGCCACTCGGGACCGCGGTCGATCTCGTCGGACTCGACGACGAGGCCGCAGTCCGAACAGACGGTCTCGCCGTGTTCGGTGTCTGTCTCGAGGTGGCCCCCGCACTCGGGACAGCGAAGGGTCTCGTCGTCCTCCTCGCGTTCCTTCTCGGTTCGATCGCGGGTCTCGTTTCGTAGGTTTTCGCTCATTGGCTGGTGACCGGGCGGGCGTCGATCGGCTCCGAGAGATGCGTCTCGATCCCGCGTCCTTCACCATAATGTAGGGGCCCGAGACATATAAGCATATCGGTAATTTTCTGTACTATTCAGATCGGAAAATGGATTGATACGCCTCGATCATCCAGCATTCGATCGATCCGGGATTCTTATCGATCGGCCGATCGATGGCCAGCGACGAGTATATAATGGTTACGGATCGGTGACCGTGGATCTTCGAGGTTCGGGTACACTCCGACCCGTCACTCCCGCGGGGAATCGGTCTCTGATGGGTCCGCGAGGTGTTCGAGCCCCCAGTCACGCATCGCGTAGATCACCGGTTGCAGGGATCGCCCGTGGTCGGTGAGCGAGTACCGGACGCGGACCGGCTTGTCGCTTATCACCTCGCGATCGACGAGCGACTTCTCCTCGAGGTCCTCCAGGCTGTCCGAGAGGACCTTGCTCGAGATGCCGTCGACCGCGGTCTGCAGCTCGTTGAACCCGCTCGGGCCGTGATCGAGGAGCCGGTGGATGATCACCGGGTGCCACTTCTTGCCGATGAGCGACGACGTCGTCGTCACCGGACACCACTCCTCGCCCGCACACCAGACCTCGAGCTCCCCGATCTCCTCCGATCGTTGCGTGCGGTCGTTCATATTCCCGAATTGAACCCGTAGATCGATAACGATTACGTGCGAACTCCGGGTGGCGACACGTGATCCGGGACGCCGAGGGAGAGCAGACTCTCCGCGAAGCCAACCACTATACCGGATGCCGACGGACGTCGTTCCATGACCGCTGACCGCGCGATCGACGCGTCGAGGCTCGCGGACGCGCTGTCGGAGGCAGGGACCGACGGGTACTTGATCGACGCCTCCCAGGACGATCCCGACCAGCTCTACCTCTCGGGGTTCACCGGGCCGGACCCGTTCTTGAGCCTGTACGCGGACGGGCGGACCCACCTCCTCGTCTCGGGACTCGAGTACGGACGCGCGAGTCGACGGTCGCGTGCCGACGTCGTCGAGCGATACGCCGACTACGGGTACGACTACGGCGACCGCGATGACCGCCTCGACATGTACGCCGCCTTCCTCGAGCGTCGGGAGGTGGGATCGGTGTCGATGCCCCCCCGAGGGCCGATCGGGACCGCCGACGGGCTGCGCGAACGGGGTATCGAGGTCGTCGTGGACCGAACGGGGGTCCTCGAGGAGCTTCGAGCGGTGAAGACGGACGCGGAGATCGACAACGTCCGGTCGGTCCAGCGAGCCACCGAGGAGGCGATGGCTACCGCTGAGGACCTGATCGCGTCGTCGACGATCGCGGGAACCGACGGGAACGGAGACGACTCCAGGACCCGGATCGGGTCCGACGAGGAGGCGATCGAGCCCGGGACGCTGGTTCACGACGGCGAGCCGCTCACGAGCGAGCGCGTCAAGACGGCGATCGAGATCGCGCTGTTGAAACGAGGCTGTGCGCTCGAGGAGACGATCGTGGCCTGCGGCTCGCAGGCCGCCGACCCGCACGATCGGGGATCGGGCCCGCTTTTCGCCGGCGAACCGATCATCGTGGACGTCTTCCCGCGCGACAAGGCGACGAAGTACTTCGCGGACATGACCCGGACGTTCCTGCGCGGCGAGGCCGACGGGACGGTTCGCGAGTGGCACGATCTCACCCACGAGGCGCTTCGGGAGGCGACCGACGCGGTCGAACCGGGAGTGACGGGCGAGGCGGTCCACGAGGCCGCCTGTGCGGTGTATGAATCGGCCGGGATCCCGACGCTTCGAAGCGATCCGGACACGGAGACGGGGTTCATCCACTCCACGGGCCACGGCGTCGGGCTCGATATCCACGAACTCCCGCGGCTGTCGCCGGGCGCCGGCGAACTGGAACCCGGTCACGTCGTCACCGTCGAGCCGGGGCTGTACGATCCGGCCGTCGGCGGGGTCCGCATCGAGAACCTCCTCGTCGTCACCGAGGACGGGTGTGAGACCCTCACCGACTATCCGATCGAACTGGAGGTGTAGACGTGCGGTGAACTGGCGGTACGAGCACACCGTCCTCTCGCTTTGTACGCTCGCGTTCGCGGCGACGATGGTCGCGAGGCTCGCGATCAGCCCCGTCGTCCCCCTCATCGCGGCGGACTTCGGCGTCAGCTACTCGACGATCGGCCTCGCCCTGTCCGCGATGTGGGCCGCCTACGCGCTCTCGCAGTTCCCCTCCGGCGTTCTCGGCGAGCGATACGGCGAGCGACGGCTCATCCTGATCGCGGTCGGCGCCACCGCGACCGCCGCCGTTCTGCTCGCGATCTCGCCGACGATCGCGGCGTTCATCGCGTTCACGGTCGTGTTGGGAGCCGGTGCGGGACTGCACTACTCGGTCGCGACGACGCTTCTCGCCCGGCAGTTCGACGACATCGGACGCGCGATCGGCGTCCACGTGTCCGGCGGCCCGATCGCGGGACTGCTCGCGCCCCCCGCCGCCGCCATCGTCGGGGCCCGCTACGGATGGCGGTGGGCGATGGGACTCGGCGCGGTCGTCGCGATCCCCGTGTTCGTCCTGTTCGCCCGGCGCGTTCGGCCCACCGAGCCGCTCCGTCCCGACCAGTCGATCCGCGAGCGGTTCGCGCTCGGACCGCTCCTCGAGTTGCTCTCCCGCCCGTCGATCGCTTACACGACGGGACTCTCCATGGTCGGCGCCTTCTGCTGGCAGGCGACGGCGTCGTTTCTGCCGGCGTTCCTGACCGACGCGGCCGGGCTCTCGACGGCGTCGGCGAGCCTGCTGTTCTCGCTGTACTTCCTCGTCCACGGCGGGACCCAGCCCCTGACGGGCGCTCTCTCGGACCGGTGGGGACGCGACGTGACGGCGACGGTCACGATGGGCGCGGGCGTGGTTGGATTCGGCGGGTTCGTGTACGCGGCCGCGAACGATGCCGGACCGCCGGTGCTCGTGGCGTCGACGATCGTGTTGGGGGTGGCGATGTCGTGGGGAGCGCCCATCCAGTCGCGGTTCATGGACCTCCTCGGGGACGCCGAGCGGGGGGCCGGATTCGGGCTCGTCCGCACGGTCTACATGATCCTCGGCGCGAGCGGGAGCGTGATCGTGGGCACCGTCTCGGATCTCTCCGGCTGGCTCGCCGCGTTCGGCCTGTTGGCCGCGGTGATGGGGCTCGGCCTCGCCGCGCTCGCGATCAACCGGATTGGGAGACTCGGACTGTGAGGTGGGCGATCCGGGACGAAACGTGCCGGGAGGCGGACCGTGAGGCCGGGAGCGTTATTTCGGCCCCGTCCGTGGGGACGGTATGCGCGTACTCTCCGATTCCGACGTCGAGTCGGTGCTCGATCTCACGGAGCTGCTCGCGGTCGTCGAGGAGGCCTTCGAGCGTCAGGGTCGCGGCGAGGTCGAACGTCCCGAACGCCCGCACTTCCCGGTCGGGAAGGGGCTCGTCCCGCCGGGAGATCCGGACGGCGCGGCCAGCGACGAGCCGCTCGGGACCGGGCTGGCGATGCCGGCGTACATCCACGGCGCGGACACCTACGCCACGAAGCTCGTGGGCGTCCACGAGGGGAACGCGGAGCGGGGACTCCCCACGGTCAACGCCACGATCGCGGTGACCGACGCGGCCACCGGGCAGCCGGTCGCCTACATGGCCGGATCTCGGGTGACGAACGCCCGAACCGGCTGTATCGGCGGCCTGGCGGCACGGGCGCTCGCGCCGGAGGGGCCGGTGACGCTCGGGCTGATCGGGGCCGGCCAGCAGGCGCGGTGGCAGGCGCGCGCCATCGACGCCGCGACCGACCTCGAGCGCGTTCGGGTGTACTCCCCGAGCGACTCGCGAGTCGCGTGCGCGAGCGACCTGCAGGCGGAGGGCATCAACGCGGTCCCCGTCGAGTCGGCCGCGGCGGCCGTGACGGACGCCACGGTCGTCGTCACCGCGACGACGGCGCGAAGTTCGGTGTTCGACGGCCGCGATCTGCGGGACGGGGCGCTCGTGGTCGCGATCGGTGCCTACACGGAGTCCATGCGCGAACTGGACGAGCGGACGATGCGCCGCGCGGACCGGATCTTCGCGGACGTCCCCTCGGAGGCGGCCGAGACGGGCGACGTGCCGTCGGCGTTCGCCGACGAGCTGATCCCCTTCTCGTCGGCGCTGTCGGGAGCGGCGGGACGCGAGACGGACTCGGAGGTCATCGTCGTCGAGTCCGTCGGGACCGCGGTGCTCGATGCCGCCGCGGCCGAACACCTCCACGAGGCGGCGCTTTCGGCGGGCGTCGGAACCGAGATCGGGCTGTAGTCTCAGCTCGCGACGTACGCGCGGTGGCCAGAAGCGGCGTCGATCCTCCTACTCCGCGATCTCGACGTCGATCTCCGCACGCTCGACGGCGAGTCGGAAGGTCGGCACGGTCCGGTAGACCGTCTCGACGACGTTCTTGCGCTCCAGGCTCCGAAGCGCGCGTCGGACGTCCTCGACGTCGGGATCGAGGTCGAACTCCTCGCGGACCTTTCGCAGGACGCTCACGACCGACTCGGAGCGCTCGTCGGGTCCGGCGACGACGTCGAACACGCGTGCCTCGAGTTCGGGGACGCGGATGACGCTCGGCGTGCCGTTCGGATCGTTCGCGTCCGCCTCGATCCCGGGTTCGACGTCGACGAGGTCGGCCGCCTCGGGCGTTGCGCGGATGAGACTGTCGTCGTCGCGGTAGTAGTGGTCCTTCAGGTGGGACTCGAGGTAGCCGTGGACCTCGCTTCCCGACTCCATGTCCCACGCCTCCTGCAGCGCCGCGTTCTTCGTCGGCTGTAACCGCACGACGTCGGCCAGCCGGGCCAACTCCTCGTCGGTGAGACTCATGGGGTGGGGTATCGTTCGCGTCTGTAAGGACGTTCCGAAACGCCTCGGTGGGATCGAAGCGCCTCAACGAGATCGAAGCGCCCGAGGGAATCGAGGCGCCTCGGTGGGATCGAAGACGATCCCGCCGGATCGAGGAACGGGTACAACGGCCGCGCGGCTGGGGAACGGTTTTGACCGAGCCGCGAGAGACGGTATCCATGGCGGACGAGACAATCAGGCTGGAGCGGGAGGACGGCGTGGCAACGCTCACCATCGATCGCCCGGACGCGCTCAACGCGCTCGACGTCGAGACGCTGGAGGCGATGGAGACCACGCTCGACGAGGCGGCGGACTCCGAGGCGCGCGTCCTCGTGGTGACCGGCGCCGGGGACACGGCGTTCGTGGCCGGCGCGGACATCTCATACATGCGCGATCTGACGACGCCGGAGGCGCAGGCGTACGCCGAGTTGGGCCATCGCGTGACGAACGCGATCGCGTCGTTTCCCGGCCCGACGATCGCCGCGATCAACGGACACGCCCTCGGGGGCGGCTGCGAGCTCGCGCTGGCGTGCGACCTTCGGGTCGCCTCCGAGCGAGCGACCCTCGGTCAGACGGAGATCGACCTCGGGATCATCCCCGGCTGGGGCGGCACGCAGCGGCTCTCGCGGATCGTCGGCGACGAGACCGCCCGCAGACTCGTGTTCTTCGGCGACCGACTCGACGCGACGGACGCCCACGAGATCGGGCTCGTCGGCGAGGTCGTCGCCCACGCGGAACTCGACGAACACGTCGCCGAGATCGCCGCGGAACTCGCCTCGAAGCCGCGGTTCGCGCTCGCGGCCGCAAAACGGGCGCTCGATGCGGTCCACGAACAGCCCCTCGCGTCCGGCCTGCGGTTCGAGCGTCGGACCTGGTCGGGGCTGTTCGGCACGCACGACCAGCGCGAGGGCATGAGCGCCTTCCTCGAGAAGCGCGATCCGGACTTCGAGTGAGGGCCGGGACGACGACACGCAATCGAGCCGGATCGAACGGATCGACGGGACCGACCGAACCCACCTGATCGACCGGGGCGACGCGCTCCCGACACCCTTATGCGAGCCGATGGCATGCGAACGGACATGGAAGACATCCTCGTCGGCCGCGTGATGACGAGCGACGTGATCACCGTCCACCCGGACACCTTCGTCGAGGAGGCGGCCTCGTTGCTCTTGGAACGGGGCGTCGGATCGCTCGTGGTCGTCGACGACGACGGGCGTCTCGAGGGAATTCTCACCTCGACCGACTTCGTCGCCATCGTCGCCGCGAGCAAGCCGAAGGCACAGACGACCGTCGAGCGGTACATGAGCACGGACGTGACGACGGCGAGCGCCCAGGACCCGATCATCGAGGTCGCGGATCGCATGGTCGACCTCGGCGTTCACCACCTGCCCGTCGTCGACGACGACGGCGGGGTCATCGGGATCGTCTCGACCACCGACCTGGCGGAGTACCTCTCCGGTCTGGAGACGAAGCGGACGGTCTGAGGCGGACCGCACGGTGCGTTCGATTCCCGTTCCGGGTCGCCACCCCGACGACCGCGCTCACGTCGCGTGGCCGAGCGTCTCCTCGACCTGCGTGATCACCATGACCAGCGCGACGACCCCGAGGAACGCGCCGACCGCGAAGGGAACGACGAAGCCGTAGCTCACGAGGATCCCGGAGGTGAGCGGGCCGAGAGCGATGCCGAATCCGAACCCCATGGTGAGGATCGAGAGGGTGGATCCGGACTCACCCTCGCGAGCCACGTCTCCGGCGAGCGCGAGGGAGGGAGCGAACACGAGCGCGACCGCGACCCCCTGAATCAGCCGTACGACGAGCATCGCCTCCGGAGTGAGGACGATCCCCTGAAACAGCGTCGAGGGGACGAGCAGGACGAACCCGGCGAGCAGGAACGGCCGGCGGCCGAACCGGTCGCAGGCCCGCCCAACCGGGACCTGGAGGATCACGTTCGTGATCGTGACCGCCGCGAACTGGGTGCCGAACCAGACCGGCGCCTGGTCGAGCCGGACGTTGACCTGGTTCTGCAGGGTGGCGAAGAGGGCGATGCACACGCCCATCGCGACGGTCGCGAGCCCGAGCACGAAGACCGGATCGAGGAGCCGGTCCTCGCCGCGGATCCGGATCGACACGTCGGTCCCGGCGGCTCGCGCCGATTCCTCGGTGTCGGAGACGAGGAGGTACACTAACGCGAACGAGAGGTACGCACCCGCACACGCGGCGACGAAGGACGCGTCGAATCCGGAGAGGCTTCCGTCGAGGCCGACGACGCCCAGATCGTAGGGTCCCCGCTCGACGATGATCCCGGCGAGGATCGGCCCGAATCCGAAGCCGATCAGGCGAAAGGTGTTGAACACGCCGAAGTTCCCGCCGCGCTCGCTCGGGCTCGCGGCGTACTCGTTGACGAGCGCGACGACGGCGGGGATGGTCAACGCGGCGCCGAGTCCCTGGGCGGCACGCAGGACGACGAGCATCCAGTACTCGCTCGCGAGGACGTACAGGCCGCTCGCGGTTCCGAGAAGCGCGATCCCGGCGAGGACGAACGGCTTTCGACGGCCGGTCCGATCGGAGAGGCGACCGGTCCAGGGCTGTGAGAGACTGTTGAGGAAGCCGAAAAGCGACAGGACGACGCCGATGAGGAGCGGCTCCGTGACCGCGATCGACGCGCCGGCGATCCCGACGCGGGTTCCCAGCAACGCCTCGACGTCGACGAGGCCGCTCGCGATGTACAACGGGAGGACGACGATCAAAAACGAGTTGCCGATCGCGCCGACCATCCGGGCCAGCGCGAGCACGATCACGCGCCTGTCCGCGTCGGTGATCGCCGACGTCGCCGCTCCCAACGAACCCATCTACGGTCGGGTTCGGGTGTCGACCTAAAGGGCCTTCTGGACCGAACGCGGCTCGTCGAAGCGGCGAGGACGGGGCCCGTCGAAACGGCGAGGACGGACGGATCGTCGAAACAGCGCAGCGCCGCAGCGGCGCAACGGCCGACGGTTGAACGCGGATGGACCGTGGAGGTCGACCGGATCAGACCGCGGACGTTAGGAGTTCTGATCCGCCGATTCCTCGGTCTTCCCCTCGCGTCGATCCCTCGCCGTCATATCCGGGTCCCGATCCGCCGGGTCGCCGTGTCCGCCGGCACCGGGCGTCCGGATCGTCACCGTCGTGCCGGCGTCGGCCTCCACGGTCGTCTTCGAGGCGACCGGATCGCCGTCGATCAGGTTCTCGCCGACGGCGCCGTCCGCGCCGCCCGCGACCCCTCGCGGAGCGCGACGGCGACGCTCCGAGAGAACGGAGACGGTGGCGTCGGCCTCGAGTCTGAGCACACGCTCGAGCCCGAGCCCCCCGCGGAACTCGCCGTCGCCGCCGCTTCCGGGCCGGAGCGCGTACCGCTCGACCGACATCGGATACTCGTTCTCGATCGACTCCACCGGCGTGTTGAGCGTGTTCGTCATGCCGACGTGAACGCCGTCCATTCCGTCGCGGTCCGGACGGGCGCCGAACCCGCCGCCGATCGTCTCGTAGTAGGCGAACGAGCCGTCGCGCGCGCCGACGGTGAGGTTGTTCATCGTCCCCTGGCCCTGGGCCGGAACGCGGTCCGGTGCGGCCCTCGCGAGCGCCGCGAACACGACGTCCGTGACCCGCTGGCTCGTCTCGACGTTGCCGCCGACGACCGCCGCCGGGGGCTCGGGATCGAGAAGCGATCCATCCGGAATCCGGACCGAGACCGGGTCGTAACAGCCCTGATTCGGCGGGACGTCCGGATCGGTGACACACCGGACGACGAAGTAGACCGCGCTGTGAGCGACCGCGCTCGGCGCGTTGAGGTTCCCCTCGAGTTGTCCGGCCGTCCCCGCGAAGTCGACCTCGATCGACCGGCCGTCGATCGTGACCGCGACCCGGATCGGGACGTCCTCGTCCGTGACGCCGTCGCCCTCGAGGACGTCCGTCGCCTCGTAGGTCTCGTCCGGCAGCTCGGCGATCGCCGCCTCGATCCGGTCGCGCGAGTAGTCGATCACGGCGTCGAATCCGGCCGAGACGACCTCGCGGCCGTACTCCTCGATGAGGTCGCCGAGGCGGCGCTCGCCGCGCTCGTTCGCGGCGAGTTGGGCTCGGAGATCCGCGCGCCGCTCGCGGGCGTTTCGGACGTTGGCCAACACGAGCGACCGCACCTCCTCTCGGATCTCCCCGTCCGCGACGAGCCGTATCGGCGGGATCCGAAGCCCCTCCTGGTGGACGTCCCGCGCGCCGGCGGGCATGCTTCCGGGCGTCATCCCGCCCACGTCCGCGTGGTGGGCCCGCGAGACCGCGTATCCGACGATCTCCTCTCCGGCCCCGGGCGCGAGCGCAGACACCAGCGTCACGTCCGGCAGGTGGGTCCCTCCCGTGAACGGGTCGTTGAGCACGAAGACGTCGCCAGGGGCCGGATCGCGCTCGCGGACCGCCGCGACGGCCGCCGGCATCGCGCCGAGGTGGACGGGGATGTGTTCGGCCTGGGCGACCATCCGTCCCGCGGCGTCGAAGAGCGCCGTCGAGCAGTCGCGCCGCTCCTTGATGTTCGGCGAGTAGGCACCGCGGATCAGGGTCCGGCCCATCTCCTCCGTGATCCCCTCGAGGCGGTTTCGGAACACCTCGAGGGTCACCGGGTCGATCCGTTCCGACGCCGATCGTTCCGATTCCGTTCGCCCCGGCTCCGATCGATCCGTCATCGTTCGTCCACCCCCTCGTGAGTCGCCACGAGAGCGCCGTCGGCGAGGATCTCGCCTCCCCACCCGGGCGGCAGGACCGTCGTGCTCTCGCCGCGTTCGAGGATCGACGGCCCCGAGATCGACGCGCCGGGCGCGAGTCGGCTTCGGTCGTAGACGTCGGTCTCGCATCGCCCGGCGTCCGGGAACCGAACCGCCCGGGTTCCGATCCGTGGATCACCTCCGCCCTCGTGCCGGAGCCCGGGCGTCTCGCCCGGAACGGTGGCCGTCGCTCGGAGGGTGACGATCTCGATCGTCTCCGGGAGGGCGTAGCCGTGAGCGCGCTCGTGGGCCTCGTGGAACCGCTCCGTGATCGCGGCCGGATCGACCGGCTCATCGACCGGGACGGTGAGTTCGAAGCTCTGTCCGACGTAGCGGCAGTCGGCGGCGCGCTCGGTCCGGGCTCCCGCCGAGGCGTCCGCGAGGACCACCTCCTCGAGTTCCCCGTAGACGGCCTCCAGGGATCCGGGATCCGCCCCGTCCAGTTTCGTCCCGACGGTCCGGGCCGCGTCGTAGGTCTCGTCGGCCGCGAGCAGGCCGAACGCGGAAAGCACTCCACCCGAGCGCGGAACGACGACGCGATCGACGCCGAGATCATCCGCGAGCGCCGTCGCGTGCATCGGTCCCGCCCCGCCGAAGGCGACGAGCGAGAACGTCCGCGGGTCGTGTCCTCGCTCGACGGTCACCGTCCGGATCGCCCGCGTCATCGTCGCGTTCGCGACGCGATGGACGCCGCGAGCCGCCTCCATCGGACCCTCGAGGCCGGCCGACTCGGCGAGGTCGGCCATGACCTCGCGGGCGGCGTCGGCGTCGAGATCCACCTCGCCGCCGAGCGAGGCGTTCGGGCCGATGTATCCGAGCACGACGTTCGCGTCGGTGACGGTCGGCTCCGCTCCGCCGCGACCGTAGCAGGCGGGACCGGGAGTGGCGCCCGCGGAGCGCGGGCCGACGCGAAGGGCGCCGCCGGCGTCGACCCACGCGATCGACCCGCCGCCGGCGCCCACGGTGTGGACGTCGACCATCGGCGTCCGGATCGGGTGGCCGTCGATCGCGGAGTCCGTCGTCCGCTCGACCTCGCCGTCGCGAACGAGGCTCACGTCGCTCGAGGTCCCTCCCATGTCGAAGGTGATCAGTCCCGAACGCGGATCCACGTCGTCCGTGGGGACGGAATCATCCTCGTCATCGCCGCTACCGTCCGATCCCGAATCGACGGTCGCCGCCGCGCCGACGACGCCCGCGGCGGGGCCCGAGAGCGTGGTCGCAACCGCCCGGTTCCGAACCGTCTCGGGGGCGGCCGTTCCACCGTTGGCCCGCATGATCCGCGGAGTCGGCAGGCCGATCTCACGCGCGCGTTCCACGAGCCGACCGACGTAGTCGTCGATCGCGGGGCGAACGTAGGCGTCGACGACCGTCGTCGCGGTCCGTTCGTACTCGCGGAACTCCGCGAGGACCTCGTGGGACGTCGAGACCGGAACGTCGAGTTCCTCCCGCAGCGTTCGCGCGAGGACGCGCTCGTTCTCCGGGTCCGCGTAGGCGTGCAACAGGCAGATCGCGACCGATTCGATCCCCCGCTCGCGAAGCGTCCCGGCGAGGTCGGCCGCGTCCTCCGGATCCACCGGTCGGAGGACGCCTTCAGGCGTCGCCCGTTCGTCGATCTCGAAACGCAGATCGCGGGGGACGAGCGGCTCCGGCTTCTCCGCGTCGAGGTCGTACAGCGCCGGGCGGTCCTGTCTTCCGATCTCGAGGACGTCGCGGAACCCCTCCGTGGTCACGAGCGCGGTCCGCGCGCCGGCTCGCTCCAGGAGGGCGTTGACGGAGACGGTCATCGCGTGGGCGAACTCGTCGATCGACTCCGGCTCGATTCCGGCGCGACCGCAGGCCTCGCGGATGCCGCGGATGACGCCGACGCTTTGATCGTCCGTCGTCGGCACCTTGGCGGTGACGAGCCGGCCGTCGACCGCGAGCGCGACGTCCGTGAACGTGCCGCCGACGTCGACGCCGATCCGCCGCGAGCCGTCGGGCTCCGACCCCTCGGTGGCGTCCGATCGAGTCGCCCCCTCAGGAACCATGTCGGCTCCCGCGCGTGGTCGAGTCGATGGCTGCTTGCGTCCGGGTCACGACGCACACGACGATCCCGTCGTTTATATACCCTGGCGTGGCTTTCACCGGGCATGGAGTTCTGCGACGAGTGCGGATCGATGATGAAGGCCGGCGAGGGCGAGGACCACTGGGTCTGTTCGTCCTGCGGGTTCGAGAAGGGGCGCGACGAGGAGGCCGAGGCCACGATGGTCACGACCCAGGGCCAGGAGTCCTCGGAGATCGTCGACGTCAGCGACGCCGAGGACAAGGGGCTGCCGACGACCACCGCGCACTGTCCCGAATGCGGCAACGACACCGCCTACTGGTACATGCAGCAGATCCGGTCGGCCGACGAGTCGGAGACGCGCTTTTTCGTCTGTACCGAGTGCGAACACAAGTGGCGCGAGGACGACCACTGAGGCGATCGAGACCGCGTCGCGAGAATCCGGACGCCGGGCCCCAGGGCCAACCGACTCCGACTCAGGGCCGCCGCGCGAACGTGAGATAGCCCGTGTGACCGACGCCGGCCGTCGAGGGGCGCGAGCCGCGTTCGGAGAAGTCCATCTCCCGCTGGATCGTCTCCAGGGACTCCACTCCCTCGAGGCCCGCCTCTCGGGCGGTCTCGACGACCGAGCGCGTCCCCTCGACGAACGGGGAGTAGGCGGCGAGGAAGCCGCCGGAAACGAGCAGTTCCGGCGCACGGGAGACGACGTCCGCGGCGTCGCCGGTATCGAGCGTGAGCACGTCGAAGTCGGGCTCCGACTCGACGAGCGCGTCGACCTCCGCGGTCAGATCGCCGGTTCGAACGTCGACCACGTCGTCGACCCCGGCGATACGCATGTTCTCGCGGGCGACGTCGGCGAAGTCGGGATCACGCTCGTAGGTCGTCACCTCGGCGCCCGCACGCCCCATGGCGACGGCCAGGATTCCGGTCCCCGTTCCGGCGTCGAGGACGCGGTCGCCACGGCCGATCCCGGCGTGGCCGATCACGAGCCCGACGTCCCGGGGCATCATCGGCGCCCCAGTCCGATCGAGGTGGTCGAAGAGGTCGGCGAGCCGGAGCTCGCGGACCTCGAAGGTCTCGCCGAGGTGGGTCTCGACGACGTCGCCGCCGGAGACGTCCTCCGGGACCTCGATGACGCCGAGGTCGGTGCCGAACTCCGCGCCCGGTTCGAGCAGGTACTCCCGGCCGTCGCCGACCAGGAGGTAGGCCGGGTCGGTCACTCGAGACGGGCGATCGCGGCGGCCAGATCTCCGTCCTCGGCCTCGAGCGCCTCGATCGCGTCCTCCTCGGGGACGCCGGCCCGCTCCGCGACGATCGCCACGTCGTCTGCGGGGATCGCGGACGCGTCACCCTCGTCGTCTCCGTCGGGACCGGAAGCGGATCCGCCGCTTCCGCCGGTTCCGGCCTCGACGGACTCGGGCTCGCCGACGACCTGGTAGGTCTCCTGGCCCTGGGCGTCCATCCGGGTGACCTGGGGGCCGTCGAAGACGAGGTCCTCCTCGTCGGTCCGGATGACGACCTCCTCGACGTCGAGTTCGGTGACGTCGATCCCCATCTGTTTCATCATCTGTTTCATCTTCCGCGGGTTCATCCCGCCGCCTCCAAGCATACGCCGAGAGTCGACGCCTGATTGGAAAAGGGTGACGGACCGGATCGTTCGACCTCGAGCCCGATCGTTCGGCCTCGAGCCGGAACCGGGGGCGATCCCTCACCCTCCAAGAGTTAAGTCCCGAACGCGCCGAGGGATCGGTAATGTACGATCCGGACGAGCTGGAGGCGATCCGCGAGGCGAAAGACGAGTGGGAGGAGGAGACCTACGGACCCACCGTCGACCGCTTCGGCGAGCGCGAGGACGCCTTCGAGACGGACACCGAGGGCCAGCCGATCGACCCGCTTTACACACCCGACGACGTCGCCGACCTCGAGTACGAGGAGGATCTCGGCTTTCCCGGCGAGGAGCCGTTCACCCGCGGCGTCTACTCGACGATGCACCGCGGACGGCTCTGGACGATGCGCCAGTACGCGGGCATGGGAACCGCGAGCGAGACGAACGAGCGGTTCCACTACCTGATCGAGGAGGGGTCCTCGGGACTGTCGATGGCGTTCGACCTCCCGACGCAGATGGGATACGACTCCGACGCCGCGATGGCCGAGGGCGAGGTCGGCCGGTCCGGGGTCGCGATCGACACCCTCGACGACTTCGAGCGCGTCTTCGAGGGGATCCCCCTCGACGAGGTCTCGACGTCGATGACGATCAACGCGCCCGCGGCCGTCCTGTTGGCCATGTACGTCGCAATCGGCGACCAGCAGGGCGTCCCCCGCGAGCAGCTTCGCGGGACCATCCAAAACGACATCATGAAGGAGTACATCGCCCGGAACCTCTACATCTACCCGCCCGAGCCCTCGATGCGGCTCATCACCGACGTCTTCGAGTTCTGCGCCGCGGAGACCCCGAACTTCAACACGATCTCGATCTCGGGCTACCACATCCGCGAGGCCGGCTCGACCGCGGCCCAGGAGGTCGCCTTCACGCTCGGTAACGGGATCGAGTACGTCGAGGCCGCCGTCGACGCCGGACTCGACGTCGAGGAGTTCGCACCCCAGCTGTCCTTCTTCTTCAACGCGCACAACGACATCTTCGAGGAGGCGGCGAAGTTCCGCGCGGCCCGGCGGCTGTGGGCGAAGATCATGCAGGAGCGGTTCGACGCCGAGAGCTCGAAGGCGAAGCAGTTGAAGTTCCACACCCAGACCGGCGGATCGACGCTCACCGCCCAGCAGATCGAGAACAACGTCGTCCGGGTCGCCTACCAGGCGCTCGCGGCGGTCCTCGGCGGGACCCAGAGCCTCCACACCAACGGGAAGGACGAGGCGCTCGCGTTGCCCACCGAGCAGTCGGTCCGGACGGCGCTTCGCACCCAGCAGATCCTCGCCCACGAGTCCGGCGCCGCCGACACGATCGATCCCCTCGCCGGGTCCTACTACGTCGAGAGCCTGACCGACGGGATCGAGGAGCGCGCCGTTTCGATCATCGAGTCGGTCGACGAGCGTGGAGGGATGCTTCCGGCCGTCGAGAGCCAGTGGGTCCAACGCGAGATACAGGACGTCGCCTTCGAGCGGCAACGCGAGATCGAGGAGGGCGAGCGGATCATCGTCGGCGTCAACGAGTACGAGAGCGACGAGGACCCGGAGATCGACCTGGAGGAGGTCGACCCCGAACGCGAGAACGAACAGCGCGAGCGCCTCGAGGCGGTGAAGGACGAGCGTGACTCCGAGGCCGTCGAGGAGGCGCTTGAGGCGATCCGGGAGGCCGCGAACGCCGAGGAAAACCTCCTCCCGTACATGGTCGAGGCGGTGAAACGATACGCCACCGTTCAAGAGATCTGCGACGTGCTCCGCGAGGAGTTCGGGGAGTATCAGCCCGGCTCCGCGCTCTGAGTGGGACGGCGATCCCCTCGCCGTTTGGCCCTTCGCCGTCCGATGGCTATCTCCCGTCGGATATCCCGACGAGGGTGACCTATCCCTCGAAGCTTCCGACGCCTCCCTCGGGAGGCGAGACGATCTCGAAGCTCCGCTCGCTCCAGTCGTCCTCGACGAAGACGAACACGCGCCCGCCGGCGACCTCCGGATCGGCCTCGATCTGGGCTCGTTCGCCGGTCCGTCTCGCAGCGACGCCGGGGAACAGCTCCTCCCCCTCCCCGGGTTCGAAGATCACGCGGCCGACGCCGGTGTCCTCGAGGATCTCGTCGTGGGTCTTCAGGTCGTTCACGTAGGTCATCACGCCCTCGGTCTCCGTCGGATCGGTGACGAGGACGTGCATCTCCTTGCCGGGAGCGGCGGTGAGCGTTCCCTCCACCGCCGAGGGCGCTCCTCGATACAGCGTGGTTCGGCCGTCGAGATACTCCACGACGACGCCTTCCTCGCGGAGTTCGACGCCGATGGTGCTCGGCGGGACCTCCGAGCGCGCGTTGGCGGACATACCGTCAGTTGGGCCGGCGGCCCCAAAAGCGGCGCGCTCGGTCGGGCGGCCGGTCGTGGAGTGCCATCGGACCGAAGAGACGTACCCGGGACCGTCACACCTTTGCGGGCGCCCTCGGTTCGATCGGTATGCACGGACGGGCAGCCGCACTCGGTGCGGGGACGGTACTCAACGCGCTCGCGACGGAGACCGGCTCGGCGTTCGGCCTCGACGTCGAGACCCGGGCGACGGTGGAACTCGATCCGAATTCCGACGGCGTCGACGGCGAGATCGCCGAGGACCCGGAGGCCGAAACGGCGCTCATCGAACGCTGCGTCGAGCTCGCGACCGAGCGCTGGGGAGACGGCGAGGGCGGAACGGTCAGGACCGAAAGCGACGTGCCGCTCGCGGCGGGACTCAAGAGCTCGAGCGCGGCCGCGAACGCGACCGTGCTCGCGACGTGTGACGCGCTCGGAGCCACCGTCTCCGGGGCTCACGGGGAGACTGAGGAGGGGATGGGCGCCGACCTCGACCGTCTAGAGGCGTGCCGCCTCGGAGTGCAGGCCGCACGCGAGACGGGCGTCGCGGTCACCGGGGCCTTCGACGACGCCACGGCGTCGATGCTCGGCGGCCTCACGGTCACGGACAACGCCGCGGACGAGCTGCTCGATCGCGGATCGGTCGAGTGGGACGTGCTCGTCTGGACGCCGCCCGAGCGCTCCTACAGCGCGGACGCCGACCTCGACCGCTGCCGGAACGTGGCACCGATGGCGGACCTCGTCGCCGACCTCGCCCTGGAGGGACGGTACGCCGAGGCCATGTCGGTGAACGGGCTCGCGTTCTCGGCGGCGCTCGGGTTCTCGCCGGATCCGGCCGTCGAGGCGATGCCGCACGTCTCCGGCGTGTCGCTTTCGGGAACCGGCCCGAGCGTCGTCGCCGTCGCGGACCCCGGCGACCCGGAGGCGGATCTCGATCGCGTTCGGGAGCTGTGGTCCGAGCGTTCCGGAACCGTCCGATCCACGACGACCCGGAACGATGGTGCAAGGATTATTGCGGAGTGACGACGAGGGGGATCCATGAGCACGAACGACGCGGACCCCGAACAGATGGAACTCGACGAGCTGCGCGCCGAGATCGAGGACATCGACCGCGAGATCGTCGAGTTGATCGCCCGCCGGACCTACGTCGCCGACACCGTCGCCCGGGTCAAAGCGGAGCGGGACCTCCCCACGACCGACGAGTCACAGGAGGCCCGCGTGATGGAGCGCGCCGGCGAGAACGCGGAGCAGTTCGACGTCGACGCCAACCTCGTGAAGGCGATCTTCCGGCTTTTGATCGAGTTGAACAAGGTGGAACAGCGGGAGAGTCGGTAGGCGATAAAAAAGGCGTTTCAGGGATTCTAACGACGTATTAAACGATCAGTACGTCGATTTGTCCTCATCGGTCGGTTCGAGTGGGACCCGTTCTACCTCGATCTCTTCATAATCTTTCTCGGATGAGAGTACGTCCATCCCCCGCGTTTCCGCAGTCGCCGCGTGGAACGCATCGAACGGCGTCATCCCCCCCTCGTAGTAGTTGACGGCTTTCAGCACGACCTGTTTCTCTTCTTCGTCCCGCACGGGGACGAGTTCGAGCAGGTTCGCCACCAGCGGAACGTAGTCGAACTCGTAACGTTCCCGAGCGAGAAGGAGTTCGAGATACGAGAACGGTGACGTTTCGACATCGTATTCGGTGAGAGCGTCCTCTGCGGAACGCTGTAACCAATCGGTATCTTTGGCGAGTGCGAGCAGGAAATCCGTCTCGACGTACACCGTCATCCGTCGCCGCCGGCTTCCTCAGCTTCGTCTTTCGCCTCTGCCTCGATATCCTTCCGAATTTCCTCGACGGATGCATCGTGGAGTTCGCCTGCCGCCTCGCGGACAGCGGCGAGCGGGTCGTCTGCGACCGGAATCAGCTCGATTCTGTCCTCGTACATAACGATGTGATATTTTTGGCCGTACTTCTCGCGCACCTCTTTCGGGATGTATAGCCGCCCCTGCCCGTCCGTCTCTGTTGACATATCGGATACTACGTTACCATGAACAAAGAATTTTACCACCAAACCTCGACGAGTGGTGTTCGACGGGGCGTTTCAGCAGCTTGTATGGTGGAATTCATCCGTGTGAACTACCCCGCTCTACGACGTGTTTGGCGAGCGCGTGGAGGATTTGCTGAAATCCCGCGCGCGTCACGTTCAGGCGGTGTTCACTCGAGTCCGAGGCTCAGTTTCAGCGCGTCGTCCACTTCGTTCATCGTTTCTCCGTCGAGACGTCCCGCGACCGAGTGAATCCGCTTTTCGACGGAAACGGCCCGAATCTGGTCGAGACGGATAGCGGAGTCTTTTTCGAACGGAGAACCGTCCGCTTCGACGATCACCTCAAAGGGGTAGCCACGGGGCGTTCCAGTGGCTGGCGCGACGATGGTCGTACTGGAGTTTTGGTTTCCAACGTCGTTCTGGACGACCACCGCTGGTCGAGTCTTCCGCATCTCGTGCCCTTCGGCGGGATCGAGTCGGACGACGACCACGTCTCCACGGCGAACCGCTACTGCCTCGCTCATTCATCCAGCCCAGTCCACGCTTCGTCCGACACCCCATCCCAGTCCTCGGCCAGCGTTTCCGCACTTTCAGAGGCCTCGCGATACGCGGCTGCCAGTTCCTCGTCATCCGGCCGATCGGATTCGACATTCACGACGGCTACCGTGACGCGTTTGTTGGCGTACTCCGTCCCGAGGTAGATTCGACCCCTGTCGTCCGTCTCGTTCGTCCGCAGATCCCGCGCGTCGACTTTCATTATGTTACCCACTATTACCCACTGAAGAATAACTCTTGTTCACTATTACCCATCCCCATCGTTTCGCCCGAAACGTTATCGAGTTCAGCTACCAGTACGAGTGAACTAACCGACCAGTCCGAGTAGCCCCAGAATCCATCGAGCAATTTCGGAGGTGGTGAAGAAGGCACCTTCCACACGAGAGAGTTCTCGTTTCGTCCAAAGAGCAGCAACCATCAGTAGAGAGACACCGGCCAACCACGCTAACGTCTCAAGCGCCAGGCCACTCACGACGAGCGGACGAACGATTGCCGCAACGCCCAGGATCCCCGTGATATTGTATATGTTGCTGCCGACGATGTTTCCGACCGAGACGCCGAGGCTCCCCCGTTGGATCGCCACGAGCGAGACGGCGAACTCCGGCGTCGACGTACCCGCTGCGACGATCGTCCCGCCGATGACCCACTCGGAGATCCCGACGCCGCGGGCCAACTCCGAAGCGGCGACCACCATGTAGTCGCCGCTCACCAGCACCAGCGCTAGGCCACCCAGGAGCAGGCCGAAATCACGCCCGCGGAAGGCCACACGTTCGGTCACTGAACTGGCCACCCCTCCGTTTCCGGGTGCCTGATCGGGGGATGTCGTCGAGTCCGACTGGTTGGCGCGGAGCAGATAGGCCGTATAGGCGACGAACGTACCCGCCAAGAGTACGCCTTCGAATCTCGTGATCCGGAGATCGAAAACCGCGATTCCACCGATGAGAGTGCTTGCCAGTAGAGCGATGCCGTCACGATGAACGAGCGATTCCGCGATCGGGATCACCTTCAACAGGGAGATCACGCCCAGAATAAACGCCAGATTGTAGATGTTCGATCCGAGGACGTTCGCGACCGCGAGATCACCAAACCCCTTGAGGGTAGCGTCCAACGAAACCGCCAGCTCAGGTGTTGACGTTCCCATCGCGACGATCGTCAGTCCGATCGTCAGGTCCGAGAGTCCGAACCGTCGAGCCAACCGAACGACCGCATCGACGAGGAGTCGCGCGCCGATCCACAGCCCCAGTATGGAGAGGAGAATCACGCCGATTTGAACGATCGAGTCACCTTGAACCATCGTACGAGCATACTGGGGTGGGTCAATCAAAGTTTGGCATCCAGCCCAGTGGCCGTACGGTATGTCATGGGATCGATCGGTTAAAACACCCATAGAGAGGGAGAAACCCGTATTTTGACCCCCTGACCATCTCAGAGCGGATCGACCGATACCCATCTCGCCCGATTGCGGTGCGACCGATCTCCGACGGGAGGACTCCCCACGGGAACGGGTGCGTGCGCCCGTCGTTTTATAATCGATCGTGAAAAAGAGGTCGTCGACATGGTAACGTCCGACGACGAAGAGCGATTGATCGGGGGGATACTCGGGACGGGTGTTGCTGCTCATCGTGCTCGGTACGACGTCGGCGTTCGTGGGACGGAACATCTTCGGACCGCTGCTCCCGTCGATCATCGAGGATCTCGCCATCACGTCCGCGGAGGCGGGGACCGCGCTGTCGGCGATGTGGGTCGCGATCGCGGTTACCCAGTACCCCGGAGGACGACTGGCCGATCAACTCTCCTACAAGACGGTTCTGATCGGTGCGATGACGCTTCTTACGGCCGGGTTCCTCACGCTCCTGGGGACGTCGACGTACGCCGGATTCGTGGTCGGGCTCGTGGTCATGGGACTCGGTGGCGGCCTGTTCTCGCCGTCCTCGTACGCCCAACTCGCCGCGCTCTTCGAGGAACGCCGCGGGCAGGCCTTCGGCGTCTACACCGCCTCGATCGACATCGGCAGCGCCCTCTCCGGGGCGATCGCCATCGGAGTACTCGCCGTGGCGACCTGGCGGGTTGCCTTCCTGCCGGTCGCCGCGGCGCTCGTCTGTGTCATCGGGGGGATGCATTTCCTTCACCGTGGCCGGTACGAACTCGACGTCTCCGAGGTCACCTTCGAGGTTCGGGGGACGGTCCGTCGGATCCTCGGCGAGCCCCGGATCCGGTGGATCATCGTGGCCTACATCCTGATGGGCCTCGTCTTCCAGGGGGTGCTCGGGTTCCTGCCGGCGTTCCTCCAGTTCGCCAAGGGGTTCTCATCGACGCTCGCCAACAACTTCTTCGTCGCGTTCTTCGTCGTCGGTGCTGCGGTCCGGATCGTCGCCGGAAACCTGGGTGACCGATTTCGCCATCTCACCGTCGCGGCTGGAGCGGCCGCCAGCGGGGCGGTCGGCCTGTCCGTTCTCTACGTTGCCGAATCGACGCCGCTCGTCGCCCTCGGCGCCGCCCTGCTCGCCGCCGGCATCACCGGCTACCCGCCGGTGCTGAACGCCTATTTGATGGACAACTTCCCGGACACGAGCATGGGCGGGGACTACGGCGCGGCGCGGAGCATCCTCATCCTGTTCGGGTCCGCGGGTCCGGTCTACATCGGGTACCTCGCGGAGGGATACGGGTACAACCTGGCCTTCCTGGCGCTTTTCCCCTTCTTCCTCGCGGGAGGGCTCGTCGTACTCTGGATCCGGAGCCGGAACGGACGCCGGTAGGCGGATCACGGCGGAACGAACCGGACGTCCGGTCTGGGCTCGCCATCGTCGCGGCGAGCGACAGCGACGATTTCGGACTCCATAAGCCCCTCCGCGTCCGAGCGTGGGCATGCTCACGTTCATCGGCCTCGGGCTCCACGACGAGCGATCGATCACCGTCGAGGGGCGCGAGGCGCTCCGCGCGTCCGACCGCGCGTTCGCGGAGTTCTACACGAGTCGGCTCGTCGGCGCCGACGTCGCGGACCTCGAGGCGTACCACGAGGTCGAGATCGAGGTCCGCGACCGGGCGGGCGTGGAGCAGGATCCCGACCCGATCCTGAACGCCGCCGAGACCTCGGACGTCGCCTTCCTCACCGCCGGCGACACGATGGTCTCGACCACCCACACGGATCTGCGACTCCGCGCCGAGGAGCGCGGCATCGAGACGCGGGTGATCCACGGCGTCACCGCCCAGTCGGCCGCCTCCGGCGTGACCGGCCTGCAGAACTACCGGTTCGGGAAGGCCGTCACGCTCCCGTTCCCCTACGCCCACGGCGGCGACTCGGTTCCGGAGAGCGTGATCGAGACGATCGAAGCCAACCGCGAACGGGGACTCCACACCATCGTCTATCTGGACATCAAGGTCGGAATGGGCCCGCGCGGGCCGGATCCGGACCACGAGGAGTACATGTCGGCCGACCACGCCGCGGACCTGCTCGCGACCGAGTGGGCGGACGTCCTCGCGGTCGCGGTCGCCCGGGCCGGCAGCCCCGACTCGATCGTCGCCGCCGACCGACTGTCGGCGCTCGCCGAGCGGAACTTCGGCGATCCGCTCCACCTGCTCGTGATCCCCGGCGACCTCCACCACGTCGAGGCCGACGCGCTCGCCGGGCTGGCGGACGCGCCCGCGGAGTTGCTGCCGGAACACTGAGACCACAGAAGCAGCGAGCGGTCGATGGAGCGCGGATCCGTGGAACTGCCGGTTCCGTGGGAACGGCGTGGATCCTCGACGGGGCCCCTCGGCGCGGACGGGAAGCGATTAGTCGCCCCGTCCGGAAGGGCCGGTATGGAGACGACCAACGCCTTCGAGGGACTGACGTGTCGCGGCTGCGGAAGCGACCACGCGCTCGCGGCGTCGGCACGCTGTTCGAACTGCGGCGGACCGCTCGATCCGAGCTACGACCTCGACGCGATCGATCCGGACGCGATCCGTGAGGCCGCGTCGAACGACGCCGATCCGTCGCGTCCACACGATCCGCCGACCGACTCGCGAAAGCCGGGACTGTGGCGATTCGACGCGGTCTTGCCGTTTCCCGCCGAGTCGGCCGTCTCGGCTCGTGAGGGATCGACCCCGCTCGTCGCCGCTGAGCGTCTCGCCGACGAGCTCGACGTCGACGAGGTGTACCTCAAGGACGAGGGGCGAAACCCGACCGGGACGGTCCTCGATCGCGGCCTGTCGGTCGCGATGTCGGCGGTGGCGGGACTCGGGGAGGGGACCGCCGGGACGGACGGGTCCGGTTCGAGCCCGGTCGTCGAACCGCTCGTGTGTGCCTCACCCGGAAACGCCGGTCAGTCGATGGCCGCGTACGCGGGCCGAACGGGGCTTCGATCGTACACGTTCGTTCCCTCGCGGTGCGCCTTCTCGAACAAGGCGATGACGAACGTTCACGGCGGCGAGATGCGCGTCGTGGGCGGGCGCCACCCGGACGCCGTCGCGGCCGTCGACGAACAGCTCGCGACCGACTACACCGACCTCTCGGAGTTCTCCACGCCGTTTCGACACGAGGGCGCGAAGACGGTCTCATACGAGCTCGCCGCCGATCTCGGGTGGGACGCGCCCGACGTGGTCGTGGTCCCGACGGCGAGCGGCGAGGTCCTCGCCGGGATCGCGAAGGGCTTCCGCGAGCTGGAATCCCTCGGGGTTATCGACGAGCGACCCCGGCTGGTCGCGGCTCAGGCCGAGGGGTGTGCTCCGATCGCGGCCGCGATCGAGCGAGGAATCGACGCCCCGGAGCCCTGGGGGACGCCCGATACGATCTGCGGCGAGCTGGAGATCGCGGACCCCGAAGGGGGCGAGTGGGCCGTGGAGGCGGTGCGCGAAAGCGGGGGACGGGGCGTGACCGCGAGCGACGACGAGATTCTCGAGAGCGCGGTGGCGGTCGCCCAACACGAGGTGCTGGAGATGGGAGCTGCCGGCGGTGCGGCCCCGGCCGGCGCGTGGGCGCTCGCCGAGGATGGGTGGTTCGACGGCGACGAGACGGTCGTCCTACTCAACACAGAAAGCGGGGTCAAGACGCCCGACGTGTTGCGAAGCCACCTGATGGGCAAGGGGATCTGAGCGCGGGTTCGACCGCAATATTCGGCCGCGGGTTCGATCCGGGATCCCGTCCGAGTGGCCGGCACGAAAGCGCGAATCCCCGGCACGAAAGGTTTACGCGGAGCAGTTTCCTACCGGACCTCAATGAGTCGCGGCCCCGAGTTGATCATCACCGAAAAGGAGAACGCCGCCAGGCGGATCGCGGACATCCTGAGCGGGGAGTCCGCGGAGTCCGAGCGGATGAACGGCGTCAACGTCTACAAGTGGGGCGGAAAGCGGTGTATCGGCCTGTCGGGCCACGTCGTCGAGGTCGACTTTCCGCCGGAGTACGACGACTGGCGCGACGTCGAGCCGGTCGAACTCATCGACGCGCCGGTGAGCAAGGACCCGACGCGGGAGAACATCGTCGCGGCCCTCCGCCGGCTCGCGAGGAACGCCTCGCGGGTCACCATCGCGACCGACTACGACCGGGAGGGCGAGCTGATCGGCAAGGAGGCCTACGAGCTGGTCCGCGAGGTGAACGAGGACGTCCCGGTCGACCGCGTCCGGTTCTCGTCGATCACCGAAAACGAGGTGAAGAACGCCTTCGCCGAGCCCGACGAGATCGACTTCGACCTGGCGGCCGCGGGCGAGGCCCGCCAGGTGATCGACCTGATGTGGGGGGCGGCGCTCACGCGGTTCCTCTCGCTTTCGGCCGGCCAGCTCGGCGACGACTTCATCTCGGTGGGACGGGTGCAGGGCCCGACGCTCAAACTCATCGTCGATCGCGAACGAGAGATCCGGGCGTTCGACCCCGAGTCCTACTGGGAGCTGTTCGCGGACCTCGAGAAGGAGGACGCGGACGCCTTCGAGGCCCAGTACTTCCTGCTCGACGCCGACGGAAACGAGGCCGAGCGCGTCTGGGACGGCGACGTCGCCGAGACGCTCTCCGAGGCCCTTCAGGCCGCCGGCGGGGCGACCGTCGACGACGTCCGCCGTCGAACCCGAAGCGACGAGCCGCCAGCGCCGTTCAACACGACCCAGTTCATCCGCGCGGCCGGGTCGCTCGGCTACTCCGCCCAGCGCGCGATGTCGATCGCCGAGGACCTCTACACCGCCGGCTACATCACCTATCCGCGGACCGACAACACGGTGTACCCGGAGGACCTCGACCCCCGTGAGCTGCTCGAGGCGTTCCTCGAGAGCGGGTTCTCCGAGGAGGCGTCCTCGCTGCTCGAACGGGAGACGATCGAGGCGACTGAGGGCGACGAGGAGACCACGGACCACCCGCCCATCCACCCGACCGGCGAGCTGCCCTCGCGGTCGGACCTCTCGGACGACGAGTGGGAGGTCTACGAGCTCGTCGTGCGGCGCTTCTTCGCGACGTGCGCACCGGCGGCGACCTGGGAGCACCTCCGGGTCCTCGCGCTCGCGAACGGCGAGGCGACGACGATCGCCTCCCGGGCCGACGCTCGGGCCGCGCTCCGCGACCCCGAGGCGGCCGTGGACGGCGCGGAGCCGACGCTCGCGGCCGACGGCGGCCTCCGGCTGAAGGCGAACGGCAAGCGGCTCCTCGAGGCCGGCTACCACGAGGTCTACCCCTACGGCTCCGCGAGCGAGACGATCGTCCCCGACGTCGAGGAGGGCGAGACGCTCGCGCTCTCCGAACGTCGCGTCGAGGCCAAGGAGACGCAGCCGCCGCGGCGGTACGGCCAGTCCCGGCTGATCGAGGAGATGGAGTCGCGCGGGCTGGGGACGAAGGCGACGCGACACAACGCCCTCGAGAAGCTCTACGACCGCGACTACATCGAGAACGACCCGCCGCGGCCGACGCGGCTCGCGGAGGCGGTCGTCGAGGCCGCAGAGGAGTTCGCCGACCGGATCGTCTCCGAGGAGATGACCGCACAGCTCGAACGGGACATGCAGTCCATCGCGGCCGGCGAGGCGGATTACGACGAGGTCACCGCCGAATCGCGGGAGCTGCTGGAGGCGGTCTTCGAGGAACTGGCCGACTCCCGCGAGGATATCGGCGATCACCTACGGAAGTCGCTGAAGGCCGACCGGACGATCGGCCCCTGTCCCGAGTGCGGCTCGGATCTCCTCGTCCGGAAGTCGCGGTACGGCTCCCACTTCGTCGGCTGTGACGGCTATCCCGACTGCGAGTACACGTTGCCGCTTCCCTCGACCGGCAAGCCGATCGTCCTCGAGGAGACCTGCGAGGACCACGGCCTCCACCACGTCAAGATGCTCGCGGGACGCAAGACGTTCGTTCACGGCTGTCCGCAGTGTAAGGCCGACGAGGCCGACGCCACCGAGGACACGATCATCGGCGAGTGTCCCGCGTGTGGCGACGACCACGGCGGCGAGCTCGCGATCAAACACCTGCGGTCGGGATCGCGGCTCGTCGGCTGTACGCGCTATCCCGACTGCGACTACTCGCTACCGCTGCCCCGCCGCGGCGAGATCGAGGTGACGGAGGAGACCTGCGAGGAACACGACCTGCCGCACCTCCGGGTCCACTCCGGTGACGAGCCCTGGGAGCTCGGCTGTCCCATCTGCAACTACCGCGAGTACGAGGCCCGACAGAACGGCTCGGAACTCGAGACGCTCGAGGGGATCGGCGAACGCACTGCGGAGAAGCTCGCCGACGCCGGCGTCGACGGCGTCACCGACCTCAAGGAGGCCGACCCGGACGACCTGGCCGACCGGGTCGAGGGTGTCGGGCCGGATACGGTCCGTGATTGGCAGGCGAACGCGGATTGATCGACGTCCATCGACGGATGGATCCACGTCCATCGACTGACTGATCGACGTCCATCGATACACTTCGGAGGCGGGCGCGCGTTCGACCGGCCACGGCTACGGCCCGGATCCCGATCCCCGTGTTTCCGACTTGGATCCGGAGAATCGAATGACTGCGGTGCGGTAAATCCGAATTAAACCCGTTAAATTCGTCTGAAGTACCGTTCGAATATATCCACTCGGCGTCCCTAGTGGAGGACGCCATGAACCGAGACGACCTGTCCTTCGATCGATCGAACGACGACGAATCGCCCATCCATCTGAACCGACGACGCGTGCTCACGCTCGGGGCGGGAGTGGGAACGACACTTCTCGCCGGTTGTTCGGGCGTACCGAGCGGTCCCGGATCCGACGGATCGGAGCCGTCCGGATCGAACTTCCGACTGTTGGTGAGCGACATGCCCGCCGACATCGGTGATTTCGATCGCCTCGACGTCACCTTCGACAGCGCTCGGGTGTTCGAGGGCGAAGGCGAGGAATCCGAGGAGGAGGCCGACTCGACCGACTCGGAAAACGGGTCGGACACGGAGAATCGGACGGGCACGGACGACGGTGCCGACGACGGGACGGACGAACCCGATGAAACGGACGAATCAGACGAAACGGACGAATCAGACGGGGGGCCCGATTCGGGATCCGACGCTCGGGTCGAACGGCGCGAGGGGTTCTCCGTCATCGATCTCGACGGCGCGACCGTCGATCTGACGCAAGTGATCGAGAACGACGCGATGCCGGTCTTCGAGGGTGAACTGTCGGAGGGGAGCTACCGAAAGATCGAGCTCCACGCCTCCGATATCGAGGGGATCGTCGACGGCGATCAGGTGGAGGTGATGATTCCAAGCGGGAAGTTGCAGATCACGAAGCCGTTCGAGGTCCGGTCGGGAGAGACGACGAGCTTCGTCTTCGACATCAACGTGGTCAAACGTGGGAATCAGGCGAGCTACAACCTCCAACCCGTGATATCGGAGAGCGGGGTCGCGGGAACCGACGTCGACGTCGATGAGGTCGAACCCGAGCAGTCGAGGGACGAAGGCGATGAGGATGCCGACACGGATGAGGGGGGCTCCGACGACGATGAAACGTCTACGGGAGACGATGAACCGTCCTCGGGAACCGAGCGCGCTGACGACGAGACGACCGAGTCGACTCCCTCGTCCTGACCTCCCGACGCTGGCGTCCGTTTTCGCCTTCGCGACGTTCGCCTCGGATCCGGTGGCGATTCGGGCGTCCCGCACGATCCATCGCTTGCTTTTTACACCCTGCCGGTGTGGCTCCGTGTAATGACGAACCCGTGGGAGGAGTGGGATCACCTCCTCAAAGTCGATCCCGACAAGGAGCTGTACGGGAACGAGACGTTCGAGGACGTCGTTCGGACCGGGACCGACGCGATCGAGATCGGCGGCACGCTCGGCGTGACCGAGGAGAAGATGCAACGCGTGATCGAGGCGTGTGCCGCACACGACGTCCCGATCTACCAGGAGCCGTCGAACCCCTCCGTCGTCATCGACTCGCCGGAGCTCGACGGCTACCTCATCCCGACGGTGTTCAACGCCGAAGATCCCTTCTGGATCGTCGGCGCCCACAAGGAGTGGGTCCGCATCGAGGACGGTCTCGACTGGGACCGAACCCACACCGAGGCCTACATCGTGTTGAACCCGGAGGCCTCCGTCGCGGAGTACACGAACGCCGACTGCGACCAGTCGCCAGAGGACGTCGCGGCCTACGCGAGCGTCGCCGAACGTCTGTTCGGACAGGACGTCGTCTACGTCGAGTACTCGGGGACCTTCGGCGACCCCGAGACGGTCGCGGCCGCCGGGGACGCCCTCGAGGAGGCCACGCTGTTTTACGGCGGCGGGATACACGACTACGAAACCGCCCGGGAGATGGGAACCCACGCCGACGTCGTCGTCGTCGGGGACCTCCTCCACGACGAGGGCTGTGCGGCCGTCCGCGAGACCGTTGAGGGCGCGAAGGACGCGAACTGACGGATCTGTATCCGGTCCCTCACGTAGAGTCGGATCCGATCCCGCACGTATTTCCGCCACCCCGACCAACACGTCGATGATGCTCAGCGACGTCATGGAGGACTACCTCAAGGCCATCTACGTCCTCCAGACGCGGGACGGTCCGCCGGTGTCGACCTCCGACATCGCCGAGGAGGTCGAAAAGACGTCGCCGACGGTCACGGACATGCTCTCCAAGCTGGCCGACCGCGGGCTCGTCGACCGCGAGCCGTACACGGGCGTCGAGTTGACTCCCGAGGGCGAGGCGGTCGCCCTCGAGGTCATCCGCCACCACCGGCTGCTCGAGGCCTACCTGGCCGAACACCTCGATTACGACTGGAGCGAGGTCCACGACGAGGCGGACCGCCTCGAACACCACATCTCCGAGGAGTTCGAGCGGCGCGTCGCCGCCGCGCTCGACGATCCGGAGGTCGACCCCCACGGCGACCCGATCCCCGGCGCGGACCTCGAGCCGGTCGACGACGACTCCGTCGGGCTCGCGAAGTGTTCACCCGGCGATCGCGTGACGGTCACGCGCGTCTCCGACCGCGACGACGAGGAACTGGCCTACCTCGACGAGGCCGGAGTGACCCCCGGAACGGAGATGGAGATCACCGACGTGGCCCCCTTCGGGATGATCACCGTCCGGACGCCGGCGGGCGAACAGAGCCTCCCCGAGGCGGTCGCGAACTCGATCCGCGTTCGCCCGGCGTGAGGCCACCTCCCCGGGCGTCCTCCTTCACCGACCGCTGCGAGTTCGATCGATCATCGTCTCCAGCCTCGCGATCACGTCCGCCGCGTCGTCGAGCGCGGCAGTTCCAGCGGTTCCGGCTGTTTCCGTGGTTCCGTCCGTTCCCCCGGTTTCGGCAGCCGCCTCGGTCGTGGGGGCTTCCACTCCCTCGACCGCCGATCGGCCGACAACGAGGCGTTTCGTTTCGGGCACCGACTCGACGACGGAGCGGTTTCCCGTCGCCGGAAGCCCGACGACGACGAGCGCGTCGGCCTCGGCAGCGCGATCGCGTGCGGCGCCGGCGGCCTCGTCGTTGATCTCCGAAAACGCGGGCACGAGGATCGGGTCGGCTCCGACCTCGCGGGCGGCCTCGGCGGCCGCGTCGCCCGCGGGGACGACCCCGACGCTCGCCTCGAATCCCTCCCGTGCGATCGCGCGCACGACCGTCGCGGCCCTGGATCCGGTCCCGACGACGTGGACGTGCGGGGGTGTCTCGTCCTCCCGAGGTTCTCCGTCGTCCGGGAGCGCGGTGACGAGCGGCGCCGCCGTCCCCGGTCGATCGGTGACGAGCGTTCGGGCGTCGAAGGCGTCCCGTAGCGTCGAGGCAGTGAGCACCTGCCGGGGCGGTCCGGCGGCACGAATCGATCCGTCGGAGAGCAGCGCGAGCTCGTCGCAGTAGCGCGCGGCGAGGTTGAGGTCGTGGATCGCGGCCACGACCGTCTTGCCGTCCGCGACCAGCTCGCGGACCAGTTCGAGGGTCCGAACCGCGTGGTTGATGTCGAGGCTCCCGGTTGGCTCGTCGAGGAGGAGGACGGACGTCTCCTGGGCGAGCGCGCGGGCGAGCAGCACGCGCTGGCGCTCGCCTCCCGAAACCGACTCGATCGATCGTTCTCGAAATCGAGAGACGTCGGTTCGATCCATCGCCCGCTCGATCGCCTCGCGATCGTCGGAACCGATCGAATCGAACCGCGAGAGGTGGGGCGTCCGACCCATCTCGACCACCTGCTCGACGCCGAAGGAGAAGGGGAGCGAGGTCTCCTGGGGCACCGATGCGACCCGCCGGCCGATCGCGCTCGCGGAGAGCGTGGCAACGTCGTCGCCGCCGAGCGTCACCGTTCCGCGGTCCGGCGCCAGCGTCCCGCGAAGCGTCCGCAAGAGCGTGGTCTTTCCGGCCCCGTTCGGGCCGACGAGCCCGAGGAACGTCCCGCGGTCCACCGAGAGGGACACCCCCGAAAGCACCGTGAGATCGCCGAACGAGACGGTCAGATCGCGAACGCGGATCGCCGGAGGCGAGTCCTCGACGGCGTCGTCGACGTCGGAGTCCACGTTTCGTGATTCGCCCGCGGCGTCGCCCGACTCGCCCGTGGTCTCCTCGGGCCCGCTCACAGATCGTGCACCTCCCGGCGCCGAAGCAGAAACAGGAAGAACGGCGCGCCGACGGCCGCGGTGACCACTCCGACCGGCAGCTCCGCGCTGGCGAGTCGGGCGGCCGTATCGGCGATCACCAGGAACGACGCGCCGGCGAGCGCCGCAGTGGGAAGCAGGATCCGGTGGTCCGGTCCGACGACGAGGCGAAGCATGTGGGGGACGATCAGGCCGACGAAGCCGATCACGCCGGTGACCGCCACGCCCGCGGCGGTGATGAGCGAGGAGACGCCGAGCAGGACGCGCTTCGTCCGCTCGACCTCGATCCCGAGCCCCCGCGCTTCCTCCTCGCCGAGAAGCAGGACGTTCAGATCGCGCGCGTAGGCCAAAAGCACCGCGAACAGGACGGGAACGACGAGAAGCGTCACGTGTACCTCCGCCCAGTTCGCGCCCGCGAGGTGGCCCATCAGCCAGCCGACGACCTCGCGCAGGCTCTCTTCGGCCCGCAACTGGAGGTAGGAGATGACGGCGCCGAGAAACGTCTGGACGGCCACGCCGGCCAAAAGCAGGGTCGAAACCGGCGTCCGTCCGTTCCTCGTTGCGATCGCGTACACGCCGAAGGCAGCGACGAGGGCGCCGAGAAAGGCCATCCCCTGAAGGCCGAGCCATCGGAGCCACGTCGGAAACGCGAGCGGCGCCACGATGAACGCGACCGCGCCGACCGCGGCGCCCGAGGAGACGCCGATGATCGATGGATCGGCCATGGGGTTCCGGAAGAACCCCTGCATCACGGTGCCGGCGGCCGCGAGCGCGAACCCGACGATCGCCGCGAGCAGGATCCGCGGCAGCCGGATCGCGACGACGATCTGTCGGTGGAGGTCCGAGACCGGATAGGAGAAGGGCGAGACGTACCGCAGCTCGACGGCCGGGACGAAGAGCGGGCCGGGCATCGACCGCAGTCCGAACTCCGCGCCGACCGGAACGACGAGCGCGTCCAAAAGCACCTTCGCGACCGCCGTCGGGGGGACCCGAACCGGGCCGAGCGCCGCGCTCGCGGCCACGACGGCCGCCAGGAGCGTCGTCAGGCCCAGACACCACGTCGCGGTTCGGGTCCGTCGCACGGTGTCACAAACCGGCTTGCAGTAGCTAAATATTTATTGGACTGACGGTGAGGAAGGGATGATGCGAACACGAACCGCGGTGACCGTGGTCCTCGTCGCGACGTTGCTCCTCCCCGCGGCGGCCGCGCCGGTCGCCGCCGCGGAGTCAGGAGCGAGCGATTGTGCGTTCCCGGTCGAACTCACCGACGCCTCGGGCGAGACGCTTCGCCTCGAGGAGCGCCCAGAGCGCGTGACGACGACGAATCCCTCGGCCGCCCAGACCATGTGGGAGATCGGCGGGCGCTCGCAGGTCGTCGGCGTGACGCGGTACGCCTCCTACCTCGAGGGTGCGGACGAGCGGACCCCCGTCTCCTCGGAGTTCGGGGTGAGCATCGAGGAGGTCGCCGGCACCGAGCCCGACCTCGTGTTGGTCCCGAACTCGACCGACACGGAACAGCTGGCGGGGATGCGCGATGCCGGCCTCCCCGTCTTCCACCTCCCGCGTGCACACTCGATCGAGGACGTCGCGGCGAAGACGACGACGATCGGCAGGCTCACCGGCAACTGCGAGGGGGCCGCCGAGACGAACGCCTGGATGAACGAGAGCGTGGAGACGGCCCGGGTCTCGGTCGACGACGACGACGAGCGACCCACCATCCTCTATCCGCTCGGCAGCGGCTACGTCGCCGCCGGCGACACCTTCATCGACGAGATGCTGACCACGGCCGGCGCCAGAAACGTCGCGGCCGAGAACCACACAGGCTACCCCCAGTTGAGCGCGGAGGTCGTCTTAGAGATGGACCCGGAGTACATCCTCATCACGGACCGGGACTCGGATATTCACGCCGAGGAACCCTACGCGAGCACCACCGCGGGTCGCGAGAACAACACGATCTACGTCCCCGTCCAGTGGGTCAACCAGCCCGCGCCGCGAAGCGTGGTCTACACGGTGGAGAACGTCTCCGAGCAGCTGCGAGCGGATTCGGCTCCGAGTTCGGGGTCGACCGTCGAGGCGACTCCGGACGGAACGACCTCGGATACGGCAACCGAGGGAGGAACCTCGGCGCCGGCAACCGAGGAGGGGACCTCGGATCCGACCACGGACGACACACCCGGGTTCGGGATCGCCATCGCGGCGGTCGCGATCGTCGCGACGGCGCTGTTCTCGCGGCGGCTCGATCGGTGACGGCTACCGAGTGAGATCGAGGTACGCAGCCCCGATCCCGAAGCTACTGAGAACCAGTCCGACGACCGCACCGAGGATCGGGACGGCACCGACGATCGCGGACACGCCCATCGCGACGAGCAATGCGGGACCCCACTCGTCGGTGACGGCCCTGCCGGCGGCGAGATATCCGAGCTCGCTCGCGACGATCGTAGCCAGGATCAACGGGATCGCGAGAACGATCCCGAAGACGGTGATGAACAACACGACCATGCCGATCACCAGCACAATGCCGATCCCGAGCCCGTAGAGGACGGTTTCTCCCGGATCGTCGAGGATCCGTCCCGTGGTTCGATCGACGTAGTCGGGCGCGAACGCGAGCAGTCCGCCGCCGATGACCACGGTGAGGAGCACGGATCCGAGGACGCTCCCGATGAGCGACACGTTCGCTCCCGGTTGTGGCGCTCCCGGCTGTGTCACCTGGGCGAGTTCGGGGACGAGGACGGTCGAAAGTGACGGTTCGAACGCGAGGGTCGCAGCGAGCGGAGGGTTCATGCACGACGGTATCCCGCGACCGTTTAAGGTTTTTGGAAGGGTCAAACTCCTGTCGTCGTCTCGCGAGCGATCGTTCCGTGAATGGATCCGCGATCGTTGACCGTTCGAACGACGTCTTCGATCGAACGGCTCCGATCGAAGGCCGGAGATCACGAGTAGGGCGAGTGACGGGTCGTCACTCCCACGGAATCCGGTCGTGGAACCGTCTCACGTCAGAGAGCGAGGAGAGCGCCGTCACCGCCTCGCACCACCTTGCGGACAACTTTTAATTGCGATCACGCGAGTCTGTCGCACGGGGGACAAGTATGAACGAGCGAACGGCCAAGATCGTCAGGATCGTGGGACTCATCGTGTTCATCGCCACCGTGACCGGGGCGTTTCCGCTGGGGTTGATCGGGATCCTCATCGGGGTCTACCTGATCGCCTTCGATCGGATCAACCCGTATCTCTCCCGGATCGCTGATGCGGTACGCTGAGCGACGTCGATACTCCCTACGCTGAACGGCGGGCAGGGCGCCGACCGGGAGCCGGTGCAATGGGGGGCCGGTGCAATTGGGCGGCGGCGTGATCGGCGACCGCCGCGCCGGTCCCGCGAGCACGTCCCACGACGTCTCGAGAGCGACGTCGGGGGCGCTCCCGCCAGTCGAAACGACCTTACGGCCCGGGGACGGCGGATCGGTATGGTCGAGAACGTCATCTATCCCGCCTATCTCGACGCCGATCTGTCTCGGTCAGCGGGTCGGCGCGTCGCGGGCGATCAGGCGCTTCCGGATCCGACCGTCGACGAGATCGCCGAGGCGGTCCAGCAGGTCGGCTACGACGCCGTGATCGAACGGGACGCGAGCTACTCCCGCGAACACGAAGCACGTGGGCGCGTCCTCGTGCGAGGCACGGAGGACACGACGAAGAACGACCTCGTGCAGGCCGTCGCTGCCTACGTCGGCCTCCTCAGGGACGACTCGTGAAACGCGTCGGCGACGTCGTGCGAACGGCACAGGGGCTCGCGATCGCTCGCGGATCGACGGGCGAGGATCCGCCCGGGATCGGCGAGACGGTCGTGGACGAGTCGCTCTCGACCGTGGGCCGCGTGGTCGACGTGTTCGGCCCGGTCGACCGCCCCTACGTCGCGGTGACGCCGAACGACGGGGTCACGCTGGCCGACCTCCTCGGGGGCAAGCTCTACGCGCGATGATCCCCCGCGAGTACCGCGGCGTCGCGTTCGCCGCCGCCCTCTTCTTGATCGTCCAGCTCGGGGCGCTCGCGCTCGTCCCGGAGTTCGTCGAGAGCGGCTACCAGCCGGTCGAGGACCCCCAGGACCCGACGAACAGCCTCGCGTACTTCGCCGCCATCCTGGTCGCGACCGGGTTCATGCTCGCCGCGTTCCGCTACGATCTGGACCGAGCGGTCCGGTACGTGATCGTCGGGACGGCCGGGCTGTTGGCGTGGTACGTCTTCTCCGCGCTCTTCGATCCGGTCCTCGCCGTCGTTCCCTCCGCGGCCGTGTCGATCGCGCTCCTCGTGTACCCGGAGTGGTACGTGATCGACGCCGCGGGCGTGCTGATGGGGGCCGGCGCGGCCGGCCTGTTCGGCATCTCCTTCGGGATCCTCCCGGCGCTCGTGTTGTTGGGCTTCCTCGCGGTCTACGATGCGATCTCCGTCTACGGGACCGAGCACATGCTCTCGCTCGCCGAGGGAGTCATGGACCTTCGGATCCCGGTCGTTCTCGTGATCCCGCTCTCGCTCTCCTACTCGTTCCTCGCGGAGGCGGACGAGGACGGTGACGGGAGTGAGGACGGCGACGGAAGTGAGGACGGAGTCGACAACGGGGACGAAAGCGGTGCCGCCGACGTCGACGGCTCGAACGACGTCGACGGAAGCGCCGCGGACGAAGGCGACGGAGACCACGAAAACGACGACGAGCGCGATGCGTTCTTCATCGGCCTCGGCGACGCCGTCATTCCGACCGTGCTGGTCGCGAGCGCGGCGACCTTCTCGCCGGCGCCCGATCTCGGGGTTCCGATCGTCGGGCTCAACCTCCCGGCGCTCCTCGCGATGGTCGGGATCTTCGCCGGGCTGTTCGTGTTGCTCCGATGGGTGATGCGCGGGCGCGCACACGCCGGCCTGCCGCTTTTGAACGGCGGCGCGATCGGCGGGTACGTCCTCGGCTCGCTCGTCGCCGGCGTTCCGATCCTCGAGGCGCTCGGCATCTCGGGATTCCTCTGAGTAGGATCCCCGTGACCGCGGATCCCTCCGACCGTGAACTCCTCCTCCCGTGAAGCCGTTTTGATGGCTCGACCGCCCATCACTCCTGGGACTCGAGCCAGACGACGAACCGATCGAACCCGACGAAGACGACGAGGAAGGCGATCACGAACGCGATCCACTCGAAGATCGCGAACCGGCCGGCGAAGGCCAGGACGGTGGTGACGTACGCGATGGTCGCGGCGATGAACCCCGACACGTAGAGTCTGGTTCGGTCGTCCATGCGGGCACATCGACGGTGGTGCCCATAGTGATGGTGGTCGCGGCGTTGCGATTCGATCGCTCGAGCTACTCGACGGCGGCGTCGAGTCCACAAAGGAGGGCCGTCGCGCTCGATCGGTTGGTCGCGAGCGGGACGTCTCGAACGTCACAGATCCGGAGCAGCGCCGTGATGTCCGGCTCGTGGGGCTGTGCGGTCATCGGATCGCGAAAGAAGAAGACGGCGTCGCAGGCGTCGTTGGCGACCGCCGAACCGATCATCAGATCGCCCCCGAGCGGCCCGGACTCGAGCGGCGTCACTTCGAGATCCGTCTCGTCGTTCAGGCGGCCGCCCGTTGTTCCTGTCGCGATGAGGTCGTGTTCGGCGAGGATCTCCTCGTGTTCGTTCGCGAACGCGATCATCTCGGGCTTCTCGTCGTCGTGTGCGATGAGTGCGATCCGCATCCCGCCTCGACGGTTCTCGCGGAGCGACATCGAGGTTTCGGCTCGAGTGCCGTTCGAAACCGCCGGAGCCGTCACTCCCGATCGGTCTCCG
>NZ_JBHSXL010000009.1:126052-485063 GCF_042662125.1 Halopenitus salinus | reverse complement strand
GTCTCCGTCTCGGTACCGGTCTCCGTCTCGTCCCCAGTCTCCGTCTCGGTACCGGTCTCCGTCTCGTCCCCAGTCTCCGTCTCGGTACCGGTCTCCGTCTCGTCCCCAGTCTCCGCCTCGTCACCGGTCTCCGCCGGCGCCGTCTCGCTGTCGGACACGCTCGTTGCCATCCCGCCGTCGGCGTCCTCGATGGCCACGCCGCGATCGGAACCGTCGCCGTTCTCGCCGAACTCGAAGCCCCGATCGTCGGGCGGCGATCCGGACGAGTCCGTCCGATCCGCGGCCGCCGAGGCGGCGACTTCCTTCGCGGCGGCGGACGCCGAGGTGGTCGCCTCCTCACGGCTCGCGAGACCGCGGCGCTGCAGTTCTTCGACCCGCGGGACGTCGGTGACGTTCGCGAAAAGCACCGTCGCCGTGATCGAGTCGGCACGTGAAAGCGGCTCGTCCCCGGCGAGCACCTCGACCGTCCCGGTCTCGTCCTCGAGGAGGTACCGTCCGGTCTCGAAGCCCTTCCGGGAGATCTTCGCCGGCGGCCCCGAGAGGATGAGCAAGACGCGATCGCTGGAGGAGACGTCACACGGCATCGTCAGCTTGGACTCGAGGGCGCGGCGCACGAGCCGCTTGATCGTCGCGGCGTCGGTCGTCGTGTCGGGGTCGTCCTCGCGGAGGCCCAAAAGCGCCAGCAGCCGCCCGATGAGCCCGTTCGGGCCGGAATCGATCTCGATGGTGGCGTGCCCGATTGCGGCGAGGCCGCCGACGCCGAGCGTCCGGCTGACGTCCGTCGGATCGATCCGCATCTCGGAGGGATTGTCGGGCTCCAGCTCGCCGGCCGCGAACAGCGCGAGGATCCGGGTCGCGATCTCGTCGTTGATCGCCGCGTAGCGGTCGTCGATCCGCGCCTCGCCCGCCCGCCAGGACTCGTTGTCAACCGGGATCACGGCGTCGGCGAGCGGCACGATCGTCCGTACTCCGCGGGCAGCGGTCAGAGCGCGCTCGTCCGATTCCGTCTCGGCAGGCAGAACGCCGAGGACGTAGACCGGCTCCTCGTAGCTCGACTGAAGCTCCTCTAAGAGGACGCTCCCAACGCCGCTTCCGGTGCCGCCGCCCAGCCCGGCGACCACCAGCGTCGCGTCGACCTCCGTCTCGTCGACCATGTCGAGCGCGCGACGGATCTCCGGGAGGTCGTCGCGCGCGACCGCGGCGCCGACGTCCGGATCGCCGCCGACGCCCGGTCGCTCGCTATCGACGACGGACGCGGAATCGTCGGCGTCCGCGTCCGCAGGGGGGCCCGCGTGATCGCCGTCGGCATCGCTATCGGCGTCCCCGTTCGGGTGGTGCTCCGTGACTTCGGGATGGGTGTCGCCGATCAGCACCCGACGGTCCTCCGGTATGGTCGTCGTCTCCTCGAACGCGACCGTCGAGGTGTCGAACGCGAGGACGTTTCCCTCGGTGAACTCGCGGCCCGTCTCGGCTTCGGCCTCGACGAGCCGGTCGACGATCCGGGTCCCGGCGTTGCCGACGCCGAGAAGCGAGAGCTTCATTCGTTCGCCCCCGACGTCCCCCCTCCCCCGAGCGGCACGCTAGACGATCGGGTCCAGGTCATTGTCGTCGTCGGTGATCAGCGACTCGATCTCCTCCTCGCGGACCGCGTCGAGCTCGCGGATCTTGTTCTGTGCGTCGACGGCCTGGTTCTGTATCTCGTCGATCCGCGGCGTCTCGGTCACGTTCGAGAGCAGCACCACCGCCGCGAGCGTCGAGGAGTTCCGCCGGGGGTCGTCGCCCGCGAGCACGTCGACCGTGTCCGCCTCGTTCTCGAGCCACTCGCGGGCGGCCTCGACGCCCTTTCGCGAGATGGCCGCCGGCGGACCGGCGAAGACGATCAGCGCGCGGTCGGCGCTCGAGACCTCACAGGGGACGGTGAGCCGGGAGTTGACCGCCCGGCGGACGAGCCCCTTGATCTTGGCCGCGTCCGTCGAGTCCTCCTGGAGGTCCTCGCCCTCGTTGAACCGCGAGAGCAGCCCCTCCGACTGCGTGGCCAGCTCCGTGGACGCGTAGCCGATGGAGGAGACGCCGCCGATCTCGAGGGTCCGCATGATGTCGCTCGAGTCCATCGCGTTCTCGCCGACGTCGGAGTCGTCGACCTCGCCGGCCGCGAGCAGGGTGACGATCCTGGTGGCCAGCTCCTCGTTCATCTCCTCGTAGCCCTGTTCGATCGTCTGACCGCGCGAGCGCCAGGCGTCGTTGTCGAAGGCGATGAAGTTGTCCACCTTGGTGACGAACGACTGGAGCGACCGGGCGGCGTTGAGCGCCGGTCGGCCGCCCTCGTACTTGCCGGGGAGCACGCCGAGCCCGTAGACCGGCTCGTCGTACATCTTTTGAAGCTCGTCGATGACGACCGGGGCGGCCCCGCTGCCGGTGCCGCCGCCGAGCCCCGCGGCCACGAGGATCGCGTCGACCTCGTGGATCTCGACGTCGTCGAACACCCGACGTATCTCGTCGATGTCGGTCTTTGCGACCTCGGCGCCGACCTCCGCGTCGCCGCCGACGCCGTGGCCGCGCGCCTTCCGATGGGTGTCGCCGATCAGGACGCGGCGGTCCTCGGGCACGTGTTGGGGCTTCGCCAGGTCGGTCCGGGCCGTGTTGATCACGAGCGCGTGTCGACAGAGGTTTCGGCCGGTGTCGCGCTCGAACTCGATCATCCGGTCGATGAGCTTGCTGCCGGCGTTTCCGACGCCGATCGTCGCGAGCTTCATCGCCGGATCCCCCGGATCGTCCGGTTGGAGGGCCGGTCTCGTCGGTCGGGGCGGTCGACTCGCTCGTGGGTCGCTCGAAGCATCGTTGGTTGAACCCTGTATGTCGACGCATATTAACCTGTGTCAGACGTCCTGGTGACCCGAGTCGAGCGTGATCGGATGCTCACGCCGTCGCGATCCCACCAAACGGCGATGCGGTGGTTATCCGACCAAACGGTGAAGCGGTGGTTGTCTGACGTAGGTTTAAGACACAACCCGACCTGGATCGGTTATGCCGCGGACGAACCGGTCAGTCTCCGAACGCGTCATCCGACGAGTGGCTGAGACGACCGACAGGGACGTTCTGGATCTCCCGGTACTGTACGACGCCGTCGATCCGGACGCGCTGAACGCGGTCGTCGAGTCGATGTCGGACGGCGAGGTCGCCTTCCAGTACGCGGGACACGAGGTCACCGTCGACGGCGACGGGAGGATCGAACTCGAGGACGGATCGATCGAGAACCCCGTCGTCGGACCTCCCTGAACGTCCGATTCGAAACGGCGCCGATCGGATCGACGAGCGGCTCGACCGGATCGTCGGGTTCCTTGCGACCTGCCTGCCGTGATCGTCACGGCGGCGTCGAGACCTCGACGACCTGCTTGCCGACGTTGTCGCCGGCGAAGAGTCCGAGGAAGGCGTCCGGCGCGTTCTCGAGCCCCTCGACGATCGTCTCGCGATGGACGATGTCGCCGTCGTCGACCCACCGTGCGAGCCGGTCGTTGGCCTCGTCGTGTCGCGTCGCGAAGTCGCGAACCAAAAGTCCCTCGACCCTGGCGCGGGTGGCGATGAGCGACGGGAGCTTTCGCGGACCGGTCGGGACCTCCTCGTCGTTGTAGTGGGCGATCTGGCCGCACACGGCGACGCGTGCGTCGCGGTTGAGCTTCGTGAACACCGCGTCCGTGATCGGACCGCCGACGTTGTCGAAGTAGACGTCGACGCCGCCGGGCGCCGCCTCCTCGAGCGCCGCGGCGTAGTCCTCCCTGGCCCGGTAGTCGATCGCGGCGTCGAAGCCGAGGTCCTCGGTCAGCCACGCGGTCTTCTCTCGGGACCCGGCGAACCCGACGACGCGACACCCGTTCAGCTTCGCGATCTGGCCGACGGTCGATCCGACCGCGCCGGCGGCGCCCGAGACGACGACCGTGTCGCCGGGCTTCGGCTCCCCGACCTCGAGCAGGCCGAAATAGGCCGTCCGTCCCGGCATTCCAAGCGTTCCGAGATACGCCGGGAGGTCGGCGATGTCGGGATCGACGGCCGTGACGTCCGCGGCGTCGAGAACGGTGTAGTCGGCCCAGGTTCCCCTCCCGGAGACCAGGTCGCCGACGTCGTATCGGTCGCTCTCGCTCGCGGCGACCTCGCCGACCACGCCGCCGCGCAGCGGGTCGCCGACCGCCCACGGGTCCGCGTAGGACTCGCTGTCCCGCATCCGCCCGCGCATGTACGGATCGACGGAGAGGTATCGCACGCGGATCAGGACCTCACCTCGCTCGGGCACCGGGACGTCGCGTTCGTGCAGTTCGAAACAGTCCAGCTCCGGTTCGCCGTGGGGTCGCTTCGCGAGACGCCACTCGCGGGACGTGTCGGCCATGGCTGGCCTTTCCCGCCGCCGCCCAATAGCCTTTGGACCGATCGACGTTGATTCGATCGAGAGGTCGGCGTTTTCGGCGCCTCTCGTCGCCGTCCTATTCGATCTGGAGCTTCTGGAGCGACTCGCGGATGTGGTAGCGCGCCTCCGGATCCTTCGTGTTCTCGAGGGCTTTCAACAGGTGCGTTTCCAGACTCTCTCGGTCCGCAACAGGGGTGCTCATGGACGGAGAAGGGACGTCTCCACGGATAGGTATGTCCCGACTTCGAATCCGGTAGGAGCGACCTACGGCGACTTCTACCGGTCCGGGACGCCAACGCCGAACGGCGCACCTTTTTACGCGAGGACGACGGAGTCGGGGACATGTCCGACGACTACAGCATGGTCCAGGTTCACGACGTGGAACCGACTCCCTCGGCGAGCTCGGGGACGGACCACGTCGATCTCGTCTCGGAGCTCGGCTGTACGGAGATGCGACCGAAGGTGTGGTACCTCTCGCCGGGCGACGCGATGAGCTACCACCGCCAGACCGAACAGGAGGAGCTGTACTACGTCCTCGAGGGGCCCGGTCGGATGAAGATCGAGGGCGATCTGATCGACGTGCCGGAGGGCTCCGCGGTCCGCATCCCGCCCGAGACGAACCGACAGGTGCTCAACGACACCGAGGGCGAACACGTCTGGCTCATCGTCGGCGCGCCGCCGGCGACCGACGACGGGCGTCCCGCGGACGAGGACGCGTAGGCGATCGATCGTCTTAGACGAGACCGTCGGCGCGCCGCCGGCGACCGACGACGATGGGGGGACTTATTAGGTGTGCGCGCGAGCGAAAACCCGTATGAGCGGACGATTCGACGGAGAGACGGCCATCGTCACGGGATCGAGCAAGGGGATCGGCAAGGCCATCGCGACCGAACTCGCGCGCGAGGGCGCGAACGTCGTCACGAACTCGCGGAGCTACGAGCGCGCCGAGGCGGCAGCCGAGGAGATCGCGGAGACGGTCGACGGCGCCGAAACGCTGCCGGTCGAGTGTGACGTGACCGACCCGGACTCCGTTTCGGCCATGGTCGAGGCGACGGTCGAGGAGTTCGGCCGCCTCGACGTGATGGTGAACAACGCGGGAATGACGATCATCGGCCCCGCAGAGGAGATGGCGCCCGAGGACTGGCGACAGGTCATCGACGTGGACCTCTCCGGCGTCTTCTTCGGCTCGCAGGCGGCCGGACGCCAGATGATCGACCAGGATGACGGCGGCGCCATCGTCAACGTCTCGAGCATGATGGGATCGATGGGCCTCCACCGGCGCAGCCCCTACTGTGCCGCGAAGGGCGGCGTCGACAACCTGACGCGGACCCTCGCGGTCGAGTGGGCCGAACACGGCATCCACGTCAACGCGCTCGCGCCGGGGTACATCCGCACGGCCATCACCGATCAGACGATGGAGTCGGCGGACTACACACAAGAGGAGGTCGAGAACCGCACGCCGATGGGGCGGTTCGGCACGACCGAGGAGATGGCCAACTGCGCGCTGTTTCTCGCCTCCCGGGACAACTTCGTCACCGGCGAGGTGTTGACCGCCGACGGCGGCTGGACGGCCTTCGCGTGGGGCAGCCACGGACCCTGATCAGGCCCCATCGAACGCGGCCGCGGTCGAGAGATCCGCCAGGGCACCCTCGACCGCGTCGACGAGCGCGTCGATCTCGGGTTCGCCCATCGGCGTCGAGAGGTTCACCAACCCGCGATCGGCGACGAACACGCCCCGGTTCCGCATCGCGAGGGAGAACCGTTCCGTGATCGCCTCGTGGGTCGTTCCGGTCCGCGCGTCGCGCACCTCGTCGTCGGTGAAGTGGACGTTGAGAAACGACGCGTCGCCGGTGACCTGCGCGGGTACCTCCGCGTCCGCACAGACGGCTTCGAGGCGCTCGCGTGCCGTCGCGCCGAGGTCGTTGAGCCGCTCGATCGCGTTCCCGTCGAGGGCGTCGAGGGTGGCGGCGCCCCCGACCATCGTCGCCGGGTTTGCGTTGAACGTCCCCGAGTGGGTGACCGACCCGGTGGCGGGATCGAACACCGACATCACGTCCTCGCGGCCGCCGAAGGCGCCCGCGGGAAGCCCGCCACCGATGAACTTCCCGAACGCCGTGAGATCCGGGCGGATCCCGTACCGCTCCTGGGCGCCGCCCGGGTCCATGCGAAAGGTCATCACCTCGTCGAACAGCAGGAGCGTGTCGGTGTCCGCCGTGAGATCGCGGGCGGTCTCGAGGAACCCCTCGCGTGGGGGGATCATCCCGGCGTTTCCCATGATCGGATCGACGATGAAGCAGGCCAGGTCGTCGCCGTGTCGTTCGAACGCCTCCACGAGCGCCTTCGTGTCGTTGAACGGGACCGTCGAGACGCGCTCCTCGACGGTGGTCGGGACGCCGGGGTTCTCTCGCCCCTCGTCCTCGACGCCGACGAGCACCGTGTCGTGAGTCCCGTGGAACGCGCCGTCGAGTTTGAGCACGTGCTCGTTGCCCGTGTGGGCGATCGCGGCGCGGATGGCGTTCATCGTCGCCTCGGTTCCGGAGTTGGCGAACCGGACCGTCTCGACCGAGGGAACGCGCTCGACGATCCGGCGTGCCAACTCGGTGGCCTCCGTCGTCGGCGCCGCGAGTCCGTTTCCGCGGGCGAACCGCTCCGTGACCGCATCGACCACGGTCGGCGGTGCGTGGCCGAGGACCGACTGGGTGTAGTTGTTCAGGAAGTCGAGCAGCTCCTCCCCATCGGCCGTCGTCAGCGTGCACCCGGACGCCTCCTCGACGAAGGTCGGATACGGATCGACGTAGGTCACCTCGCGCGTGTCGCCGCCGGGAAGATACGTTCGCGCCTCCTCGAAGTGTTCCTTCGAGGTCGGCGTCCGCCGCTCGTACTCCGCCTCGAGATCTGCCGCGTTGGAGTTCGTCATGACTGACCGGTTCGCGGAGGGTGCACAAAACGTTGATCCTCGATCACACGGATCACGGACGGGGATACCACGGTATCACTCATAGACGCGGCTTCCCGTCTCGTTGTCCTCGATGAACGCCCAGTCGTACTCGACGCCGAGGCCGGGGCCGTCCGGGATCTCCACGTACCCCTCGTCGTCGATCGACTCCAGCTGATCGTCGTAGCCGTCGGCGTAGACCGGCGGCGTCGTGTTCGGGACCTCCGGATGGACCAACGCCATCTCGTAGTAGTTCGTGTTGCGCGTCGCCGCGATGCACTGCCGCTGTGCGGGGCCGGGAGCGTGATACTCGACGTCGAGGCCGAAGCCCTCGGCCACGCGGGCGCGCTTCATCGCGCCGGTGATCCCGCCATCGTACTCGGGATCGGCACGCACGAAGTCGGTCGCCTCGTTCGCGATGAAGTCCGTGAACGGCTCCAGTCCACGGACGTGTTCGGTCTGGAGGATGGGCGTGTCGAGCTTCTGGCGGAGCTTTCGGTGGGCGTGTTGGGAGATCCCGCCGTCGCGGTAGGGATCCTCGTACCAGTAATAGTCGTGTTCGTCACACGCCTTTCCCACCTCGAGCGCGTCACCCCACGTCTCGATGTGGCATGCCGGATCGCACATGAGGTCCATCTCGTCGCCGACGCGCTCGCCCACAGCGTGGACCACGTCGATCACCTCCTCGGTGTCGCGCCACTCGCCGCCCCAGACGTGGATCTTGAAGGCGGGGTATCCCATCTCGAGACACTCCTCGGCGAAGTCCGCATACGCCTCCGGCGAGTCGAGCCCGCCGTTTCGATCCCCGCCGTACGTCGAGGCGTAGGTGGGGATGCGTTCTCGGTAGGTGCCGAGCAGCTCGTGGATCGCGGCGTCGTAGTACTTGCCGGCAAAGTCCCACAGCGCGATGTCGATCGGCCCGATCCCCATCCGGTCGTACTTCCGCAGCGCGCGTTTGATCTCCGACCAGTGCTTCTCGCGGTCGAGCGGGTTCTTGCCGACGAGATAGTCCGCGACCATGTTCAACTCCGCCATCCCCGGCGAGTTCCCGCCCACGTACTCGCCCGTGATCCCCACGTCCGTGTGGACCCGAACGCCGAAGAGACGGCGCTCGGTCGTTCGTCCCGGATGATAGCCCATCCCGAATCCATCGGGGTACGGGCCGCGATCCTCGAGTTCGTAGCCGAACTCGGTCGACTCGATCCGCGTGATCGTCGGTGTCATGTGATGATCGGCGACACCCAACATGATAAATCCGACTCCGGCTCCACATCACGGAGGAGACGAACAGCGGAATCAGGTTCGATCGGAATCGCGTTACGTCTCGTCGGTGACGTCCCCGTCGTCCGGAAGGACCTTTCCGGGGTTCATGATCCCGTTCGGATCCAGGGACTCCTTGATGTCGTACATGAGGTCGACGGCGACGCCGTGCTCGCGCTCCATGAACTTGCGTTTCCCGATGCCGACGCCGTGTTCGCCGGTCGCGGTTCCCCCCATGTCGATCGCCCGCTTGACGATCCGGCGGTTCAACTCGCGGGCCCGCTCGACCGCGTCCGAGTCGTCGAGGTCCGCGAGCGGCGCGTAGTGGAGGTTTCCGTCGCCGGCGTGTCCGACGGCCGGACAAAAGAGGTCGAGGTCGTCGCTTTCGGTCTCGACCGCCTCCACGATGTCCGGATACCGCGATATCGGCACGACCACGTCGCCGACGATGGCGGGTTCCTCGCCGGGACGATGGCTGCGGACGGCGTCGTAGGTCTCGCGGCGCGCACGCCAGATCTCCTCGCGCTCGTCGCCGGCGGCCGACTCCCAGCTCGTCGCCCCGTTGTCCTCACAGATCGAGCGGACGAACTCGACGTCCTCCTCGACGCCCGCGGTGTTCCCGTGAACCTCGACGATCAGCGTCGGCGCGGCGGTCAACGAGAGGTCGTCTGCGTACTCGTCGATGATCTCGACGGTCCCCTCGTTCACGTACTCGATCGCGCCCGGTCGGACGCCGAAGCGGATCACCTCCGCGACGGCCTCGCTGGCGTGGCGCTCCGTCGGGAACGTGACGAGCGCCGCCCGCCGGTGTTCGGGGATCCCCTCGACGCCGAGGGTCGCCTCCGTGATCACCCCGAGGGTTCCCTCGCTGCCGACGAAGAGGTCCTTCAGACTGTAGCCCGCCGACGTCTTGACGACGTCGCCGCCGCACTCCACGATCCGCCCGTCCGGGAGCACGACCTCGAGACGGCGGACGTGATCGCGCGTCTCCCCGTAGCGGACGGCGTTGAACCCGCTCGCGTTGTTGGCGATCATCCCGCCGATCGTGGCGAGATCGCCGCTGGAGATGCCCGGCGGGAACCGTAGTCCGTCGCGGGCCAGCCGCTCGTTGAGGTCGTCGTAGACCACGCCCGGTCCGACGACGGCGTGGAGGTCGTCCGCACGCACCTCGATCGACTCCATCTCGTAGGTCGAGAGGACGATCCCGCCCGCGACCGGGATGGGGTTGCCCTCCAGGCTCGATCCGGCGGACCACGGGGTTACGGGGACCCCGCGTTCGTTCGCGGCCGCGAGGATCCGGGATACCTCCTCGGAATCGGTCGGCCAGACCACCGCGTCGGGCGTCCGGGGCTCGTGGGGGCTCGCGTCCCCGGCGTACTGCTCGCGGCGGCTCGCCTCGAAGCTCACGCGCCCGTCGTCGACGACGTCCTCGAGAAACCCGCAGTCGTACTCCGCCTTTTCCATGACGGGTGAAACCGTCGTGCCGGGTTAAGCGTTATCACGCGCTCGCTTCGGCCGCCAACTCCTCGAACGCCGCCTCGAACTCCTCGCCGAACGTCGCCTCGAACGGCTCCATCGGGCTTCACCGCCATTCCCGCCTGCTTCGGGAGGCGACGACGTCGACGCCGGGGGCGTAGTAACACACCGGATCGGCGTCCGGTCGCTCGAACCCGTGGGCCGACCACAGCGTGTTCACGTCGACCTCGGCGTCGGCCCGGTAGAGCGTCCACGGTTCGTGGTCGACGTTGGCGTACCGAAGCGTCCCCCGTTGATCCTGCGTGTAGAACCGATACCGCTCGAGGAGGAACTCCGCCATCGGGTCCTCCGGCGCCCGAAACGGCTCGCCGGTCGGCCGGTAGGTCGCCGCATAGCGGGCGGGGCGTGCGCCCGGATGTCGACGACGCGAGCGAAACCGCACTCGTCCGTCCCGCCACTCCAGGGATATCCGGGCGTAGTAGTACGGCAGGTGCTGAAAGATTCGGGCGCCGAGTACGCTCGCGATCCCCTGTGCGTCGAGGCTGAAGAAGTAGACGCTCGGGACGTCGTCGCGGGTGACGTACGTTCGGACGTTGAGCTCCGGCAGCCGGATCCCGAACGGTTCGGGAACCCCCTTCGGACGAACGGCGACGTTGGTGAACGGGACGATCGAGATCCACGCGGACCCGTCGTGGACGTCCGGCTCGAGCGGCTCCGGAAGCCGCGCGTCCAGCGTCACGGGATCGACCGGCCAGTTCTCGAACAACAGACGCCGCCAGCCCATCTCCAGGGGAACGACCATGCGATCCCTCCGTTGTCTCCGCCCAAAACGCCTTTGGGCGTTCCGAACGCGTCGCTCGAAGGGTCGCCTAAAATCATATTGCGATACATAGTTTATTTCTTAGAATTCGACGAAAACACGTCGAGATCCGGTCCGTACTTCACTCGAGGAGGAAGGCGAAGACGCCCGATCGTCGTCGACGAACCGATCCCCGATCGCGAGTCCCGATCCATGCGTTAGTCGAATCGTTGAGCGGAACGATCGACGCACAAATCGCCGATATCCCGGATATTTGCGGATGAGGTGTGGATAGAGCAGGTACGTCGATCGGGGGACAGTCATCGTGACCGCGAGGACGACCGCCGGTTCGAAGACACGAACGATCCAGGAACACCGCCGGATCGAATGAATCAACGAACGGATAATTCGTATGTATAGTACGATATCGTATATGTCTCGGCGAGCGTGATCGGCCGTCACGTCCGAATCGATCGCTTCCAAGCTCACGCGGCCAGTATCAGGTGATCAGTCCCACCTGGCCAGTCTCACGCGTCCGGTCTCACTCGGGTGCGTTCGATCCTCAGCTGTCGCTTTCCAGTGCGATCGTTCTCGGCCGCGAGCGTGGAGTCCGCGTCGACCCGATCTACTCCTCGAGCTCCTCGACGACCTCGACGACGTATCCCTCGGGGTCGGTGAGGAACGCGATCCGGAGCCCCTTGTCCTCGAGAGTCTTCGGACCGCGGACGATCTCGCTTTCGAACTCCTCGGTCAGAACCTCGATGGTCTCGTCGACGCTCTCGACGGCGATCCCGACGTGATCGAAGCCGGTCGGCGCGTCCTCGGCGTCGTCCTCGTGGAACTTGAACTGGATCTCCGCGTCGCCCTCGCCGCCGAGGAATCGGTTCGTCGCGCCGTCCCCGCCGGTGAACTCGCGGGTCCGCTCCAGACCGAGACCCTCCGCGTAGAACTCCTCCATCTCGTCGGCGTCCGTGACCCACATCGCCGGGTGTAACACGTCCATACCGACGAACGGTCGGGGACGAATAAATAGGTGTGCGATCCGATCGAGGACCGCACGGTTGCGGCTGGTCGCTCCCCGCCGATGGGGTTCTCCGTTCGGGAACAACATTGATCGGCGTGTAACGCCTCTATATCGGGTTCAAACCGGGATTCCGACACGTCGGAAACACATTCCCGATCGTTCGAGTATCGGGGGCACTCACGGATCGGTCGATCTGTCGGATATCATTACAACCATACAGTAGTAATTATTTTGCTCGATATCGGCTCACGGCTCACGGATGGCGAGCCGGCTCGAACGATCCGCAGTCCGTTCCCGACAGAAGAACGAGTCACTCACGTCATGAACTCGCCCGCCTGGGGTTCGTCCGGATCGGTGGGAATCTCGACGAGGGTCGGACCGTTCCCGATCGACTCGCGTGCGGCCTCCCGAATCCCGTCCGGCGTCTCGGCCCGCCTCGTGTCCATGCCCATCCCCTCGGCGATCCCCGCACAGTCGAGCGGGGCGTCGGTCCACCCGTAGGCGTTCGCACCGAGTTCGTAGCTCCGTTCGGCCTCCTCGCTGATGATCGCGTAGTCGTCGTTGTTGAACACGAACACGGTCACGTCGAGGGACTCCGCGACGATCGTGTGAAGCTCCTCGAGACACATCATCAAGCCCCCTTCCCCGATCAGGACGGCAACCGGCTGATCCGGATTGGCGATCGCGGCCCCGACCGCGGCGGGGATCGCGAGTCCCATCGACGCCCAGGAGCCCGGATTGACGTAATCGCGCGGGTCGTAGGCCGGGAAGGTCATGACCGTCCAGACGCGCGAGCCGCCGGCGTCGGCGGCGACGATCGTCTCACGGGGCAGCCCCTCCCGGATGGCGGCGAGCGCGCTCACGCTCGAAAGCGGGGGCTCCGTGACCGCGCGGAGCTCGGCCGTTCGTTCGGCCTCGGCGTTTCGAACGTCCCGGGCGCGGGAGCGACCGGATCCGGACGCCGACGTGTCCACTCCGACTTCGGAGCGCTCCCCCAGTTCCGCGTTGACGGCCTCGAGCGTCCGCTTCGCGTCGGCGACGACGGCGACGCTCGGGTCGTAGCCCGTTCCGACGTCGGACGGATGGAGGGTGACGTGGATCAGCTCCGCGGGGAGGTCGTACGACCAGCGTTTGCTCCAGACGGCATCGAAGTCGGAGCCGACGGCGAGGAGGGCGTCCGACGTCTCGAGACACCGCGTCAGTTCGGGACTCGTCGCGCCACAGAGCGCGCCCGCAAAGAGGGGGTGGTCCTCGGGGAACGTCCCCTTCCCCTTGTAGGTCGTCGCGACCGGCGCATCGATCGTCTCGGCGAGGGTTCGCAGCTCGGAGCTCGCCTCGGCGGCACGCACGCCGCCTCCCGCGATGATCGCCGGGGAGTCGGCTGCTGCGAGGCTATCCGCGGCCCGTCCGACCGCCGACGCCGGTGGACGGGGCGGTTCGGCCGGCTCGGTCTCGCCCGATTCGGCCTGTTCTACCGCCATCGGAACGAAGTTCTTCGGGATCCCGACCCGGACCGGCCCCTTCGGCGGCGTTTTCGCGATCGTGATCGCCCGATCGAGCTCCGCGACCGTGCTCTGTGGCGTCTCGACCGTCACGTTCTCCTTGACGACGTTGTCGTAGGTGTCGGGCGGCGTCTCGTGGATCCCGTCGCCGCCGCGGACCTCGGGTTCCGTCTCGACGGCGACGTGCACGAGCGGCGTGCAGTCGTTGAGCGCGTTCTTCAGCCCGTTCATCGCGTTCATGTCGCCCGGTCCGGGGATGACGACCGTGGCGGCCATCTCGCCGCTCGACTCCGCGTATCCCCACGCCTGATGGGTGACGTTCGTCTCGTGGCGGGCCATCACGAACCGGACGTCCTCTCGACCGCTTATCACCTCGTTCAACGGCAGGGTCTGTTTGCCGGGGATCCCGAAGACGGTCGAGATCCCGTGTTCCGTGAGACAGTCGACTATCGCGTGATCGTTTCGCATTGACCTGTGAATGGTCACCCGAGATCGATAAAACGTTTTGGTGGTATCGACCCCCGCCCGAGACGCCCGCGCCGATCGGCCCTCACCGCTTGCGGTGTTCCTCGACGACGTCCCAGTCGAGTTCGATCCCGAGTCCCGGATCGTCGGGGACCGCGATCCGGCCGTCCTGAATGAGGGGCTCCTCGCCGACGACGAGGTCGTCCCACCAGGGGACCTCGCGGGCGTGGAACTCGAGGGCGAGGAAGTTCGGAACGGAGGCGCCGACGTGGACGCCCGCCATGGTCGCGACCGGGCTGCCGATGTTGTGCGGGGTCAACGCGCAATAGCGGGTGTCCGCGAGGTCGCCGATCTTCTTCGATTCGGCGATCCCGCCGGTCTTCGGGACGTCGGGGGCGACGAAGTCGACCGCGCCGGCCTCGAGGAGGTCGCGGAACCCGTGGCGGCCGTACCGGTTCTCGCCGGTCAGGATGGGCACGTCGACCGCACGCGAGAGCTGGGCCATAGCCTCCGTGTTCTCCGGCGGGAGGGGGTCCTCGATCCAGATCGGACCGTAGGGCTCGACGGCCTCACAGAGACGCCTCGCCGACTCGGGGGCGAAGTTCCAGTGGAGGTCGAAGGCGTACTCCGCCTCGTCGCCGACCGCCTCCGCGACCGCCTCGACGAGCCGACGCTTGTGTTCGATCTCGGGGTCGGTGAGGTGTCTCGCCTCCGTCTGGATCTCGCGTCCCGAGGGGACGTCGAGGTCGAACTTGATCAGGTCGTACCCCTCCGTGACCGCCTCGCGCGCCTCCTCGGCGTAGGCCTCGGGCCGGTAGGTCTCCCGCGACTGTCCCTCCAGGGCCGCATCGATCATGGACTCGCCGGCGTGGCAGTCCGCGTAGATGCGGATCTCCTCGCGCATCTTCCCGCCGAGGAGCTGGTAGACTGGCTGGTCGAGCACCTTGCCGGCGACGTCCCAAAGCGCCAGCTCGACCCCGCTTATCGCGATCGTCGCGATCCCCTGTTGGGATCCGCGTCCCGAGAGGCTCTCGCGCATCAGGTGATAGAGCCGCTCGACGTCGAGGGGGTTCTCGTCGACGAGCACCGGACGGAGGTAGTCCGTGATGATCTCGTGGACGCCCGGTGCCGGATAGGCCTCGCCGATCCCCCGCACGCCGGCGTCGGTCTCGATCGTGACGATCGTCCACGGGAAGTTCCCGTCGATCACCACGGTGTCGAGGTCCGTGATCGCCGGCGTGTCCGTGGTCCGCCCCGGCGTCTCGTCGTAGTCGCCCCACATCGTCGTTGCGAGTTTCCTCGCGAAGTCCTCGTACATGCGTGAGACGCGTTGTGATGCCACATGCATTAAACGCCACGGTCGCGGTGATCGGCCGGGGAGGGCGCTACGCCGCCCCGCGATCCGGGACGGCGGTTGGAACACGGGTGGACACGCCGGGGTGCCGGATCGGTATCTATATATTTATCCTCTCGGCACGCCCGGGTATGAGCCACCGAGGCGACCCGGAAGACGGTCCCGTACGCGTCGGGTTTCGAACCAACACGCTCTCGGACGAGCGACTGCAGTACATCCGACAGCTCGGCGTGACGGACGTCTTCGTCAATCCCACGGAGCCGGAGGGCGGGACCGGCGGCGACATCTTCGTCGACGAGAGCGATCGGACCGAGACCGACCGGCGGCTTCCCCTCGGTCCCGAGGAGGTCCCCTCCGTGGAGTACCTTCAGTCGCTTTCTGCGGCGTGTGAGAGCTACGGCGTCGACCTCGCCGGGATCCACACCCTCGGGTACAACTGCTACGGGGACGTCAAGTTCGACCGCGAGGGCCGCGACGAGCAGCTCGCCGCGATCGAGGAGCTGCTCTACAACATGGGCGAGGCGGACCTCCCGATCCTCGGCTACCAGTGGAACCCCCGCGGCGTCGTCCCGATGCGGACCGGCACGGTCCCGGTCCGGGGCGACGCGGAGGCGACGAGCTTCGACCTCGACGACGTCGAACACGCCGGCGACCCGGCCCTCGAGCGCGAGTACACGGAGGCGGAACTGTGGGAGAACTACGAACGGTTCCTCGAGGAGATCCTTCCCGTCGCCGAGGAGGCCGGCGTCACCCTCGCGTTACACCCGATCGATCCGCCGAACATCGAGGAGATCGGCGGCATTCCGCGGCTGTTTCGGAACGTCGAGAGCTTCCGGCGGGCGATGGAGACGGTGCCGAGCGACCACCACGGACTGAAGCTGTGTCTCGGCTGCTTCTCCGAGATGGGCATCGACGTCACGGACGTCGTCCGGGAGTTCGGCGAGAGCGGCGACATCACCTTCGTCCACTTCCGCGACGTGGAGGGAACGGCGGAGTCGTTCAACGAGACGTTCGTCGACTGCGGCAACTACGACGAACTCGAGGTCATGCGGACCCTGATCGACGCCGGCTTCGAGGGAGTCGTCATCCCCGATCACGTCCCGGCGGTGCGCGACGACACGGACTGGGGCCACCGCGGTCGCGGCTTCACGGCCGGCTACCTGCGCGGGCTCGCGCGGGTCGCCGGCGAACGGTAGATCGCTCGTCCCGTATCCTCGCTCGTCGCAGTTCCACTCTCACTCGTCGTAGATGAACTCCGTCCAGGCGCCCTCCGTGGGCGGGTACTCGTCGATCACGTCGAGGTCGACGGTCACGCCGAGTCCCGGGCCGTCCGGAACGCTCAGGGTTCCGTCCTCGACGTCGATCGTCTCCTCGATGACGTCGAAGGCCAGCTCGAATGGGTACATTCCCGGGTCCTCCGGGTGATCGAGTGCGGGGTCGTCCTCGAAGATTGGATACTCGAGCAGCCGGACCTCCGGCGCCGCCGCCACGAGGTGGGCGTTCGCGATCAGGCCGAGCCACGTCCCGAAGTTGTGCGGGACGAACTCGACGTCGGTGCCGAGACAGTAGTCGATCGCCTCCGCACAGCCCGTGTAGCCGCGGTGATGGCGGACGTCGCCCTGGAGGAACGAGACGGCGCCGGTCTCGGCGAGCGAGATGAGACCGGCCGGGGAGGACTCGCTCTCGCCGCCCGCGAGCGGAACGCCGCGACCCGCGAGGTCGACGTACCCGTCGTAGTCGTCGGGCGCGGCCGGTTCCTCGACCCAGAAGGCGTCACGCTCGCCGGCGTGTTCGACGATCTCCGCCCTCGTCGCCGCGTCGTAGACGTCGCCGTCGAGCTTCCACCAGGTGTGGGCGTCGAGCATCACCTCGGTCTCCTCGACCGTCTCGGCGAGGAGGTCGATCGTTCGGACGTCCTCGTCCGGGCCGATCCCGGGGCGGTACTTGTAGCCGAAGAAGCCGAGCTCGTCGACGATCCGCGCCTGGTCGGCGTAGCCCTCCGGCCGCATGTACATCCCGCCGCTGGCGTACATCGGGAGGTCGTCGTCCGGCTCCGTGCCGTATTCCGCACACAGCAGCTCGTAGATCGGGGCGCCGACCCGCTTGCCCCGCAGGTCGTAGAGCGCGACGTCGATGGCGGAGGCCGCCTCGTGGCGAACCCGCTCCGGGAGGTTCGTCGCGTCGATCAACGCGTGTGCGTCCGCGATCTCCTCGATAGTCTCGCCCTCGAGGGCGTCGGCCACCTCCCCCTCGACGAGGTCCGCGAAGCTCGCCTGCGAGTCCCCCTCGAAGTACTCGCGCATCGCGGAGCTGCTCGCGCCCGCGGAGGCAAACCCGATCTCCCCGTCGGCCGTCTCGACGGTGACGAGCACGACGTCCCGCTTCAGCAGGCGGCGACGGCCGCCGTGAAACGGACGCGACTGTACCGGGTCGATGGGCGACGAGAGGGCGTACCCTCTCACCTCGCTGATTCGCATACCGGGAGAATCGCGGGGTGTGACATAAAACCACGTGGTCGGAACGCTTCGCGCCGATCCGGACGATTCAGGTCGATCCGGACGCTTCGCGCCGATTCGAACGCCTCGAGTCGGTCCGCACGTCCCCACCGCACCACGAACGCGTGACGCGAGTTTTAACCATCGTCCGTGCGAGGAGTCACCATGGCAGACGAGACGGACGACCGGATCGACTCGCGTGTGGTCCCCGAGGCGACGATCGTGGAGGCCTGTGGAGCGGTCGAGCTGCCGGAGTTCGGGGTCATCGAGCAGGTGTGGGAGACGGACCCGATCCCGGAGGCGGAGATCGCGGAGCGCGCGGGCGCGGCGGTTCGCGACCTCGAGTTCGGCGACGTGCCGGCCGGCGGCGAGGTCGCGGTGGGCGCGGGCTCGCGCGGCATCGCGAACCTCGCGTCGATCGTCGGCGGCGTGGTCGCGGAATTACAGGAATTGGGTTACGAGCCGTTCGTGTTCCCCGCGATGGGGAGCCACGGCGGCGCGACGGGCGAGGGCCAACGCGAGATGCTCGCGGAACTCGGCGTCACCGAGGAGTCCGTGGGCTGTGCGATCCGCTCGTCGATGGACGTCGTCGAGGTCGGCCGCACCGCGGACCGCGACGTCCCCGTCTACGCCGACGCCACCGCCGTCAACGCCGACGCCATCCTGCCCGTCAACCGCGTGAAGCCGCACACCGACTTCGACGGCGACGTCGAAAGCGGGCTCTCGAAGATGCTCGTCATCGGCATGGGCAAACAGAAGGGCGCGAAGACCGCCCACGAGTGGGCCGTCGACTGGAGCTTCCGCAACATGATCCCCGAGATCACCGAACGCCTCCTCGAGGAGCTGCCCGTCGTCGGCGGCGTCGCCATCCTCGAGGACCAGCGGGACGACACCGACCACATCGAGGGGATCCCGCCCGAGGGATTCCTCGGCCGTGAGGCCGAACTCCTCGAGACCGCCTATCGGATCATGCCGAAGATCCCCTTCGAGGAGCTCGACGTCCTCGTCGTCGACCGCCAGGGCAAGGACGTGAGCGGGCAGGGACTGGACACGAACGTCATCGGCAGGCGGCCGTTCGCCATCAACGAGCCGGCGCCCGAGACGCCCGAAATAAAGCGGATCTACACGCGCGGGCTGACCGAAACGACCCACGGGAACGCGATGGGGATGGGCTCCGCCGACTTCGTCCATCACGACGTCGCGGCGGAGCTCGCGAGCGAGACGACGCTGATAAACGCCATCACGGCGAGCACGGTTCGCGGCGTTCGCCTCCCGCCGGTCGTCGAGACCGACCGGGCCGGACTGGTCGCCTCACTGTCGACCCTCGGCGTGGTCGGCCCCGACGACGCGCGCGTGCTCCGCGCGACCGACACGATGCGACTCGACCGGCTGTACGCCTCACCGGCGCTCGTCGAGGAGGCGCGCGAGCGCGATGACCTCCGGGTCGTCGCCGAGCCCGAGCCGATCGACTTCGAGGACGGCGAACTCGCGGCGCCGACGCCCCACGAAGCCTGATTCGGCGTCCCCGGACCGGGTCGCTCCGGGTCCCGACGTCTCCCCCGGCTCCGGTCAGGAGCCGTGACGGGTGAGACACCGCGGAATCCCGGTCAACTCGACGGGTTCGGAGTTGTCCGGCGAGTAGACGACCATCTGGCCCTTCTCCATGTAGGGAACCTTGCCGGCCAGGTTCGTCGGGATGTTGACGCTCGAGATCGCGTCCTCGTCGCCGAGGTTCAACACGATTTTCGTGTTGACCTGTTTGAACACCGACTCGGCGACGTCCTGTGGGTCCTGGGTGATGAGGAAGAGCCCGAGCCGCTCCTTGCGCCCCTGTTTGGCCGCCTCCGTGAACTTGCGGATCACCTTTCGCGCCTGGACGTTCTCCGCGTCCGCGAGGAAGTTGTGTGCCTCGTCCATCCCGAGAAGCAGCGGCGTCTCCTTGATCCGGTCGCTTTCGGGATCGTTCGAGAGCTTGTCGTCGATGAGCATCGTCGAGACCGCGAGCACGAACATCTCCTTTTGTCTGGAGGTCGGCAGGTGATAGGTCGGGATCACCGTCAGTCCGCCCGGACGGACGAGCGTGTGGTCGAGGTCGGTGATCGGCCGGGCGTCGCCGTCGAAGACGCCCCCGGGAACCCCGTGGACCCGGCGTTTGACCGCGTCGAAGGTCGCCTCGTGGACGCGTCCCGACTCGTGAAGCTCCTCTTTGAGCGCCGGGTCCTCGAGGTACGAGAGGAACTCCTCGTAGGTCCCCGCGTCGCCGTAGTCGCGGAAGAACCGGCTCAAAAGCGTCGCGAGCCCGGAGTACTGGTTGTCGTTGAGACTCGCGCCGGCGACGAGCCAGGGGCGCTCGCGGACCAACGAGAAGGGGATCGTGAACTCGACGCGCTCGGCGCGGTGGCCCTCGCCGGGGTAGGTCGCCGTCGGCGTCGTCGGAACCAGCGCGACCGTGTCCTCGTGGCCCCCGTGGGCGATCCCCTCACGCTCGAGGCGCCGCTCGAAGGCGTCGTCCATCTCGGGGTTGTCGTCGTGCATCTGGGCGTACTCGTCTTGCGGATCGAACTGGACGACCGCCATCCGGGACTCCCGGCCGTCGTCCATCTCGTAGCGCCGGTCGCCGTCGAGGTACTGACGCAGGACGTTCTTCGAGGCGTGGGTCTTCCCCGAGCCGGTCCCCCCCGCCACGAGCGTGTGTCGGAAGACGAGCGGATCGCCGTCGACGTAATCGTCGTTCAGCCGGTAGTCGACCGTCGGCGGGCTCGCGGCCGTCTCCACCGTCTCGCCGCCCACCGCGAGGTGGCCGAGGAAGACGCCGTCCTCGGGGATCTTCAGGCCGGTCTTGATCTCCGAGGCGTCCGCGGCCTCCTCGATCACGGCACCCGGCTTCGGGACGCGGTCCGTCATCCGCCGTTTCGTCTCCCCCCCGTCGTCGTAGACGATGGACATCGGCTCCAGATCGGCGACGAACTTGTAGTCGCGTTCCGTGAACTCGTCGCGTCGCATCTGCCGGCGGGCGTGGATCTCCGTGGCGTCGTCCGACCGGAACTCCTGGGCGTACTCGAGTCCCGTGATCCGACAGAAGAGCCGTTCGCCGTCGGGATAGGACGCGATCAGGTACTTGCCGATCCGGACGGACTCGCGGTTGCCGGTCGTCACGAACGCGCGAAGCGTCGTCTCCTCTTCGTCCTCGGCGACCCGGAGGCCCTGAGAGACCGAGATCACGCCCAGGCCGACGTCCTCGCCGCTCGCCTCCGCGGCGTAGCGCTCGAAGGCACCCGACCCCGGGTCGTCCGATCCCGGATCGTCCGCTCCCGGGTCGGCTCCCCGGTCGCTCGCGTTCCCTTCCTTTCGCGCATCCGGATCCGCGGCCACATCCGGATCGGTGGTCGCATCCGGATCGACGGCCGCGGGGCCGTCGTCGTCCGGATCCGCCGACTGGTTCGACTCCGCCGATCCGTCCTCGTCGGCGGAGAACTCGGTGAAGTCCTCGAGGGTCATACCTCCCACACGCCGCGGCAGGGGCAAATCGCTTTCCCCCGACCGTCCTCCGTGACCTCCGTGACCTCCGTGGTCTCCGTGGTCTCCGTGCTGCTCGACGTCCGAACCCCCGGTGAACAACCAATATACGTCCCGAGACCCTCCTCTCGTTCATGCTCCTCGTGACCGGACGCGGCGGCGGGACCGAACTGACCGGGACCGTCTTCGAGCGCGGCGAGGAACCGCCGACCTACGCCGGCGCGCCCGAGGAGGGGGCGCCGTACGTCTGGGTCTGCGACTCGTTCTACCAGGTCGAAAGCGGCGGCTCGGCGCTTTCGATCGACGGCGAGGAGATCCGGATCGCCTTCGAGGAGCCGATGCCCCGCGGCTTCGACACGAGAGACCAGGCGCTCTCGGCCGCCGAGGAGCACGTCCGGACGCAGTTCGCTCGGATCGGCGTCGATCCCGACGAGGTCGTGGTCGACGTCGTCAAACGGAACCCGGCCTAGCGTCCCACCTCCTCCGGAGGCGGTCCTCGCCGACCGCTCGCGCGACCCTTTTTGTCGACGCGGGCCGCAGTCCCGATCGATGCCCGACGGGGACGACATCTCGATCGAGGAAAAGCGGGTGTACGCCGGCTCGGCCGGGAGAACTGACGTCCTCCTCGCGAGCGCGGACGGGCTCGTCCGCGTGGCCGTCTCGGGGGACAAGGTCGGACAGTTCTCGATGGTCGATCCGTCGCCGGCGCGCGACGTCGCGGTCCTGCCGCGAGCGGCCGGCCCGGACCGTCTCGCGATGGCGACCGACGAGGACCTGTTCGTCGCCGCGTTCGACGGCGACGACCCCCAGCTCGAACCGACCGGGATCGGATCCACGGCCGCGGTCGGCCTCGTGGGGCCCGCCGGTCCCGACGCGTTCCTCGCCGCGACCGACGCCGGCGGGATCGTGGTCGTACCTCCCGAGGCGAGCGACGGGCCCGGCGTGGAGACGGTCGGAACCGTCCCGGATCCCCGGGCGGTCGATTCCGGACTGGTCGCGGCCGGTGACGGCGTCTATCGGCTCACGTCCCGGGGATCGCAGGCGGTCGAAGCCGGCGGGATGGACGGCGGTTCGACCCTGCGACTCGAGCACGTCGGGCTCTCGGACGTTCGCGACGTCGCCGGCGCGGGCGTGCCCCTCGCGGGGACCGCGGACGGACTCTACTGGCTCGCCAACGGCTGGCGGGACGCGCTCGACCGACCGATCGACGTCCTCGCGGCTGACGGAGAGGGGCACGCGCTGGCGGCGGGCTCCGACGGATTGTCGGTCCACCGCGGACGCGAGTGGGACGGCGATTCCTGGGACGAAAGCGACCTCCCGGTCGGCGGGAACGCGACCGCGCTCGGCTACGGCCCGGGGATCGCCCTCGCCGCGACGGACGGCGGAGCGCTGTGTGTCGACGCCGACGACGGCTGGCGCCACCAGGTCGTCGGGGTCCGCGACGTCTCAGGGATCGCGGTCCGGTCGGTCGAGTGATCGCCGGTCGAGTGATCGCCGGCCGACTAACCGCGGTCCGCCCCGAACGAAAACGGGTTTAACCCGCTTCGAGAAACGACGCGTATGATCGTACCGAGCTCCGGCTCGCAGACGCTCGCCGCCACGCTCGCCGAGGAGACGGGGGAGACGCTGGCGACGCCGACCTTCGAGCGCTTTGCGGACGGCGAACTGCTCGCGGCCGTCCCCGGCTTCGAGGGGGAGACGGCGGCGGTCGTCGCCTCGACGCCACGGGACGCCGACTGGATCGAGCTCCTCCAGCTACAGGACGCGGTCCGGGAGGCCGGCGCTGACGAGGTGGTGACCGTGATCCCCTACCTCGGTTACGCCAGACAGGACCGGGCGTTCAAGCCCGGACAGCCGGTCTCCGTGCGCGCGATGGCCCGCGCCGTCTCGACCGGAACTGACCGGGTCGTTCTCGTGAACCCCCACGAGCCCGCGGTCCGCGAGTTCTTCGAGGTCCCGGTCGAACTCGTCGACGCCGCCGGCGCGCTGGCCGATCCGCTGCCCGATCTGTCGGATCCCCTCTTCCTCTCGCCGGACGCGAGCGCGATCGGCATCGCCGAGACGGTGCGGGACGCCCACGGGAGCGGCTCGACCGACTACTTCGAGAAACACCGCGATCGCGAGGACGGCACCGTCGAGGTCTCGCCCTCGGATGCGCCCGTCTCCGGCCGCGACGTGGTCGTCGTCGACGACATCATCGCGACCGGATCGACGATGAGCCAGTCGATCGCCGTACTCGACGAGCGTGGCGCCGAGCGGGTCTTTGCGGCCTGCGTCCATCCGGTCCTCGCGAGCAACGCCGTGAGCAAGCTCCGGTCCGCGGGCGTCGAGCGAATCGTCGGCACCGACACGCTCGAACGCGCCTGCAGCGAGGTCTCGGCGGCGGCGGCGATCGCGGACGCCCTCTGATCGGGCTCTCTCGAATCGGCCGTTTTCGTCCTCCAGTCGGATCGCCTCCGGATCAAAACGTATACACGCGATCGCTCGCCATGGTCGGTATGGCCGGGCGATACGGCGAGATGGACTACGGATCGTTGACGAAGGGCGGCGTGGCGTTCGGAGCGGTGCTTTTCGCGATCGGCGCGATCGTCGAGGTGACGCTCGGCGGGAGCGGCGTGCTCTCCCCGACGCTCGATACGGCGCTTCTCACCATGGAGTTCCTCGGGCCGGTCGTGGCCCTGCTGTCCGTGGTCGTCTTCGGGATCGCGATGCCGCTCACCGAGTGACCACCGGCGGCGTCCGTCGCCGGCACGTGACATGACCGACGACCCGGAGTTCCCCGACCGACGCCACGTCCTCGAGCCGGGCTGCTCGCGGTGTGAGGCGCTTTCGGCGGATCGAACACGCATCAGCTGGGGGACCGGCCCGCTCGACGCCGACGTGCTCGTGGTCGGGGAGGCGCCCGCGGCCGGCGACCCCGAGGCGGACCGCTGGCGCGGCGGCAACCTGACGGGCATGGCCTACACCGCACGCCACTCCGGCCGCCGGATCCGGCGGCTGTTCGAGGACCTCGGCTACGGCGATCGGACCTACTACACGAACGCCGTCAAGTGCTTCCCCCGCGACCGTGACGCCGACGCGCTCGCGAACCGCGAGCCGACCCGCGAGGAGCGTGACACCTGTCGCGTTCACCTCCGAACGGAGATCGATCGCGTCGACCCCGCGGTGATCTGTCCGACCGGCAGACACGCCACCGTCTCCGTCCTCGCGCTCTTCGATCGCGACCTCGACGGCTTCCTGGAGTCGGTTCTCGAGTCGATCCCCGTCGAGGGCGACGCGACCGTGATCCCGTTGTTGCACCCGGCCTACCAGGACGTCTGGCGCGCCCGGCTCGGCTACGACGCCGACGAGTATCGCTCGGCGATCGCGGAGGCGCTTTCGGCGACGCGTTGAACGCGTCGGTCCGGCGGTGGATGTCCTCGTTCGTCGTCGGGCCTCCTTCGGTCCGGCGTCGGTCACTCCCCGTCCGTGAGCCGCCGCTGCCACTCCTGGATCCGCCCCGACAGCTCCAGCGGCGGGGTCTCCTCCACGTCGACGTCGGCCAGCTCCTCCAGGACGGATTCGACCTCCGGATCGACCGCGGGATCCGTCCTCCCGCTCCCGTCCGCTCCCTCGTCGGATCCGCCGACTCCCCGGCTCGGATCGCCGTCGGTCAGGGCCTCGGCCGGTCCTCCGGTTTCGGTCGCCTCCCTCATCGTCTCCGGCCCGGAACCGCTCCCCGACGCGGCGTCCGACTCGAAGGATCCCGACGAGAGGTCGAAGACGACCTGGGTCGTCTCGTCCCCGCTGGCGTCCGCGAGACCCGCGTTCCCGCCGCGAGCCTCGATGGCCTTCTCCTGGCGGAGGCGGTCGAGGACGGTCCCCGCGCGATCGACCACCGGATCGGGAACGCCGGCGAGATCGGCGACGTGAACGCCGTATGATCGGTCCGTGGGGCCCTCCCGGACCGTCCGCAGGAAGGTGACGCCGCGGTCGTCGTCCCCGTCGCCGTCGTCGACCGCGACGTGGACGTTCTCGACGCGCGGCAGGTGGTCGGCGAGCGCCGTGAGCTCGTGGTAGTGGGTCGCAAATAGCGTCCGCGCGCGGACCTCGTTGTGGAGGTACTCCGTGGCCGCCCACGCGATCGAGATCCCGTCGTAGGTGGCGGTTCCGCGGCCGACCTCGTCGAGGATGACGAGCGACTCCTCGCTCGCCGAGTGGAGGATCTTCGAGAGCTCCTGCATCTCGACCATGAACGTCGAGCGACCCTGCGCGAGCTCGTCGAGCGCCCCGACGCGCGTGTAGATCCCGTCGACGAGGCCGATCCGGGCCGCACGCGCGGGGACGAAGCTGCCGACCTGCGCGAGCAGCGTGATGAGCGCCGCCTGCCGCATGTAGGTCGACTTCCCGCTCATGTTTGGGCCGGTGACGATCAGGAACCCGCGGTCCTCGTCCAGCCGAAGATCGTTGGGCACGAAGTCGGTCGTGCGCTCGACGACCGGGTGGCGTCCCGCCTCGATCGCGAGCTCGCCCGGTTCGGCAAGGCTCGGGCGCGTCCAGTCGTTTCCGGCGGCGTGTTCGGCGAGCGAGCAGAGCGCGTCGAGTTCGGCGATCGCCCGCCCGACGTCCTGTAACAGCGCCGCCGCGTCGCCGACGCGGTCGCGGAGCTCGCCGAACAGCTCCCGCTCGAGATCGGAGCGCGCCTCCTCGAGCCGGAGGATCTCCCGCTCGCGCTCGGCCAGCTCGTCGGTGACGAACCGCTTCGAGTTCTTCAGCGTCTTGATCTCGCGGTAGTGTTCCGGCACCTGATCGGCGACCGACTTTCCGACCTGGACGTAGTAGCCGTCGGTCTTGTTTCGGTCGACCGTCACGTGTGAGAGGCCGTGGTCGCGCTTTTCGCGCTCCGCGAGCGTGTCGATCCATCGCTTCGCCTCCTCGTGGCGGTCGATCAGCTCGTCGAGTTCGGCGTCGTGGCCCCGCGCGATGATCCCCCCGCTCGAGACCGAACTCGGCGGGTCCTCGGCGAGCGCCTCGTCCAGTTCGCTCCGGAGTTCCGCTGCCGTCTCCCGATCGGGGGCGTCGACGACCGCGGCGACGGGCGAGTCCGCGAGCGGCGTTCCCGCTATCGCCTCCGACAGGTGCGGGATCAACCCGAGCGTGTCGCGGACGGACAGGAGCTGTCTCGCGCCGGCGCTGCCGCTCGTGGCGCGGGCCGCCAGCCGCTCGAGGTCGTACGCGTCCGTGAGGATCTCCCGGAGGTGATCGCGCTCTATCGGCGCCGCCGCGAGCGCCTCGACGGCGTCGTGTCGTCGCTCCAGCACCTCGCGGTCGCGGCGGGGTCGCGTGAGCCACTCGCGGAGCAGCCGCGAGCCGGCGTTCGTGACGGTGTGGTCGATCGTCGCGAGCAGCGACCCGTCCTCGCCGCCGCGGATCGTCTCCGTCAACTCGAGGTTGCGCTGAGTGGTCGCGTCCAGCTCGACGCGGTCCGTCGAGCCGTAGACGGTGAGCCGCGTGATGGACGCGAGCACGCCGGCGCCAGTCCCCTCGACGTACGCGAGCGCGGCGCCGGCGGCCCGGATCGGCGGTTCGGAGTCGAGCCCGACGCTGTCGAGCGTCTCGGTGCCGAACCGCTCGCGGACCGCGCGCCTCGCCCGTCCGGGCTCGAAGGAGGCGGTCTCCGGAAGCGAGACGGTGGTCTGGAGGTTCTCCCGGAGCCCATCGAGGAGCTCGTCGTCGGTTCGAACGTTCGGGCCGGGCAGCACCTCGACGGGGTCGAACCGATAGAGCTCCGCGCGCGCCGCGGCGGCGTCCGCCGCCGTCGTGAGGAGGAACCGCCCGGTCGTCACGTCGGCGAACGCCAGTCCGTACGGGTCGCCGTCCGCGCCCTCCTCGCGGACGATCGCGGCCAGGTACTGCGCCTCGGCGTCCGTCGTCTCGAGGAGGGTGCCGGGGGTGACGACCCGGGTGATCTCGCGAGCGTGGCCGTCCTCGGTCTCGTACTGGTCGGCGACGGCGACGCGGCGGCCGCGCTCGACGAGCGCCTTCAGGTACGGCGTCAGGTCGTCGATCGGGACCCCGGCCATCGGATACGACGAGCCGTGTGAGGACTTCTGTGAGACGGTGAGGTCCAGCTCCTCGCCGACGATCTCGGCGTCCTCGGCGAAGAACTCGTAGAAGTCACCACACTGCATCGCCAGGAGGTCGGCGTCGGTCTCCGATTTCAACTCGAGGAACTCCTCGACGATCCCGGTGGCCATACCCCTATTCGGCGGGTGGACGGGTAAAACGCTGCGGGTCGTTTCGGCGGATCCTTCGCGCTCTCGCGTCCCGAAGCCACGTCGTGTGGTTGGGTAGTGTTTGACGGGGGTGGCGGTCGTTCTCCCGAGCGACGGTCGACGCGTCGAGCCGATCGACGCCGACCGTCGACACCATGTCGAACGAGACGACACCCCTGTCCGCACGCGCGGACGACGACGTTTCGTGGTACAGCGGGTTCGCCGGGTCGCTTTCGACCCGCGGCGAACGAATCAAGGACACCCTCGTTTACACCTCCGGCTATCTCGTGGTCATCGCGATGGTCGAGGTCGCGACCGCGATGATCGCGTTGTCGCTGCCGGCGAGCCCTGCGCCGATCGTGGTCGGGCTCGTCGCCTTCGCGGTCTACGGCGGCGACCGGATCACCGACGCCGAAAGCGACGCGATCTCGAGTCCGGGACAGAGCGCGTTCGTCAAACGTCACGAGACCGCGCTCTCGGTCCTGTCGGCGACGGCCTACGGCCTCGCGATCGCGCTCTCGGTGCTCGGCGGTCCCGACGCGCTCGCGATCACCCTCATGCCCGGTGCCTTCTGGATCCTGTATGCGACCGACTGGTTGCCGGCGGTCGGGACTCACGTCAAGCGGCTCAAGGACGTCCTCGTGGTCAACTCCACCATCGTCGCGCTGGCGTGGGCGATCGCGGTGGTCCTGCTCCCGATGGCGTTCGTCGACGCGCCCCTCACGCCGGCCGTCGCCGTCGTGTTCGTCTACTTCCTCGTGGACACCTTCGTCAACACGGAGATCCCGAACGTCGCGGACAGGAAGGGCGACGCCGCGATCGGCGTCTCGACGCTGCCCGTCGTCTTCGGCGTCGACGGAACGCGTCGGATCCTCTACGGCATCGACGTCGCGCTGATCGGCTTCCTCCTCTGGGCGTTCTACCACGGTCTGTTGGCGTTCGAGCTCGCCGCCGCGATGGTCGTCGGGCTCGGATACGCGCTCGTGCTGGCGGCGTTCGTCGGGCGGACGCGGCGTCACCGCCGCCTCTCAATCGCCGGCGAGGCGAAACACCTCCTCGTGTTCGCGGTCATCCTCGGCCTCTCGGCCGGCGGACTCTGAGGGACTGCGAGGCGGTTCGAACGAATTTTTTCGTCGTACCTCGCTCGGATCGCTCGAGGCGGACGTTCGTCGACCGAAACGGGCGGCGATTCGATCGGAACGGGCGGACGTTTGATATGGGATGGGTTATTGATGTAGGGTAGCGGTGACAACGTTCCATCCGATCGTCTCCGTGTTGCTCGATCCGATCGGGATCGTTCCCGCGCTTTTCGCCTCGATCGTGATCGGCGCCGCGGCGGCGATACTCGCCTGGCGGCAGCGTCCGGAACCGGGAGCCGCGCCGCTCGTCGCCATGCTCGCCGGCCAGTGTTGGTGGTCCGTCTGTATCCTCTTCAAGCTCCAGGCGGCCACCACGGCCGAAAAGACGCTCTGGATGCAGATCGGCTGGATCGGCGTCGTTTCGATCCCCGTCGCCTGGGTGCTTTTCGCGCTCGAGTATACCGGCCGCGATCGGTATCTGCGCCCCCGGTACGTGCTCGGCCTGTGTCTCGTTCCGGCGATCACCGTGGTGCTCGCGTTGACGATCGGCCACCACGACCTCATGTACGTCCGCCCCCTCGGCGCCGGACCGAACGGCGTGATGCAGTTCGAACAGGGCGGGGCGTGGTACTGGGTGATCGCCGGATACACCTACCTCCTCGGCATGGTCGGCGCGGTGCCGCTCATCCGACTGCTCGCGAGCGACGCGGGCGCCTTCCGGGGCCAAAGCGCCGCCCTCCTCGTCGGGCTCGTGGTTCCGTGGCTGACGAACGGACTGTTCCTCGCCGGCATGCTCCCGACGTCGGGACTCGATCCGACGCCGGTCGCCTTCTCCGTGTCCGGGTTCCTGTACCTGAACGCGATCACGCGGTTCCGGCTGCTCGGGACGAGCCCGGCGCCGAACCGCCGCGCACGGGAGATCCTCTTCGACCGGATGCAGGAGGGCGCCGTCGTCGTCGACCGCAACGACTACGTCGTCGACCTGAACCAGGGCTGTATCCGGATGCTCGGGGTCGACCCCCGAGAGGTCCTCGGCGAGCCCGCCTCGGAGATCGTTCCCGGATACGATCGCCTCCCGACGGAGGGCATGCTCGACGGGCACCTCACCGTGGGCGATGCGGGCGGCGGACACCCCTACGACGTCGCCGTGACGGAGATCCACGACGTCAGGGACCGGACGATCGGCCGCGTCATTACCTTTCACGACGTCGGAAAGCACCTGCGTCAACAACAGCGGCTCGAGGTCCTCAACCGGCTGTTGCGCCACAACATCCGGACGGAGACGAACGTCATCTACGGCTACGCCGATCGGTTCGAGGACGGCGAGGGCGCGGAGATGGTCAAACAGCGCGCGCTCCGGATCGAGGAGATCGCCCGCAAGGGACGCGAGGCCATCGAGCTCTTCGAGACGAAGAACGGGTCGGGCGACTCGCGTTCGCTCTCGACGCTGCTCGAGCGGACCGTCGCGGACGTTCGCGAGGCGTACCCCGACGTGACGGTCGCCTTCGATCCCCCGGGTGAGGACGAGCCCGTCGACGGCATGGTCGAGCCCGTCTTCGCGAACGCGATCGAGAACGCGGCCGAACACAACGATCACGAGTCGCCGAGCGTGTGGGTCGACGCCGAGCGAGCCGACCGCCACGCGGTCGTTCGGATCGCCGACGACGGTCCCGGGATCGACGACTACGAGCTGGACGTCCTCGATCGCGGGACCGAAACGGCGCTCCACCACGGCAGCGGGATGGGGCTGTGGATCATCAAGTGGGGCATGGAGATGGTCGGCGGGGCCGTCCGGTTCGACGATCGGGACCCGGTCGGGACCGTCGTGACCCTCGAGATCCCGCTCGACTCCCGGTCGGGCGAGTGAGGACCGGCCGTTCGCCGGGGCGTCTCACCGGTCGAGACGCGTCGGGTTCACGGCGCCGGGGCCCTCGCCGACGTCGTAGCCGTGTCTGACCGCCCCCGTCATCTCCCGGGTCGCGGCCTCGACCGCCGGTCGAAGCGTCTCCCCGCGCGCCAACCGGGCGGCGACGGCGCTCGAGAGCGTACAGCCGGAGCCGTGTGTCGCGTCCGTCTCGACCCGCGGTGACTCGATCCGGATCGGGTCGGGCTCGTCGGCGATCGCGAGCGTGTCCACGATGCGGTCGCCGCCGAGGTGGCCGCCCTTTACGAGCGCCGCGTCCGCGCCCGCCGCGACGAGATCGCGTGCAGCGTCCGCGGCCGACTCCACGTCGTCGACGTCGCGGTCGGTCAACACTGCGGCCTCGTCGGCGTTCGGCGTGACCAGGGTGGCCTCCGCGATCAGCCCCTCGTAGGCCTCCTCGGCGCTCTCCGAGAGCAGGCGGTCGCCCGTGGCCGCGACCATCACCGGATCGACGACGACCGGCCCCTCGTACTCGCGTGCGCGCTCCGTGACCGCCTCGACGATCCCCGCGGTCGCGAGCATCCCCGTCTTGACCGCGGCGACGTCGAAGTCCTCGAGGACCGCCTCGCACTGCCGTTCGAGGTGTTCGACGTCCACCGGCGCGACGTCGCTCACGCCGCGGGTGTTCTGGGCGGTCGTGGCGGTGATCGCGGACGTCCCGAAGACGCCGTGGACGGTCATCGTCTTGAGGTCGGCCTGGATCCCCGCCCCGCCGCCGCTGTCGCTTCCGGCGATCGCGAGCGCGACCGGCGGCTCGATCGGATCGTAGTCGCGCGGATCGTCGTCGGAGTCCCTCTCGGTCATGTCCGAGGATATTCAGTCGTGGTATTAGGGATTAGTGGTCCTCGAAGGGAGTAGTGGTCGCCAGCAGGGATTGTTGGTCGCCGGAACGATCGTGGCACCGACGCGGCGTCTCGGCCGGCCGTGGCCCGCCCCAATCTACCGATCGGCCGCGGCGGCGCCGTTTCCGGCTCCCGCGCTCCCGTTCTCGCCCTCGATCAGCCGCTCGAGGTGTTCCGGCGGGACCGCGCCGCGGGCGGCGTGGTCGCCGTAGACCCATGTCGGAACGCCGGACACGCCGACCTCGCGGGCCGCCGTGAACGCCTCGCGCAGGCGGTCTTCCCATTCGTCGTCGGTGGTCGCCCCGCGGACAGCTTCCGCGTCGAGCCCGACGTCGGCGGCGACGTCCGCTATCACGTCGCGGTCGCCGACGTCGCGCCCCTCTTTCCAGAGCGCGTCGAGAAGCGCCTCGTCGAACGCGCGCCACGTCCCGGGCGCGGTCTCGCGGACGTACAGGGAGGCCTGTTGGGTCGAAAACGAGTCGACGTCGCGCCGAAGCGCCTGTGCCATCTCCGCGTCGTACCGGTCCTGCAGCTTCCGGACGTTCGCCTCGGCCTGCTCGTAGTACTCCTCGTCCTTTCCGGTTTCCACGTCCGTCCGGATCTCGCCATCCGGACCGCGCTCGTGCCCGCGGAGGTCGAAGGGTCGCCACTCCAGTTCGACGGGCGATCCACGCTCCGCCTCGTAGCGCTCCAGCGCCACGCGGCCGAGGTAACAGAACGGACAGACGTAATCCGAATACACGACGAGCGGCTGATCGGTCATGGTTCCACTTGGCGTCGACGGGCCAAAAGCCCGGCGAGGAGACGTTGGAACGGGGAGCGGATCGAACCGGGGTCGACGCGAACCGGGACGCGATGCGAACCGTGGATCGGATCCTCCGACGTCGGCGGACGACTTTTGGTCCGTCGTCCCCAGGTTCGGTCATGAAACGGTCGGTCGTCGCGCTCGCCGTTCTTCTCGGCGTGGTCGCGATCGGGCTCGCGGCCTCCGGCGCGTTCACCGAGACGACGGACGGACCCGGAACGGGTCCGATCGAGGGGCCGCCCGGCGACCGGCCGGTTTCCGAAAGCGAGCTACTCAGCGTCGACGGCGAGTACGAGCTGTGGCCCTACACCAGCCGGACGGAATCCGCGACGGGGCGGACCCTCGCGATCAACGTCGTCTTCGAGAACGACCCCGAGTCGGTCGTCGCGGCGCTCCGGGACGAGTCGGATTCACAGTGGGAGGAGCCGTCGGAGTCCGGAACGACCGAATCGGAGCCGAACGCGACGACCGAGGGAGTGAACGCGAGCGAGATCAACGCGAGCGACGTCGACGCCGAACTCGTCGAGGAGGTCGTCACCACGGACTGGCAGCGCGCGCACGGGTCGACGCGGTACGTCTACTTCGAGGACGAGACCGGCGAGGGCGTCTGGACCGACGAGACCGCCCAGCTCCACGCCGGGACGTATCTCGGAACCCGGTATCACGTCCGCGCGTACGGCTCTCCCGACGGCAGCTACACCGCCGTACAGGCACACGGCGAGTACTACGACTGGTTCCGCCTCCGCCACACCGTCACGGACGTCTCGGAGTCGGCGAGAACCGTCGAGGACGACTTCATCGCCTCCGACGCCGAGGTTCGCCGCGAGTACCGCGGGATAGAGGGAGGACGAAGCGACGGCTGGCTGTCCGTGATCCGGCTGGCGGCGTTGCTTCCGGTTGCCGCCGTTCTTCGCCCGGCGACGCGACGATCGCTGCGTCGCGCCCTCTCGCGGGTGCGGACGGACGCGGCTCGCCACCGCGACGCGGCGACGCTCGGCGTCGGACTTGCTGCCGTCTATCTCGGCGTTCGTGCCGCCGGCGTCGCTCTGGAGACTGCCTATCCGGTCCTCCCGCCCAAGCTCATCGCCGCGCCGTTGTACCTCGTGATCGCCGCCGGGCTGCCGCTTTTGAGCTGGCACGTCGGCTCGCGCTGTGACCCGGTGGCCGCCTTCCTCGGCGCCGCGGTCGGGCTCGGCGGCGGCTTCCTCGTGGATCTGGCCTCCCTCGGCGTGGCTGCCCCCCCGGATCTCATCGCCCACCGGCTTGCAGTGCTCGCCGCCATCGGAATCATCGCGGCCGGCCGGGCGAGCGACGGCGATTCGCCGTTCGTCGAGAACGGGGTCGCGATCGTCGGGGTGGCCGCGTGGATCATCGTGCTCGCGTTGCCGCTCGCGGGCGTCGTGTGACCGGGCCACCTCGCGAACCGCATCCCCGTCGACGCCGGAGCCGGATCCGTCCTCGGAATGCCGGCACGGAGCGGGGCTGACCGCAGGACTGTTATACGGCCCGTCCCGAAATCGATCGGAAGAATGCGCGACGCCGTGACTCGCCGACGCATGCTCGCAGCAACGGCGGCGAGCGTCGGCGTTCCCGGGTGTCTGGGTCGCGCGAAGAACGTCGCCGGACGCGATCAGCCCAGCCAGGTCGTGATCCGGATCACGACGCGGCCGGCCGACAGCGATCCGCACGCGATCCGCATCGCGCGCCACCTGGCGGAGAACCTCGAGGCGGTCGGGATCGCCCCCCGCCTGCGAACGGTCGACCAGGCCGGGCTCTATCGTGAAGTCCTCCTCAACCACGACTTCGACGTCTACGTCGGTCGTTTCCCGCGAACCCGACCGTTCGATCCGGACGTGCTGTACCCGCTTTTACATTCGACCTTCGCCGCCGAGCCGGGGTGGCAAAACCCCTTCGGATTCACCGATCCGCACGTCGACGATCTCCTCGTCGAGCAACGACGCGTCTCCGGTGCGGATCGCGAGGAGGTCGTCGACGATCTGCAGGACGAACTCGTTCTCCACCACCCGTTCTCGGTGATCGCGTTTCCCGACACGCTTACCGCCGTCCACGACGGCACGTTTTCCGGGTGGAACCGGGAATGGGCGATGGATCCCCTCGGACTCCTGCAGCTTTCGGCCGGACGGGCCGTGACTCCCTCGGAGACCGATTCCGGCGACGGTGGCGCGGACGGGACCGCGGCCGACGACGGGCGAACGCTTCGGCTCGCGACCACGGACGCCCGTCCCACCACGAACCTGAACCCCATCGCCCCGGAGTATCGCGGACGCGGCACCTTCACCGGGATCGTTTACGACCCGCTGGTTCGACGCCACGGTGCCGACGTGCTCCCCTGGTTGGCCCACAACTGGACCCGGATCGACGACCGGACGGTCCGCGTCGAACTCCGGTCGACGTCCTGGCACGACGGGACGGCGGTCTCCGCGTCCGACGTGGCGTTCACCTACGCCTTCCTCGCGGATACCTCGATGGGGAACGCCGAGATGGCGATCCCCGCTCCGCGGTTTCGTGGGCGGTCGATGGTCGTCGAGGACACGGAGACGATCTCCGATCGGACGGTGGACATCACCTTCGCCGACGTGAATCCGGCCGTCCAGATTCGCTCGCTCACCGTTCCGATCCTTCCGGAGCACGTCTGGGACTCCCGGACCGACCTCGTCTCGCTTCCGGCGGGGATCGAACTCAACGAGCGGACGACCGACGCACAGGTCTGGGAGAACCCCCAGCCGATCGGGTCGGGACCGCTGCAGTTTCGCGAGCGGACGCCCGAAGAGCGGGTCGTCTTCGAGCGCAACGACGACCACCCGATCGTGACCCGGCCGGCGCAGTTTCCGGAACCGTTCCGGGGCAAGCCCGCCTTCGAGGCGCTCGAGCTCACGGTCGTTCCATCGGACATCGTCGGCGTCCAGCGGGTCGAGGAGGGACTCGCCGACGCGACGACCTCGAACCTCGGACCGGACGCCGTTCCCCGGATCGGCCGCGAGGCGAACGTGCGGCTCGTGAGCACCCCCTCGGCGGGGTTCTATCACGTCGGGTTCAACACCCGAAGCGAGCCGCTTTCGAACCCGAACCTCCGTGAGGTGATCGCTCGCCTCGTCGACGAGGAGTGGGTCGTTCGCTCGGCCTTCCAGGGCTACGCGCGTCCCGCGGCGTCGCCGCTCGCGCTCTCGGAGCGGTGGATAAACGAGGACCTGCGGTGGGACGACGGCGATCCGGCGACGCCGTTTTTCGGTTCCGACGGCGAGCTGGACGTCGAAGCGGCCACGGGGGCGATCAGGGAGATCGGATATCGATACGACGGCGAGGGGGATCTCCTCGTTCGCGAGGGGTAGTTCCGTGGCCGTCCTCCTCTCCGTCCTCGCGTACCTGTTCGCCGTCGTCGCCTCGACGTGTCTCGTCGCCTCCGTGGCGATCCTCGGCCGCGATGGACTCTATCGGCTTCGCGCGAACCTCCGACCGTACCTGTGGAACGCCAGACGCCAGATCGCGCTCCTCGTCGCCGTGCTCCTCACCAGCGCGGCCGGACGCGGCGGCCTCCAGGCCGTCTCCGAGGTGTACGGCTGGCGTGCCACCGGCACCATCTTCGCCATCGAGGGCGGCTTCGTCGCGTGGATCCAGGGAACGCTCCTCTCGCCCGTCGCCACCGTCTACTTCTCGTGGATCTACATCTACGCCTACGTCTTCCTGCTCGCGTTTCCGGTTCTCGCCTACGGCGCGCTCTCGAGTCCGCGAACGCTCAAGCGGCTGCTCGTGGCTTACGCCCTCAACTACGCGATCGGCCTCGTGGTCTACACCCTCGTCTTCGCGCACGGTCCTCGAAACGTCGGCATCGTCACGTCCCTCCTCTTCACGTTCAATCCGGGCTTTCAGGAGCTCGCGGCCCAGGTGAACGAGAACGCCAACGTCTTCCCATCGCTTCACACCTCGTTGTCGATGACCGTCGCGACCTTCGCGTACCTCACCCGCGAGGAGTATCCCGTCTGGACCGTCATGTCCGCGTGGATCGCCGGATCCGTGATGCTCGCGACGATGTATCTCGGCATCCACTGGCTCATCGACGTTCTCGGCGGCATCGTCCTCGCGCTCGGCTGCGTCGCCGCCTCGAACCGGATGGTCGATCGTCTCGAACCGGATCGTCGATCGCCTCGATCGGCCGATGACCGGTCGACCGGAGCGCCCTCACGCGAGGGCGAGGGAACGCGGCGCCGCTAGGCCAAAAAGACGTGTCGGGGTCGATCCGCGAGGACTTCCCGGCCGAACTGGACCGTCTCGTGGAACGCGTCCGAGCGGAAGAACTCCATCGCGTCGTCCTTCGAGCGCCACTGGCTGGCGATGAACGTGTCGTTTTCGTCCTCGTGGTTCACCATCAGATCGGTCTCGATGTGGCCGTCCATCTCCGAGAGGAGCCCGCCGACCTCGTCGAACTTCTCGAGGAACTCCTCGCGGTGTTCCGGCTGGATGGTGTAGAACATCCCCATCGTTCCGAACCCCGACTCCTCGCCGGCGCGCTCGACGATCTCCGGCAGCTCGGAGAGGAATCCGGCCGCGGTTTCGGCCGCCGAGGCCGTCTCCCAGATGGAGACGACCGCGCTCCGGTCGCCCTCGTTCGCCTCGTAGACGGCCGTCTTCACGTGCGTGCCGTAGTGGTCGAAGTTGCCCCGCAGGCCGTCGACCTCCTCGAAGAGCTCCCCGACGTCCGCCTCGCTGTAGAGGACGGTCGCGTAGACGTCCTCGCCGTGCGGCTTGCCGGCGTAGATGTCGAGGTCCTCAAGCTCCCCGCGGATCGCCTCCTCGTCGACGTTCCCGTCGCCGTCCGCGCTTCCGGTCGACGAGTCCGTCGTTCCGTGGTCGCCGCCGTGGTGGTCGTCCTCGCCACCGTGGTGATCGCCACCGTGATGGCCGTCCCCGCCACCGTGGTGATCGCCGTCGCCGTGCCCGTCGTCTCCGTGATGGTCGCCTCCGTGGTGGTCGCCGTCGCCGTGGTCGCGTCCGCCGCCGTACTCGTTCGTCGGGACCTTTGCACCCGAGAGGTACGCCCCCAGATCCGCCGGCGGGAACCGCCGGCCGACGTAGAAGTCGCCGAACTCGCCGTACCGCGAGGAGGCGGGATCGAAGCGCATCTCGTAGACGATGTCCTTGAGGTCCGTCGGGTCGGCGCCGAAGAGCGTGACGCCCCACTCGTGGTCGTCGAACCCGACCGACGAGGCGATCACCTGCTTGATCCGCCCGGCGTACTCGCGCCCGACGTCGCCGTGGCCGGCCATCAACTCCGCGCGCTCCTCGAAGGACAGGTCGTACCAGTTGTACTCCTCGCCGCGCCGCTTGCTCATGGGGTAAAACGAGACGTACTCGTCGTCGGGGATCTCCGGCTTCAGCTTCCCCTCGATGTAGCGGCGGAGCCCCTCGTCGACGTCCGCCTCGTTCCCCTCGAAGTAGTCGTCGGAGACGTATCCCGAGACCTCGGTGACGGAGACGTAGGAGGTCTCCTGCTCGGTGAAGTCGGCGAGGGCGACGTCCTCGTACCGCCGCTCGATCGCCGACAGGTCGTCGAGCTCCGGGCGAAAGTGGACGAAGAGCAGGTCGGCTTTGTGCCCGAGGATCGAAAAGACCGCGGAGTCGCCGGCCTCCGCGTCGGCGACGGACTCGCGGGCCGACAGGAACCGCGTCCCCTCGTCGATCGCTCGAGCGCGCTCGCGTTCGGGTGCCGCCCGCCAGGCGTCCCAGTCGACGGACCGGAAGTCGTGGAGGGCGAACCATCCTTCGTCGGTTTGTGGCGCCTCGACCATACCCGTCTTTCACACGCCGGGACTTAGGGGTTTGCGAGTCGTCCCGACGAGCGGGAATCCGACCGCAACCACGGCGATCCTCTCCGACCGTTCGGTCGGCGTCGGAGGGACGAACACGGGTCGTTTAAACGCTCGGACCGCCTACGCCGGGTATGTTCGAGAATCGGCCGAACCGCGACGCGGAGGTCGTCCTCGTCGGCCGATCAAACGTCGGGAAGTCGACGCTGATGCGCGAGTTGACCGGCCACGACGTCTCCACCGGCTCGAAGCCGGGCGTGACCCGCCAGCCCAACCACTTCGACTGGGCGGCCCAGGACTTCATGTTCACCGACCTGCCCGGCTTCGGGTTCATGTCGGGCGTCGAGGACGAGCGCCGCGAGCAGATACAGACGGAGATCGTCCGCTACCTCGAGGAGTACGCCGACCGGATCCTCGCGGGCGTGCTCGTCCTCGACGGGAAGAGCGCGGTCGAGATCATCGATCGCCACGCCGACCGCGGCGAGGTCCCCCACGACGTCGAGATGTTCCACTTCCTGCGGGAGGTCGGGATCGAACCGATCGTCGCCGTCAACAAGATGGACAAGGTCGACGACGCGGACGAGCGGCTGAACGAGATCTGCGACCGGCTCGGGCTCTACCCGCCCTGGCAGCAGTGGCGCGAGGAGACGGTCGCGCCGATCCGCGCGAAGCGCGGCTCGATCGAGCCCCTCCTCGAGTGTCTGCGAACCCGCTTTCGCGAGGAGAAACGCGACGACCTGCTCGGGTTCGTGACCTCCTGATCGGGGTCGCGAGCTGAATCCCCAAACACCCACGGAGATGTTTCCGGACGAGAGCCGCACGACGTTCGCTCGATCGGACGACCATCGACGGATCGCGTACGCCGAATACGGCGACCCGGACGGGATCCCCGTCGTCTTCTTCCACGGAACGCCCGGCTCCCGTCTCTCCGGGCGGCTCCTCCATCCGGCGGCCGCGGAACGCGGGGTTCGGGTGCTCGCCGTCGATCGGCCGGGATACGGCCGCTCTCCGCCGTGGGACGACCGATCGTTCCTGGACGCCGGGGCGTTCCTCGCGCCCGTCCTCGACGACGTCGGCGTTCGGGACGCCCACCTCGTCGCGTTCTCGGGCGGGAGTCCCCATGCGCTGGCCGCCGCGATCGCCGCTCCCGATCGGGTGGCCGGCGTCGACGTGATAGCCGGCGCGACCCCGCCGGCGGTGAGCGAGGAGACGCCCCGAACACAGCGGCTTCTGGGAACGCTCGCCGCGAGAACGCCGATCGCGCTCCGCGGGCTTCTTCGGGGACAGGCGTGGCTCGCGGCCCGTCTCGATCCCTCCGTCGTGGTCTCACAGTACACGGCGGACGGCGGAGCGGATGTGATCCCGGACGCGGTCGCGGAGGGGGTTCGGGCGGACTTCCTCGAGGCCTTCGCGCGATCCCGGCGCGGCGCCGTGGCGGAGTTCGCCATGCTCGCCGCCGACTGGGGGATTCCCGTCTCCGAGATCGGGACGGACGTCCGCCTTCGACACGGCGAGGCGGACACGAACGTCCCGATCGGTGACGTCCGCCGGTTCGTCTCCCGGATTCCGACGGCCAGCCTGCGCGTCCTCGAGGGCGACGACCACCTCGGATCGCTTCTCTCGAGCGCACCTGACGTGTTCGCGGACGTCGCCGCTCGCTCGTCTCGAGACCCCGACGCCGAGGATCACGATGGTTCCGACGCTCGCCGGCGGTGAATCGCTCGGCTCACTCGACGAAGTCGACGCCCGTGACCTCGAACCGGGCTCCCCCGTCCACGCTTTCGGTCGTGGTCACTTCCCACCCGTGTGCCTCGGCGATCTCGCGGACGATCGCGAGCCCGAGGCCGGTCCCGCCCTCCCTCGAGGTGTATCCGGAGGCGAACACTCGCTCGCGCTTCTCCTCGGGGATCCCGGGACCGTCGTCGGCGACGTAGAACCCCCCGGGAAGGTCGCCGACCGTGACCGTGAGGGGGCCGTGGTCCGTCGTGACGGAGCCGTGTTCTTCGCCCTCGCGAGCGCCCGAGCGCTGACCGGTCGAGCCGTGTTCGACCGAGTTCCGGATCAGGTTTCCGAACAGCCGCCGAAGGCGGCTCTCGTCGGCGCGAACGTGCCGTGACGTCCGGATGTCGAGGCTCGCGTCCCCCGTCTCCGTGTTCTCCCACGCCCGGCTCACACACTCCGACAGGTCGATCGCCGACGCCTCCTCGACCGCCTTCCCCTCCCTCGCGAGCAACAGGACGTCGTCGATCAGCTCCTCCATTCGGGCGTGGGCCGTTTCGATCGCCTCGATGTGGTCCGTCCGGTCGTCGGGTTCGCTGGAACTCCGCAGCAACTCGAGGTGTCCCTCGGCCACGTTCAGCGGGTTTCGCAGGTCGTGGCTCAAGACGTCGGCGAACTCGCGAAGCCGCTCGTTTTGCCGTCTCAACAGCTCCTCGGCGCGCTTTCTGAGGACGAGCCCGGACACGCTCTCGACGACGTCGGAGACGTCCTCGACCAACCGCTCGTCGTGATCGCGGCGATCGCGGAGGAAGAAGACCAGGACCGCGACGACGCCGTCCTCCGTCACGAGCGGGACGCCGAAGCCGGCACGTATTCCCACCTCGCTCGCGAGCGCAGTGCGGTGAAACGTCGCCTCGGGAACCGCCGAGACGTCCGGGATCCACTCGTCAGTCCCCGACGCGTACACGCGCCCCGGCAGTCCCTCGCCGGCGGGAAACGTCCTCGTTCGGCTCGCGTCGATGAACCGCCGACACGCCTCGACGTTCGTGTGGCCGACGAGGTACTCCAGCGTCTCCCCGTCGCCGTCCGGCATCCACGCCTCACCGCAGGTCCACTCGGTGAACGAACAGATCGTCCGGAGGGTTCGCTGGAGGCCCTCCCGAAACGTCTCCGCCTCCCGGATCGCACGGCTGACCTCGATCACCAGCCGTCGCCGCTCCTCGGCCCGCTTGCGCTCGGTGATGTCGGTGTAGGTCGCAAGCGCCTCCTTCGCGTCGGTCCCGAACGGTCTCGCCTCGAGTACGAAGGTTCGCTCCCCATCCCGGGGCGTCTCGCGGACGACCTCCTCGCGCACCGGTTCGCCGCGGCCCAACACCTCGTTGATCTTCCGCGACCGGTTCGACTCGTCGTCGGTCACGATGTGCTCGTCGAGCGGCTCCCCGATCAGCTCCCGTTCGGTTCCGCCGAACGTCTCGAGGAACGCCTCGTTGACCCCTTTCACCGTCGACTCGAGCGGCCCGGAATCGCTCTCCTCGAAGCTCACGAGGGCGAGCGGTGCCGGAACCGCATCCAGGAGCGCGGCGAAGCGGTCCCGTTCGGCCTCGAGTTCCGCCTGGTACTCGTGGATCTCGGTGACGTCCTCGTTAACCGCGACGAACTGGGCGATCTCGCCGTCCTCGTCGACGATGGGGGAGATCGTCTGTCTCACCGTGTATCGCTCGCCGTCCTTGCGCTCGTTCACGATCTCGCCGGTCCAGACGTCGCCGTCGAGGATCGTCTCCCAGAGGTCGGCGTAGAACGCCTCGTCGTGGACGCCCGACTGGAGGAGGCTCGCGTTGCGACCGAGGGCCTCCTCGGCGTCGTATCCGGTCTGTTCCTCGAAGGCGGCGTTCACGTAGACGATCTCCCCGTCGGGGTCCGTACAGTAGATGGAGTGGCCGGCGCTCTCTACGACCGCCGGGAACGATCGCGGATCCACCTCCGACGTCGACCGTTCCGGAAACCCACGCTCCCCGGGATGGCCCTCACCAACCATCGATGGTGATCCGTTTCCAGTCAGGTATTTAACTGGTGTGGAGACCGCCCACGGGCGTCGCGCTCGAACGGCCACCCCGCCACTCTCGCCGCGATCGTCCGTCCCGCTCCACCGCGTTCGTCTCGCCGCGATCGTCCACCCGCGCAGGCACACCGCTTTTTACTGGACGGCCCGAGTAGACGGTATATGGGAATCCTCTCACGCGCCTCCTACGTCATCCGGTCGAAGGTCAACGCGATCCTCAACCGGACCGAGGACCCGACCGAGACGCTCGACTACTCCTACGAACAGATGCGCGACGAGCTGCAGGACGTCAAACAGGGGATCGCCGACCTGACGACACAGAAGAAGCGCCTCGAGATCCAGAAGCGACGCCTCGAGGAGAACGTCGAAAAACACAACCGACAGGCGCGCGAGGCCGTCCAGCAGGACCGCGACGACCTCGCCAGGCAGGCCCTCGAGAAGAAGAACTCGAAGATGCAACAGATCGAGGACCTCGAGGGACAGATAGCTGAACTCGAGAACACCCAGGAGAACCTCGTCGAGAAGAAAAACGAGCTCCAGGGCCGCATCGAGGAGTTCCGAACGAAAAAGGAGACGATGAAGGCGCGCTATGAGGCCGCCGAGGCCTCCACGCGCGTCTCGGAGGCGGTGACCGGCGTCGGCGACGAGATGGAGGACGTGAGCCGTGCCATAGAGCGTGCCGAGGATCGCACGGACGAGATGGAGGCGCGGTCACAGGCGATGGACGAGCTGGAGGACACCGGCGCCTTCGACGACGCGCTCTCGGATCAAGACAGCATCGACCGCGAGCTCGATCAGATCTCCTCGGACCGCGAGGTCGAGGCCGAACTCGAGACGCTCAAATCCGAGGCCGGATCGGGAACCGACTCCGAACCGTCCGATGCCGAATCGGACGTCGAGTCCGAACTCGCCGACCTCGAGGCCGAGATCGACTCGACGGGCGACGAGGCGGAAACGAACCCCGACGCGGACGCCGAGTTGGACTCCGAGACGGAGATCGACGTCGAATCGAACTCCGACGCCGACGAGCGATCGACGTAGACCTCCCGAATCCGCCGTCGACCGTCAGTACAGCAGGTCGTCGTCGTTGTCGATCATGTAGACCCCCCGCGCGGCGATGTTGACGCCGTGATCGCCCACGCGCTCGAGGTCCCGGATCGTGAGAAGCAGCCTCGAGACGTCCCGCATGGTCGCCTGCAAGTCCTCGTCGCCATCCAGGTGTTCCGTCTGGATCAGGTCCCGGACGACGGCCTCGCTTGCGGCCTCACACAGCTCGTCGACCTCGTCGTCCATGTCCGCGACCGCGTAGCACCGATCGGCGTCCTCGGTGTGGTAGGCCTCCATCGCGGCCTCGAGCATGTCGAGGGTCTTCTCGCCGATCAGCTGGATGTCGACGTCGGGAAAGACCTCCTGGTGGGCCTCGCCCGCGTATCCCCCGAGGTTCGTCGCCAGGTCGGCGATCCGCTCGAGATCGGTGATGATCTTGAACGAAGCGGCGATGAACCGGAGGTCGCCCGCGACCGGCTGTTGGAGCGCGATGAGGTCGATGCAGTCCCGCTCCAGCTCGAGGTACAGCTCGTTGACCTCCGCGTCCCCGGTTATCACCTCCTCGCCGAGCTCCGCGTCCTGTCGTTCCAGCGCGTCGAGCGCCATTCGCAGACGCTCCGCGACGACCTCGCTCATGTAGAGGACGTCGTCGCGCAGTTCGTCGAGTTGGGTCTGGTATTCCTTTCGTACCATCGGTGTCGATCGCGTTTTCTATCGGGTCGCGTCCGTTCTCGCTCGCGATTCGTCCATCGGTTCCGGTCGACTCGACCGGGGCAGTTAAACGTGTTCCCGGAACCCCGGCGACGGTCCGGAATCCCCTCCCGGGATGTCCTCGTTATCCGAACTTGCCGGTGATGTAGTCCTCGACGCGCTGGTTCTCCGGGTTCTCGAAGATCCGGTTCGTGTCGCCGAACTCGACGAGCTGGCCGCCGGTGAGGAACACGGCGGTCTTATCGGAGATTCGCGCCGCCTGCTGCATGTTGTGGGTGACGATGATCACCGTATACTGCTCGGAGAGGTCCGCGATCAGGTCCTCGACCTTCGCGGTCGCGACCGGATCGAGCGCCGAGGCTGGCTCGTCCATCAGGACGACCTCCGGGTCGGGGGCGATCGCTCGGGCGATACACAGCCGCTGTTGTTGGCCGCCCGAGAGGTCGAGTCCGGAGCTGTCGAGCTGGTCTTTCACCTCGTCCCAAAGCGCCGCGTTCCTCAGCGCCTCCTCGACGCGCGCGTCGACGTCTCCGTCGTAGCCCTGGATGTTCAACCCGTAGGCGACGTTCTCGCGGATCGACTTCGGGAAGGGGTTCGGCTTCTGGAAGACGATGCCGATCCGGCGGCGGAGCGCGACCGGGTCGACGTCCTCGTCGTAGACGTCCTTGCCCCGGAACCGGAGGCTCCCCTCGACGCGCGCGGCGTCGATCATGTCGTTCATCCGGTTGATACACCTGAGGAACGTCGACTTGCCACAGCCCGAGGGACCGATGATCGCCGTGACTTCGCGTTCGGGGATCCCCATCGTCACCGGCTGGAGCGCCTCCTCCTCGCCGTAGTGGACGGAGAGTTCCTCCGCGCGGATGACCGCGCGCGAGTCGGGAACCTCCTGGATCGACGGCGTGAGATCCTCGTCGTCGCTCGGGGTCACGGACGAGTCCTCGCGGTCCTCGATTCGTTCGTCGACCGCGGAGCCGGTCCCCTCGGCGTCCGTCTCCCCGTCGCCGGCGCCGCTCTCCTCGGAGTCGGTCTCGTGGACGTGGTAACTGTCGCTCATGGATGTGGGTTCACGCGATGGTCCGCCCTCGACTGGCCGTGGTCGGCCTCGGTCCGCGAGACGGCCGCCGACCCCGCCTCGACGTCGGGCTCGTCTTCCTCCATCGTTCGATCGACGGGTCGCGTGCCCATAAATATTCTACTATAACGACTATATATAGATATGTTTGTGAACGTCTCTATCCACATATCCTGGGTCGGAGACGCGTCTAATTCGTGTGTGTCCCTCGACTCGACGGCGAGACACGGCGGTAGAGCAGACGATATATACTCAGACAACTTTATACATAGTCTCGATAGAGTATCGAACATGGAGACCCGAAAGGTGCAGGTCACCGGCGGATCCACGTATACGGTCTCGATCCCGAAGGGGTGGGCGAACGAGAACGACGTCGAGGCGGGAAGCGAGGTCGAGTTCTATCCCGACGGCGACTCGTTGCTCCTCAGCCCGCGCTCGGAGGCCGAGCGGACCGAGGGGACGCTCGACATCACGGACCTCGAGGAGCGCGAGCTCACCCGGGCGGTGATGACGATGTACGTGAGCGGGTTCGACGTCATCGCCCTGGAGGGCTCGAAGATCACCACCGAACAGCGCTCGACCATCCGCGAGGCCACACAGAGCCTCGTCGGGTTGGAGGTCCTCGAGGAGACGCGCGACCGGGTCGTGATCCGGGACCTCCTGGACTCCTCCGAGCTGTCGATCCACAACGCGGTCACCCGGATGCGGCTCATCTCGACGTCGATGCTCGAGGACGCCCTCTCGGCGCTTCGCGAGCTGGACGACGACCTCGCGCGCGACGTCATCCAGCGCGACGACGACCTCGACCGGCTGTGGATGGTCGTCTCGCGGATCTTCCGTTCGACGCTCCGGACCCCGAAGGCCGCCGAGGAGCTCGGCCTCCCCCGGGAGGTCTGTTTCGACTATCACTCGAGCGCCCGCCAGCTCGAGCGGATCGGCGATCACGCCACGAAGATCGCCCACCTGACGCTCAACATCGAGGAGCCGCTCCCGGAGGAGGTCCTGGACGCGATCGGCGACCTCCACGAGGAGGCCGAGGACGTGATCGACACGGCGATGGACGCCCTCTTCGAATCCGACAGCGACGCCGCGACCCGGCTGGCGAACGACGCGCGCGAGCACGTCAGGGACATCGACGACCGGGTTCGACAGATCGACGAACTGCTCCGCGATCTCGATCCGGCCCGCGCCCAGCTGCTCGGGCTCGTCGTCGACTCCGTCCTCCGGAGCGCCGATTACGGGGGCAACGTCGCGGAGACCGCCCTCCAGAAGGCCGCGCCGACTCCCTCCCCCTGACGCGAGACCGTCTTCCCCGGACCCGAGCCACCCACAGGACGTCCACTCCGAACGAAAGACGGTTCCGGCTCCCCGCCGTAGGATCGAGCGACCGATGGGATTCGTCAACGAACTCGTGGAGGACCTCGTGGGACTCGTGCGGGACCCGACCGACGAACAGAAGGCGATCGTGGCCGCGATCGCGGCGATCGTCGTGGTCGACCGATACGCGTGGTACCACGACATTCCCTTCGTCGTGCAGTCGGTGGCCGCCGTCGGCGCCGGGTTCATCGTCTTCTTCCTCGTGAGCTACCTGATCACCGGCCAGTTCGTGCCGCCGGACTCGGACGACGAGGAGTGACCTATCCCGGGAGCCGCGCGTCCCGCCCTCCTCACCCGTTTCGAACGCCTTCGGCGCGTTCCAAACCGTTTATACCCGCTGCGTGGGAACCGGAGGACATGCCTCGTGAGCAAAAGCAGGTTCGCGAACTGCAGGAGGGCAGCTACGTGATGATGGACGAATCGCCGTGTAAGATCAACCACTACAGTACGGCAAAGCCCGGCAAACACGGCAGCGCCAAGGCCCGCATCGAGGGCAAGGGCGTGTTCGACGACAGGAAGCGGTCGCTCTCCCAGCCCGTCGACGCGAAGGTGTGGGTCCCGATCATCGAGCGCAAGCAGGGCCAGGTCGTCTCGGTCTCCGGCAACGACGCACAGGTGATGGATCTCGACACCTACGAGACGTTCACGATGCGTATCCCCGAGGACGAGGACTTCGCCTCCGACGACGAGATCGAGTACCTCGAGTACGAGGGACAGCGCAAGATCGTCGGGTAGTCGAGATGTTTCCCGGAGCGACGACCGATCGCGAGGCTGCCTCCTACGTGGTCGTCGGCGCTCCGCTCGACGCCACGACCACCTTTCAGCCGGGCACCCGGTTCGGACCGGACCGGATCCGGCGTTTCTCCGAATCCTACGACGACTACCACCGCGCGACCGACAGCCGATTCACCGATCTCGGCGTCCACGACGCCGGCGACGTCCACCCCTGGGACGACGTCCGCGACTATCTCGACCACCTCGCCGCGGAGCTTCGAAGCGCCGTCCTCGACGGCGCCGTCCCGGTGGCGATGGGCGGCGAACACACCGTGACCTGCGCCGGCGTCGAGGCCGTCGAACCCGACGCGCTCGTCGTCGTCGACGCCCACCTCGACCTGCGGGAGTCCTACGGCGGGAACCCCTGGAACCACGCCTGCATCGCCCGCCGTGCGCTCGAGGTCGTCGATCACGCCCACGTGATCGGCGCGCGAACGGGCTCGCCCGAGGAGTGGGACCGCGCCGAGGCGGCGGACGTCACCGTCGTTCCCCCGGAAGAGGCCGGCGAGTGGGCGCGGTCGCTCTCGGAACGCGAGCCGTTCGACGGGAAGTCGGTCTACCTCTCGGTCGACGTGGACGCGGCGGACCCGGCGTACGCGCCCGGAACCGGCACCATGGAGCCGTTCGGCCTCGACGCGCGCGAGATGCGAGAGGTCGTTCGCGCCGTGGCTCCTCACACCGAGGGGTTCGACGTCGTCGAGGTGAACGACCGCGACGACGGGCAGGCCGCGGCGCTCGCCGGCAAGCTCCTCCGCGAGTTCGTCCACGCGCACGCCGCGAGCCGCTGACGGTCCGTCCCTTCCTCCGTTCGTGCTACCGTTATCTCCTATCCGGCGTTATCTCCTATCCGGCTACCGCTCGGGCGCGGGCGGCATCCGACGTTTGTGCGCGCTCGATTCGTGGAGGTCCACGACGGTCTCGATCTGCTCGGGTTCGACGCCGAGCTCCCGGGCCGTCGCGTCCTTCGAGAGCGGGCCGTCGACGTGGACCGCGAGGATCGCGTCCAGCGTGTCGTAGTCGACGCCCATCTCCTCCTCGTCGGTCTGGCCGACCCACATGCCCGCGGTCGGCGTCTGCATCACCAGGTCGTGTGGGACGCCGACGTGGGCGGCGAGCTGGCGGACCTGCATCTTGTAGAGGTTGCCGATCGGGTTGCAGTCGACCGCCTGGTCGCCGTACTTCGTGAAGTAGCCGGTGGCCGCCTCCGACCGGTTTCCCGTCCCGAGGACGATCCGGTTTTCGGCGTTCGCGACGAAGTAGTTGAGCACGGCCCGCGTCCGGACGTAGACGTTCCCCTTCGCGGTCGTGTCCTCGGCCGCCTCCGGATAGCGATCGAAGATCGTCTCCGCGATCGGATCGATCTCGACGACGTCGTAGTCGATCCCCAGGTTCTCGGCGACGCGTTCGGCGTCGCTCATCGTCTCCGGGTCGTTGACCGTGGCCGGCATCGTGATCCCGTGGAGGCCGTCCTCGCCGAGCGCCTCGACCGCGAGGTGGGCGGTGAGCGTCGAGTCGATCCCGCCGGAGAGGCCCAACACGGCCCCGTCGGCGCCGGCCGCCTCGACCGTCTCGGCGATGAACGAGACGATTCGCTCGCGGGCCGCTTCCAACTCCGACTCCGAGAGCCGGAGATCGAGCGGCGGATCCTCCCTCAACAACACGGAGCCCGAAGAGTGGTGCGTCATCGCTCCCCGGTTATGCGGCCGCCGCCTAATAGGCTACCGATGGCGCAAAAACCCCAACGAACGTCCGGTTTCGCCGCGATCGACCGCCGATCGTCAACGGCTATTCCAGGAATCCGTCCTCCCTGGCGAGCAGCAGGCCCTCCAGGGTCGCGTCGTTACACGAGGGCGCCCGCGCGACGGAGAGCGCCTCCCCCTCCGGCACCGCCCGCGGCTCGAGGAACTCGTTCGAATCGAGGCTCCGTTCGACCGGCTCGAGTCCCGTCGCCACGACGTATCCCCGGCGGTGTCTGAGCACGCCGGTCGAACACCACACCTCCTGAAGCAGGGCGACGTTCGCGGGCGAGAACCCGGTCTCCTCGGCGAGCTCGCGTTCGGCGGCCGCCGTGTAGGACTCGCCGGGCTCGACGATCCCCGCCGGAAGCTCCAGCTGCCGCTGCCGGATCGTCGGGCGGTACTGCTCGACGAAGAGGACGTCGCCCTCCGCGAGCGCGACCACGACCGTCGCGGGCGGCAGCTCCGCCCAGTAGTAGTCCTTCTCGGTGCCGTCCGGCTGCTCGACGCGGTCGTAGCCCGCCGTGAGCCACCCGGTCTCGTACTCGATCGCCACCTCCCGGACCGGCCACTCCGGCTCGCCCGGCAGCGAGTGGAGGCGGCCGTCGCGAAACGCGTCCACGTCCCGGAGGTCGGCGCTCGGCTCGTGATCGATCGGTCGATCGTCGCTCATGAGCCCCCCTGTGTGACCTCGAGGTAGTAGCGTTCGTCCTCGTGGCTCACGAGCACTCGCCCGTCCTCGGCGACGGCCGCGGAGCTGCGCTGGCGGAGGGCGTCCACCTCGTCGAACGGCGTGTGGGTGAAGTGTTCCTTGATCCCGAAGGGGCCCTCCCGGTACCCCGCCGAGCGGCCGTCCTCGGACTCGAGGGCTTCCGTGAGGTACGGGTACCGGCGGTCGGTGACGTTCGTGACGTCGACCGCCGGCCCCTCGGCGGTCGTCTCCTCGGCTGTGAGGTGGTACGGCTCGCCGGAACCGAGGTAGCTCGGGAGGGCGCCGAGCGCGAGCAGCGCGACCACGACCACGACGATCGCGATCACGAGATTTCGCGTGACGGGACGCATATCCGCCGTAGGCCCTCGCCGTGAATACGGGTTTCGGAGACGGATCGACGCCCGAGGCGTCCGAGGCGTCCGGGGCGTCCAAGACGCCGCCACGGCCGCCGAGGGTTTTTCTCCGTCGCCCGCCGCGTGCCGACATGGACGGCCGGACCGACGGCTCCGACGGCTCCGAGGACTCCGACCGGTTCGACTCGGAGTTCCAGTTCGAGCTGGCGCTTTGTGCCGCGCTCGAACGCGAGGACCGCGTCGTCGCCCGACAGCTCGGCGGCGCGGTGGCGACCCCGGGCGCCAGGATCGTCGACGTCTGCGTCCTCGAGCCCGGACCCGGATTCGACGACCGCGCGGCGATCACGGCCGACTCGATCCCGCCGGCCGCCCTCGAGGCGGGAGTCGGTCCCGGAACCGCCGTTCCGGTCGCCGACGCGTTCGACCTCCCGCCCGACCGCGCGCGCGGCGTCGTGGATCGGGCGGTCGACGTCGGCTACCTCGAACGCGAGCGTCGAAACGGCCGCGATCTGGTCCGCGCGACCGCCCGCTATCCGGACGACTGGTTCGACCGGCTCGTCGCGATCGAGAACAAACCCGACCTGGGCCGGCCGGGGGACCTCCGGTCGCAGCTCCGGTTCGACGTCGCGCTCGGGCTCTTCGAGGAGGTGTGGCTCGCGACGGCCTCCCACGTCACGCGGGCCCACCTCAACCGGATCCCGGAGGCGGTCGGCGTCCGCCGCGTCGATCCCCGGACCGGCGACCGCCGCGTCGTCCGCGAGGCGGCGACGCTTCCCGCCGAGGATCCCGGCGTCGAGATCGGCGAGGACCACGGTCTCCGCACCGACGTGGCGATCGTGAGCCCGGACGCGAAGGCCCGAAAGCGACGCCGGATCGCCGAACGCGCCTACGGACGGGGCTGGCGACCCGACCCGCCGGCGTGCGCCCACGCGACCGGCACGGCGGACGGCCGGCCGTACTGCGAGCGGTTCGAGCGCGTCGTCGATCCCGGATCGGACTGCGGGGAGCGCTGTCGCGCCTATCACAGCGACGATCCGCCCGCGATCGACTGCGAGGCGCTCCGCGAGGCGAACTCGGCCTGGGTCCGCGATCCTTCCTCCGCCCCTCGGCGTCAGTCGGGGCTCGATCGGTTCGGCTGAATCGCGACTCGACCGGCTTGGGTGACGCTCTCGGAGTCGAAAGCGTCGCTCGTCCGTAGCTACTCAAGATGATACCGCTCGCCGTCGACCGCGAGCGGCTCCTCGAAGGCCTCCTCCGCCGGGTAGAAGTGCGCCAGGTGGACGAGGCGCGTCCGGTCCGCCGACAGCTCGTCGGCGAGGTCGAGCGCTCCCTCGCGGGTCATGTGCTTCGTCCCGAAGGTCCGCGGCGTTCCGTCGGGCCGTTCGTGACGCCCGCCGATCGGGTGGCGATCGCAAAGCGACGCCGGCACGATGGCGTCGGCCAAAAGCAGGTCGGGGTTCGCGAGTATCTCTCGGGAGCGCTCGGGGACGTCGTAGCTCGTGTCGCCGGTGATGGAGAGCTTGGCGCCCGTCTCCGGTTCCTCGACCGCGAGGCCGTAACAGCGAAGCGGCGGGTGGTCGACCGGGACGAACCGAACCTCGAACCCGCAGGTCTCGAACGGCTCGAAGGGATCACACGCAGCGACGCCGACCCGGTCCTCGAGGTAGTGGAACTTGTTCCGTATCGTCCCCGCGACGCTCTCCTCGGTGACGGGGTCGACCTCGCTCGGGGCGTGGACCGTGAGCGAGTCGAGGACGCGATAGACGTTTCCGAGCCCGTCGAGGTGGTCGAAGTGGACGTGGGTGACGATCCCCGCCTCCGGAAGCGGCACGTCGTTCTCGAGGAACTGCTGGCGGAAGTCGGGGCTGAAGTCGACGAGCAGCGATTCGCCGGTCTCCTCGTGTTGCACGTGGACCGAGAACCGCGATCTGGAGATCCCGCGATCGCGGGCGGTCCGGCAGGTCTCACACGTACAGCCGACCGTCGGGGTCCCGGTCGTGTCGCCGGTTCCCAAAAGCGTGACCTGCATCCGAACGGGGGTTCGGCCCCCGACGGTTAATCCTTTTCTCACGGGGTCGCCGCGGGGTTCAGGTACGCCGACCCATCTACGCGCTTCCGTCGATGGCGCGCCCTACCGGATTCCGTCGGTCACGCCCCTACACGTTTCCGTTGATGGCGTCGGCGACGCGCTGCCGGTCGAACAGCCGCTCCTCCGCGGGGATCTCCGGATACGGTCCCTCCTCGTAGGTGGGCCATTCGCCGAAGGCGTCGGGATACAGCTGTTTGGCGGTCATCTCGAGCTGGAACAGGTTGAGGATCGGCCCCTGGTACCTGGCTCCCTGCGGATACATCCGGCCGGTTTGGACCGCCGTGATCTCCGAGGCCACCGGGTCGGAGCGGAACGCCTCGCGGCGTCTCGGGAGGCTCGTCCCCGGCTCGAAGCCGCCGAGGAACAGGATGACGTCGGGGTCGGCCTCGAGCAGCGTCTCGAAGTCGACCACGGAGTTCGATTCCACCGACCCCTCGAAGGCGTCGCGGGCGCCGAGCGGCCGCGTGTGGGCGGTCAAGAATCCGGGATTGCTCAGCGTGTAGGCGTAGATCTCGTTCAGATCGGCCGACGCCAGCATCACGGCCGAGGGGCGTTCGGACTCGACGGGGAGGCCGTCCTCGATGGTCGCCAACAGCTCCTCGTGGACCGTCGCGAGGGCGTCGTACCGCTCCCGCTCTCGAAACGCCTCGGCGACCAGCTCGAACTGCTCCCAGAGCGTGTAGTACTCGTAGCCGTCGGCGTAGGCCGGGGCTGGTTCGGCGTGTCGATCGCTCAACGAGTTCCCGAACCACGGCGAGACGGTGGCGGCGATCTCCTCGATCTCGTCCACGTTCCAGTCGTCCTGTTTCGTGATCCAGGCCGGGTCCGCGAGGTGGACGTCGCTGTCGAGCTCGTAGAGCTTCTCCTTGCTCGGCTCCCACGAGGAGTACAGCCCGGTCCAATCGAGCGAGACTCCCGGGAGGCGCTTGACGAACTGGTTCCACAGCCCGTCGTAGTACTCGGGCGCGTGCATCGCCGTGATCGAGTCACCACGTCCCAACGCGAAGGCCATGCCCGCGTGGTGGGTCAACCGCGTGAAGATGGTCTCCGGCGGCTCCTCGAAGGCGACCTCCCCCATCGGCGACATCGAGACCGCGTAGGACCCGTCCTCGGTACCGGCATCGGTGTCAGTGCTCGATTCCGCCGTCGTCGATTCCGCCGTCGGTTCCGAACTCGTCGTCGCCGGATCCGAGCCGTTGACCGAGTTTTCTCCCGTCTCGCCGGTACAGCCGGCGAGCAGTCCGGCGGCGAGGACCGACCCGCCGGCCTTCAGGTACGACCGCCTCGTCGGCGTCTCCGGCGGTCCGTCGGCATCGTCGCTCATTCCTCGAGATTCCCCGCGACGATGTCGGCGACGCGCTCGCGGTCGAACAGCTTCGTATCGTCGGTCACCTCGCCGAACTCGTCGGGGTACAGCTGTTTGGCCGCCCGTTCGGTCAAAAAGAGGTTGTGGATCGGGCCCTGATAGAGGTAACCGCCCCGATACACCCGGCCGTTTCGGACGGCCGACAGTTCCCCGCCGACGGGGTGGTCCTCCATGTAGGCGAGGACCGTCTCGCGGAACTCCGTCGGCGACTTCCGCTCGTGGCCGCGGACCAGGATCACGTCGGGGTCGATCTCGAGGAGGTTCTCGTAGTCGAGCTCGCCGCGGTTGGTGGTGCTGAGGTTCTCGATGTCGGTTCCCGCGAGCGCGTCGTTAACCCCCAGGTCGAGCCACTGTTTCTTGCTCGTTCCCTTGTCGATCAGCCGATACGGCGAGAAGGTCTCGGGCTCGTCGGTACCCTCGAAGGTGAGGAAGACGTTCGGCCGCTCTGCGGCCGGCGGCAGCCGCGTCTGTACCTCCGCGATGAACTCCTCGTGCAGTTCGGCGAACGCCTCGAACCGCTCGCGCTCGCGGAACGCCTCCGCGACCAGCTCGAACGCCTCGTAGAGGGTGTAGTACCGGTAGTCGTGCCACTCGTCGGAGCGACGGAAGATCAGGTTCCCGAAGAAGGGCGCGACGTTCTCGCGGATCTCCTCGACGTCCGCCTCCGCCCAGTCGAACCAGTTGACGAGCATTTGCGGGTCATAGAGGTGGACGTCGGCGTCGAGCTCGTAGAACTCCTCTTTGGTTCGGACCTCCGGGTACGCCTCGACGGCGTCGCGTTCGACCTCGACGCCGGGAAGCTCGTCGTAGACGTACGTGTAGTACCGGTCGGCGTTCCCCACGCCGGCCAGTCCGTCGCCCCGTCCCAACGCGACGGCCATGTCCGCGAACCCGCCGTCGTATGCGACCCACCGCTCCGGCACCGACTCGAACGTCACCTCGCCGACCGGCTCCATGGAGACGGTGTACGGGTCGATCTCGTTCGATTCCTCGGTGGTTCCCCCGTCCTGCTCCTCGTTCGACTCCCCGTCGGGCCCCTCGGTCGGCTGCTCGTCCGGTTCCTCGTTCGGTTCGGCCGTCGAGTCCCCTCCCGCCGAGGCCGGTTCGGAGGAGGAACCGCCTCCGCCGAGACAGCCCGAGAGCACCATGGCTCCGACGACCGAACCGCCGTATTTCAGATACTCGCGTCGCGTCGATCGTTCCCCGTTCGGGACGTGTTCTCCCATGTTTTTAGGCTCACCTAAAACAATATATGGGTTCCGATTTTTAGGCCGGCCAAATAGTCCTGGGCAGGATCGTCGGTGGTCTTCGACCGCGGCGCGCGTCGCCTCGAGCCCCGCATCGCTCAGTCGTCGTCCGCCCGCACGCTCTCCACCGGACCGTCGCTTTCTCCCGACGCGGGTTTCCCGTGTCGAGCACGGAGCGGGGTGACGCGTGGTCCCCGGTCGGTCGTCTCCACCTCGGCGTCGACGCGGAACACTTCCGCGAGTAGCTCCTTCGTGATGACCTCCTCCGGCGTTCCACGCGCGTGGATCGCGCCGTCCTTGAGCGCGACCACCCGATCGGCCAACCGCGCGGCCTGCTCGACGTCGTGGAGGACGATGATCACCGTGATGTCGCCGTCCTCACGGAGCGTCTCGACGATCTCCATCACCTCCAGCTGGTGGTGGAGATCGAGGAACGTCGTCGGCTCGTCGAGGAGGAGCACGTCCGTCTTCTGGGCGAGCGCCATGGCGATCCACGCGAGCTGCTTTTGTCCGCCGCTGAGGCTTCCGATCTCACGGTCGCGAAGGTGTCCACACCCCGCGAGCCCGATCGCCCGATCGACCGCCTCGTGATCCGCGTCGCTCACGTGCTCGAAGAACCCGCGGTGGGGATACCGTCCGTGGTACACGAGGTCCTCGACGGTGATCTCCTCCGGCGACGTGCGCTCCTGGGAGAGGAGGCCCAGCCGTCGGGCCAGCTCCTTCGTGTCCATCGCGTCGACGTCCCGACCGTCGATCAGTACCGAGCCCTCGGAGGGCTGAAGCTGCTTTGCGAGCCCCTTCAACAGCGTGCTCTTTCCGGACCCGTTCGGACCGACGAGGGCCGTGACCGACCCCGTCTCGGCGACGATCGTCTCGCCGTCGATGATCGGATCGTCCGCCGTCGGGTACTCCAACACGAGTTCCTGGCCGGCGAGGGTGCTGGCGGCCGATCCGTCCGTCGACGCGTTGCGCTCGTGTGCCGTCTCCATCGCGTTCACGTCTCGTGCCGCCTCCATCGCGTTCTGGTCGCGTGTCATCTCAGATCTCACCCATGTTCTGCCGCTTCCGCATCAGATACAGGAAGTAGGGGCCGCCCACGAGCCCCGTGACGATCCCCACGGGGATCTGAACCGGGCTGAGCGCCAGCCGCGCGCCGACGTCGGCTCCGACCATCAACGCCGGGCCGACGAACAGACAGCCGACGACCACCTTCCTGTAGTCGCTTCCGACGAGGTTTCGAACCACGTGCGGCACGATCAGCCCGACGAAGCCGACGATCCCGGCGACCGCGATGCTCGCGGCCGCGGCCAGGACGGCGACTCCCGACAGGGCGAAGCGCACCCTCTCGATCGACATTCCGAGCGACCTCGCGGTCTGCTCGCCGAGCAACAACACGTTACACTGTCTGGACCCGGCGACGGCGAGCAGCACCGCAACGACGGACCACGGGAGCGCGAGCCGGACCTGTTCCCAGTCCGTCCCCGTCAACGACCCCGTCGTCCAGGCGATCGCCGACTGGACGATCCCGATGTCGTCGGCGAAGAAGAACAGCGCCGTCTGCAGGCTGTTGAAGACGGTCCCGACGATCACGCCCGCGAGCACCAGCCGGACCGGCGAGGTGCCGTTCTTCCAGGCGATCGCGTAGACGATCAGGAACGCGACCGCGCCGCCGACCGCGGCGATGACCGGGAGGAACGCGGAGAGCCCGCCGAAGACCACGAGCGTCAACAGGATCATCAATCCGGCGCCGGAGGAGACGCCGAGGATGAACGGACTCGCAAGCTCGTTTCTGGTGATCGCCTGGAAGATCGCCCCCGACACTGCCAGGTTCATCCCCACGAGCATCCCGACGAACACCCGGGGAAGCCGGATGTTCCAGACGATCAGGCTTTCGCGGCTCATCTCGGGTAACTCTCCGCCGAACAGGAACGCGTTCCACACCTGCCCGTTCAACAGGACGTTCGGATCGAAGACCGCGCTCCACGCCTGCGTGAAGGTCATCGAGTACGCCCCGAAGCTCACCTGCACCAGCCCCGCGACGGTGATGACCACGAGGCTTCCCATCGCCGTGGTGAGGAGCTTCGGGTCGAACAGCCAGCCGAACCGCCGGTCCGTGCGCGTTCTCCCCGTGTGGTCCGTACCCACGTTTTGACGGCTCATCGCGTTCCCGCCCCCGTCTGAGAGGTCCTCTCCTCGAGGTGCGCCTCGATCTCCGCGACGTCGATCGCCCCCAGGAGACGTCTCGTACCGACCGAATCGACGATCGTCTCCGGCTCCGGATCGAGTTCCTCGAGGGTCGGATCGAGGTGTTCGAGGAGCGCTTTCCGTCCTCGCGCGGCGCGCGAGTCGATCTTCTCGTCGGAGAGGTACGCCGAGAGCCGATCGTCGACGTACGCCTCCCGGACGCGTTCGAACCGCTCCGAGTCGGGATCGACCGGTGCCGACTCGCCGTGATGCTCGTCGAACCACTCGATCCAGCCCGCCCGCTCCGTCCACTTCCCGTCGACCGTCGACTCTCGACGCATCCAGTCGACGCCCTCGGCGACCGATTCCCACCGTCCCGCATCCGACCGGGCGTCGGCGATCACTCGTCGCGCGACGCGCGCGCCGCGTCCGGCCGCCATGATCGCCTGTGTGTCCGCCTCCGGGGACGGGGAGGCGACGTAGAGGCCGTCCACCGGCGTCGTCCCGTCGCGATCCGCGTATTCGCGATCGAAGCGCTCGCTCGACTCGCCGTCGTGTTCGTACGTCTCGAACATCGCCGCATCGTCGTCGAGTCCGCGCAGGTACTCGCCGCCGTAGCGGGTCGCGGCGACGACGCGGCGGACGCTGACCGTCTCGCCCTCCTGGCGATCGATCGTGAATCCGTCACCGTCGTCGAGCCGATCGATCGACTCGACGCGATCCTGGATCACCGTACACCCGGCCGTCTCCGCGTGGTCCTGCATCAGTCCGTACAGCGTTTCGACGTCGATACCGCCGGGAAATCCGAGATAGTTCTCCAGGTGTGCACACCGCTTGATCGACGACCGGCCGCGATCGAAGATGACGGTGTCGAGGCCCTCCCGCGCGGTGAACACGCCCGCGGAACAGCCGGCCGGCCCGCCACCGACGACGGCCACGTCGTGATCGGCGTCCACGCTCATCGACGGCCACCTGCGGTCGGAGCACGCCCGTCCCGTCGTCCCGTCGATCCACACGCCGTCGGTTCCCCGAGGGATCGCTTCGTCATATGACTTAGGCTAACCTAAAAGCATAAATCGCCTTCGAATATTAGGCGGGCCTAAACAACGCGGGGGTCGGGCGAAATCCCGTCGTTGGCCCGGGACGTTCAATCCGAGCGCCCGCCGTCGACGTCTCGAGACGAACGTCCTTCGTCCCGGGTCGACTTTCCCTTCCCTGTTTTAGGCTAACCTAAAGATCGATGGGGCTTTATTCTTTTAGGTTAGCCTAAAAAATGATGCCAAGCGCAGTTCGAAACGGCACGGTCCGAGTCGCGCTCGGTGCGGCTCTCGCATGTACGGTACTTCTGGCCACGATGGCGCCCGTCGCCGCCGCCGCCCCGCCACACGTCTCCGTCGGGTCGGTGGACGTTTCCGACGACGAACCGGTCGTCGGGGACACGATCACGGTCACTCCCACGATCAGACACTCCAGTTCGGGAAGCGGGAGCTTCGAGGTGACACAGGTGACCGTGACGGACGCGAGCGGAACGCGCCATGCGACCGCGAGCGACCTCGGCACCCTCGGAACCGGGGACTCGATCGAGGTGCCGCTCACCGCGACGCCGTCGGCGTCCGGCCACCACAAGCTGACCGTTCACGTCCGGGGGGTCCAGTACAACTCCGACGGTCGGCTGACTCAGATCATTCACACGAAACGTCCGACGTACGTCTCGGTCTGGGAACCCTCGACGCCGACGGAGACGGACCCGCGATTGAACGTCGAATCCGACGCGCTGACCGTCGGTTCGGAATCGACCGTCCGGGTCGTCGCCTCGAACGGCGGCGACGACGAACTCACCGATCTCTCGGTTCGGCTGCACGGGCTCGATGGCACCTATGACCGAACGAAACTGCGACCCGCTCTCGGGACGCACAACTCGAGCACCTTCGAGTTCGACGTTCGACCGACGACGCCCGGAGAGCAGTCGATCAACGCCACCCTGCAGTACGGCGACGGGGAGACGGTTACCCTCTCGAAGGACGTGACGGTACGGCCCCTCCGGGAGGACGTGACCGTTCACGCGACCGCGATCGAGCAAAACGACTCGACCGTCCTCCGATATCGGGTGAACAACCACGGAAACGCGCCGATCGAAAACGTCGTCCTCTCGGGCGCCACGGTCGGCTCGTCGCTACCCACTACCGTGATCTCGAAGGTCCCCCCGGGTACCTCGGACACGTCGACGGTCGCCGTGAACGATCGGCCCTCCGGCTCCGCGACCGTCACCGCCACCTATCGGGTCGCAACGAGTACCGGACAGGCCGACGGCTCCGTTCGGTTCGCCGACGCCGAGTCGGACTCCGGCGCCGGAAACACGACCACGAGCGACCCCCAGACCCGGATTCTCGAACGTAACGTCGAGCCCACGCGGGGCGGCCCGCTCGAACCCGTCTCGCTTCTCACCGGGGGACTGGTCGCGACGAGCTCGATCTTCGGGTACCGAAACTGGCGGCGTCGGTGATCCGTCCCCTCGGGGACCTTGAGCTGTAGGGACTCGAGTTAACCGTCCCGTCGTCCTCCTCTCAAACGGGGGACGCTCGACCGGTACACGACCCATGATTCCACGCGACACCACTCGAGGCGAGGACGGGACGGGAACCGACTCGACTTCCGGATCGGATCCGACGGTCGAATTCGATCCGACTTCCGGATCGGATCCGACGGTTGAATTCGATCCGACTTCCGGATCGGATCCGGCAGCCGAATCCGATCCGACGGCCGAACCGGATTCGTCCGACGACCCCGGGTCGACGACCGTGCCGAATCGGTCACCGGACCGCGACCCGCCCGCTGAATCGCCGTCCATGCGCGTGATCGAGGCGGTCTCGGAGGCGATCGACGAGGATCCGAGACGGATGGATCCGCTGTACGAGTCGATCGATCCCGACGCGCTCGATCGGCTCTTCGAGCCCGTCTCGGCCGGAACTCGGCAGTCCTCAACGGGACGCGTGACGTTTCACTTCGAGGGGTGTGAGGTCACCGTTCACGCGGACGGTCGAACGGTCGTTACACCGCCGGACGCCGACGACGGTGCTTGAGATCCCGATCGTCGATCTCCCGTCCGACGTCCCGTCCGGTCATGCCGACGCCCATCCGGTCACCGTCCCATTCGATCACGACACGTCGGCGTCTTCGGGATCGCGTTCGGCGAAGAGGGCCGAAAGCACGTTTCGTTCGGCGGCCGTGATGTGTTCGGAGAAGGTCGCCGACGTGATCTCGAGATCGTCGGCGATCTCCTCGCCCGTACAGCCGCGCGGCCAGTCGTAATAGCCCCTCTCGAAGGCGGTCCGTAACACCTCGTATTGCCGCTCCGTCAGGTTCTCGCGAAGCACCCGGGGGATCCTCGATCGGGTGAAGCGCGGTTCGACGGCGTCCTTTCTCCGCTTGGCGGCGAACTCGACGTCCGGGTACTCGTCCACGAACGATCGGACGACCGCCGACTCGTCCGTTCCCGGCGGGACCTCGGCCACGATGTGACCGCTCCCGTCCCGCCCCTCGACCTCTCGCGGCAGCGCGCCGAGCTCGGCCAGCCGGAAGGCCGGGCAGCTGTCCGAAACCACGAACTCGAGAAGCCCCCCGTCGTCGTACTCGGCGACGATCGACGCCTCCACGGAATCGTGTGTGCCGGCCCGTTCGAGTATCCGGGAGGGCTCCGTCCCGCGTACGTTGAAGAACTCGGCGTATCGGCCGTCGGGGCGCGGGAACATCTCCGTGAGCGCCAGCGTACAGTCCTCCTCCTCGGATACGCTCACGAACGGGTATTCCCCGCCGTGAACCTGAAACTCGAGTTCACAGACCCGTGATCGGCTCTCGACGCCGTTTCCCGACATGATTACCAATTCGGTAGTAATCGGCCGAAGTATTTAACGATTCGTTCCTCGATATGTATATCTCTCACGATCGAGGATCGATCGCCGCGCTGATGCGTTTTTGTCCGGTGGCCCCGTATCGGGGGATATGGCGTACAGATTCGTCCGTGCGAACCCAAACCGGGAGCGCCTCCCCGAACTGCGCGACCGACTGGACGGTGATGAGATCGAACGAATGGACCCGTTCGGCCGCGCGTTGACGACCGCTCTGGAGCGCGCCCGTTTCGATCCGGAGACCGGTGAGGCGGTTTGGATCGAGGAGGACTACTGCACTCCGCCGCTGGCGATGGAGCGTGCCGAGGTCCTCGACGAGTACTTCTCGGAGATCACGATCGTGGACGAGGACGTCGACGAGGCGGCCGGCTGGAGGCGTATCGACGACCTTCCCGGACTCTGGGACCGGGTTCTCGGCGGGACGTAATGCGGTCGGAGCGACCGGAGCGGAACCGGTAGGCACATCATTACTACACCGGTAGGGCCCCCTTCGGCGAACATGACCCGTTCGCACGACCATACGATCGCGGTCGACTCACGCCGACGCCGTCCGGAACGGATCCGGGACGCCACGGAGCGGCTTGCGACCGTTCTCCAGTCTCTGGACCTCGAGGAGGAGACGCAGATCGCCGAGGAAGTGATCGAGGCGATCAAGGCGACGGATAGAGCCTACCAACTCGAAACGACGACCTTGGAGCCCACGCGACGATCCGGTGGGTTCCGCTTCCCGTCCGCTCCGGTCGACGAAGTGGATCGTTGAAGTCGACGAAGTGGATCGCCGACCACGTCCCGTGCGTGAAGATGCGGAAATCCCGGCGTTAGGGAGCGGGAATCCCGGCGTTGGGACGTTAGCTCGCCCGTTCGGATTTCAAGGACACCTGCGGCGTGGCCTCGTGTCCGTGCGTCATCAGATTGTACACGGGCGAGCGATTGACCCATCCCCGGATCCGGTCGAGGGTCTCGTCGTCGATGTCCGCACCGCTGACACGGACGTCTATCTGAAGGTCTCCGTACATATTCGTCGGGGCTCCGTCAGCATCGTTGACCTCCCCCAGTCCGAGGAACACCGACGGGTCGAAGTCGACCGAGACTGTCGTCTCGAGGTCGTCGATGTCGACGCCGGACTGTACGGCACTCAGCGAGATCGAGCCGTTGATGCACCCGGTCAGGGCAGCGAGGGCGACCTCTATGGCCTCTTCTCTGTCCGTCGGATCGACGAATCCGACGTGCTCTTCGACCTCCTTGTGCCCGCCGAAGTGCTGGGTGTACTCGCGACCGAAGCGGTCGATCTCTTGGCCGCCAAGCGAATACGACTGCGTCTTCGAGCGGGTATGCAGCACGCGACCCTCGTCGGTACCAACCGCGCTCAGTACGAACTGGACGGCTTCCGGATTCTCCTCGGCGAACGCGAGGAACTCTTCGTGGGCGGCCACGTCGATACCGTGGACTGGTTGCTTCTCTGGCGATCGTGTATCTGTTGACATTGCTCTCTCCGTGTATTCTCAGGAAATAGTCGTCCAAACCTCGAACGTGGCTCAAACGGCCGGTTCGGCGAGAATCACGTATATAAAGGGTCCGAGAGGAGATAAACGTTTCAGTTACTTATACGGAATCTACGAAAATAAAAGTCGGAGATCTATTCGGACAAGTCAGTCATGAAGATGTACGCCCGAGGGGTGTACGGCAGAAAGAGCCTAGGCCGGGATTTGAACCCGGGGTCTCGTCCTTACCAAGGACTTGCTTTACCGAGGAGGCCTTCGGCCCTGAAAGCGGCTACCGTTGCCGCAAACGCCCACTTTGCGTGCTTCTTATCTCTCTATTAGCAACGCTACTTATAAAAGAATTGGGTATTCGGCCCCGTATGCCGTCTGTGGACACCGGAAAACGACAAACGTGTTCGGGTGAGTGTTGTCCTATTCGACACATCATAATTGTGAGGGGTGTTGTATAGTTCATACGTGTGTCCCACTTCATCGACTGGGGAGTACCATGTTGGCTTCAGATATGCGGTGGTGAATCAGCTGGAAAGTAGAGCGTGTGAACTATCCGTTCAAAAATAGGCCACGGCGAATCAGCAAGAATATGATTACAACCAACGGTATTGCGATATAGACTACCGGAACTAAACCAAAAGTAAAGCTATCAAGTGTCGCTCGAATTAATGCGAATACTGCAACTGCGAGTGTCCCATACCAACCGATACGTCTCTGCTGATATATTCGAATTGCTAAGAAAATAAATATAGCCCCTGCGACAACCCATTGTAAGCCGGCAAGTATCTGATAGCTGCTTCCCGCTTCAATGGCCGGCCCTGAGAATGGAACCAGAAAGGCTAACCAAAACGAAATGACTGCAAACACCACCAATCCAGCTACAAGGCCGAGAATATCTACTGGTGGACGGTTCCCGTCTTTCCTTTTAAAAAGATTAGCAATATTCCAACTCATCTGGGAGAGGGTAGCAATACAATCTTAGCGAACCTACTTAATTAATAGCCTGTACAGAGCGAGCTTTGCTTCGCCAGTACTTACCGAAGGTAACTCCCCACATCGAGGGCCTTTCGTCACCTAGTCGTCGTCAGCGGTGTACGCGCCGCCCCGACGCTTGATACGTGCGACGACGAGCCGCCCGTCGTCCTGCCGGAAGCTCACTGAGAGCCGAAACTCCCCGACGCGTATCTTCTTGTACGGGCTGTTCTGGAGCGGCTCACCGTAGTCCGGCGGGTCGCGCCACGGCGAGGAGACGATTTCATCGAGCTTGTCGAGTATCTGGTCTTGGTCGGTAGGGGACAGTCCGTCGAGGTCGTCTTCGGCGGTCGTGGAGAGTTCCCACGTCCACCCGTCGTCACTCATCGCTCGTGCCGAACCGCTCGCGGGCTTCCTCGGCGCTCGTCGTTCGTCCCTCGCGGATGTCTTCCTCGGCTTCGAGCAGGGCGACGAGTTCGTCGCGGTCGAACGTCGGGAACTCAACGGCGTCCCGAAGTGTGTACCGGATGAACTCGCTCCGGCTGTTGAACCCGCGTCCCTGCCACGTGTCGTCTATCTGTTCGAGGAACGACTCGGTGAGTTTGAAGTTGACCGTGGCGATGTCGTCCCCACCGTCGTCATTCGTAGCTGCTTCAGACATATAGACGTAATACGCTGGTCTTACCAATAATCGTTTCGGCGGAGGCTCACTCACCGCGTAACCGACGTGGATAGCCGCATCGAGGAGCATTTCTATCACATTACTGACTACGATTCAGTCATCCCTCCGTGAGCGCGGGTTAGCGAAATCCGGGGTGTCGCTTGAGGGGACGCGCCCCCGGTCGATTTCGGGTCTAATCCGTCGCTGTCTGTGAATTAGTTTATGTGTCCTGATACATCACCGAATCGCATTACGGCGAGGGATGCCCTGTTTAGCGAGAGAAGCGAATCTTGAACGGGTTTCGTTCAGACGACTGTAGTCAGAAAAGTGTTCGTACAAGGAGTGTACGGAGGAAAGAGCCTAGGCGGGGATTTGAACCCCGGCTCTCGTCCTTACCAAGGACGCGCTTTACCGCTAAGCTACCCAGGCGCGGATGGTGGTTGGCCGGATTCGTCTTTAGGCGTTTCGATCCGATCGACCACCGCGACGTCCTCACACGGTCGACGGATCGCGGGAGGGATGGCGGTTCGTCGCCACCGACCGATCGCGGTCACGCGCGCTCCTCGGACAGCGTCGCGATCCGGTCGGCCGTCCCGTCGGAGAGCGCCTGTCCGGCGGGCGGGAACCCGCCGTCGTAGTCGGCCGCCAGCTCCCGGGCGTACGCGAGCAGCTCCGTGGGCGGATCGCCTCCCACCGCGGTCGTGCCGGCGACGACGGCGAGCTCGAAGACGTCCTCCTCGAGGTTGCGATCGAGGGCGTCGACGTCGGCGTCGCGGCGGCGACGAAGGGTCTGATCGCGGCCGAACGAACGGACGACCTCGACGGCGGCGCCGGCGGCCTCGGTCCGCGAGAGGAGCGAGAACCCGCGGGAGACGAGCACGTCCGCGGCCAGCACGTCGAGGTCCGCGTCGATGTCCGCAGACCCCTCGGCGGTCAACCAGGGTTCCTCGTGGGCGAGCCGACGCGTGAGTCTGAGCCCCTCGTAGATGAGCTGGACGCCGGCCGCACGTTCGGCGACCCGATCCGCGGCGATCTCGGGAGCGAGCGCTCGCGCGGTGACGATCGCGAGAACGCCCGGCGTCACGGCCGCATCCACGAGCCTGTCGTCGAGGACCGTACGGAGACGCGTCGGCTCCACGTCGGCGAGCGCCTCGCGTGCGGCATCACGAGCCCGCACGACGTCATCCATCACTTTCGACGTGGATCGCGAGGGGCAAAGACCTTTGGAAACGCCGGTTTCGGACCCGAACGTCCGCTCGGCGTCGCCGGGTTCACTCCTCGGAGAGGTGCTTCGAGAGCGCCTCGGCGACGATCGTCTCCGGGGGCTCGTTTCGCATCGACGCCTCCCTGCGGAGGTCGACGTAGACGTCCGCCGGGAGGTCCAGGCTCATCCGTCCCGGAGTGACGCCGTGATCGCGGATCGCGTCCTCGATCGCCGTCCCGTCGTTCACGTCCGAGGCGATCGACCGAACGTCACGAACCGTCAGATCGCCGTCCAGCACGCCCCAGGCGATCAGATATCGGTTCTCGCCGTTCACACGGGCGATGTGTTTCGCGGCCGTGGGCGCGATGTGGCCGCGGGCGACGTGGCGTCGGATCGCCTGTGGCAGATCGTGTACGCGCGCCCACTTGCGGATGAACGCGACGGAGACGCCGTCACCGGCGCGTTCGGCCGCCTGCTTGTAGGAGCCGAGCCCACGAACGAGGGCGGCACACGCCGCGGCCCCGCGCAACATCAGGACGTGATCGTCCCCGCCGACGTCGCCGGTGGCGAACCGGTGGACGACCTCGCTCGCCTCCGCGACGCTCTCCTCGTCGTCGGGATCGAAACCGATCGCCTCGGCGGCGCGCTCGCCGGTGATCTCCGGGTCCGAACGGACGACCGGTTCCCCGACCGGGGATCGTCGGTCGGCGCGTGGCTCCTCGGGCATACGCGTTCGTGGGCACCCACGACCAAAATACCCTCGCCAGTTGGCAAACGCTGTGACCGTCGGTGACGAGCGAACACGCGGGACTCGGACGTTCCCGACCGGAACCGTCTCGACCACCCGTCGAATCTCCGATGGAGCCGAGGCGGGCGGACGATCTGCTCGCCGGGGCGGTGAACGATTCGCCCTCCGGATCACCGGCAAAATCCGCGGCGGCGGGACGTCCTCCGCCGTTCCCCCGCTTTCTCGAGTCTCACGGACCCGCCGTCACCGTTCGATCGGCTCGCCGATCGAGGGCGCCGACGCGTTGAACCCGTCGGCCCGCAGCTCCTCGGCGAACCGCCCGCATCGATCGCCGTGGTTCACGAGCACCGGGACGTCCCGATAGGCGTCGAGGAAGTCCACCAGTCCGCCGCGGTCGGCATGGGCGGAGAAGTCGTACTGTTCGACCTGCGCGCTGACGGGCATCACGCGACCGTCGATCTCGGCGCTGCCCGTCTCCAGCAGGTCCCTTCCCGGCGTTCCCTCGACCTGATAACCCGTCAGGGTGATCTTGTTCACCGGGTTCGACCGGATCTCGGGGATGTAGGTCATGGCGGGGCCGCCGGACAGCATTCCACTGGTGGTGATGATCGCGGCCTTCTGATCGGTGATACGCTTGCGCTGTCCGTCGCGGCCGGTGACGAACCGGGCGTGTGATTTCGCACGCCGAAGCGCGTCGGCGTCGCGGACGTATTCGGGATGTCTCCGAAGCATCTCGGTCACCTGCGCACCCATCCCGTCGACGTAACAGGGGATGTCGTACTCCTCACAGACGAGCATCATCTCCTGTGTCCGTCCGATCGCGAACGCGGGGATGACGACCGTCCCGCCCTCCCAAAGCGTCGTCTCCACGCTCCGTGCGAACCGCTCCTCGACGTCGCCTCGATCCTCGTGATCGACGTCCGAGTACGTGCTCTCACAGACGACGACGTCCGCCTCCGGACGCGCCGTCGTCCCCGAGACGAGACGCTGGTCGTCGGTGTGGTAATCCCCGGTATAGAGCAGTCGGGTGTCCCCGTCGTCGACGAGGACGTGGGCGCTTCCGGGGATGTGGCCGGCGTCATAGAACGTCACCTCGTGGTTGGCGGCCTCGAACGGCTCCCGGTACCCGTGAGTCCGCGACGTCTCCGTCACGCGTCGGACGTCGTTCTCCGTGAAGGGACACTGAAGCGTCCCGCCGTGGAGTTTCAGCGTGTCGCGAGCGAGCGTGAGCGCCAGCTCGCGGGTCGGCGGCGTCCAGTGGATCGGCGGCCGGGACGTCCCCGAGAGGAGCGCCGGAACGGCGCCGACGTGATCGAGGTGTCCGTGGGAGACGACGACTGCGTCGGGATCGGGCGTCTCCACCGGAAACTGCGGCGGGTTGGACGCAAGGCTCCCGAAGTCGACGAGCAGCGAGTCGTTCACGAGGAGGGCGCTCCGGCCGACCTCGCGGGCGCCGCCGAGAAACCGCAGCTTCATCGACCGATCCTCGGGTCGGCCCACGCTAGTGGGCATCGATCCGCGACGCAACGGCTCGGCCGCGGCCGAGCGGTCCCCACCTCGCGTCCGGGACCGGCTACCGCGCGTCCGTGACGAGGTAGGTCCGTCCGCCGCGGCGCTCGAGGTAGACCTCGGTCCCGGGGACGGTGTTCTCCTCGATCCGCTCGGGGATGCGTCCGGCCGCGTACTCCGTCACGTCCACGCGCGTTCGCCCGAAATACCGCATCGACGTCGGTGCCTCGGTGCTCATACTCGAACGTTCGTCGCCGCCGCACGTATACCTCATCCAACAGCGCACTGAAAGTGAAACTGAAAATGGGGCGGGCTGAAACCCACGAACGAGACGACGATCGAAACGTACGCGACGTCGATCGGGACGTACCAATGGCGAACGAAACGTACCTAAGGCGATCAGGACGCCGGCAAGCGGGACGGCACAACGGGAGGAGGGGAACGGTCCGGTCGGGACCTGTCACCGGTTCACGTCGAGTTCGTCGTCGTCGGCGACGACACGAACCGTAAATCGGTCGTAGCCGCCGTAGGCAGTCTCGAGCGCCCCGATCCACCAGTTCCACCGTTCGGCCAGCGTGGATCCCTCCGGCGCGTCCCGCAGGTGTCGAAGGACGTCCGGCACCGTGAGAGCGTGGCCGCGGTCGCGTTTCGGCTTGCCCGAGTCGGCCAGATCACGGGCCTGGCGGGCGACCACTCGTCGCTCGGCGTCGCTGCCGCCGAACTCCTCGGCCAGCGCGGACTCGAGACGACGAGCGTCCATGTGCCACGTTAGTGCTGCACGTATATGAGTATGGAGGTGTTTCACGCAGCGTGCATATCCTCAGGATCGCCACGTCGACGCGCGCTACCGGATTTCGATCGCTTGCACGCTATGGGCTCGTCGCTCGCTCCGGTTCGTTCGGTTCGCTCGTCCGTCCCGCCGTTTCGGCCTCCGCTCCCTCGGAACCGTCCTCGAGCTCCGACCCCGATGCGACCGGGGGTTCCGCCGGTTCGATCCGGCCGAGACGAAGCGCGTTCCCGGTCACCCCGAGGCTCATGCCCATGTCGCCGACGAGGACCGCCATCGCGATCGTGACGTAGCCGAAGGGAGCGCCGGCCGCGAGCAGCGCCTTCACGCCCAGCGAGGCGACGATGTTCGTCCGGATCACCCGGGAGGCCCGATCGGAGAGATCGATCAGGTACGGGAGCCGGGTGAGGTCGTCGCCCATCAACGCGGCGTCGGCGGTCTCGAGGGCCGCGTCGGTCCCCGCGGCCCCCATCGCGACCCCGACCGTCGCCGTCGCGAGCGCGGGCGCGTCGTTGACGCCGTCCCCGAGCATCAACACGCCGCCGTCGCTCGCCTCGCGAAGCTCCCTGATGACGTCGAGCTTCTCGTCCGGCAGGAGGTCCGCGTGGACCTCGTCCACGCCGACCTGCTCGCCGATCGCGGCGGCCGTCCGCTCGTTGTCTCCGGTCACCATCACGACGCGGTCGATCCCGAGTTCGTGGAGTCGGTCGACCGTCCAGGCGGCCTCCGGTCGGACCGTATCGGAGACCGCGATGACGCCCTCTATGGTCTCGGCCGTTCCGACGAGCACCACGGTCTTTCCCTCCCGCTGGAGCCGCGGGATCGTCCCGCCGACGAGGTCGACGTAGGCGCCGTGCTCGCAGGCGTCCGGTTCGATGTCCGCCGTCTCGATACCGGTCGTCTCTTCGCTGGTGAGCGTCCCTCCGCCGTCGGTTCGGACGTGGGCGTGTTCGAGATCGAACCCGAGATCGGCGAACAGCCCGGGCTTTCCGGCGTAGTGCGTCTCGCCGTCGACCTCGGCTCGAACGCCCTCGCCGGCCATCGCCTCGAACCCGGCGACCTCCCGGTCGGGGACGCCTGCCGCCTCGGCGTGGGAGACGATCGCCCGCGCGATCGGGTGCTCGCTGCGGCGCTCGAGGGCGGCCGCACACGCGAGCACCGCCTCGTCGTCCTCGTGGCCGATCGCGATCACGTCCGTCACGCCGAGGTCGCCGGTGGTGAGCGTCCCCGTCTTGTCGAGGGCGACCGTGTCGATCTCGCCCGCCGACTCGAGGTGCTGGCCGCCCTTTATTAGGACGCCGTTGCGGGCGGCGGCGGTGACCCCGGAGACGACGCTCACCGGCGTCGAGATGACGAACGCACACGGACAGGCGATGACGAGCAGTGCCAGTCCGCGGACGAACCACTGCGTGAACCCCCCGCCGGCCACGACCGTGCCGAGCACCACGGTCGCGATCGCGAGCCCGACCACGATCGGCGTGTACATCCCGGCGAACCGGTCGACGAACCGTTCGGCCTCGGTCTCCTCGGCGCTCGCCGCCTCGACCAGCTCGACCACCTTCGCGATCGTCGACTCGGACGCGGGGGCCGTCACCTCGACCTCGAGGTAGCCCTCCTCGTTGATCGATCCCGCGTAGACCTCGTCCCCCTCGACCTTTCCCGCCGGAACCGACTCGCCGGTGATCGGCGATTCGTCGACCGCGGATGACCCGGCGACGACGACCCCGTCGAGCGGGACCTTCTCGCCCGGACGGACGGCGACGCGCTCGCCGACCGCGACCTCGCTCGCGGGAACGGTCTCCTCGGCTCCGTCACGCAACACGGTGGCGGTCTCCGGGGAGAGCTCCATCAGCTCCTCGATGGAGTTTCGCGCCCGATCGATCGAGAACCGCTCGAGCAGCTCCGCGGTCGAGAACAACACCGCCAGCGTGGCGGCCTCGAAGGGGGCGTCGATCGCGAGCGCGCCCACCACTCCGACCGTCATCAACAGGTCGACGTCCAGGTTTCGGTTGCGCGCGGAGTAATATCCCGCTCGGAGGATCGGCGGCGCGGCGGCCGCGACGGCGAGGACGTAGGCGAGCCACGACCCCGTTATCGCCCAGGGACCGACCGTCGCGAACGACGGATCGAGGACGGGAACCGCCCACTGGAGGACCAGTCCGCCGGCCAGAAGGATCGCCCCGATCCCGGTCGCGATCGCCCGCGGCGTCCGATGTATCGGCACGTCTCCACCGACGGTGTCCTCGGACTTCTCCACCTCGTACCCTGCCGACTCGACCGCCGCGATCAGTCCGTCGGCTCCGATCGTCCGCGGATCGTAGTCGATCACCACCGTGCCGGTCGTCGGCCGAGTGTCCACGTCCAGGACGCCGTCGATGGAGAGGGCCGACTCCACCTTCCCCGCACAGGAGCTACAGTCCATGTCGGGAACCGACAGCCGCGTCGTTTCTCCCCGCTCGACCGCGTAACCGGCCGATTCAACTGCCTCGACGATCGTGCTGGGGGCGGTCCGCTCCGGGTCGTACAGTACGTCGACCGTCCCGTTGGTCGGACGCGTGTCGATCCCCGTCACACCCGTTCGGTCCGACAGCGCGGACTCCACCTTCCCCGCACAGGAGCTGCAGTCCATGTCGGGCACCGACAATCGGAGGTCGTCGGATCCGGATGCCGGCGGCCCCGGTTGACGTCCGTCCCGCTCGGGATGATCCCCATCCGCGTCGGCGTGTCCGCCACACCCGCACGTCTCCCCGGCGGAGCGCCGGTCGTCGTCGCTCATTAGTTCGACGTAGACGCTCGATCGTTATTAACTCAACTGTCAACTCCCGGCCGAAATTTGGGTGTTACTAATAAATAATGTGGGTGTATTTATTAAACGATAGGTTACCACACGAGGATCGACCGGTCAGCGGTCGAGGTACTCCTGTTGCACGTCGACGACCGCAGCGGAGTCCTCACAGGCCGCGTACCGACGAAGGGGCTCCTCGTTGAGCTCGAGGAAGGTCTCTCCCCACGTGAACTTCTCGAGGAGTCGCTCGCCGTGGACCCGCTCACCGAGGATCACGAGCGCGGCCGAAAGTGCCTCGACGGTGGTCAACCGCATCGGACGCCCGAAGTTCACGGGATTCGCGGCGACCAGATACGGCAGCGCACGGTGCTCGCCGGGGAGGGAAAACCGCTTTTCGCCCGCCGATTCCCACGAGCAATCGAGCGCGACCAGTACGTCCCCGTCGCCTCCGTCTCCCCGCACGTCGTTGCCCCCGTCGGCGTTCTCTCGTCCGCCTTCCTCATCGTCGCCCGCGTTCCCAGCATCCGCCGGCGACAGCGCTCGCTCGGCGTGCGGGTTCAAGACGATGCCGTAGGGCGTCGCCCCGTCCGTCCGGTGGAGGGTCGCGAGATCGAAGCGGGCGAGCTTCCTGGCCGTGCACTTTTCCGGGTCGTCGTCGCCCTCGTACCGAACGTGTACGTCCACGCTTCGCCTTCGCCGCTCGGAGATAAAAACGCCGCGCCACCGACTCCTCGCCGCCCAACGCGCCGTCAGGTGGCGGTCGAACCGGCGGCGAGGTCCCGGCTTCGAAATCCTTTTAGCTCTTTCGCGGGGAGATAACGCTAACTGACCATGGAGATCGACATCGTTTCCGAGGAGGAAAACCCCATGTTGCACAGAACGGACATCCGCTTCGAGATCGTCCACGAGGACGCGACGCCCTCCAGGCTCTCCGTCCGCGATTCGCTCGCGGCCACCCTCGATAAGGACTCCGACGAGGTCGTCATCCACGAGCTCGACACGAAGTTCGGCATGCGAAAGACCGTCGGCTACGCGAAGGCCTACGAGACGCCCGAACACGCCCGCGACGTCGAACAGGAGTACATGCTCGAGCGCAACAAGATCGGCGTCGACGACGAGGCGGACGTCGAGGCCGAAGCCGAGGAAGCCTGATCGGCCCCGACGGCTTCCGAATGCGCGTTCTCGGGATCGAGGGGACGGCCTGGTGTGCGAGCGCCGCCGTCTACGATTCCGAAACCGACGACGTCCACATCGAATCCGATCCGTATCTACCCGATAGCGGCGGCATTCACCCCCGTGAGGCCGCAGAGCACATGTCCGACGCCCTCCCGTCGGTCGTCGACGCGGCGCTTTCATACGCCGAACGGGAGTACGGCCGCGCTTCGATCGATGCCGTCGCGTTCTCTCGCGGTCCGGGTCTCGGACCCTGCCTGCGAACCGCCGGGACCGCGGCCCGGTCGCTCGCCGGATCGCTTTCGGTCCCGCTCGTCGGCGTCAATCACATGGTGGCACACCTCGAGATCGGTCGCCATCGGTCGGGATTCGAGAATCCGATCTGTTTGAACGCCTCGGGGGCGAACGCCCACGTGCTCGGCTATCACGACGACCGCTATCGCGTCCTGGGCGAGACCATGGATACCGGCGTCGGCAACGCGATCGACAAGTTCACCCGCCACGTCGGCTGGTCGCATCCGGGCGGTCCGAAGGTCGAGGCCGCGGCCGCCGACGGCGAGTTCCTCGAACTCCCGTACGTCGTCAAGGGAATGGACTTCTCGTTTTCCGGGATCATGTCGGCTGCCAAGGACCGATACGACGAGGGTGCCCCGGTCGAGGACGTCTGTTTCGCCCTCCAGGAACACGTCTTCGCGATGTTGACCGAGGTCGCAGAGCGGGCGCTATCGCTCACCGGCGCCGACGAGCTCGTCCTCGGCGGCGGCGTCGGACAGAACGATCGCCTCCGCGAGATGCTCGAGGCGATGTGTACACAACGCGGCGCGTCCTTTTTCGCGCCGGAACCGCGGTTCCTTCGCGACAACGCGGGCATGATCGCGGTCCTCGGCGCGAAGATGGCCGCTGCCGGTGACGTCGTACCGATCCGCGAGTCGTCGGTCGATCCGAACTTCCGGCCCGACGAGGTTCCGGTCACGTGGCGTCCGGGGGACGAGTCGATCCGGGAGGGCCCTCGAACGGAGCACACTGAGCGGGCTCGCGACGGTGTCGAACGCACCGACCGCGATCACACCGGCGCCGAGGCGACCGTGGAACTCCTCGGAGACAACCGCGTCCGGAAACGTCGCCGCTCGCGGACCTACCGACATCCGGAGCTCGACGGGACCCTCCGCCGGAGCCGTACCACCCTCGAAGCGCGGCTGCTGAACGAGGCGCGCCGAGCCGGCGTTCCGACTCCGCTCGTTCACGACGTCGACGTTGCGAACGCGACGTTGACGCTCCAGCACGTCGGCGAGCGCGATCTCGCCGACGCGCTCGCGCACGGAACGGACGCTTCGAGGGTCCACACTCGGACCGTCGGTAGACACCTCGCACGGCTCCACGATGCCGGGATCGTCCACGGCGATCCGACGACGCGAAACGTCCGGATCCGATCGATCGAGGAGCCCGACGCGAACGTCGACGGGACGATCGCCGACGCTCCGGGTTCGCGCCCCCATACGTATCTGATCGATTTCGGCCTGGGCTATCACACGGGCCACGTCGAGGACCACGCGATGGACCTCCACGTCCTCGAGCAGGCCGTCGCCGGTACCGCGATGGATCCGGAGTCGCTCCTCGACGCCTTCGAGTCCGGCTATCTCTCGGTCGGCGACTCGGCCGTGATCGACCGGCTCCGAACGATCGAGGGACGTGGTCGATATCGGTGACGCGACGTGAGCGGCCGGGGCGTCATCGATGGTCGGCCGCTCGAGCCAAAACGATTTACCACCCGGTGCCGTTAGGTACGGTATGGTCGAGAAACCCTCATCCGGCGAACTCTTCGGGATCCCATACAACTTCGATCGGCCGAGCCTCGGCCGACTGATCTCCTCGTACTGGAAGCCCGGGCGGGGCATGCTCGTCGAGAAGCCCTTCGGGATCGGCTACACGCTGAACCTGGCCAACTGGCGATCGTGGGTCGTCATCGCCGTTGCGGTCGGACTCTACCTGCAGGGTAAGCAGTCGGCCCAAGAAGCCGAATCCGCCGATACCGACCAGGACGAACCGGTCGAGGTCGTCGTCGAGGACTGAATCGGCCGGGGACGGAATCGGCCGAGAACCGATCCGGATCGGATCGCGGACCGACTTCCCGGCGCTTGCGATCGCGACCGTGATCTCGGACGCCGACACGACGATCTTTTGGCGATTCGCACCCTCCGATCGGTATGCGTGAGCCATCGGATCGGGTCCGGAACGCCTTCGAGACGGCCGGATCCTTCGAGCAGATCGACGAGACGACCTGGCGCTCGACGACCACCGCCTTCGAGGGACGGATCGAGGCCGAACCGATAGCGGTGGCCGGGTCGGATGAAGAACGAACGACTCGGGACCGTTCGGATCAGGCCGGTTCGGACGCCGATGGAACGGACCCGGACCCCTCCGTCCGTTTCGCGTTCGACGTGACCGTCGTCGTCCCCATGCTCGACGCCGTGACCGAGGACGCCGTCGCCGAGGTGGTCGAGGACGGGTGGTTCGACACGTTCGAGCGACGGATCGAGGACGTCTCCGGCATCACGCGACGCTCGCGTGATCTGGATCCGGGAGTCCGTCGTGACGGGGACGACATCGTGGTCGAAGTCTCTCTGGCGGACGCCAACCCGGAACGCGGCGTCGAGGACGCACGCGCCTTCGTCGACTTCGTCGAGGGAACGTACGTGCAGGGGATCATTCCGGGATACGACTACGCCGATCCCGTCGCGGGGCTCCTCTCGCGGGCCCGAACGCAGGGAACCGCCGGCGATGTCTGATCGGGTCACATCTGATCGGAGCACGTCTGATCGGGGGACGACCGCTCGACACGCCGCTTGCGACGTGAAATGGCGGACAGGTGGCGATACGGTTCCCGGTCGGAGCGCCACACAACCGTCTCGTCCGATCCGGGGCGACGTTCAAGACACGACGACGCTGGTTCGCGATCGGGTATAAATCTCGGCGAGGGAACCACCGAGAGAGCGCTCGACGTCTCAGTCCATAGCGACGTACGTCTGCGTGCTTTCGATGCCGTCGAGCCCCTGGATCGACGCCGCCGCGACGTCCTTGACGTCCGCGGGCGTCTCCACGGAGAGCGTGACGATGAAGTCGACGTCGCCCGCGACGATGCTCACCCGCTCGACGCCGTCGATCGCGGCCATCTGCTGTTTCAACCGGTCGGCCTCTCCCGTGTTGGCCTTCACCATCACGTAGGCGGTGACGCTCATGGTTCACCTCCCGCGGTCGCCGCGGTGGTCGAGGGTTCGATGTCCCCCACGAGCAGCTGGCGAACGTCGTCGAGAACGGAGTGGTCCGCCAGCACGGCGATCCGGTCGCCGGCCTCGAGCGTATCGTCCGGAAGGGGAATCCCGAGCGTGCCGTCCGCCTTTCCGAACGCGAGGATCCGGGAGGCCGCCGGGAGCGCGACCTCCGACATCGTGTAGCCCCGCATCGGGGATTCGGACGTCACCGTGACGAGCAGGATCTGCAGGTGTTGGGCGACGTCGGCGATCGCCTGGATGTTCCCGCCGAGGAGCGCGTTCTTCGCGGCGATGGCGCCGAGCCGCTCCGGGTGGACGATCTCGTCCACCTCGTCGGCGTACTTCCGGTAGATCTCCTCGCGGTAGTCCTCGTCGATTCGCATCACCGTTCTACAGCCGTGGTGTTTGGCGATCATGCACGCGGCGAAGTTGACGTTGAGATCGCCCGTGAGCGCGCCGACTGCGTCCGCCGAGTCGATCCCGGCTTTCTCGAGTACCTCCTCTCTCCCCCCGTCCCCCTCGACCACCTCGAAACCCGCCTCGCGCGCCAGTCTGGCCGTCTCAGGGTCGCGTTCCACGACGACGACCGTGTGGCCCTCCTCCGCGAGGACGCGGGCGGTCCGACGTCCGACCCGCCCCCAGCCAATGTTAACAAATCTCATGAAAGATCCTACAGACGGCTGCTAAAATAACCTTTCTCCCGGGGCGAAGGTTTTTGCGGTCCATGGTGTATGGTAACACATGGTCAGAGCATACGTGCTCCTCAAAGCGGACGTGGGAGCGGCGGCGGGGATCGCGGAGGCGAGCCGTTCGGTGGAGCCGGTGGAGACGGCACACGTCGTCGCGGGCGACTGGGACGTCATCGTCGAGATCGAGACGCCGGAGGTCTACGACGTGCTCTCGACCGCGGCGACGAGGCTACAGGAGCTTTCGGGCGTCGTCGACACGAAGACGTACGTCGCCATCGACGAGGAGTGAGTCGTTTCGAGGTGACCGACGATCCGACACGAGCCGATGAGCGACCGTCCGACACGAGCCGATAGACGAAAAAGCGCGCGGACGCTACTGGGGTCATGGCCTCGATCCTCGGCGTGCTCGCGTTTCTCGTGGTGTTGGGGATCCACACGCTGATCGCCGCCGTGATGACCCGGTATCTCCGGCTGCGTCTCGCGACGACCTGGGGCACCGCGGTTTACGTCGCGTTTCTCGTCCCCGTCGTGTTGTTCGTCTCGACGCTCGTGTTCAGCGGCCCGTTGGGAATCGGCGTGAATCTCGGGACCCCGACCGCCGTCCTCGCCGTGATGATCCTGCTTCCCGGCACGCTCGGCGTGGCGATAGACCTCCTCTACGTCGAACATCCCGACGAGTACGAACTTCCCGAGCCCGCGGAGTGACGACGCGGGGGGCGATCACTCCTCGAGTCTCCTCTCGATCGCGGACTCCACGCGTTCGAGGGCGGCTTCGGGGGGTTGGGTCGCGTCCACGCGGACGAATCGCTCCGGCTCCTCCTCGATCAGTCGCTCGTAGTTCGAGCGAACGACCGAGAGGTACTCCCGGCGCTCGAACTTGTTCGTCGATCCGGACCGCTCCGCCGCGCGTTCGGCGTCGAGATCGAGGTAGATCGTGAGGTCGGGAGCGCGCGTGAACGGCTCGTGGATCGACCGGACGTACTCCATCGGTCGGTCGATCCGCGTCTCGCGGAGCGTCGCCGCCTGATAGGCGTATCGCGAGTCGCTGTATCGATCGGAGATCACGAGACGTCCCGCCTCGAGCGCCGGTTCGATCGTTCCGGAGAGGTGGTTCGCGTGGTCGGCGGTGTACAAAAACAGCTCCGCGATCGGATCCGCGTCGTCGTCGCCGATGGAGCGGTAGACGGCGTCACCGTACCACGAATCGGTCGGCTCGCGGGTGAACGTCGCGTCCGGATACGACGCCTGGAGCGCCTCCCAGACGGTGGTCTTCCCGCTTCCGTCCAGCCCCTCGAGGGTGACGAGCATGCCTGTGGGTGGGCGGCCCACTCACATAACCGAACTGGAATTCCGCGGTAGTTTTAGGTGGTTTCTGCCCCATTGGATCGTCATGGATATCCTCGTCGCCGGCGGGACGGGCTTCATCGGATCGTATCTGTGCCGTGAACTCGCCGACCGGGGCCACCAGGTGACCGCGCTCTCGCGGTCGCCCGAGGACGTCTTCGAGGACGCCGACTCGATCGAGACCGCGGTCGGTGACGTGACCGCGCTCGATTCCATCCGCGAGACGGTGGCGGGTCACGGCGCCGTCGTCAATCTGGTCGCGCTCTCGCCGCTCTTCGAGCCCTCCGGGGGCAACGAGCTCCACGACACGATCCACCGCGGGGGGACGGAGAACCTCGTCGCCGCGGCCGAGGATGGCGGCGTCGATCGGTTCCTCCAGTTGAGCGCGCTCGGCGCCGATCCCGACGGTCCGACACACTACATCCGTGCCAAGGGTCGCGCGGAGCACATCGTTCGCGAGGCCGACCTCGAGGAGACGATCGTCCGCCCGTCGGTCGTCTTCGGCGACGGTGGGGAGTTCGTGGGGTTCACGAAGCGGCTGAAGTCGTGGTTCGCTCCCGGCGTCCCCGTCTATCCGCTCCCCGGAGGGGGGCGGCGAACGCGGTTCCAGCCGATCCACGTCGAGGACCTCGTCCCGATGCTCGCAACGGCGATCGAGGACCCCGAACACGCGGGCGAGACCTACGAGCTCGGCGGCCCGGAGCGGCTCACCCTCCGTGAGGTCACGGAGCTCGTCTACGCGGCCGAGGGACGGGACGTGCGGATCGTCTCGTTACCGATGTCGCTCGCGAGGGTCGGCCTCACGACGTTGAGCGTGGTTCCGGGCTTCCCGATGGGCCCCGACCAATACCGGTCGCTGACGTTCGACAACACCACCGAGAACAACGATGTCGGCGTCTTCGGCCTCACGGAGGACGATCTTACGACCTTCGGGGAGTACCTGTCCGGGACGGCGGCCGAGTGAGCGGGTGTCGGACCCCGCGTCGCTCCCGGCTCGAACGCGATTTCGAGGGATCCCGATCGCGGAACGGGATCCCGTGACATCTTGATCGCGATCTCCACGGGGATGCGTCGGACGACACGGGAACGGACGCGCGGGCGCGTCAGACGAATCCCGCCCCGACCGATTTCTCGGGATGGCGTGAGGCGTGATACCGTTGATCATTTATATTCACTCGTCGATACAGAACTCGCTCCCGTCCGGCGTGAAAATAAATTCTGATAACCGACGATCCGCCGCCTTCAGCCGATTTATCGCCCGTTCGTCCGGCGTCGCCGGTCGCCACCATCACAAGGCTTATATTTGCCATGCTACTGTGGTCTTTTCAAAGACCGACTGGGGGATTCCATGAAACTGGCAATGATCGGCTTCGGGCAAGCGGGGGGAAAGGTCGTCGACAAGTTTCTCGAGTACGACAAACGGACCGGTTCCGAGATCGTCAGGGCCGCGGCCGCGGTGAACACCGCCAAGGCCGACCTGATGGGCCTCGAACACGTCTCCGAGGAACAGCGGGTGCTCATCGGACAGTCCCGCGTCAAGGGCCACGGCGTCGGCGCCGACAACGAGCTCGGCGCGGAGATCGCCGAGGAGGACATCGACGAGGTGCAGGGCGCCATCGACTCGATCCCGGTTCACGAGGTCGACGCGTTCCTCGTGGTCGCCGGACTCGGTGGCGGTACGGGCTCCGGCGGCGCGCCGGTGTTGGCGAAACACCTGAAACGCATCTACACCGAGCCGGTCTACGGCCTCGGCATCCTGCCCGGCAGCGACGAGGGGGGGATCTACACCCTGAACGCGGCGCGCTCGTTCCAGACCTTCGTCCGCGAGGTCGACAACCTGATGGTCTTCGACAACGACGCCTGGCGCAAGACCGGCGAGTCCGTCCAGGGCGGCTACGAACAGATCAACGAGGAGATCGTCCGGCGGTTCGGCATCCTCTTCGGCGCCGGCGAGGTCAAGCAGGGCCAGGAGGTCGCAGAGAGCGTCGTCGACTCCTCGGAGATCATCAACACGCTCTCGGGCGGCGGCGTCTCGACGGTCGGATACGCCGAGGAGGAGGTCGAGGAGACGAGCTCCGGCGGCCTCCTCTCGCGGCTCCGAAACGACGAGTCGGCCGAGGAGCTCGACACCGCACACACGACGAACCGGATCACGAGCCTGGTTCGAAAGGCGGCGCTCGGTCGCTTGACGCTCCCCTGTGAGATCGAGGGCGCCGAACGCGCGCTGCTCGTGCTCGCCGGCCCGCCGGAGTACCTCAACCGCAAGGGCATAGAGCGCGGGCGCAAGTGGCTCGAGGAGCAGACCGGCTCGATGGAGGTTCGCGGCGGGGACTACCCCTACCGCGGCTCCGGGTTCGTCGCCTCGGTCATCCTGCTCGCGGGCGTGACGAACGTCCCCCGGATCAAGGAGCTCCAGCAGGTCGCCATCGAGGCCCAGGACAACCTCGAGGAGATCCGCGAGGAGAGCGAGGAGAACCTCGAGGAACTCGTCGACGACGGCGAGGACGAGCTCGAGTCGCTGTTCTAACTCGGCGTCACCACGTCCCGATGGACGTCATCGTTCCGTTCGCCGCTCACGACCCGAAGACCCGTCTCTCCGACGTTCTCGATCCCGGGGAACGGCGCGCGTTCGCACGCGTCATGCTCGCGGACGTGCTCGAGTCGATCGTCGCCGCCGGCGGAACACCCCACGTACTCGCGACCCGCCCGCTCGATCACGATCTTGAGGCGCTCCGAGATGCCGATCCGAACTCGAATCGCTCCTTCCAGTCCGATCTCGCCGGAAGTCTCGATTCCGGCCTCGACGTGATCGTCGACGATCGCGATCTCACGACCGCCGTGAACGCCGCCGTCGCCACGGCGTTCGAGGGGACCGACGCGTTCGAACCGCCGGTCGCGGTCGTGATGGCGGACCTCCCGCTCGCGACGCCCGCGAGCCTCCGGCGGCTCCTCGAGGCGGACGGCGAGGTCGTGCTCGCGCCGGGTCGCGGCGGCGGCACGAACGCGTTCGTCTCTCGCGACCCGTCGTTTCGGGTCGACTACCACGGCGTCTCGATCCGCGATCATCGCCGAAACGCCCGGTCGATCGGGGCGACCCTCGCCGAGGTCGACTCCCGCCGCCTCGCGAGCGACGTCGACGACCGGGAGGACCTCCTCGAGGTGCTCGTTCACGGCGAGCGACGCGCACACGAATGGCTCCTCGAGGCCGGCTTCGAGGTCGCCACCGACGGCGGGGACACGACGGTCGTCAGATCGGAGTGATATCCTTTTGGGCCTCGGACGCCGACTCGAAGGCGTGTTCCCCGCGGCCGAGCGCTACGACATCGCGGTCGAGCCCGACCCCGAGGCCGTCGACCGCCTGCTCGAGGTGACGCCGGCGGACGTCGAGCCCGCGGACGCGCTCACGTTCTCGCGGAACGTGTTCGTGCCGCTCACCACGGCCTGTCGGTACACCTGCACCTACTGCACCTACTACGACGTCCCGGGCGAGGCGAGCCTCCTCTCGCCCGAGGAGGTGCGCCGCCGTTGTCGGGTCGGCGCGGACGCCGGCTGTACGGAGGCGCTTTTCACCTTCGGCGACGCGCCGGACGACCGGTATACGGCGATCCACGAGCAGCTCTCCGAGTGGGGCCACGACTCCGTTCTCGAGTACCTGCAGGAGGCGTGTTCGATCGCCCTCTCGGAGGGGCTGTTGCCCCACTCGAACCCGGGCGATCTGACCGAAGCGGCCTTCGAGCGGCTCCGGGGAGTCAACGCCTCGATGGGCGTGATGCTCGAGACGACCGCGGACGTCGACGCCCACGCGGGCGGCCGTCGCAAGACGCCCGGACAGCGTCTCAACACGATCCGGGCGGCGGGTCGCGTGGGCGTCCCGTTCACCACCGGCATCCTCGTCGGCATCGGCGAGACGTGGCGCGACCGGGCGGAGAGCCTCCTCGCGATCCGCGAGCTTCACGAGCGATACGGCCACGTCCAGGAGGTGATCGTCCAGAACGTCGTCGAGAACGAGCGGTCGGACTTCGAGCGCCCCGGCCTCGAAACGATGCGGCGCGTCGTTTCGATGGCCCGAGCGGCGCTTCCCGAGGAGGTCTCGATACAGGTGCCGCCGAACCTCTCGCCGGCCGCGGAACTCGTCGACTGCGGGATCGACGACCTCGGCGGCGTCTCGCCGGTCACCGACGACTACGTCAACCCGGCCTACGAGTGGCCGGCCCTCGAGGAGCTTCGCGCCGTCGCGCACGCCGGCGACATGACCCTCCACGAGCGGCTCCCCGTCCACGACCGATACCTCCCGGACGAGATCCGCAGATCCGGGGCGGCGTCAGCCGGCTCGCCCGACGACCGCGAATGGATCGCGGCGTCCATCCGCGATCGGATCCTGGAGGGGGACGTCCACGGTCGTCGGTTTCGGGGGGTCGCCCGCCGCGAGGGCCCGCTCGAGATTTGAGCCGTCGTGCTATCGATCGATTGAGCCGTGCGCTCTCGACCGATTCCGATCTCGGCGGGGTGCCGACGGCGCGCTCGACCGGACCGTGCTTTCTTTATAAATGCGGACGAACGCATCGCACATGACACCACTACAGGCGGGGGCGATCGCGGAGTCGATCGATCTGGCCGGGATCGGGGTCTCGATCGCGTCGTTCGTCGTCGGGTTCGTCGTCGTGCTACTGTTCGGTCGGCTCGCGTTCGTGCCGGGCGTTCGACGGGTGCTCGACGCGAGGGGATTCGACGACGCGGTCGTGAGCTTGGCCGGAAGCGTCGCGAACGCGGTCGTCTGGGTCGGTGCGCTCGCGATCGCCTTGACCGTCGCCGGGTACGGAACGTTCCTCTCGGCGTTCGCCGTCTTCGGCAGCGCGGTCGCGCTCGCGGTCGGCTTCGCCGCCCAGGACCTGCTCGGCAACTTCGTCGCCGGCGTCTTCATCCTCAAGGACAAGCCCTTCCAGGTGGGCGACTGGATCGAGTGGAACGGGCAAAGCGGCCGCGTCGAGAACATCGACCTCCGCGTCTCGCGGGTTCGTACCTTCGACAACGAGCGCGTTACCGTTCCAAACGGCGAGCTCGCGAACAACGCGGTCACGAACCCGGTCGCCTACGAGACGCTCCGACAGAAGTTCGTCTTCGGGATCGGCTACGACGACGACATCGACCTCGCGACCGACATCATCGTCGAGGCGGCCGAGGCTCACGCGGAGATCCTCGAGGATCCCGGCCCCTCCGTCCGTCTCGTCGAGCTCGGCGACTCGGCGGTCGGCCTCCAGTCGCGGTGGTGGATCGACGATCCCGACCGGGGCGACTTCGTCCGCGTCCGCTCGGAGTACGTCCGGACGGTCAAAGATCGGTTCGACGACGCGGGCATCGACATGCCCTACGTCCACCGCGAGCTGACGGGCAGCATCGAGACGATCGAGGCGGTCGCCGAGGATTCGGACGCGGATCTCGAGGAGTCTAACACGGACGTCGACGCCTGATCGGCTCCGAGACGGCCTCGCGGCGCCTGTTTCGACGTTCCTTTGGTTTTTCATCCCGCGACGATTCGAACGCCGACCTCACTCGGACGTCGCTTCGATCGCCGCCACCATCACGCCCGCGAGGATCGCGACCACCATGACGACGCGGCCGCTCAAGAGCCCCCGCGTCGAGGCGATCGCGTACCGAACGGTGAACAGCCCGAGCGCGGTCGGACCCACCGTGGCGAACCCGTCCAGAAGTCCGCGGCGGACCCCGCGGAGTCCGGGGCTCGCTCTGTACGCGACCAGTCCGGCGAGGAGTCCGACCAGCATCCCGATCGGGAGCCCGACGAGCACCGAAAACGCGATCCGGGACTCGAGGGCTCCCGTGATCGCGCCCGCGACGACGAGGAACGTGGTCGTCGCCGTCCCGACGGCGACGAGTCGGCGGTCGGCCATACGACTTCCTCTGTGGGTGTAAATAAAAAGGTACGTGGCGATCGGCTGGCGCTCCCGAGGAGTGCCGGCCGGTTCAGTCGTCGGCGGGCGCCGCGCCGCTGCCGGCGGAGACGCCGGTACCGGGCCCGACGTCGATGTCGAGCTCGTCGAGCTTCTCGTCCGGGACGACGCCGTCGACCCAGCCGCGCGTCTCGTAGTACTCGGCCTTCATCTCCTCGAGTTCACACAGCTCGCCCTCGCTTGCGCCCTGGCCCGGAACCGCGTCCGGGTGGCCGTCGAGGAACCGGTTCGGCAGGGTGTCGTCCTCGCCGTCGAGTCCCGCGAGGTTGTTGTAGTAGCGCTCGAGGTTGTAGACGCGCTCGCCGGCCGCGAACAGGTCGTCCTCGGAGACGTCGCGTCCGGTGATCCCGTTGTACTGGAGCACGTACTCCTCGATCCCCTCCGCGAACGCGTTGAACTTGCAGATGTCGAAGGAGTCGGAGATGGCGTGGAGGTCCTGGAAGGTCGCGGTGAGCTCGCCCTTCCCCTCCCACTCGTAGGGATCGACCTTCTCCGGGATGCCGAGGATCTCGGCCGCCGGCGTGTACCCGCGGAGGTGACACGCGCCCCGGTTGGAGGTCGCATACGCGATGCCCATGCCCTTCATACAGCGCGGGTCGTAGGCCGGGATGGTCTGGCCCTTGACCGACAGCTTGTTGTCGTGGGCGCCGACCTCGTCTGCGACCCGCTCCGTGCCCTTCGCGAGCAGGTCCCCAAGTTCGGTCTCGCGGGTCGCGATCTCCGTGATGAGGTCGACCATCGTCTCGGAGTCGCCCCACTCGAGATCGCCGTAGTCGTCGAGCTTGCCCTGCTCGGACATCTCCATCGCCATCGCCATCATGTTGCCGACCTCGATGGTGTCGACGCCGACGTCGTTACACCGGTCGATCATGAGGGCGATGTCGTCGCGTTCGGTGTGTCCGGAGTTCGGGCCGAGCGCGAAGGCCGACTCGTACTCGTAGGACTCCATCCGGACGTTCATCTCCTCGCCTTTGTGCATCGTCTGCACCTCGACCTCCTTCTTGCAGGCGACCGGACAGGAGTGACAGGTCGGCTCGTCGACGAGGATGTTCTCGCGGACGTTCTCCCCGGAGACGCGCTCGGCGTCGATGTCGACGCCCTCCGCGTCCTCGTAGCTTCGCGTGGAGGTGTACTTGCCGTTCTTCGTCGGCAGGCCGTCCATCTCCTCGGTGATGTTCATGAGGACGTTCGTCCCGTACTGGGAGAGCCCGCCCTCGTTGGGGGCGGTGACGTCGGACTCCTGGATGACCTGCATCGACTGCTGGTGGCCCTCCTGGAACGTCTCGGGGTCGGCCGGCGCCGGCATGTTCGTGCCGGACTTGACGACGACCGCCTTGACGTTCTTGTTTCCCATCACGCAGCCGGTTCCGCCGCGGCCGGACGCCCGGTCGTCCTCGTTGACCACGCAGGCGTACCGGACGCCGTTCTCGCCGCCCTGTCCGATCGCCATCACGGAGACGTTTCGTCCCACGGTCCCCTCGACCTCCTCGCCGAGGGTATCGATCGTCTCGTGGACGCCCTTGCCCCACACGTGGGAGGCGTCGCGCACCTCGACGTCGCCGTCCTCGACGACGAGGTAGACCGGCTCGTCGCTCTCGCCGTCGAGCAGGATGCCGTCGAGCCCGGCCCACTTGAGCCGCGCGCCGGACCAGCCGCCGTGGTGGGAGTCGGTGACCGTCCCCGTGAGCGGGGACTTCGTCACGAGCGCGATCCGACCGCTCATCACGGCCTGCGTGCCGGTCAGCGGTCCGGTCATGAACGCCAGCCGGTTTTCGGGGCCGTCGGGGTCGACCTCCGGTCCCTTCTCGAAGACGTACTTGACGCCGAGCCCGCGCGCGCCGATGTACTTCTTCGCGTCCTCGTCGTCGATCCCCCGGTAGGAGACGTCGCCCTCCCCGAGGTCGATCTGTGCCACCCGGTCGCGGTATCCGCCGAATTCGGTCATGTAATGGTCGTTCCTTATATTGGTGCCGCAGGCTGTTAGATGTTCACACGAGAATGTAACGGTATATGGTTTCGACCCGGCGCACGACGTTCCACCCCAGTCGACGCGTCGACGACCGATCGCCCGGGACGATCTCGACCGCGTCGGTTCGCGTCGCCGCGGCTCGACAGCCCACAGGAGGCGCGGAGGTGTTCACGCCTGAAACGCGGTCGATCGCCGCGTTCGGGGGTCCGGTGTCGCCGCTCGGATCGTCCTCGAGACGCCACAGCAGCACTCACACGGACGTAAACGGCTTCGTAAGCGTCGATCGGACGACCGCGGAGTGGGTGGGGATCGTTTTTGTACCCGGAAGACGGTGTTCGGACGATGGCCGACTCGTTGCGTGCGTTCCTCGACCGGCTCGACGATCCCGAACGCTCGCTCGTGGTCCACAATCGATCCTCCCCGGAGGCGGCCCGCAACCTCCTTGAGGACCTCCTCGACAACCAGCCGGTTCCGGTGCACGAATCGTTCGACCCGGACGAGGAGGTGGTCGAGGAGGACGTCGTCTTGCTCGTGGAGGACGGCCGTGTTCTGGCGCGATCGACGATGGACGAGCTGCTCTCTGCGGTCCTCCTCGTCAACTCCGATCTGTATACCACCGGCGGCCGATCCCTCTCGGAGGTCGAACTCCCCGAGGTGCTCGAGCGGCTCGACGACGTCCCGTTTCACGTTCGGGGGTACCCGGAATCGAACAAGGAGAAGCTGCTGCTGATCACGATCTCGCGCGTGATCGAGCGTACAGCGGCAGAGGCGAGCTCCGGGACCCTTCGATCGTCGTTCCAGCGCCTCTCGCGCATCGAGGACGAACGCGGAACCAGGGCGGTCTACGAGACCGTCGGCAGCCGTGGAGTCGACGTCCACGTCTACGGGATCCCCGACCGCGATCTCGAGGGGAAACTGCCCGTCACCGTCCACGGCGGGACCGCGGAGGAGTACCGCCGCTCCTGGTTCGTCGTGTACACGCCCGACGATCCGACGACCGAACGGAACGAACACGTCGGCCTCCTCGCGTTGGAGGACGAGCCGAACGTCTGGGACGGCTTTTGGACCTATCGGGACGACCTCGTTCGCGACCTTGACGCCTACATCCGTCGCGCGCTCTAGACGCCGGTCGGTGGCTCCCACCCCTCCCACTTCAGGAGGTCCGCCGCCCGATCGGCGTCCGCGAGCAGCACGTTCTTCCTCGAGGGGAGCGTCTCGTCCGCGAGCTCGTCGGGCACGGCGAGCGTGCCGCTCGGGATCCCGTCGTCGCCGTCGACGGGAACGTGTCCGGTGTCGATCTTCATCACGAGCGGCGCGTCGAGTCGCTCTATGCCCGTATCGTCCGCATACAGCTGCTCGTTGACCCGCTCGTGATCCGCGCGTTGGATGAGCGGGCGGTCGCAGTCGTGCGGCTCGACGTACAGTTCCCCCAGGAAGTAGCTGCTCGAGAAGCGTTCGAACATTCTATGCATGGTAACACTACGCACACCACGGCATAAGCCTTGTCGCAAACGCTTATATCGACTCCTGATCGACCGCTCCGTCTTCCTCCGTGTCGACACGCTCACCGTTCGCGTCGTCGGTGCCTTCGTCGCACTCGTCGTTGGCGTTCTCGATGTTCCCGGCGAGCCACCCGTAGTGGTCGAGGAGAGCTCGCTCTCCCGCGTCCGTGAGTCCGTAGACGTCCGCGATCCCCTCCGTGTGCGCCTCGACGTGGCCGGCGTCCTCGAGCGCGGCCAGCATGGCGGAGAACGATCCGGGGTCGATCCGCTCGTCGTAGTGGGTCGAGAGGCGGTTCTTGAGACGCTGTGCGCGCAGCTCGCCCGCCTCGTACAACAACACGCAGACGTCGCGTCGGCGGCCGCTGTGGAGCCACTTGGCCATGTTCGAGCCTTCCCGTCCGGACGTATAGCTGTTGGAGTCCGCGGCCGGTGTTGGCGTCCGCGGCCGGTGTTGGCGTTCGCGGCCGGTGTTGGCGTCCGCGGCCGCCGGGAGGAGAAACGCCTTTCCCCGCGAGGCTCCCGACTCTAGACAATGCGTGGGAGGTCGTCCCGCGGTGGGACACGATGAAGGTCACGGAGGCGGTCCCGGAGTTCGCCGAGGCGTTCGGCTTCGAGGAGTTCAATCGGATGCAGCGAGAGGCGCTGCCCGCGCTGCTCGAGACGACGGCGAACGTGGTCGCGAGCGCACCGACCGGCTCCGGCAAGACCGCCCTGGCCGAACTGGCGATCTGCAAGACGCTCGCCTCGGGGGGGACGGCGCTCTTCGTCGCCCCGCTCCGCGCGCTCACGAACGAGAAGGAGAGCGAGTGGGAGCGGTTCGAGGACCTCGGCTACTCCGTCTACGTCGTCTCCGGGGAGCGCGATCTGAACCCACGACGCGCCGAGCGCGCCGACGTCATCGTGATCACCCCCGAGAAGGCCGACTCGGCGACGCGCAAACACGAGTCGGCCCGCTACTCGTTCATCGCCGAGGTCGACTGCGTGCTCATCGACGAGGTACACCTCCTCGATTCCGACCGCCGCGGCGGCGTCCTGGAGGTCGTCGTCTCCCGGCTGCGGCGGATCTGTGACCCCCGGATCGTCGCCCTCTCGGCGACGATGTCGAACGTCGAGGACGTCGCCGAGTGGCTCGATGCGCCCCCGGAGGCGACCTTCGCGTTCGGCGACGAGTACCGCCCCGTCGATCTCGAGACCGGCGTCAAGACCTACTCGCACGGCGACAACGCCTTCGCCGACAAGTACCGTCGGCTCTATCGAGCGATCGACCTGGCGGAGCCGCACGTCCGCGAGGACGGCCAGGCGCTCGTGTTCGTCTCCTCGAGACAGGACACCGTGCAGGCGGCGAAGAAGACCCGCGACGTCCTCGCCGAACGCGACGTGCCCATCGGCGCCCGCGGCGAGTACGACTTCCACACGGAGGCGAGCGAGCTCGCCAACGACACGCTCCGCCAGTCCGTCCTCGACGGGGTCGGTTTCCACCACGCGGGCCTCGGCAAGGACGACCGCGACCGCGTCGAGGAGTGGTTCCGCGAGGGGCACATCTCCATCCTCTTTTCGACCTCGACGCTGGCGTGGGGCGTGAACCTCCCCGCCCGCTGTGTCGTCATCCGCGACACCAAGTACCACGACCCGCTCGAGGGCGAGACGGACATCTCCCCGCTCGACGTGCTACAGATGCTCGGACGGGCGGGCCGTCCCGGCTACGACGACGTCGGCTACGGGTGGGTCGTCTGCGACCGCGAGGACGCCGATCGCTATCGGCGGCTGTTGCGCGAGGGAAAGCCGATCGAATCGCGGCTGGCGGAGGAACTTCCGTCCCACCTCAACGCCGAGATCGCGATGGGAACGATCCGCGATCTCGACGACGTGATGTCGTGGATCGAGACGACGTTCTACCACGTCCGCGCGCGCTCGAACCCGGAGGCGTACGGCTTCGACTCGATCCGCGATCGGGTCCGAACCGTCCTCGAGACGCTGGTCGAGGACGGGTTCGTCGAGACCGACGCGGATCTGGGGATCGAGCCCACCGCGGTCGGCCGTCTCGCCTCGAAGTACTACCTCCGGCTCGACACCGCGGCGCGGTTCCACGATCTCGCGGAGCGCGATTCGGTCTCGGTCGAGTCGATCCTGGAGGCGGTCGCGGCCGCCGGCGAGTTCGATTCGGTCTCGGCCCGGTCGGCTGAGGGCGACGCGATAGACCGGATCCTCGAGGCCGTCGACCTCGAAACGACCCTCGAGGACGGCCACCGCAAGGTGTTCGCGATCTGTGCGGCGAGCATGGACGACTCGGTTCCGTCCGACCTCCGGTCGGACGCGTGGGTGATCCGCCAGAACGCGCTCCGACTGATCGCGGCCTTGAGCGAGTTCCTCGACCGGTTCGCGGGTCCCCGGGCGGCGAACCTCGCGTGTCGGGTCGAGGCGCGGCTCGAACACGGCGTCTCCCGCGAGGCGGTCGCGTTCACGGCGATCGACGGGGTCGGCGCGAACCGGGCCGTGCGGCTCTCCGATGCCGGATTTGACTCGCCAGCCGCGATCGCGGACGCGGATCCGGGCGCGCTCGAGAGCGCGGGCTTGACCGAGGGCGTCGCGACCCGGATCGCGGAGGCCGCGGGGGATCTCCCCCGGATCGACGTCGAGTGGGGATCGTTCCCCGAGGCCGTCGAGGTCGGCGAGAACGACCTCCGGGAGGTGACCGTTCGAAACCGCGGCGGCGGCGCGCGCGTCGGCGTCCGCGTGACGGTCAACGACGTCGAGATGAACGCCAAAACGGTGTATCTCGACGGCGAGACGACCGTTCCGGTCGGCGTCTTCGGCGCCCCGGACGCCGACGAGGTGACCTTCACGATCGAGGTCTCCTTCCCCGAGCGGCCGCTGTATCCGGTCCGCTCGTCCCGCTCGGTCGAGGTTCGGTGAGGCGTCTTTTGGGAAGTTTGCCGGGTCGGGCTTGCGTCTTGTCACGGCGGCGGCACCCGGCGGCGGACGAGGGTTCAAACCGGATGCCGGGACCAACCGGCGTATGCCATCGCGCCTTCGCGTCCTGGCCGGCGACTGTACGACGACCTTCGAGGGGACCCGCGAGGAGACCACGCGGGGACGAGTCCTCGTGGTCGTCAAGCCCGACAACACGACGCTCGTTCACGACGCCGACGGCTACCGGCCGGTCGCGTGGCTCACCCGACCGGAGTCGGTGACCGTCGAGTCCGATTCCTCGGGATTCACCGTCACCGCCCGCGACGGCGACCGCACGCTCCGGGTGGTCGCCAACGAGGTCGCCGCCGTACGCGACGTCCCCGTCACGACGGCCGGAACCCCGGTCGGCGACTGTCCCGACTGCGCGTCGCCGCTCATGCGGTCCGCCGGCACGGTGAGTTGTACCGGCTGTGGATCGCGGTACGGCCTGCCCAGGGACGCGACCGTCACCGAACGGACCTGTGGGGACTGCGGGCTCCCCCTCCTTCGGGTCGAGCGCGGCGAGGTCCTCTCGGTCTGTCTGGACGTCTACTGCGACTCGCTCGCCGACGCCGTCGCGGAGCGGTTCGACCGCGTCTGGTCGTGTCCCGACTGCGGGTCCGACCTCCGGGTCCAGCAGGCGACCGGCCGGGTGTTCCTCGGCTGTGGGGAGTACCCCGACTGTGACACCACGTTCTCGTTCCCCTCGGGCGTCGTCGTCGACGACTGTCCCTGCGGCCTCCCCGTCTTCGAGACGCCCGACGCCCGCAGGTGTCTCGACGGGACCTGCGATCGGTGGCGAGGAGGCGACTCGCGGTCGTCGAGAGACTCCCGGCCATCCGACGCTGCGGGTCGCACCGACGACGATCACCGTCCCGTTTCGAACCACGACACCCGCCCGTGAGTCCCGGACCGCAACCCGTTTACGGCCGCCGCGCCGCCCTACAGCCATGCAACCGGAAGGGACCCTCCGCGCGGACGGCGTCCACGTCGGCGGCGACGCCCGCCAGCGGTTCTACGACTCGCGAGGCTACGGTCGGCCGCTCGAGGGCAACGAGATCGTCCTCACGCACCTCGAGGCCGCCCACCTCCTGTTTCGCGGCGATCTCTCGGCGGTCTCCGTCGACGGCGACGCGCTCGGGTTCGAACCCTTCTTCGTCCACGCGGCCGCCGCCGTCGACCGTTTCGCGGTCCGATTTCTGGTCTATACCGACCTCCGCGACCGCGGCTTCTACCTCTCGCCCACGCGCGAGGGATGGCCGGGGGATCGCCGCCTCGACGGGGACGGCGAGGACGTCGACTTCGTCGTCTACGAGCGGGGCGCGAGCCCCCCGGACGGGGCGCTCGAACACCGGATCCGCGTCGTCGGCGAGCGCGAGTCGATCCCGGTCGAAGGGCTGTCCGGAACGACGCTCGCGGTCGTCGACGAGGAGAGCGACCTCACCTACTTCGAGGCCGTCGCGATCGATCCGGACGGGGACACGCGATACGATCCGCCGGACGACCTCGCCGGCGTCCTCCTCGAGGACCGCGTCCTCGCGTGGGACGTCCCGGGAGACCTCTACGAGCGCGGCTTCTACGGCCGCCCGCTCTCCGGACGGGCATCCACGCTCGAGGGTGCCATCCAGCTGTCGCTGCTCGAGGCGGCCTTCCTCGCCGAACGGGGATCGCTGCGCCTCGATCGGGCGCTCCCGCTCGATGCCGCTTCGTCCGACGCCCGAACCGACGATGACGGGAGCGTCCTCGCCCCCGTCGACGCCGCCGAGGCCATCCGCGAGCGCGGTCGCGCGGTCGAGGGTGATCGGTTCGACCGGCGGCTTCGGGTGTACACGGACCTCCGTGATCGCTCGATCGTTCCGAAGACCGGGTTCAAGTTCGGCGCCGACTTCCGGACCTACCTCGAGGTGGAGACGGTGACGGATCTCCCCCACTCCGAACACCTCGTTCGGGTCCTCGAGCCGGACCACGTCTTCGTTCCCCGCGAACTCTCGCTCGACGTGCGACTCGCCGGGGGCGTCCGCAAGCGAATGGTTTTTGCGCCGACCGGTTCGAGTTCCATCGACTACCTCTCGGTAGCTCGACTCACGCCATGACCGACCACGACAACGCTCCACGCGGGACGTCCGCCGATCCGGACGTCGATACGACCGACGCGGACGCGGCCGACGCGGACGCGATCGGCGTCGCCGCCGACGTGCCCGCGACCGACGGTGGAACCGACACGGCAGCCGGCGCCGACGACGTGGAGCTCGACCCGTGGGGCTCGGCGACCGTCGACGACTACCGGAAGCTCTTCGAGGAGTTCGGCATCGAGGAGTTCGACGAGGTCCTCCCCGACGTGCCCCACCCGCACTACCTCATGCGTCGCGGCGTCATCTTCGGCCACCGCGAGTACGACGCCGTCGCGGAGGCGATGGCCAACGACGAGCCGTTCGCCGCGCTCTCGGGGTTCATGCCGACCGGGGACCCCCACATCGGCCACAAGCTCGTCTTCGACGAGATCATTTGGCACCAACAACAGGGCGGCGACGCGTTCGGGCTGATCGCCGATCTGGAGGCGCACTCGGCACGCGGGCTCTCCTGGGAGGAGATCGACGAGCACGCCCGCAGCTACGTCCTCTCGCTTCTCGCGTTGGGGTTCGACCCCGAGGAGGGGACCGTTTACCGCCAGTCGGACAACCGGGAGGTTCAGGACCTGGCCTTCGAACTCGGCTCGAAGGCGAACTTCTCGGAGATGCAGGCGCTCTACGGCTTCGACGGCGAGACGAACGTCTCGCACATGCAGTCGACGATCACCCAGATGGCCGACATCCTCTATCCGCAGCTGGTCGACGAGCCGAAGCCGACCGTCGTTCCGGTCGGTCCCGACCAGGACCCACACCTTCGGCTGTCGCGCGATCTGTCGATCCGGATGCGGTACTTCAAGGTCACGGAGGCGTTCGCCAGCTTCGAGCTCGATGACGACGAGCGCCAGCTCGTCCGGGCGGCCTACGACGCGCTCGCCGCCGCGAACGCGGACGAAAGTGGATCGGACGGGACGGGCGATGCCGACGGGACGGGCGATGCCGACCCGATCCGGTGTGAGGCGGCCGCCGACTGGCTCGAGACCTACGATCCCCCGGACGACCTCGCGGACGCCCGCGAGTCCGCGATCGGAACGCTGCGGTCCGGCGGGAAGGAGCCGCTTCGTCCGCGGGTCCGATTCCTCGACCGGAACGCGACCGAGGGGGCCTTCGAGGACCTCATCGAGCGGATCGACGGCGAAAAGCGCGTGTTCGAGGGCCACGTCGACGCCTTCGATCTCGACCGGCCCGCCGCGGAGGCGCTCGCCCGAGAGATCGAACTTGACCACGACGGGTTCGGCTTCCGACAACCCTCCTCGATCTACCACCGGTTCATGTCGGGGCTCACGGGCGGCAAGATGTCCTCGTCGATCCCGGCGAGCCACATCTCGCTGCTCGACGACCCCGAGGACGGACGCGAGAAGGTGAAAGCGGCGACGACCGGCGGCCGCTCGACCGCGGAGGAACAGCGCGAACGTGGCGGAAAGCCCGACGAGTGTCCGGTGTACGAGCTGTACGCCTACCTGCTCGCCGGCGACGACGACGACCTCGCGCGGACCGTCTACGACGAGTGTCGCGGCGGCGACCGGCTCTGTGGCGGCTGCAAGGACCAGGCCGCCGAGCTGATGGCCGAGTTCCTCGCCGACCACCAGGAGAAACGCGAGGAGGCGGCCGAGCTGCTCGCGGACATGGACATCGACTTCGACAGCGATCGTCGCGGCACCGGCGGCGAGCACTGACGCGACCCGACGAGGCCGTCCCGTTTCGGTGTTCCCACCTCTCCGACCGGATCAGTAGACGCCGACCGGATCAGTCGGTCGATTCGAACGGTCAGTAAGCCGATTCGAACAGCTCGATGATGTCGTCTCGGTCCATCGCTCGCGGGTTCCGGTCGATGTTGTGTTTCGAGTGTTCGAGCGCGATGTCCGCGAACGTCCCGAACTCCGAGTCGTCGACGCCGCCGAGCTCGCCGATCCGGTTCGGAATTCCGACGTCCTCGTTGAGCGCCTCGACCGCCTCGACGCTGCGGTAGGCGCGTTCGATCGTCGATTCGTCCTCGCGTTCGGGCACGCCGAGGAGCCCCGCGATCTCCGCGAACCGATCGGGCTCGGCCGGGACGTTGTACCGCATCACGTGCGGCAGCAGCACCGCGTTGGCGAGCCCGTGACCGATGCCGCACTCGATGCCGAGCGGGTAGGTGAGCGCGTGGACGGCGCCGAGTCCGGAGTTGACGAACGCCTGTCCCGCGGTGGTCGCGGCGAGGCTCATCCGGTAGCGCGCCTCGTCGTTGTGGCGGCCCTGGTGGACCGCGGGGCGAAGGGAGTCGCCGATCAGCTCGATGGCGTGTCGCGCCAGCCCGTCGGTGAAGGGCGTCCGAAGCGTCGAGACGTAACACTCGATCGCGTGCGTGAGCGCGTCCTGGCCGGTCGCGGCGGCGACCCCCGCCGGCATCGTGCGGGTGAGTTCGGGGTCGACGAGCGCCAGGTCGGCGAACATGTGGTCGGAGTAGACGACCTTCTTGTTGTTTCCGTCCTGTTTGTCCGCGAACACGCCGATGTGGGTGACCTCGCTTCCGGTTCCGGCCGTCGTCGGAAGCAGGACCGTCGGCCGGCCGGGGCCGGGGACGTTGCCCATTCCGATCATCTCGCGCGTGGGGACGTCGTGTTCGGCGATGACGGAGGCGAACTTCGCCGTGTCCATGCTGCTGCCGCCGCCCACGCCGAGAACGACGTCGGCGTCCACCCGATCGACCTCCGCCGCGGCCGCCTCCGCGAGTTCGAGTTTCGGTTCGGGCTTGACCCCGTCGTAGACCGCCACCTCCACGTCGGCGGCCTCGAGCGCGTCGAGGACGGGGTCGGCCGCGCCGGCTCCGAGCACGTGCTCGTCCGTGACCACGAGCGCCGTCTCCACGCCCTCCTCCGTGGCGTACTCCGTCAGACCGTCCGCCGCGCCCATCCCGTAGCGGATCTCGTCGGGGCTTTTGATGTCGTTGACGTCGTCGATCGAACCGAGGCCGTCGAACATACGAGCAGAATGGCGCATCACGACCAAAAGCCTTCGCCCGACGGCGACCCGTGCAGCCGACTCGGTGGGTTTCGCGCCCTTTAACCGCCGCAGCCGTCAACGTCGCGTATGGCCGATCCACGCGTTCCGGGCGCCGAGGACGTCGTCGAGCTGTCCTGCGGCGAGACGATCCGCCACGGCGACCTCGATTTGGGAATGCGGGAGTTCGAGTGCGACTGCGGGGAGACCCACGGCGTCGTCATGGACGTCCACCCGCCCGAGCGGTTCCTCCCGGAGTTCCTCGTCGAGGTGTTGCGCGAGGCGATCGAGACGACGAGCGAGGAGATGCCCGAGTTCGGGACGCCGCACCTGCTCGGCGTGGTCTTAGAGGAGTTTCCCGACCGGGTCGTCGCGATCGACGCCTCCGAGACCGCGGACGTCGGATACGCCCTCGCGTGGGTCACCGAGTTCGACTCCCGCAGGCTCCACGAGGTGATCGTCGAGCTCGTCGTCGAACTGATGGAACACGCCGTGAGCCACGCCGACGACGACGGCGCCCTCCGGGAGTTCGAACGGCAGATGACCGACTTCGACGTCCCGGAGTTCGTCGACCGATACCGCGCCGAGCGCGACCTCGAGGCGGACGACCCGTACGCTTGAACCCCGTTTTCCCGTCCCGTCCCCCGCGTGTCTGACGTTCGTCGGACCGCTGTCTCACTGAAGACTATGTGTGTTCCACCCATACGTAAGACACATGCACACCCAGGAGTACGAGTCGCTGCGCGGTGTGCTCGCCGACGCCGACGAGCCGCTGACCGCGCGGGAGATCCTCGCGCTCGTCGAGGAGCTCGAGGACCGCGACGAGTTCGACAGTCCGCATCGCGTCGCCACCGTGTTGGGTCGGTGGGCGAGACGCGGCGAGGTCGAGGTCATCGCGGACAGTCCCTATCGATACCGGCTCAACACCTGACCGACCTCGGCCAACCGGGGACGGACCGTCGGCCACGCCACGGTTCGGACCGTCGATCACCCGTTCGAGCCTACGGTACACGTTCCCCCCGCTCCGTGCTACCGGCCGCCAACCGTGGCACGTGATCGCGTGCCTTGCGAATTTCGAAATTCCCCTGCGAGAATCGTATTCTTTCGCCGGCCTTATTACGATGTGCGCACTCCGGTCGGGTAATGAGCGAGACAGACGAGACGTCCGGGGAGGAAGCGGCCTCCGAGGACCGCACGATCCTGCTCATCGGGAGCGGCCCGATCCAGATCGGACAGGCTGCCGAGTTCGACTACTCCGGCGCACAGGCGTGTCGCGCCCTTCAGGAGGAGGGCGCCCGAGTCGTCCTCGTCAACTCCAACCCCGCGACGATCATGACCGACCCGGAAATGGCCGACCGGGTCTACATCGAGCCGATCACCCCCGAGGCGATCGCCGAGGTCATCCGCGAGGAGAAGCCCGACGGCGTCATCGCCGGGCTCGGCGGCCAGACCGGCCTCAACGTCACGGCCGAGCTGGCCGAACAGGGCATCCTCGAGGAGCACGACGTCGATATCATGGGCACGCCGCTCGACACCATCTACGCCACCGAGGACCGCGACCTCTTCCGCCAGCGCATGGAGAACATCGGCCAGCCGGTGCCCAAATCGACGACCATCTCGCTGGGCGAGGGCGAGTCGCTCACCGACTTCGACGAGGAGGCGTTCCGCGAGCGCGTCAGCGACGCCGTCGACCACGTCGGCGGCCTGCCGGTCATCTCCCGGACGACCTACACGCTCGGCGGCTCCGGTTCGGGCGTCGTCGAGGAGTTCGACGAGCTCGTCGACCGCGTCCGCAAGGGGCTTCGCCTCTCGCGCAACAGCGAGGTGCTCATCACCGAGTCCATCGCCGGCTGGGTCGAACTCGAGTACGAGGTGATGCGCGACGCCGACGACTCGTGTATCATCATCTGCAACATGGAGAACATCGACCCGATGGGCATCCACACCGGCGAGTCGACGGTCGTGACCCCCTCACAGGTCATCCCCGACGACGGTCACCAGGAGATGCGCGACGCCGCGCTCGGCGTCATCCGCGAGCTTGGCATCCAGGGCGGCTGTAACATCCAGTTCGCCTGGCGCGACGACGGCACGCCCGGCGGCGAGTACCGCGTCGTCGAGGTGAACCCGCGCGTCTCCCGTTCGTCCGCGCTGGCCTCGAAGGCGACCGGCTACCCGATCGCCCGCGTCACGGCGAAGGTCGCGCTCGGCAAGCGGCTCCACGAGATCGAAAACGAGATCACGGGCGAGACGACCGCCGCCTTCGAGCCGGCCATCGACTACGTGGTGACGAAGGTGCCGCGGTGGCCCATCGACAAGTTCGACGACGTCGACTTCGAGCTCGGCACGGCCATGAAGTCGACCGGCGAGGCGATGTCCATCGGCCGGACCTTCGAGGAGAGCATGCTCAAGGCGCTTCGCTCCTCGGAGTACGACCCCGCCGTCGACTGGGTCGACGTCGACGACGAGACCCTCGAAGCGGACTACCTGGAGTCGCCGACGCCGGACCGTCCCTACGCGATCTTCGAGGCGTTCTCGCGCGGCTACACGGTCGAGGACGTGTGTGAACTCACGGGCATCAAGGAGTGGTACGTCGAGCGGTTCAAGCGTATCGCGGACGCCCACGAGGGCGCGAAACACGGCGAGTTCACGGACGCCGCGATCGCCGGCTTCACCGACGCGGAGATCGCCGACGCGGCCTCCCCCGAGGCGCCGGCCGATGTCGAGCCGAAGACGACCTCCACGGACGGCGGGAGCGTACAGCCCGTCTCGGTCGAGGAGGTCGAATCGACGACGCCGAACCGCACGTTCAAGCAGGTCGACACCTGTGCGGGCGAGTTCGAGGCATCGACGCCGTACTACTACTCCGCGCGTCTCCCCGAGTACCTCGCCGGCGTCGAGGCCGGAAGCGGGGAGACGGACTACGGCGAGCTCGAGCAGATCGACCCCGACGTCGAGAGCGTGGTCGTCATCGGCGGCGGGCCGATCCGCATCGGCCAGGGCGTCGAGTTCGACTACTGTGCGGTCCACGCGGTGCGCGCGCTCCGCGAGATGGGCATCGACGCGCACGTGGTCAACAACAACCCCGAGACCGTCTCGACCGACTACGACACCTCCGACGGGCTCTTCTTCGAGCCGATCACCGCCGAGGAGGTCGCGGACGTCGTCGAGGCCACCGACGCGGACGGCGTGATGGTCCAGTTCGGCGGGCAGACCTCCGTCAACGTCGGCGAGCCGCTCGAGGCGGAACTCGATCGTCGCGACCTCGACTGCGAGATCGTCGGCACCTCCGTCGAGGCGATGGACCTCGCGGAGGACCGCGACCGCTTCAACGAGCTGATGGACGACCTCGGCATCGCCCAGCCCGCCGGCGGTACCGCGACGAGCCGCGAGGAGGCGCTCGAGTTGGCCCACGGCATCGGCTACCCGGTCCTCGTGCGTCCCTCCTACGTGCTCGGCGGCCGCGCGATGCGCGTCGTCGAGGACGACGCCGAACTCGAGCAGTACATCGAGGAGGCCGTCCGCGTCTCGCCGGACAAGCCGATCCTCATCGACCAGTTCCTCGACGACGCGGTCGAGCTGGACGTCGACGCCGTCTCGGACGGCGAGGACGTCCTGATCGGCGGCGTGATGGAACACGTCGAGAGCGCGGGCGTCCACTCCGGTGACTCCGCGTGCATGATCCCGCCGCGCTCGCTGTCCGCGGACACCCTCGAGCGGGTCCGCGAGGTGACCGAGGAGATCGCGACCGCGCTCGACACGGTCGGCCTGTTGAACGTCCAGCTCGCCGTGACCGGCGTCCACGACCCCGAGGCGGACTCCACCGTCTACGTGCTCGAGGCGAACCCGCGCTCCTCGCGGACGGTCCCGTTCGTCTCGAAGGCGACCGGCGTCCCGATCGCGAAGATCGCGGCGAAGGTGATGGCCGGCGAGACCCTCGCCGACCTCGACGTCGACGAACAGATCCCCGAACACCTGAGCGTGAAGGAGGTCGTGCTCCCGTTCGACCGCCTGCCCGGTTCGGATCCGCGCCTCGGCCCCGAGATGAAGTCGACCGGCGAGGTGATGGGCACCGCGACCTCCTTCGGGAAGGCCTACGACAAGGCCCAGGACGCGACCGGCAAGCCGATCCCCGAATCGGGGACCGCCGTCGTCGACCTCTCCGCCGAGGAGTTCCCCGATCCGGACACCGAGGCGGGCGAGGCGCTCGTCGACGGCTTCGCCGAGCACTTCGAGCTGTCGACGGCGACAGACCTGATCGAGGCGGCCCGCGCCGGCGAACTCGACCTGATCGTCTCCCGCCAGCGCGACCTGCTCGAGGTGGCCGTCGAGGAGGAGATCACCTACTTCTCCACCCCGGCCAGCGCGAAGGCCGCCCTCGAGGCGCTCGCGCACGCGAACGACGACCTCGACGTCCTCGCGGTCTCCGACCGCCCGAAGCGCGTCGCCGACTGGGGCGCCGGGGAGTAGGAAACGACGTTCTCCGGCGGACCGCCGCCATCGACCTCCCGCGTCCGACTGCCGTTGTCGACTTCTCTCGAGCGTCGAAGACGTTACCCGACCTCGCCGTCGTAGTCACGACCATGTCGAGCCCGCCGCGGTCGGCTGACGGCCCGTCCCCGCCGGACGACGAGATCCCGGAGTCCGTCCCCGGCGAGTCACGGTTCGTCGACGCGAACGGCGTTCGCCTCCACGTCGTGGAGGCCGGTCCCGCGGACGGCGAGCTGTGCGTCCTCCTCCACGGATTCCCGGAGTTCTGGTACGGCTGGCACGAGGCGATCGCGCCGCTCGCCGAGGCCGGATTCCGCGTCGTCGTTCCCGACCAGCGCGGCTACAACCTGAGCGGGAAACCGGACCGGATCGCGGCCTATCGACTCGACGAACTGGCCCGTGACGTCACGGAGCTGATCGACGCGTACGACCGCGAGACGGCCGCCGTCGTCGGTCACGACTGGGGCGCCGCGGTCGGCTGGTGGCTCGCGATCCATCGCCCCGAGCGGCTCCGCCGACTCGTCGCGGTCAACGTCCCGCACCCGACCGTCTTCGAGCGGACGCTCCGCGGTTCCTGGCGACAGCGGCTGAAGAGCTGGTACTTCCTCGCCTTCCAGATCCCCCGTCTGCCCGAACGCGTCGCCCGGGTCGGCGACTGGGCGCCGATCGTCAACGGTATGCGGCATTCGAGTCGCCCGGGGACGTTCGACGCCCGCGATTTCGATCGATACCGACGCGCGTGGTCGCGTCCAGGCGCCTTCTCCGCGATGGTGAACTGGTACCGTGCGGTCGTCCGGGAGCGCCCCGTCGCGGCTTCGCCGACCGTCGAGGTCCCGACGCTCGTGATCTGGGGTGTCGAGGATGAGTTCCTCCGGCGGTCGATGGCCGCGGCCAGCGTCGAGCGCTGTACCGACGGGCGGCTCCTCGAGGTCCACGACGCGGGCCACTGGATCGTCCACGAGCGGCCCGGTCGCGTCGTCGCCGCCATCCGCGAGCACCTCGCGTAAGTCTCAAAGGGGTTCTCTCAAAGGGGTTCGGTCGACCGGCCCGACCCCTCCGTGTACGCCCTGTAGCACGGTCCCGACAGCAACAGCGCCGCGACCCCGACCATCCCGACGAGCAGGGCCGGATCGAGCGCCGACGCGTCGCCCGCGAGCAGTCGGTCGGTGGAGACGCCGATCGCGACCCCGGCGACGACCCACGGCGTCTCGCCGATCGCGGTGCCGAGGAGGAACGGCCGGAGGTCGACCCGTGAGACGCCCGCCCCGACCGAGACCGCATCGGAGGGCAGCGGCAGGAATCGGCTCGCGACCACGGCGCGGGTCCCGCCGGTCAGATCGACGACCCGCTCGCCGGTCCGGACGATCCGGCCGTTCGTCCCCCGCCATCCCGCCCGGGAAAGGGCGTACGGCGGGATCGCCGTGAGCGTCAACAGAACGACCCCGAGGGGAACGCCGGACCAGCCGTAGCCGTACCCGACGCCGACGGCCAGGAGCGTGGTCGGGAGCGCGAGAAACGGCCGCACTGCGGCGAGCGCGAGGAGCGCCAGCCCGAAGGCGATCGGCGCGCCGGCGAGCCGCTCGAGCGGGGCGACGACCGCGGCCGGTGACGTGACCCACGCCGCCGTCGCGACGGCGACGCAAACGGCGATCCCGGCGGCGAGGCGGCGCTTCACGCGACCGACTATCCGGTCGACCGATAAACGCCTTGTGGAGGCGCCTTCGTCGATCGATCCCGCCGGCTTATGGGCGTGCCCGTCGAATCCGGTGAACGATGAGCGATCCGCGCGACGGCTCGAACGGGGTCGACGACGATGCCGCCCGCACTCGCGAGCAGAAACGCGAGGTCGGGATCGAGCTTCTCGCCCACCTCGAGGACGAGTCGCTTTCCCTCTCCGCGGCGGTCGACCGGATCGAGACCGTTACGGAGAGCCCCTCGCTCACGAGGGAGATCCTCGATGCCGCGGAGAAACGCGGGATCATCGCCCGCGAGGACGGCCGGCTTCTGATACGCCGCGGCGGGACCTACGTCTCCTTCGACCAACAGATCGTAGAACGCGAGGGGGACTTCGAGTGCCGCCGCTGTGGCGCCTCCATCTCGACCGGCCACTTCGTCCGCCTGTCCGCCGGCGAGCTCGGGCCGTTCGGCTCCTCGTGCGTCCGCAAGGTCACCGGTCGGGAGTCGTGAACGCGGGAGCGGCGGACACCGGTCGCGAGTCGCGGGCGGGATCCCCGGGGATCACCGGCCGCGTCGCAGCTCCTCGATCAGCTGGTCGATGAGCTCCGCCTGTCTGTCGATCCGTTCGCCCTGGGCCTCGACGGTCTCGCGCAACGCCTCGATCTCGGCCGCGAGCGCGTCGTCCTCGAGGCCGGCGGGCTCGAACCCCGTATCGCCGAACGCCGCGTCGCCGCCGCTTCGTTCGCCGTCACCTGCGGCCCCCGACCCGTTCGTGACCTCCGACGCGCCGGCGGCGAGCGGGTCGGCGTCGTCGTCCGTGCCGCCGGATGCCTCCTCGAGCGGCGCCTCCATCGCCGTCGACGCCTCCGAGCTGGCCTCGGTCGAGGGCGACGGCGAGAGCGGGTCCGGGCCCTCGCCGAAGTCGGTCGAACTCGAGGCGGTCGCGGCCTCCTCGGCGGCCGCCTCCTCGGCCGCCTCCTCCTCTCGAAGCGCGCGAAGCTCGGCCACGCTCTCGACGTCGTGGTAGGCACAGACCGCCTCGCTCAGGGTTTCCTTGACCGACCGGGCCGACTCGTTGGGCGCCTTGAACCGCTCCTGGCGTCCATCGAGGGTCAACACGATCGACGTCGCGACCGTCCCCTCCTCGAAGCCGAGGTCGACGACGTCGCCGTAGTGGAACTCCTCGAACTCGTCGTCCCAGACGACCGATCCGACGTGTTTGACGACCCGATCGCTCGTGATGATGAGCGTGAGTTCGGAGAACCGGAACGTTCGAAGCACCGACTCGCCCGGGTCCGTCACGTCCGCGGCCGAGAGGACGCCGGCGAGCAGCGGATGGAGGGCGTCGTCGGTCCGCTTTGCTGGCACCGTCACGGTCTCCTCGCCGTCGAGGCCGTAATCGAGCGTGAACGTCGTCTTGCGTCGCCCCTCGGAGACGTCGATCCGCTCTGCACCGTGTGGGTACTCCTCGATCGATTCGTCCGAGAGGAGCCCGTCGGCGCGGTAGATGAGCGTTCGGTCGGCCGTCACCGCGAGGACGTCCTCGCCGCCGAGATCGACGGTCGCGACGACGTCCCCCTCGCCGACGGCGGATGCGAGCAGATCGGGAAGACTCATTGGAAGACGAATCCGTCGCCCGGAGTATAAATCCGCGGGTCCGAGCCGCGTCTTCGAGCGCGGATCCGTCGTCGATCCGCCGGTTCGACCCCGAAATCGGCCGATCCACGGGTTCATTCGACGCCGCGGACGGGCGTCGTGACTTCGAACGATCGTCCGCATCGACCGTGATCGCGGGTGCCAAACCGCCGGAAGATGGGAAGCTTAAAGGGTCCCATCACGGTAGGTGGAGGTGAGGCCGGGTGGCTTAGCTGGACATAGCGCCGCACTCATAGGGTTTCGCAGCTTCGGTGCGGCACTCGCCTTGGAAGCGTCCGCGACCCCGTCGGGGCCCGCCGAGCCTCGAACCTGGGCGATGCGGAGATCGCGGGTTCGGAGCCCGCCCCGGCCACTCCCGTTTTCGACGCGTCCTCGACCCGCCACCGACGCGTTTCCGTTCCGAACCGACGCGTCCTCGATTCGCCACAGACGTATCCCCGATCCGCCACCGACGGGTTCGTTCACTTCATACGGCTCCGTCGCCGAGGGACGTCCATGAGTCTCGATCGATACGCCGACGCGATCGCCGACCTTGATCCCGCCCGCGGGGAGGTCGAAACCGCCGAGGTCGTCGTCACCGACGACGTCCTCGTCAAGGCCTTCGTGCTCGCTCCCGACGCCGCGATCGACCCGCACGAACACGCCGATTCCACCAACGTGTTCCACGTGCTCGAGGGGTCGCCGACGGTGATCCGAAACGGCGCGCGCGAACGCCTCGAGGCACCCGCCGTCGTACACAACGAGCGCGGCGACGTCCACGGCGCCGAAAACGAGACCGACGAGCGAGCCGTGCTCACGGCGAGCCTCTGTCCGCTCCCGTAGATGGTCGCGGATATCGATCCCGAAGATCTCGCAGCCCTCCTCCGGGACGGACACGGCGGCGAGGATGGAGACGGGAGCGGGAATGGAGGCGAGGATGGAGACGGGAGCGGGAATGGAGGCGAGGATGGTGATGGACGGGAGGATCCGCCGACGATCGTCGACATCCGGTCGCGACGCGACTTCGATCGCGGACACATCCCCGGCAGCCGGAACATCCCGTTTCCGGAACTCACCACGCGGGTCGCGGAACTGGAGGGTGCAGACCGGATCGTGACCGTCTGTCCCCACGGCGTCTCGAGTCGGCAGGCCGCCGCCCTGATCGAATCGTACGCGGGCACGGCGGACGCCCGCGTGGAGAATCTCCGCGGCGGCCTGGACGCCTGGGAGGGGCCTTTGGAGCCCACGACCGAGGCGAGTTCGACCTCCTCGGGCGGTGACGAAGCCGTCCCCGACGACGAGGGCCCGGAAGCCCCGTTTTGATCCGGGGATTTTCCCGCGGAACCCTCATTCCCTCGCCGATCCCCACTCCCCGTCGAACCGCTCCCCCGTTGTCGAACTTCATCCTGCCCCTCGAACCCGAGCCCCCACGAGCGCGATAGCGAGCAGGAGCGCAACGAGCGCGTGAACGCCGAGGAATCCCGGCGTTCGTTCGTCCGTCGGTCCGTCGTTGGTCGCTCCACCCCCGTCGTCGGCCGTCCCGCCCGATCCCGAACCGGCGGTCGTGGCCGCGGGATCGACCGCCACCGTCGCGCGCGCCTCCCCGAACGCGATCGTCGCCTCCCCGGGATCGGTCGGCGTCACGGTCGACTCGACCGTGGTCGTCTCGTTCGCGTCGAGGAGCACCTCGTGAGTCTCCGCGGTCTCGCCGTTCACCGACAACGCGAACTCGCCGCGAGCGGGAACCGACTCGGGATTCTCGACGGTCGCGCTCACGCGAATCGGCTCGCCGGCCGTGACTCGATCCGGCGCCACGGTGAGGTCCCGAACCCGGGGCGTCGCCGGCTCGACGACCGATACCGTGATCCGATCGCCGGCGACCGAGACCTCGTGGTCGCCGCGCTCGGCGAACGCGTGCTCGAAGGATTCGACGGTCGACTCGTTCGCGTCGAGTTCCCCCTCCCGGGTCGCTACGGTTTCGCCATCGACGCGCATTTCGAGGTCGTACTCGCCGGCCGTCCCGCCGACGTTCGAGACGCGCACGCGGACTTGCAGCGTTTCGCCGGGAACGAGCGTCGCGGGCTCGCGATCGATCGCCCGACCGCGGTACTCGCCGGTCGCGCGAACCGCGTCCGGATCGTCGATCGAGACCGCGATCCGCGCCGGTAGCCGTCCGAACGCCTCGTCGTGGGCGCGTCGATCCCACGCCGTCGGGGCAGCCTCCGTGGTCGTCAGCCGCTCGGCCTCGTCGCGGACCTCACGTCCGGCCGCTTCCCGGACGTACCCGAGCACGTCGTCGTTCTCTATCGGGTCCTCCCGTGCGTTGAGCCGCCGGAGGACGGTCGCGGTCGTCTCCTGACCGTCGGTCGCGAGGCGCATTCGTCGGTCGATCTCGCCGGTGACGAGCGCCCCCTTCGTGTACTCGGCGGCGTTCCGCCAGGTGTCCGGCCGCGAGAGGACGGAGCTCGCCTGCGGGTCGCGTTCGCCGCGTTCGAGCACGCGGCGGAACGACTCGAAGTCGACCCCGCCGCGCTCGAGGGTCAACAGGGCGGCGTAGTAGCTCGCTGACGCCTCCGTGATCCACCGTCCCGAGGGGGCCTCGGCGTAGCCCTGTCGCGTGTGGACGTACTCGTGGACCCAGACGTTGGTCGCCGTGTCCGTCCCTTCCAGGTCGCGGACCCACATGTCCGCCGGCCCGGTCTGGAGCCCGCGAACGCTCCAGCCGACCTCCGACGTCGGGGCGGCGATCACGAACACGGTCCCGTCGCGGTCGCCGATCCGGAGCGCTCCCGAGGCGTGCTCGAGCGACGCGTGGATCTCCGCCGGCGACTCGGACAGCTCCGCGCTCTCGGGAACGATCAGCCGGAACCGCTGTCCGTGCGCCTCGTGGACGTGTTCCTCGTACGGGCCGAGGTAGGCCATTCGATCGCTCGCCGCGCCCTCGCCCGATACGACGTTCTCGCGAGTGACGCGTAACTCGTCGCCAGTCTGTCGCCACCTGGCGCCGATCGCCGGCGTCCGAACGATCGCCCACTCGCCGGTCCCGACGAACAGGTACTCGCCTTCCCCCTCCAGCGGTCCGGCGTCCTCGCGGGTGCGGTTCGCGGGCATCCGGTAGGAGAGCCGCGGGGTCGACGTCTCCCGGTCCCAGACCCACGTCGTCTCGCTCTCGCGGGAGAATCCCGTCCCCGTCACGTCGCGTGCGGTCTCGGGGATCTCCAGCCGGAGTTCGGTCACCCGGTCCGGAATCCGCACTCGGGTCCTCACGCCGTACTCCCCGGGGCGGTCGACCCGTCGGAGCGCGTTCTCGATCCGGATCGCATCCGAGTCCGCGACCGCGGCGGTTTCAAATCCGCCCGTATCCGTCGTGTCGATCGCGTTCGACGCCCCGTCGCTCGCGGCGCCAGCGACCGATACTCCACCGACCGTCGCCGCCGCGAGGAGGAGCGTGGCCAGGATGACCGCGCCGGCCGAACCGCGGGCTCGCGAGCGAACTCGTTCGCCCGTCGCTCGCGCCCCTCCGTCCTCCCCCCGGTCCGATCCGCGCATGCACGAGGCGAGGTGACGGACCGAATTAGTGGTTCGGGTCGGGATGTTGGTGGTTCTGGTCGGGGTGTCGGTGGTTTTGGTCGACGTGTCGGTTTTGGTCGGGAGGTTGGTGATTTGGCCGATTCGTTGGTGATCCGGGCCGGTGTTTCGCTCCGCGTGTTGGTTCGGATCGGCGTCGAGATCCGACGACGGAGCCGGGTTCGGCGTCGTGCATCGCTGCGACGTCGGGCGACGATCGACGCGTCCGTGCGCCCGTCTGACAAACGTTTAAGTATTATGCGGGACCAACGAGTCGATGATGGGCAACAAGAACAAGACGATCTCGTTTCGCGTCAACGAGGACGCCTTCGAGACGCTTCGCGAGATCGCCGAGGAACGCGACATCTCGCTTTCGGCGGTGTTCCGCGACTACGTGGACACGCTCGTTGCCCACGACGGGAAGGTGCGCGTCGTCCCCGAACACGAACTGGAGAACGCGGGCGACGCCGACGACTCCTTCCCCCCGAAGGTGGAGGTGCCGAAGAGCTTCATCCGCGAGCACGAGCGGCTCGAGCTGGAGGCCGACCACCTCAGGGAGCAGCTCGAGGAGCACAAACGCTACGTGACCTACCTCAGAGAGCAGCTCGAGGACGAGGACGAGGAGGTCATCCAGCTCGAGGACCTCGACGGCGATACGGACGAGCCATCCTTCCGGCTCGGGTAGAATTCGCCCGTTCCGGTCCTCACTCCGCGAGCGAGCCGAACGCCGCCGCCGAGGTGCGCGTCCCCTTCGTGATCAACACGTCTCCCTCACGGATCGTGGTGTCGAGATCCGGGCCGACCAGCCATCCCTCGTCGGGCCGCCGGATCGCCAACACGCTCGTGGAGACGGCCGTCTCCGGAACTCCCTCGCGGACGGCGGTCCCCTCGAGTTCGCTTCCGGCCTCGACGGTCGTCCGGGTGATGATCTCGTCGGACTCCCGGACCGCGAGTTCGACGACCGGATGGACGTCGAGATCACGGAGGACCCCCTCCGTGATCTCGAGGGCCGCATCGGAGATCGTCTCGGTGGCGACGCCCAGGTGGATGAGTCCGCGAAGCGCGACCGGATCGTCCGCCTCGGCGGCCGCCTGCAGCGTCCAGGCCTCGAAGCGCGACTGGAGCGCGTCGACCTCCACCTCGAGGTTGGCCACCTCCTCGGCCAGCTCCTCGGTGTCGAACAGCACCGACCCGTAGGCGAGGTCGACGGCCAGCTCCGAGAGGTTCTTCATCAACACGATGGAGTCGACGGCCCGCTCGAGGTCGGAGACGTCGGGTTCGGCGGGCTCGCCGGGTTCGTAGGCCTTCCCGGTCGCGGTCTCGTGTACCCCGGAGATCGACGCTTCGGGACCCCGCAGGATCGCGACGTCGCCCGCCCGCAGGGTCGTGTTCGGGCCGGGATTGAGTATCCACTCCTGGGAGCGCCGGATCGCGATGGCCCGAACGCCGGTCTCCGACTCCAGGTCGATGTCGGCGAGGGTCCGTCCCGCGTACGGCGAGTCGTCGTGTATCTCGCCGCGAACCAGCATCTCGACGGCCTCGGACAGCGCGCCGCGCATCGCCTCCGGCAGGCCGATCTCCTCTAAGACGATCTTCGCGATGTCGCCGGCGGCATCGCTCACCTTGTCCGCCCCGGAGACCACGCCGAGGACCGGGGCGAGCCGTTCGGCCTCGTCGGGATTTCGCGCCGCGAGCATCAGGCTCATCCGGGCGCGCAACTGGAGGACGTCCATCCGGTTTTCCAGCTCGAGCACCTCCCGGGCGACGTCGGTGCTCCGGTGGAGGACGGCCGAGTAGGAGAGATCGATGAGCAGCTCCGCCGTGTCCTTCATCTCGACGAGCAGGTCCTTCACGCTCGTCGGCTCGTATTCGACCGTCTCCGGGGGCCCACCCCCCTCGAATCGTCCCATGGCTCACACTCTCCGTGCCGTCCCAAAAGCCTTGTTACGGCGTCGATCGGGGCCCGTTCTTCCGGTCGACACCCACCAGTTAGTATCCACAAACATGGATCGTACACCCGTTCCAAAACCGTTTTTGCACACGACTTCGCAGTATCGATCGATGACCGGCTACACTGCGACCGTCACGGTCCGGCTCAAGCGGGGCGTCCTCGATCCCGAGGCCGAGACGACGAAGCGGGCGCTCGAACGGCTCGGGTTCGACCTCGAGGACCTCCGGTCGGCCGACCGCTTCGAGGTCGACCTCCAGGCCGACGACGTCGAGGAGGCCGCCGATCGCGCGGAGGAGATGGCCGAGCGGCTCCTCGCGAACCCGACCATCCACGACTACGACGTCGCCGTGGCCGAACGATGACGGTCACGGTCGTCCAGTTCGGCGGGTCGAACTGCGATCGGGACGCGGTCCGCGCCCTCGACCACCTCGGGATCGACGCCGAGCGCCGCTGGTTCGAGGACGGGCTTCCCGAGGACACCGACGGGATCGTCCTCCCGGGCGGGTTCTCCTACGGAGACTACCTCCGGGCCGGCGCGATGGCGGCGCGCGCTCCGATCATGGAGTCGATCCGGACGGCCGCCGGCGACGGCACGCCGGTCCTCGGGATCTGCAACGGCGCGCAGATCGGCGCCGAGTCCCGCCTCGTCGACGGCGCGTTCACGACCAACGCGAGCGCGCGCTTCCAGTGTGAACACGTCCACCTCCGCGTCGAGCGCGCGGACACGCCCTGGACCGACGCCTACGAGGCCGGCGAGGTCCTTCGCCTTCCGATCGCCCACGGCGAGGGCCGCTTCGAGATCGGCGAGGACGCCTACGCCGATCTGGAGGCCGACGACCGCGTGCTGTTCCGCTACTGTGACGCCGACGGAAACGTCACGGACGAGGCGAACCCCAACGGCTCGACGGGGAACGTCGCCGGCGTCCTCGGCGAGCGTGAGGCGACCGCGGTGTTGATGCCCCACCCCGAACGCGCGGCGCTGCCCGACGTCGCCGACTGCACGGACGGACAGGGGATCCTTCGCGCGTTCCGCTGATCGGCCGGGTTCGGTGACCGGTTCGCTTCGGGAAGCGATCACACGGTTATTTTAAATCGTCGGGGGACGATCGTCGGGTCATGAGCGAATCCCAACGACGGCCCGGGGACGCCGTCGACGACGAGGACGCTTCGCGCGACGACACAGAGAAATTCGCCGGCAGCAAGGACGCCGACCTGCCGAGTCGGGACGTGACCGAGGGCGCGGAGCGTGCGCCCCACCGATCGATGTTCCGTGCGATGGGCTTCGACGACGCCGATCTCTCCTCGCCGATGGTGGGCGTGGCCAACCCCGCGGCCGACATCACGCCGTGTAACGTCCACCTCGACGACGTGGCCGGATCCGCGATCGACGGCGTCGAGGACACCGGCGGGATGCCCATCGAGTTCGGCACGATCACCATCTCCGACGCCATCTCGATGGGCACGGAGGGGATGAAGGCCTCGCTCATCTCCCGGGAGGTCATCGCCGACTCCGTCGAGCTCGTCTCCTTCGGCGAGCGGATGGACGGACTCGTCACGGTCGCGGGCTGTGACAAGAACCTCCCCGGCATGATGATGGCGGCCATCCGGACCGACCTCCCCTCGGTCTTCCTCTACGGCGGCTCGATCATGCCCGGCCAACACGAGGGACGCGACGTCACCATCGTGCAGGTCTTCGAGGGCGTCGGCACCTACGCGCAAGGCGAGATGGACGCGGACGAACTCGACGAGCTGGAGCGCAACGCCTGTCCCGGCGCCGGCTCGTGTGGCGGGATGTTCACGGCGAACACGATGGCCTCCATCTCCGAGGCGCTCGGACTCGCCCCGCTCGGGTCCGCCTCCGCGCCAGCCGAGGTCGACGAGCGCTACGAGGTCGCCGAACGCGCCGGCGACCTGGTCGTCGACTGCATCGAGAACGACCGGCGCCCCTCGGACCTTCTGACCCGCGAGTCCTTCGAGAACGCGATCGCCCTCCAGACGGCGATCGGCGGCTCGACGAACGGCGTCCTGCACCTCCTCGCGCTCGCCCGCGAGGCCGGCGTCGGCCTCGACATCGAGGACTTCGACGAGATCTCGCGTCGCACCCCGAAGATCGCCGACATGCAGCCCGGCGGCCAGAGCGTGATGAACGACCTCCACGAGATCGGCGGCGTCCCGATCGTCATCCGTCGGCTGATCGAGGCCGACCTGTTCGACGGCGACCAGCTCACCGTGACGGGCCGGACCATCTCCGAGGAGCTCGAGCGCCTCGATCTCCCCGACGACGAGGAGATCGACGCCGACTTCCTCTATCCGGTCGACGAGCCCAAACAGCCCGAGGGCGCCATCAAGATCCTGAAGGGGAACCTCGCGCCCGAGGGCGCGGTCCTGAAGGCGACCGGCCAGGACGAGTTCCACCACGAGGGCCCCGCGCGGATCTTCGAGAACGAGGAGGACGCGATGGAGTACGTCCAGACCGGCGAGATCGAGTCCGGCGACGTGATCGTCATCCGCAACGAGGGTCCCCGCGGCGGCCCCGGCATGCGCGAGATGCTCGGCGTGACCGCCGCCGTCGTCGGCGCCGGCCACGAGGACGACGTCGCGCTCCTCACCGACGGCCGCTTCTCCGGTGCGACCCGCGGCCCAATGATCGGCCACGTCGCCCCCGAGGCCGCATCCGGCGGTCCGATCGGCCTGATCGAGGAGGGCGACGAGGTCACCGTCGACATCCCGAACCGCGAGCTCTCCGTCGACCTCTCGGAGGACGAGCTGGCCTCCCGCCACGCCGACTGGGAGCCGCCGGAGCCGCCCTACACCTCGGGCATCCTCGCGAAGTACCACCGCGATTTCGCCTCCGCGTCGCTCGGCGCCGTCACGAACCCCGGCGTCAAACGCGAGTAAGCACCGCCGAATCCGGTCCCGCAGTCGTCCCGTCTTTTGTTCCCCCCCGGCGTCCGCGATCAGTCGTCGTCGTCGAACATCTCGCTTATGTCCTCGCCCTTGCTTTCTCCGGGGAGAATGTCGCCGAGGGCGGACCCGAGTACGGTGGCGGTCCAGACGACCGTCACCCGGGCGAAGGCCTCAAGCGGCGTCGGGTCGTCGATCGCCAGCCGCCCCCACATCGCCATCAGCACGCCCGCGACCGCGAACGAGAGGGCGAGCACGCCCACGTATCGCCGCGGAATGACCCCGAGGATCGGATTCGTCACCCGCACCTCCCGGATGTCCGCGTAGTAGATCAACCCGGCGGACAACACGAGCACGAAGAACACGTTCGCGAGGAGGAGGACCGGAACCGCCGCGATCCGGACCGCGAGGAACCACTCGGCGATGAGGAAGACGCCGTCCTCGACGAGGAACGGCAGCGCGAAGATGACGCCCCCGACGAGCGCCTCCGCCATGTCCCGGGAGGTGTACTTGTAGATGTGTTCGCTGAACGCCGTGCTCCCGGGCATCCGCTCGACAAGCGAGATGGTCTGTTGGACCTTTCGGCGCTCGTGGGGGTCGTCGACGGTCTCCTCCAACGCGTCGAGCTTTCTGAGGAGGTCACCGACGTCCGGATCCTCCGGGCCGTGGTCCTCGAGGGTGTCCTCCTCCTCGTCCGGCCGATCGGCGCTCATGGACGAACGCTCGAGGGGGTCGTGCAAAAAGATGCGCGTCCGCGCCCGGACGGCCACGGCCGTCTCCGTTTCACATTCTCGCTCCCTCGTGGCTCCCCGTTCTCGCCGCCCTCACTGCCGCCCTCTCCCGCCGTCGTTCGTGGTTTTCTCACTCCTCGTCCACGAACTCGACGCCCGTGATCTCGAAGCGTGCGCCGCCCGTCTCCGAGGCGGTCGCGCGTACGTCCCAGCCGTGTGCCCCCGCGGCCTGATCGACGATCGAGAGCCCGAAACCCGTCCCGCTCTCGGATCCGGAGTAGCCGTACTCGAAGACCCGATCGCGTTCGGGTTCGGGGATACCGGATCCGTCGTCGGCGACGAAGAACCCGGGTTCCTCGTCCGTTTCCCCGACGGTTATTCGGACGCCGTCGCTTCCGGTCGAACCATGGTCGACGGCGTCCTCGCGAGTTTGCGAGGGAGGGCTCGTCGAGCCGTGTTCGACGGCGTTAGCGAAGAGGTTCTCGAGGATCTGGCGCAGTCGCCCCTCGTCGGCGCGGATCCGGCGGTCGGTCTCGACGCGAAGCGTCGCGCCGTCGGTCTCGACGTCGTCCCAACAGCCCCTCGCGAGGTCGTCGAGGGGGACGGCCGTCTCGTCCGTCTCGGTGTTCTCCTCGCGCGCCAGGGCGAGCAGGTCCTCGATGAGCTCCTCCATCCGGTCGAGCGCCCGCTCGACGTCGGCGAGGTCGTCCCGTGCCGCCGCGTCCGCTTCCTCCATCGCGAGGTGCAGTCGCCCCTTCGCGACGTTGAGCGGGTTCCGAAGGTCGTGTGAGGCGACGCTCGCGAACTCCTCCAGGCGATCGTTTTGACGCGTGAGCTCGCGCTCGCGCTCGCGCAACCGCTCCGTCCGTTCGACCTGCTCGAGGGCCGTGACCACGTTGCCCGCGAGGATCTCCCCGAGCACGACGTCCCGGTCGTCGAACGCGCCGACCTCCGGCGATCCCGCGATGAGTATGCCGTACTCGCCGAGCGGGAGGTAGACCTCGCTTCGCATCTCTGTCCCCTCGGCGTAGACGTCGGGGTCCTCCCGCACGTCGTCGATCGAGATCGCCTCGCCCGTCTCGTAGGCGCGCCAGGCGATCCCCTCCCCTGCCGTGAAGGTCGGGAGGTCCCCGACGAGGTCCCGGACGGCCGTCGTCGAGGCGACCGGCGCCAGCTCCGGTCCCTCCTCTCCGTCCTCCTTCTCCTCTACCTCCTCCTCGCGCAGGTGGATCGCGTTGGCCTCCAACCCGAGCACGTCGCGGGCTGCCTCGACGCCGACCTCCGCCACCTCCCGCCGGTCCCTGGCGCCCATCAGCCGCTGGGCCGTCTCGTTCAACGCCTCGAGGCGGAGATCGCGGCGCTTGCGGTCGCTCACGTCCTGATAGACCCACAGGTGGCCCTGCCCCTCCGGAAGGTCGATCGGCCGGTAACTGCGCGAGAACGTGCGGCCGTCCGCGAGCGCGAGCTCCTCGTTCGTGACCGGCTGTCGCTTTTCGATCAGGTCCCCGATCCGATCGAGGAACCGGTCCGGATCCTCGAACTCCTCGCTCGCCGCGCGCGCGAGCTCCACGCAGTCGGCTCCCGCCGCGTCCGCCGGCTCGCCGGGAATCTCGAGGAGGTCGAAGACGCGCTGGTTGGCCGCGAGCACCTCGCGGTCGGCGTCCTCGGCGAGGACGCCCACGGGGAGCGTGTCGAAGAGCGTCGAGAGGACGGCGTTCGTCTCCTCGAGCTCGCGTCGTTGCCGTCGCCGATCGGTGACGTCCTCGAACTGGGAGACGATCGTGATGACCTCCCCGTCGTCGTCGGTGACCACCCGGTTGTGCCACGAGCAGACCCGCCGTTCGCCGGACCGGGTTCGGATCTCGTTTACGCTCTGGAACCCGCCCCGGTTGTCGAGCAGCTTGCGTTCCACCTCGGCGACGTGGCGGTGTAGCTTCTCGGGGACGATCGGCAGCCAGGTGCCGCCGACGAGCTCAGCGGCCGAGTACCCGGTGATCTCCTCGGCCGCCTCGTTCACCCGCCGGATCGTGAACGTCTCGTCGTAGACGATCGTACCGAGCGGGGACTGGTCGATGAACCGTGAGAGCCGCCGCTGGCTCTCCTCGAGTGCCCGCCGCGACCGGCTCTGGTCGACGGCGTTCTCGATCCGGTTCGCGAGCACCGCGTACTGGTCGCTTCCGCCCCCCTTCTGGATGTAGTCGGTCACCCCCGCCGAGATGGCCTCGCTTGCGATCTCCTCCGATCCTTTCCCCGTGAACAGGATGAACGGCACGTCCGGATCGACCGCCCGAACGCGTTCGAGGAACTCCAGTCCGGTCAGTTCCGGCATCTCGTAGTCGGAGATCACGCAGTCGATCGACTCCGATCGAACACGCTCGAGTCCCGCCGGAACGCTCGATTCGGTCACGACGGAGACGCCCTCGATCTCCCGGCGCAGGAACGTCGCCGTCAGATCGAGGAACGCGGGATCGTCGTCCACGTGAAGGATCCGCACCCCGTCGGTCGGCTCCTCGACGGGATAGGCGCGAAATCGATCGGACATGACGTATCGTTCTCGCGGCGGTCACCTATAGGTTGGCGTGCGCGTCGTCCGGAAACGGTGATCGCTGCCTTCGGGCCAGCACTTATCCGTTCTCCCGACACCTAGTGGTGCATGCCACCAACGATCACGGACATCGTTTCGATCGAGTTCGCCTACGAGCTCGAGGAGCAGGGACCGACCCCCGACGGATTCCACATGGTCTACGAGCCGGACTCGACCTTCGAGCGCCGTCTCTTCGGCGTACAGGTACACACCGACGAGGGGATCACGGGCGAGTACGTGGGCGGGAACTCGCCGGGGATGGCGGAGTTGAACATGGTCGCGGACTACCTGATCGGGAAGAACCCGCTCGAGCGCGAGAAGCACTGGTCGGAGATCAAGCGCGCGCTACGGAAGTACGACCGCATGGGCATGGGGCCGATCGACATCGCGCTTTGGGACTTCGCGGGCAAGTATCACGACGCCGCGATCCACGAGCTGCTCGGCACCTATCGCGAGCGCCTCCCCGCGTACGCCTCCACCTACTTCGGCGACATGAACGGCGGGCTCGACTCGCCGGAGGCGTACGCGGACTTCGCCGAGGAGTGTCTCGAGATGGGGTATCAAGGGTTCAAGATCCACCCGTGGGGCGGCCAGTGGCGCGACACCGAACGCACCATCGAGACGATCCACGCGGTCGGCGAGCGCGTCGGCGACGAGATGGACCTCATGTGCGATCCGGCCTGTCAGATCGAGACCTGGGGCGACGCGCTCGCGGTCGGCAAGGCGTGTGACGAACACGACTTCTACTGGTACGAGGACCCCTATCGCGACGGCGGCATCTCCCAACACGCCCACCGGAAGCTCCGCCAGAAGCTCGATACGCCCATCCTCCAGACCGAGCACGTCCGCGGAGTCGAACCGTTCACGGACTTCATCGCGAACGAGGCGACCGACTTCGTCCGCGCGGATCCCGAGTACGACGCCGGGATCACCGGCGCGATAAAGCGCGCTCGCGTGGCCGAGGGATTCGGCCTCGACATCGAGTTCCACGCCCCCGGCCCCGCACAGCGGCAGTGTCTGGCGGCCATCCGAAACACGAACTACTACGAGATGTCGCTCGTCGGCCCGAAGACGCCGAACACGACGCCGCCCATCTACGCCGACGGCTACACCGACCAGCTCGACCGCATCGACGACGACGGCACGATCGGGTTCCCCGACGGCCCCGGCCTCGGCGTCGAGTACGACTGGGAGTTCATCGAGGCGAACGAGACGGGTCGACGCGTCTACGAGTGAACGCCCGACGCGTCCGCGAATAAGCGCCCGACGCGTCCGCGAGCGGATGAGCGCATCCGCGAGTACCTGAATCGGGTCGCCCTTCCGATGGCCCGACGCCGGTATCTTTAACCCGACCACGGTGGGTGTGTGTATCAATGACGTCCGACCCCGGCTCCATCGTCACGGTCACCGGTCGCATCGACCCCGACTCGCTCGGGACGACCATGACCCACGAGCACCTCTTCATCGACACGGTCGACGCGCTGTACACGAAGCCGGACAGCGCCGTCGACCGCCGGCTGGCTCGCGAGCCCGTCTCGATGGAGACGCTCCCGTACGTGAGACGCAACGCGATGCAACACCGGGACAACATGCGGCTGGACTCCCCGGAGGAGGCCGTAGACGAGGTGGAACGGTACGTGCAGGCCGGCGGGGACGCGATCGTCGACGTGACGCCGAAGAACGCCGGCGAGGACCCGCGGGCGGTCCGGCGGGTCGCGAACGCGACCGGCGTGACCGTCGTCCACGGCACGGCCTACTACGTCCGTCCGGTCCATCCAGACCGGATCGCCCGGATGAGCGTCGACGAGATCGCGGCGGAGTTCGTCGACGACGTCGAGACGGGGATCGACGACACAGACGTTCGCGCCGGCCTGATCGGCGAGATCGGGCTGAGCGGACGGATCCACGAGGCCGAACGGAAAGTGGCTCGCGCGGCGGCCCGCGCCGCGCTCCGGACCGGCGCCTCCGTGAACTTCCATCCGCCCGGTCGAACCGAACACAGCCAACGCGATCGCACCTACCCGACCTCCCGGTGGTGCCTCGAGATACTGGACCTCGTCGAGGAGGAGGGACTCCCGGCCGATCGTGTGGTGATGAGCCACATGGACCGGACGGTCTTCGAGGACCTCACGTATCAACGCCGCCTCGCCGAGCGCGGCGCCTACCTCGAGTACGACCTCTGGGGCATGGAGGCGTCCCTCGATCAGTACGGCGACGCCTACATGTCCGATTCCCGGCGCCTCGAGTTCGTCACGGAACTGATCGACGATGGACACGCCGACCGGCTGCTGTTCTCACAGGACGTGTACACGAAGCTGCAGCGGACCGCCTACGGCGGGTTCGGATACGCCCACGTGCTCGAACACGTCGTTCCGCTCCTGAAGAAACGCGGCGTCGACTCCGATGTCATCGATCGGATCCTGGTCGACAATCCCCGGTCCGTGCTCGCCTTCGTCGAACCCGAGTGAAACACGTCGGTCACGTTGCTCCCGTCACTCCCAGGGCGGGTCCGCCAGCGCGGCGCCGTCCCCCAACGCGCGTTCGATCTCGAGGAGCCGGTTGTACTGTTCGGTTCGCTCGCCGCGGGTCACGCCCGTCTTGATCTGGGTCGCGGAGAGCCCGACCGCGAGTTCGGCAAGCCACGTGTCGGGCGTCTGTCCGGAGCGTTCGGAGACCTGCAGGTCGTACCCGTTTCGGCGGGCCAGGTCGGCCGCCTCGAGCGCCTCCGTGAGCGTTCCGACCTGGTTCACCTTCAAAAGCAGCGCGTCCCCGGCCCCCCGTTCGATCCCGTCCCGGAGGCGGTCGGGATCGGTCACGAAGAGGTCGTCGCCGACGATCTGTGCCTCGAGGGATCTCGTCAGCTCCGCCGTCCCCTCGAGGTCGTTCTCCTCCAGCGGGTCCTCGATCGACACGAGCGGGTAGGCGTCCTCGAGGTCGGCGTAGAACTCGAGGAGCTCGCCCCGATCGAACGGCTCCTCGAGGACCGCGTAGGTCCCCGACTCGGGGTCATAAAAGTGGCTCGCCGCGGCGTCGATCCCCAGGGCGAACGATCCGCCGTAGCCCGCCTCCTCGGCCGCCGCTAACGCGAGGTCGAAGGCGTCCCGCGGGTCGGTGATCGGCGGCGTGTATCCCCCCTCGACGCCGACGTTTCGCGACCTGGCGTCGTACCGCTCCTCGAGCAGGTCGCCGAGCACCGAGTAGGTCTCCGCACACATCCGCACCACCTCCGAGATGGAGTCGGCTCCGACCGGGATCAGCTGGTGTTCCTGGAAGGCGAGCCCGCTCTCCGCGAGTTCGCCGCCCTCGATCACGTCGAAGAGCGGGACGGGTAGGGATCCGACGTCGGCGCGCCCGAGGTAGCGATAGAGCGGCAGTCCCACCGCGTCGGCAGCGGCGACCGCGGTCGCGAGCGAGACGCCGGTCGTCGTGTTGCCGCCGAGCCGGGACCGATCGTTCGTCCCGTCGAGCTCGTCGAGCGCGCGATCGACGGCCCGCTGGTCGGTGACGTCCAGCCCCGCGAGCGCCGGATCGATCTCCGTTTCGACCGTCTCGACCGCGCCTTCGACGCCCCGGCCGTGGAACCGGTCGTCCCCGTCACGCCGTTCGACCGCCTCGTGGGAACCGGTCGATCGACCACACGGAACGTCGGCGGTCCCGCACGCGCCGCCCGCGGTTCGAACCGTCACCCGGAGCGTCGGATCCAACCGGCAGTCGACGATCTCGAGCGCGGAGACCGATTCGATCGCCGTGTTCGTCCGTGGGGCGTGTGATTCGTGATTGGTGGGTTCACGTGTCATGGTGTGTGGATTCGCATGTCATGGTCGGCAATCTCGTTCATCATTCGTCTGCTCGTCATTTGTTCGTCGTTGTCCGGTCATCGCCGGCGGCTACTCCGGAGCGTCCCCTCCCACGAGGACGATCCGGAGGTCCATGAGGTTGGTGTCGGTCGGTCCGGTCACGATCGCGTCGTCGAGCTCCCTGACGGTCCCGGCGGCGTCGTTCGCCGCGAGCGCGTCGCTGATCGGGACGCCGGCTTCACTCGCGCGGCGTCGGGTCTCGCCGGTCGCCATCGCGCCCGCCAGTTCGGTCGGTCCGTCGGTTCCGTCGGTGCCGACGAACGCCCCGACGATCCCGGACCAGCCGTCGACGCCGCGTGCGAACCCCAGCGCAGTCTCCTGGTTCGGTCCGCCCTCGCCGCCCTCACCGTCGACGGTCACCGTCGTCTCGCCGCCGGTCACGAGCGCCATCGGCGGCTCCGCGGGGCGTCCCGACTCGACGGCGTCGGTCGCGATGCCCGCGTGGACGAGCCCGACCTCGCTGGCCTCCCCCTCGATGCGCGTCGAGAGGACGATGGGTTCGTACCCGCGTTCCCTCGCGGCCTCGGCGGCGGGCAGACAGACGCTCGAGGCGTCCGCGAGGACGACGTTCCGGACCGGGAGGTCAGCGATCGCCGCCGCGTCGAGCGTCTCGGGTCGATCCCCTTTCGCTCCGCGCTCCAACCGGCCCGACGCCGTTTGCGGGATCGCCTCCCGCAGCCCGTATCGATCCAGCACGCGGAGCGCGTCGGCGTAGGTGGTCGCGTCGGGCGCGGTCGGTCCCCACGGGTCGCCCGCCACCTCGTCGACGACGATCAGGCTCTCGACCGTCGCCGGGGCGAGCCGATCGGCCAGCCCTCCGCCCTTGATCGCGGAGAGGTGTTTGCGGACCGCGTTGACGTCCTCGATCGGGGCGCCGGCCCGCAGGAGGCGGTCCGTCGTCCGGGCCATCGCGTCGAGTTCGATTCCGTCGGGCGCCGCGAGCAGCGCCGAGGCCCCGCCCGTGATACAGCAGACGACCAGGTCGTCCGGTCCCGCCCGGTCCGCGAGCGCGAGGACGCGCTCGCCGGCCGCCAGGCTCGCACCGTTCGGGATCGGGTGGCCGGCCTCCATCACCGAGACGGCGTCCTCGGGCAGGTCGAACGCCGTCGAGTCGACGGTCGACGCGTCCTTCTCGACGATGAGCGCCTCGCTCACGGCGTCCCCGAGGCGGCCGAGGACCGCACTCGCGAGCGCCCCGGCCCCCTTTCCGGCCCCGATCACGAACACGTCGTCCGCTGACGCGTCGCTGGCCGCGTCGAGGTCGTACGTCCGGCCGTCGATCGTTACGACGTCGCCGGACCGTTCGAGGATCCCCTCGAGCAGCCGATCCGGGGCGACCGCGGCCAGCGCCTCCTCGATGATTCCGACGGCGTCGGCTCTGCGGACCGCCTCGTCCCCCTCGACGAGCGTCGCCCGGTTGCGGACCGTCACGCTCGCTCGTGCGTCCGGGACCTGTTCGTGGTGATCACCATGCTACCGAGGAGCATCGTCGCCCATCGCACATAACCGTTGTTGCCGAATCCGTGTGTAGCGGTTGGTCGACGTGTCGGTGAGGGTTCCGGATTGGGGCGAACGGGATTCGAGAACCCGATCCGCTAGTTCCCGCCGCGAACGACGTGCCCGTATTTGAGTAGCGCGACGAAAACGGCCCCGCCGAACGCGTTTCCGACGGTTGCGAGCGAGAGGAACGCCAGGTAATCCACCAGGGAGACTGCGGGCGACATGAACAGCCCGAAGAGGACCTCGACGTTGCCCGCGATCGAGTGCGGGAGGTGGAGGAGCCCGATCGTTCCCGTGACGATGAAGACGAGGAGCAGCCGACTCGTCGTCTCCTGGGCCGCCGTGATCAGCCACGCCAGCAACCCCATCAGCCACCCCGCGAACACGCCGCCGACGAACAGCCATCCCAGGTCGTGATCGACCAGTTTGAGCGCGATCGTCTCGAACGCCCCCGGCGAGACGACGCCGAGCCCCGGCATCAACAGCACGACCAACAGCGTGAACAGCAGCCCCCCGACGACGTTTCCGACGTACACCAGTCCCCAGAGACGCGCCAACTGCCGGATCGACGCCTGTCCGTCGAGGACCGGTATCACCGCCAACGTGGTGTGTTCCGTGAACAGCTCCGAGCGCCCGAGGATCACGAACATGAACCCGATCGAGTAGACGCTCGCCAACAGGAGTTCCGTCGAGAGATCCCCGAATCCCCCCTCCGAGAGGGTCAACACCACCGCCATCATCAGCGGACCGAACCCGATGTCGAGGCCGGCGGAGAGCCCGGAGAGCAGGAGCCCGGACCGCTCGCGATTCATCTCGTGAAGCGCGCTGTCGATCAGCGATCCGAGGACGTCTCGCGACGTCCGTTGTCCCGTTGAATCGGCGGGGTTGGGCCCTGAGTCACTCACGGTCGGTCCTCGTTGACCGATCGTTCTCGTTCACCATATCCAAACCTTTGCATTGGGTCGAACGACGTCCTTCAGTTCCGGATGACGATCGTCGTTGCGAACGGCGGTGCGAGCGACCGTCGTCTTCCCGGCGCCGGAGGGACCGAACAGAACGCAGTTCTCGGCGCGGAATCCGTCCTCGATCGGCGAGAGCGCGTCGGTCACCTCGTTCATGTGGCTGTTGCGACCCACGATCTCGTTCGAGAGGTGGTCGTCGTCGAACACCGTTCCGTCGCGTATCACGTCGAATCGATCTCGGAGCGACGTGATAAGTCGTACCCCGAGGGTTCCGATCGGTTCCGGATGGGTCCACTCGACAGAACGCTTTTGCCCGTCTACCCGAAACGTGGAGGTATGAGCACCGATACGGGCGTGGAGGAGAACGGGCCGACCACGCCGACCCGTATCCGGATGGAGTTATCCGAGGACGGTGAGATGTGGATCATCACCGACGAAGATACGGGCGTGACGACGCAGGGCGAGACGCGCGAACACGCCCTGGAGATGCTCGACGAGGCGGTCGCACTCCACGCCGGGAACGGTGAGAACGTCGATGACGAGGCTGCCCTCTTAGAGGATCTCGGACTCGATCCCGACGAGATCGAGGAGGCTCGAGCGGAGTCCGAGGAGCTGCCGGAGTTCATGCAGTAACGAATGGTCACGACCGACTTTTCCGGCCAGGACGTCTCAAGGCCCTCACGAAGAACAATTTTCGAGTGATCGGCCGTGAGGGAAGCCACGTTCGCCTGCGATACGATCATCCTGAGAACGACGACGACGTTCGGCTCGTGACCGTGCCAATGCATGACCGAATCAAAGGCGGAACGCTTCGCGACATCGCCGACCAGTCCGGCGCCCAAAACTTCAACGCGTGGTGTCGATGGATCGATCGGAACCGGTGACCGCCGAGCAGTTCGTCGCCTTCTAGGTGGCGATGAACGAGCAGGCTATCGAGCTTCGCGAGCAGGACGGGATGTACTAGCTCGAGGTGGATTTCTGACGAAAGCTAGATGTCGATACGAAGGAGCAGATCTGCCGGTCGGTCTTTCCACGATCGACTTGGAGCTGTTCCCAGCCCCGTAGTTCAAAAACGGAGGCGAAATGTGACCTGGTGAGTTTGACTGACCGAACCTCCGTTATGCTGCTAAATCAGGGGCCGTCCAAAGCCCCCTATGTAGCATGTCACACGATAGCTCAACCGATTGCAGGTTGCCTGAGTATCGTGCTTGCCTACCACGAATCCCGTTGGGGTTTGTTGGTAGGCACCATGGTATATAGACTCAGAGAGTAAATAAGTGTGGCTCGTCTCGGAGTGTATTGAGCGATTCACGTGCTGTCTAGACTGAGCAACAGGGATTTCACGTTTGAACAGAAGCGCGATGTTTCGGCTCTGTTGAAACCTAATCCTTCAGACCGTGTTCTGATGGAACAGCCACTTGATAGCGACTGGTATCGAGCATGCGCCGACCGACAGAATACTTACGACAATGTATCTACAAATCAACGTATGGAAAATAACCCAGTCGAGAATAATTTCATTACCCGGTTCATCCTTGGTTTCGCGGTGATCATCGCGATGATGATTGGTGGACGTGCTGTCGGTGGTGTCTTGATCAGCGCCGATATTCCCTACGGCGACTGGATTGGAGTTGCAATTGGGGCAATTGCCGTATTTGGAGTGTTTGCTGTGTTATACCAGCGGTACGATGAATCCTACAACACCACGTAGTTGATACCTATCCCCGCTATTCGCACAGTCAATACGTTTTCTTGACTGAGGAATTGCGATTTCACGTTTCTACACAAACGAGAGATCTCCGACTCTGTTGGAGCCCTATTCTTCAGACGTGGGTGCGATGAAACAGCCGGTTGATGAAGACAGCGTATTTCTCGATAACGCTCACAACCATTCAAGTAGTTCGATTGTTTATCTTTATCTATCATGGATGAGGATGAATTCAAAAAGCGGCTTAGGAAAGAATTCAATTGTACCTCAAAAGAGCGAGAAAAAGTTGTAAGAGAAGCTAAGAAGCTGGAGGGTTCGGGTCTCTATGAGTTATTCAGTGAGGAAGATGACCCGTTTACTATTGATGCAGCAATATCTTCGATGAAGGCTGCCCCCGGTCATCTCAAGGTTACGGGTAAATGGAACTACTGGATGGGGTTGCTTGGTACTGGTGATGCTGGGTTTGATGATTTTAAGTCTTGAAATCCGAATACCAGAGCCCGAGAGATACATCAATTCTCTGTATTGAGCGATTCATGTACCGGCCAGGCTGAGTCACTTGGATTTCACGTTTGTACAGAAACACCGAACATCGACCGTCGATCGGCGCCGATCACGGCGGAACCCCACCGGAACGCTTATTCTTCGTGGTTCTCCGGGGGAACGTGAAATGAGAACGGAGCGAAACAGGGACGGGAGTTGGAACGTGTGGCTGTCGCGCGAGGAGTACCAGGCGATCCCGCGAGCGGCCGACTCGTTCGAACACGAGATCGCGATCCGGCTGATGGGCGACTGTGGGCTGCGCGTCTCCAAAGACCTCGACGTTGAGCCGCGCCATATCTCGCGCATGACCGACGGCCGCCACTACGAGCTCGAGATCGTCGCCGGGAAGGACACCACCGGCGAGCATGTCGACGGCAAGCAGCGGGAAACGTGAGTTCCCGTCGATACTGAAGCCACGATCAACCGATACGCCCAGGCGGTCGACGTTGATCGAGACGAGCCGCTCATCGAGATCGACCTCCGTCAGTCCGCGCGGCGTGGTCCGCCGCGATTCCGCGGTTCCGTTCGGGCTGGTCGGCGGGGTCGAGCCAGTCGACGTCGAGTCCGGCAGCGCTGCCGAGCTGGATGCGCGGCCGGGAGTCGCACGAGGTGCAGCGGTGAACGCCCCCCTCCTCATCGCCGAAGGTTCGGCGGAACGTATCAGAAACGTGAGGTTCGCAGTTGAGACAGAGAGAATTATCGGTCAATTGACCGATCCGCATCATTTTCGGACCCTCCGGTCGTCGATTTCGGGGCCCTGACCGGGTTGAAATCCCCGTTAATGGAGTTCTGTAAAGAATTTTATGGGACCGCCGAGAATCGAACTCGGGTCATACCGACCCCATCGGCATAGGATACCACTACCCCACGGTCCCGGGCTGCATCCGAACGAACGAGAGTCCGTTAATTAAGGGCTTCGTTTCCCCCGTCGACGGCGGTCACGCGTCCCACGATCGGCCGGCGTGACGCCCCGCGATCGGGCATCGAGGCGTCCCGCGATCGGCCGGCGGAGAGTTACACGAGCACGCGCTCGAGATCGACGACCAGTCCCTCCTCGGCGGCCGGATCGCCGACGAGCGTTCCCAGACAGACGGCGCTCCCGTTGGGGAGGTAACACGCGACGAGGGGACGACCCTCCGGATGGGGAACGGCGTCCCCACCGTCTCCGGCGTCGTGCTCCGCTCCGAGCTCGGCGCCGTCGCCCGACACGAACTCGACGTCGATCACCCCCGGCGCGTAGACCGGCGCGCCGGTGGCGACGTTCGCCGCCGCGGAGGGGGCGATCGTGACTGCGGGCAGGTGGCTCAGCGCGTCCTCCCCGGGTCGAACCACCTCCCGGAGGTAGGAGTCGTCGCCCTCGCGGGCCCACGCGAGCGCGTCCCACAGGTCCTGCAGCGTGTGGAGATCGGTGTCGTCGAAGGGATCGGTCGCGGTGCGGCGCAACGCGCCCATGTGGCCGCCGGTGCCGGCCGCAAGCCCCAGGTCGTGACACAGCTTGCGGACGTAGGTGCCGGACTCACACCGAATCCGGAGCAGGCCGCGTCGATCCTCGCGCTCGAGAAGGTCCAATGCGTGGATCCGGCGGGTTCGAAGCCGTCGCGTCACGGCGCTTTTTCGCGGCGGCTTCTGGTAGATCTCCCCCTCGAAGTCCGCCACGATGGTCTCGAGGTCGGCGGGTGGGACGTCGTGGAACTCGAGTTCGGCGACGTACTCCTTTTCGCCCTCCAGGAACACCCGGGCGGCACGCCTCGCCGTCCCGACGAGCGTCGGGAGACAGCCGGTCACCTTCGGATCGAGCGTCCCCGAGTGGGCGACGCCGTCGATCGAGGACCCCTCGGGATCGAGTTCGGCGAGCGTCTCGGCGATCTCCTCGCGGATCCACGCGGCGACCTGGTGGGAGGTCGGCCCGGCCGGCTTGTCGAGGTTGACCACGCCGAAGCGCAGCCGCTCCGCCGCCGTCCGGTCCGCGGGCGCGGCGCGCAGTCGGTCGTCCGTCACGGTCGGCCTCCGCTCGTTCGGTCCGTGGGCCCCTCGTTCGTCCCGGTCATCGATCCTCCGTTCGTCCCGGTCATCGATCCCACCGTTCAAAAGTCGTACCGGACGCCCTCGACGGGGTGTTTCCCCTCGTCGAGATCCGGGTCGTAGGCCTCGACCAGCGAGACGATCGACTCGAGGACGGACTCCGGGCCCCACCGGGCCGTGTTGTAGACGACGTCGTAGATACTCAGGTCGGCGATGGGAATGTCGTAGTACTCGCGGTATCGCTTCGCCTCGCTCTCCTCGCGCCGACGCGTCTCCTCGCGCGCACGGTCGACGTCCTTGTCCTCCCGGTCGGCGATCCGTGCGGCACGCACCTCGATGGGTGCATCGAGCCAGATCCGCACGTCCGCGGCGTCGCCGGCGAGCCAGCCGGCGAGGCGGGACTCGATGACGACGTCCTCGCGGGTGGTCGCGATCTCGTGGAGGCGTCGGTCGAGCTCGCGGTCGATCCGGTCGTCGGTCTCGGCGTGTTCGTTGAACTCCACCGGCGTCATGTCGCGTTCGGCGGCCATCTCACGGAAGATGTCGCCCCCGCTCACGTGATCGAGATCGAGCGCCTCGGCCAGCCCGGCGGCCGTGGTGCTCTTCCCGCTTCCCGGCGGGCCGGAGACGGTCAGTAACATACCGACACTCTATCGAGCCCGTTACAAACGACTGTCGTTTCACGCGGCCGTCGATCGACGACCTCGTTTCGAGAACCTCCCCCGGACGGGGGCTTCGTCACGCTTTTCACCGCGCCATTCGAACTCGAGGTATGAGCGAGGACGACAAGTATCCCCCCGAATCCGGGCGCCGGCGGTTCGTGAAGGGCGTCGTCGGCGGTGCGGCCCTCTCGGGCGTGGGCGCGGCCGGCTCCGCGACCGTCAACACCCTGACGACCTCCGCCGGAGAGGGTGGCGGCCAGACCGTCGCGATGGCCATCGAGCTCACCGGCGGTCCGGCCCCGCGCGGAATGCCGCAGATCCCCGTCGAGATCACCGACGACGGCTACCTCCGCGGCAAGTGGCCGGAGACCACGACCATCACCCAGGAGGGCGTCGAGGTCCAGGTCGCCCAAGAGGACATGGCCGGCGGCGTGACCTACGCCGGCGAGTGGTTCCAGTACTGCGGGATGGAGGGCTATGAGAACATCCAGCCCGACTTCGAGTCCGACAACATCCTCCGGTCGGCGCCGGGCGGATACGACTGGCAGTCCGAGGAGTACGAGACCGGCGACCGGATCCGGGCCGACTCCTTCGAGAACTACGAGGAGTGGGGCAACGGCATCGGATCGGACGGCATCGGCAAGCCAGCGGTCACCAACTGGCGCTCGGAGGACTCCGAGGACACCCTCACCGTCACCGTCATTCGATCGCCGATCATCGAGGAGGCCGCCCAGGACGACGAGTGGCTCGCGGCCTCGACCGAGAACGGCTTCCTCGCGTGGATGAACGTCTGCACCCACTTCTGTTGTGTCCCCGGGTACAAGAAGAACGAGGAGGCCGCCCGCTACGACGCCGCCGACGGCGTCTACTGTCAGTGTCACCAGTCGCGGTACGACCCGTTCAGCATCGTCGAGACGCTCTTCGTCGCCCGTCCGCGTCCGAACTGATCTCCCGGTTCGATTTTCCCAGTTCGATTCACCCGCCCGATTCTTCCGGTTCTCCCGGTTCGAGCCGCGCCTTTTTCCCCACCCGGTCCCACCGACCGATATGGACGCCGCAGACGCCGACACCGACTCCGACGCCGCAGACGCTGACCCTGACGACGAGTCGACCGACCCCGACGACCGAGGCGAGTTCGCCGCGGAGGTCGAGCGGGCTCGCGCGCTCCTCGATCCCGACGTCGACGCGCTGTTCGTCGGCGCGATCCGCGACGGGGAGGTCGAGACGACCTTCGCCCAACGTGCGGACGACGCCGATCAGGAGGCGCTTCAGCCGCTCGGGCTGCTCGCGGCCCACCTCCAGCTCGTCTCGCGACAGGCCGGCGTCGAACCGTCGACCGTCGCCGGCGATGCGGCCACCCTCGCCGGACAGGTCGAGGAGATCCCCGCCTCGACCGACTCCCTCCCCGACGAGGAGTAGCCGGGCGTCGAGACGCGTCGTCGTCTCGATCCTGGCCGCTCGCCGACGTCGAGACGCGGAGGTTTATAACCGATCGCGGCGAATCGCGTTGCGATGACGACGTTCATCGCCGCGACGAACTCGGTACACGCGAGCGCTGCGATCTGTGACTACCTCCAGGATCGGCTCGCCGACGACGACGTCGTTCACGCGGTCAACTCGCTTCCCGGCGGCGATGCGGCCACCGACGATGACGTCCGCGACGGCGAGGAGGCGTTGAACGTGATGTCGGTTCGGCTCGGAGGGCTTGCGAGCGTGGAGACCCACCAGTTCGTCCGTGAAAACGACGCGGCCGAGGACGTGCTCGCGTCCGCAGCCGACCTCGAGGCCGATGAGATCGTCCTGGCGGTGCGCGAGCGCTCCGCGACCGACAAGCTGCTCTTTGGAAACGTCGCTCAACGGGTGCTTATCGACGCCCCGGTTCCGGTCGTCGCCGTTCCGCGCTCCGCCTGAGGGCGTCTCGACGAAGCGGGTTCCAACGAGGTCTAACGTCGATTCTCCTCCGCCGGCCCGAAGTCCTACGCCGACTCGAATCCGGGAAGGTCCTCGAGGATCGCACCGATCCCCGCGAGCGCCTCCCGGACCTCCGCCACTCCCTCGCTTTCGGTGCGATCGGGGTTCGCCCGCACCCGGACGTTCTGGTCGCCGAGCGAAACGAACCCCAGATCCAGCTTCTCGGCGGTCGATCGCAGGCCGATCCCCGCGTCGGCGTCGCCCGCCTTCACGCGTCGCGGCGGGCTCTCGAAGGCGCGGACGGTCCACTCGAACCCGTCGATCGAGTCGGCGAGCTCCCGTCGTTCCACCCCGCGTTCCGCGGCCATCCCGTCGAGGGCGGCATCGAGGCTCGCGCGCAACCCCGAGTTCCGGTCGCGGTTGAGAAACCGGAGATCGCGATCGACGAGATCCGCGAGCCCGGACACGTCCGCGGGATTCCCCGTCGGAACGACGAGGCCCCACTCGCGCGTCCAGCCGCCGAGGTCGATCGACTCGACGTCCCGATCGACCGGCCCGGCGGTCACCGCGAGGTCGGGAAGCCCGCCGCGAAGCCGTCTGAGCCCCTCCCGCGACCCGACCGGCAGGTACCGCGGGCGATCGAGACGGTCGAGCAGCCGGTTGAGGGCCGGGTCGTCCTCGCCGACCCCGAGCAGCGTCGGCGGGCGGACCTCCGGCGAGAACAGCTGCACCTCGACGCGCTCGCCGGCGTCGAGGTACTCGGTGTCCGGATCGACGGCGACGACGCCGTCGGCCTCGACGAGGCTCGTCGTCGCGCCCGATCCCTTGTCCACGGGATAGACGAGCGGCGGATCGTCCGTTCCGGGGCGTTCGAGCACGCCGACCGGCATGAGTCGCAGACGCCCCTCGCCGTACCGCTCGCGGACGGCCATCTCGCCGCCGATCGTCGCGGTCCGCGGCTCCGGTCGCCCCGCGGCCTCCCGGATCGCGGGCGCGACGAACGTGCGGAAGATGGTGAGCGCCGAGACGGGATAGCCGGGCAGCCCGACGTATGCCGACTCGCCCGCACGGTCGGCATCGGGTGACCGGTCGATGCGACCGATCAGCATCGGCTTCCCCGGCTTGACCGCGACCCCGTGCAACAGCAGCTCGCCGCGTTCTTCGATCACGCGATAGATCACGTCGACGGCGCTGGCGGAGGTCGACCCCGACGAGCACACGAGATCGCACTCGTCGGCCGCGCGGACGAGCAGCCGCTCCATCTCCTCGTAGTCGTCGCCGGCGTGCGGATAGAGGACGGGCTCGCCGCCGGCCTCCCGGACGGCCGCGGCGATCGTCGTCGAGTTCACGTCGTAGATCTGTCCGCGGTCGCTGTCGAGCTCATCGCCCGGCCGCACCAGCTCGTCCCCGGTCGAGACGATCCCGACCCGCGGACGTCCGCGAACCGGGACCGTCTCCCGACCGAGCGCGGACAGCAGCCCGATCTCGCGGGACGTGAGCCCCGTCCCCGGCCCGAGGGCGCGCTGACCGGCCGCGACGTCCGCGCCCGCGACCATGACGTTGTCGCCCGGCGCGACCGACGTCCGGATCGCGATCCGCGAGTCGTCGTCGCTCGCGAGTTCGCCCTCGTCTCCGGGTTCGACCTCGTCCGTCCGTTCCACCATCACGACCGCGTCCGCGCCGGGGGGCATCACGGCGCCGGTCGAGATCTCAGCGCACGTCCCCGCCTCCACGGTCACGTCCGGCTTCGCGCCGGCGTGGACCGCCCCGATCCGCTCCAACTCGACCGGATCGGCCTCGTCGGCCCCGAAGGTGTCCCGCGCGCGGACCGCGTAGCCGTCCATCGAGGCGCGGTCGAATCCCGGCACGTCGAGATCCGCATCGATCCGTTCGGCGAGGACCCGCCCGTCGGCCTCCTCCAGCGGCACGGACTCCGTGGCGGGCTCGAGTTCGAGGCTCGCGATCGCGGCGTGTGCCTCCGACGGCTCGGCCAGATCGCGGAACTCCCGGCGGTCGCTCATTCGTCCACCTCCCAGATCTCGACGTCGACGGTCGTTCCGGCGTCGAGGCCCTCGGTCGACTCGGGGACGACGACCCACCCGTCGGCGAGCGCGACGCTCGAGAGAACGCCGGACCCGCTCGCGCGGGTGGGGATCGCCTCGAAGGGGACCGATTCGCCGGCATCATCGCGGTCCGCTCCGTCGTTATCGGCTCCCGTTTCATCGACCTCCGCCAGTCTGACGCGTGCGAACGTCCGCGTGCCGGGCTCGCTCGCCACCTTCCTCGTCAGCCGCGCGCGTCGCGTCGGATGCGGCTGCACGTCGGCGCCCCCGGATCGTTTGAGCGCCGGCCGGAGGAACTGCACCGCGTTGACGATGCAGGCGACCGGATAGCCGGGCAGACAGACAACCGGCGTGTCCTCGACGACGCCGAGACAGACGGGGTGTCCGGGCTTGAGCGCAACCCCGTGAACGAGGACCTCCCCCAGTTCGGCGAGAACCTCGGGCAGGAGGTCGCGCTCGCCGACCGAGGACCCGCCCGTCGTGACCACGAGATCGGCGCCGTCGTCGATCTCCGTTCCGATCGCCTCCCGGAGCAGCGTCTCGTCGTCGGTGACGACGTCGCGGTACCGCGCGGTTCCGCCCCATCGCTCGACCAGTCGGGAGACGGTGAGGCCGTTCGTCTCGATCACCTCGCCGGGGTCGGGATCGGCGTCCACGAGCTCCTCGCCGGTCGGGATCACGGCCACCTCGGGGCGTTCGCGGGCCGTAACCCGTCGGCGGCCGACGGACTTCAACAGTCCCAGATCCGAGGGCCGAAGGCGGTGTCCCGGCTCGTAGAGCGACTGTCCCTCGGCGACGTCCTCGCCCGCCTCCCCGACGTTGTCCCCCTCCGCAACCGCGTCGAACGCCTCGATCTCGGCCCCGCCGGCGACCTCCTCGACGTGCTCGATCATCACGACGGCGTCCGCTCCCTCCGGAAGATCGCTTCCGGTGTGGACGCGGGCGGCATCCTTCGCACCGACCGATCCCTCCGTTCGGTCGAGTACGACCGGCGACCGATCGGAGGCGCCGAATGTGTCGCGGGCACGGACCGCGTAGCCGTCCATCGCGGCCCGGTCGTAGCCCGGAACGGGGTTGGGCGCCCGGATCGACTCGGCCACGACGCGGCCGTCGGCCTCCGAAAGCGGGACCGACTCGCTTCGACCGTGCGGGACGACCGCCTCGAGCAGGATTCGCCGGGCGGTCTCGACGCGGGTCCGGTCCTTGAACCCGGCCTCGTGTCTCCGTGTGTCCATACGCGCCGTTTCCCCTCCGAGGTGAAAAGCCCGTCTCCGTCGACCATCCGCTCCTTCGTTTTCCTCTCGTCTCTCTTCTTCGACTCTCTCCCTCGTCTCTCTTCCTCGTCGACCACACCCTTTTTCGACCACGCGACCGTACTCCGCCTCATGTCCGCGCTTCGTGACGCGCTTCGGGACCTCCCCGAGCCGGCGTTCGCAGATCTCCTCGAGTCAGAGCGCGCCTACCTCGTGGTGGTCGATCTCCCCGGCGCGACGAGTGAGACGACCGAGGTCGTCGTCGAGTCCGGCCGGATCGAGATCGAGGCCCGTCGGGAGAAGGCGACCCCGGAGGGTTATCGATACGTCCGCGAGGACCGACCGCTGTTCCTCGACGTCGATCTCCCTCTCCCTCCGGACGCCGACGGCGAGCGTGCCCGCGCGGAGATGGACCGCGGCGTCCTGGAGCTGACGGTTCCTAAACGCGAGGGCGAGGACGGCACGCCGATCGAGATCGGCGACGCCTGAGGGTGGTCACGCTGGTCTCCCTTCGCGCCTACTGGCGGTTTCTCGTCGTCGTTCGGCGGTTCTCGCCGCTGATCCTCGCCTACTGGCGGGACCGTCGCCGATTCCTGCTGTTCGGCGGGAGCCGGCGGGTCGACGCCGAGACCCAACGCGAGCGCGCCGAGACGCTCCTCGACATCCTGTTGACGCTGGGTCCAACGTTCATCAAGCTCGGGCAGCTGCTCTCGACTCGCCCGGACGTCCTCCCGCCTGCGTACATCGAGGTGCTCTCGAGCCTCCAGGACGACGTTCCGCCCGCCCCGTGGCCGGAGTCGAAACGCGTGCTCGAGGACGAGCTGGGTCCGGTCGAGGAGGTCTTCGACGACTTCGATCCCGAGCCGATAAGCGGCGCGAGCCTCGGGCAGGTATACACCGCCACCTACGAGGGCGATCCGGTCGCGGTAAAGGTTCGACGTCCCGGGATCGAGCCCCTCGTGAACGCCGACCTGCGCGTCATTCGGTGGTCGCTTCCGATCGTCAAACGCTTCATCGGGAGCGGGCGGGCGTTCTCGCTCGAGAACCTCTCCGAGGAGTTCTCGAAGACGATCCGCCAGGAGATGGACTACGAGCGCGAACGCGAGATGCTCGCGGAGATCCGCGCGAACTTCGCCGACGACGGGTCGATCCGGATCCCGACGTCCTACGCGGAGGCGTCCGGCCGCCGCGTCCTCACCATGCAGTACATTCCGGGGACGAAGATCGACCGGATCGCGGATCTGGAGGCCGCCGGCCACGACCCGACCGCGGTCGCCGAGACGCTCCAGCGCGCCTACCTGCAGATGATCATCGACGACGGCGTCTTCCACGCCGACCCGCACCCGGGCAACCTCGCCGTCGACGACGAGGGGGCGATCGTCTTCTACGACTTCGGCATGTCCGGGCGCGTCGACCCGTTCATCCAGGACCGGATCGTCGACTTCTACGTGGCCGTCGCCGACCAGAACATCGACGCCATCCTCGACACCCTCATCGAGATGGGGACGCTCTCGCCGGAGGCCGACCGCGAGGTGATGGGCGAGGTGATGGAGCTCGCCATCGCCGACGCCCGCGGCGAGGACATAGAGCAGTACCGCGTCAATCAGATAATCGAGCAGATCGAATCGACGATCTACGAGTTCCCGCTGCGGCTCCCGCGGAACCTCGCGTTGGTCCTGCGGGTCGCGACCGTCGTCGAGGGGGTCTGTGTCACCCTCGATGAGGACTTCGACTTCATCGCGACCGCGACGGACTACCTCCGCGAGGAGGGGTACTACGAGGAGACCGCCCGCGAGCTGGCCGCCGAGGCCGGCGAGCAGGCGCGTGCGACCGCCGAGGCGCTCTTCACCGTCCCGCCGAAGCTGGATCGGGTCCTCGATCGCGCAGAACGCGGCGACGTCCACCTCAACGTCACCATCGAGGACGAGACGAAGGTGCTCGACAAGCTGGCGATGCGGATCGCCTACTCCGTGTTGCTCGCCGTCGGCGTGCTCTCCGCGACGATCCTCTACTCGTTCGCGAACGCCTGGGAGCTCGCCGCGGTCTCGCTCGGGCTTTCGACGCCGCTTGCGATCGCGTTGTACCGCTCGTTCCGATCGCGTTCGGGGATCCGCGCCAAGCCGCAGTTCACGCGCCAGAGCATGCGAAAGCGCCGCGAGGAGTGACCCACGCGAACCACTCGAGATCCCCACACGAACCACTCAAGGGTCCACGGCGGCTTGTCCCCGACATGGACGACGACCTCGAGGAGACGATCCGGCGCGGGATCCGGCTGGCGGGTCGCCGCTTCGAGGAGACCAAACGCGCCTACCGGGAGGGCCGATCCGGCGGCTCCGAAACGGTCGAGGACGACGTTTCCGGGTTCGGCCTGCCGACCGACGAGGACGGGAACGCCCGGATCGTCTGTCGCCGCCACGGCGAGCGCCGATCGGTCCCGGTCGACGAGTCGGGTCGTCCCGCCTGTTTCGAGGCCGATCACCCCGACTGCGAGGGCTGTCTCGAGGACGTGCGCGACGGATACGTCGAGACGTGGTGAGCGCGTGGTGATCCGTCGGGAACTGCCGTCGTTCCCGCCTACCGCTCCTCGACGTGTCGCACCGAGACCGCGATCCCCCGCGTCGACTCGGCCATCTCCCGGCCGTGCATCTCCGCGCGTCCCACCGCGAACGCGCGCGGTCCCTCGATCACGACCTCGTCTCCGACCCGGATCGAGTCGTCGGCGTCGACCACGCCGGGAGCGAGAACCGACCCCTGGGGGACGAACCCGTCGATCTCCACGGTCCGGGTCGCCACGTCGGAGTCGACCCAGCGTTCGGCGCCCGCGAGCGTGAGCGAGAGAACGCCGTACTGTGGAACCATCGTCGCGAGCTGTGTCCCCTCGTCGCCGGCCGGGCCGTCCCACGCCTGCAGCTTGGGGTAGCGCCCGTTCGTTCGCAGGTCGACGTCCTCCCCGAAGAGGCGGTCGCCGGCCGCCTCCCCCGCGTCCGCCCACGTGTCGCTCCCGAACTGGTAGTCGGCGATGGCGCGAACCGTGTTGTGCTCGCGTTCGCGTTTGCTGTAGGTCTCCTCGCCGGAGAGGGCCTCCGAGAGCCGCTCGAGAGAGGCGTCCGTCGTCGGGTGGTCCTCGCAGGTGTAGTCGATCGGCACCTCGAGGTCGTCCTCGACGCGCTCGACGATCGGGCCGTAGTCCTCGGGCACGTGAGCGATCACGCGGGGATACTCGTTGTCCTCGAGGTAACGCCGGAGGACCTCGGCGACGAACTCCGTCTCGTCGCACGACCAGCGGCCCGTCACGACCGAGTCGTAGTGTTGGGCCGGGTAGGTCGTCTCGAGCTCCTGTGGGACGACGCCGATCGGCGAGGTCACGGAGACGACGTGGCCGCGCCACCCGATCGCGTCGTGGAACTGTCGGTGGCTCCGAGAGTCGCTGTAGGGCTTCGTGGCCGAACACGGCACCAACACGAGCGGCGCGTCGAAGCGACACCGGTATCGGGTGCTCACCCGGTCGGCGAAGCGCTTGATCTCGGCCCGCTCGAGGGTGTCCTCACTCGCCGCCGTGATCTCCGATTCGCGGATCACGGGCGCGTGACGCTCGACGTGGCTCCAGCGCTCGTCGAACACGCGGAACGTCGCCGTGAGCCACTGGTCGTGGCGGGCCTGCCCCTCGATGTAGTCGCGCAGCCGCCCCCGCCGGATCCGGTGGCGGACTCGCCGGAGCTCGGCCTCGAGCGCGTTCAGGTTGTGCGCCTCGCAGTCCTCGCGGGTGAACTCCCCGCGGGGGACCGCACAGGCCGGACAGGCGCACGGCAGCTCCTCGAGGTCCTCGAGGAAGTGTTCGCCCTCGTTCGTGAGGTACTTTCCCTGTGACCCCTTCACCCGGGCGAGCGATCCGTCGACCAGGTCGACGCCGGCGTACGCGAGCGTCGCGACGTTCACCGGCGTGGAGACGCCCGAGAGAACGAGCGCCGTGTCCGCCGGGATCGCCTCCTTGACCCCGACGATCGCGTCGACGAACGCCGACCCGTGGCCCACGAACCCGGTCGCGTCCGAGAGCACGTATGCGTCGACGTTCGCGTCCGTCTCGGCGACGGCTGCGGCCGGATCCGCGGCGCTGATGACGGCCGCGCTCGGAAACTCGACGTTCGGGTGATCGACCCGGAACGACTCGCGAACGGGCTCGCGGGTTCCCGCGGGAAACCCGCGATGGGGCAGGACGGTGAGGGCGCTCTCGTCGCCCTCGGGAACCGACCGGTCGCCCGCCCAGAGGCTGCCGGCGTCCGCGAGGACGTCGTCGGCACGTGCCGGGGTCGAAACCGGGTCGGCGAGACGAAGCTCGCCGAGGCGGGCCATGCCGTCCCGCTCGTGGATCTCGAAGTACTCGGTCATACCGTCGCTGCGCCGCGGACGGCCGAATAGGTTGCGTTCCCGTGGCGTCCCTCACTCCGCGCGCGCCTGAGCGGGACCGCCCGACTCGCCGAACGCGACGTCGTTCGACCGACCGCTCGGCGGGCCGTTTCCGAGATCGTTCGGCGGCCCCCCGTTTCCGTCGCCGTTCGATGACGCGCCGGTCTCGCGATCGTCCGAGGGACCGCTTCCGCTCGCCTCGCCGTCGGGTTGCCCTCCCGCCTCGTCGCCTCCCTCCGAACTCTCGTCGTCGTCGCTCTCGTCGTCGTCGCTCTCGTCGTCGTCGCTCTCGTCGTCTTCACTTCCGCCGTCGTCGCTTTCGCCGTCGTCGTTGCTCTCCTCGTCCCCACCGTCGTCGCTCTCGCCTGGACCTTCCTCGCCTCCATCCGGTCCACCACGCCCGTCGCCCGCCCCGTTCCCCCGACCCGGGACGTCGCTCGAACCCGACCCTCCGGGGTCGTTCGTCGACCGTCCGGGGTCCCGATCGGCCCCGTTCCCGTCCCGACTTCCGGTATCCCCGTCCTCGCCTCCCCCATCACCCTCGTCGCTCTCGTCGTCCCCGTCTTCCCCGTCCTCGTCGTCGCTCTCGTCCTTGCTGTTCCCGCCACCCACCCCGCTTCGACCCCGGTCACCCGGTGCGTTTCCGGCGTTCTCGCCACCTCTATCGGGACCGGCACCGCCGGCTGCTCCGTTTCCTTGGACACCATCCGGTCCGTTCCCCGGTGCACTGTCCGGTCCGTTTCCGGGCACCCCGTCCGGCCCTTCCCCATTTGACCCCGTGCCGCGGCCGGCCCCCGGCGGCTCGCCGTCGGCTCCGCTCGCGTTCGGGGCGGAACCGTTCGGAACGGTCACGGAGCGGTTCGACACGTTCGTGGAGCCGTTCGAGGCGTTGCCCGGCGGTCCGCTCGCGTTCGCGGGAACCGACTCCGGCGGGCCCGCCCCGGTTCGATTCCGAACCGAAGCGGGCGGTCCCCGGGCGTTTTCGGCCGCCTGCTCGACCGCCTCCAGCGCGCGTTCGATCTCCGGTTCGTTCGGGACCGTGGCTCGCGTCTCGTTCGCCGCCGAGCCAGTCGCCTTCAGTCTCGCCCGCGCTCGACGGTCCGCGACGCGGTATCGCTCGGGCGAGATCGACCCGTTAGCCCGGGCCGCGGCGAGCTTCGCGCGCTCCTCGCGGATCGCCTCGACCCGATTCGACAGCTCGCTCGCGCGCTCGCGACCCGCCTCGTTCGAGTCCTCGTCGTCGATCCCGGCCTCCCACATCCCCTGGTCGATCGTCGAACCCGTCTCCGCCGACGTCGACTGCACGAACGCCGAGACCGCCGATCCGAACCCGTTTTCGTCCGGGGCGTCGGTACCGTTTTCGTCCGGGGCGTCGGTACCGTTTTCGTCCGGGGCGTCGGTACCGTTTTCGTCCGGGGCGTCGGTACCGTTTTCGTCCGGGGCGTCGGTACCGTTTTCGTTCGAGGCGTCAGTACCGTTCTCGTCCGAGGCGTCCGTTCCGTTTCCGCTCCCGCCGTCGCCCCCGCCGGTGGGTTCGCTCTCGTTTCCGTCGGCTCCGCCGATCTGTGGTGCGACGCCGGATGGATCGGGGACGTCGGCCGAATCGGCGACGTCGAACGGCTCCGGTCCGTCGAGCGCCGCCGATCCGTCGTTCGTGGCGTCCCCCGTGTCCGGCACCGCGGCTGCCGTCCCCGCGACGAGCGGGATCGCGGCCGCGATCAGACAGATCGAAAGCACGACGGCGGAGCCCCTCATTGATCGTCCTCAATCGGGGCTCGAATATAAACACCGAGTTCCGTTCGCGCCGTTTTTCCCGCGAACGGTCGGTTCAATGACTTCTTTCCGGCCGCTCCGGTCTCCGGTTTCGACGTTTTCGATCGCGAGGGGCGGATCTCGAACGCGAGCCTGTCCTCCGTGAGCGAGTCCTCAGGCCGTTATCACGAGCTTGCCGACGGTCTCGCGGTCGCGCATCGCCGCGAAGGCGTCCGCGGTCTCCGAAAGCGGATACGTTCCGTCGATCTCCGGATCGAGGTCGCCGAACGCGACGAGATCGACGAGCGTCTCGAGGTCGCCCTGGGTCCCCATCGTGCTGCCGACGATCCGCTTGTGGTTCAAAAAGAGGTCCGCGACGTCGAACGTCGATCGTCCGCCCGCGGTCCGCCCGCAGACGGTCATGATCCCGCCCCTGCGGAGGACGTCCATGCCGAGTTCCGTGTAGGGCCCGCCGAGGTGGTTCACCACCGCGTCCGGCGTCCCGACCGCCTCCACGGCACCCCGGAGTTCCTCCGGGTCCTCTCCGTGGACCGGATGATCGAGCCCGAGCGACGCCACCCGATCGAGCTTGCTCGCCGACGAGGAGGTGCCCACCGTCCGCGCGCCGAGGACGTCCGCGAGTTGGATCGCCGCGAGGCCGACCCCGCCCGTGGCTCCGGGGACGAAGACGAGGTCGCCGGCGCCCACCTCCGCGCGCTGGAGCATCCGGTAGGCGGTCACGTACGCGGTCGGGAGCGCGGCCGCGGTCGTCGCGTCGACCCCCTCCGGACGCCGGACCAGCCTGTCCGCGGACACGCGCGCCGACTCCGCGAGCCCGCCGTGATACAGCGAGAAGGATTCACACAGGTTCTCCGGACCCTCACGGCAGAACCGGCAGCGTCCGCAGGTCTCGTTCGGACACAACACCACCTCGTCGCCGGGCGCGACGTCGGTCACCCCCTCGCCGACGGCGCGGACGGTTCCGGCGACGTCGAGCCCGCTCACGAACGGGAGGTCGTCCGCGTCGACCATCGCGGAGTCGCCCTCCAGGATCCACAGGTCGTGTCTGTTGATCGCACACGCCTCCACGTCGACGACCGCCTCGCCGTGCTCCGGATCCGGCGTCGGTCGATCGACGATCCGTACTCCCTCCGGCCCCGTCAACTCAGAGAATGCTGCGGCGCGCATCGGACGAGGGTTCGACGGCCGATCAAATAGGACTGGCGCCCGCCGTTCGTCCGCGTACCGCCCGCGGCCCGGACGCGCCGCTGCCCGCCGTCCGGACGCGCCGCGGTCCCCGTCTCGACGCGCCGCCGTCCCTCTTCGATCCTCGAACGATATCGACGGTCGACGAACCCCACTTTCGATACCCTTTTGCGCGTCTCGGACGGACGTCGACCACGATGAGCCAACGCGCGAGAGAGGAGTTGGCGCGACGGATCGCCGGCGAGATCACCCTGAGCGACGATCCGGGCGCGACGCTTCGCAAGTGGCGCACGGACTTCGACGTCTCCCAGACGGAGCTCGCCGCCCAGCTCGAGGTCTCCTCGTCCGTCGTCTCCGACTACGAGAGCGGCCGCCGGGAGAGTCCCGGAATCGGTGTCGTCCGACGGACCGTCGAGGCGCTGCTCGACATCGACGTCGAGCGCGGCGGCGACCGGCTTCGACAGCACGCACGCGTCCTCTCGGCCGGCTTCGAGAGCGACGTGGTCCGCGACCTCCGGGAGTACTCGACGGCCGTCCCCCTCTCGACGTTCCACGACGCGATCGGAGCGAACGAGATCCAAGCCGGCGAGCGCGACCGGATCTACGGACACACCGTCATCAACTCCATCCAGGCCATCTCCCGGCTCTCGAGCGAGGAGTTCTACCGGCTGTACGGCCAGTCGACCAACCGCGCGCTCGTGTTCACGAACGTCACGCGCGGGGAGTCGCCGCTCGTGGCGCTCCGGGTCGTCACGCCGACGCCGAACGCGGTCGTCCTCCACGGCATCGAGGAGCCGGACCTCTGGGACCACGCGGCCGACCTCGCTCGGGCCGACGGTTTCTCGCTCGCCGTTTCGACCCGCGACCTCGACGACTCGCTCGACACGCTCCGCGACCTTTGAGTCCGCGTCCCCGCCGCCCGCGCGTCTCGAAGCGCTTACCCACCTCGCCGGCCGATCCGGTGACATGAACGAGACGCACGTCGAGTGGCGCGAGTGGGGGAGTGCGGCCTTTCGGGAGGCCGCGGAGACCGACCGACCGGTCCTCCTCGCGCTCACGGCGACGTGGTGTGCGGACTGCCACGAGATGGACGCACGGACCTACGGCGAGCCGCGGATCGCCGCCAACGTCAACGAGGGGTTCGTCCCCGTCCGCGTCGACGTCGACCGCCATCCGCGGGTCCGAGAGCGGTACAACATGGGGGGGTTCCCCTCGACGGTCTTCGTCACCCCCGACGGGGAGCTTCTCACCGGCGCCGGCTACCTCGGCCCCGACGGGATGCGTCAGGTGCTCGAGTCCGTCCGCACGATGTGGGCCGACAAGGGGGACGACGCCGGGCGAGTCCCCCGCGCGCTCGCCGGCGACCTCCCGCCCTCGGGCGAGCTCACGGCGGCCATCGAGGAGCACCTCGCGGGCCAACTCGAGGTCCAGTTCGATTCCGAACACGCCGGCTGGGGCGACGACGCCAAGTTCCCCCTCGCGCGGACGATCGAGTTCGCGCTCAAACGCGAGCGCTCGCAGGCCCGTCGCACCCTGGATGCCGTTTCGACGCACCTGCACGACGACGTCGGCGGGGGGTTCTTCCGCTACGCCGGGACTCGCGCGTGGGAGGACGTCCACCACGAGCAGACGATCGACGTCAACGCCGCGACGCTTCGGGCGTTCGCGAACGCCTATCTCTACACCGGCGAACCGGCCTACGCGGAGACGGCGAGCGACGCCGTCGCGTTCCTCACGGAGGACCTCTGGACCGGCGTCGGCGTCGGCGGCAGCATCGGTCCCGGCGAGGGGCGTGCCTACTACGCGAGCGACGCCGAGGGACGCGCAGAAATGGCGGACCCCAGATACGATTACACCCTCCTTGCGGGCGGGAACGCGCTCGCGGCGGACGCGCTTTTGACCTACGCCGCCTACACCGACGACGAGCGCGCCCGCGAGTACGCGGAGCGGATCCTCGATCTGCTCCGCGACGAACTCGTCGATCCGGAGACCGGCACGGTCACGCGCTTTCGGACCGGCGACGCGACCGGGGAGGTCGACGTTCTCGAGGATGCTGCCCGCGTCGTTGCCGCGTTCGTCCGCGCGCAAGGCGTCCTCGGCGAGGGGATCGACGTCGCGCGTGCCGTCGCCGACCGTGCGATCGACGTCCTCCACGCGGACGGCTCGTTCCTCGACGGACCTGCAAACGGCCCCGGACTCCTCGATCGCCCCTTCCGTCCCCTCGACACCAACGTCGAGATGGCCGACGCGCTCTACTCCCTCTCGCTTGCGACCGGGGAGGAGCGATACGCCGCCGTCGCACGCGAGACCGCCGAGTCATTCGCCGGCGCCTACGAGCGCTACGGCGTACAGATCGCGAGCTACGGCGGACTCGTGGCGCGTCTCCTCCACGGCTCGCCCGCCGTCCACGTCGCCACCCCGCCGGGAAGCGACCTCCATCGGGCCGCCTGGCGGGTGGCCGACCACGAGAAGGTCGTCGTCCCGAACGCACACCTCGCGGACGCGCCGGGCGGGCGCACCCTCGATCGCGACACGGCCGTGGTTGCCCTCCACGGGGAGACCTCCGAGCCCGCACGCACGCCCGACGAGCTGCTGTCGCGGGTCGCGGAGACGGTCGAGTAGTCTTTCGATCCGCTCCGTCCCCGGATCACTCGGCCGCGCCGTTCACTTCGGTCCGAAGCCGCTCCATCGTGACCTCGCGTTCGGCGTGGGCGTTGTGCTCGTGGATCGACTCGTCGTTCGACTGGGCCATCCGGACCACGGCGTCGTCGGGGAGGTGGTCGAACTCCGTGACCGTCCGCTCGGCCAGCGACCGCACGCAGTCCTCGACGAACTTCGCGTTCGCGTGTGCGTGGTAGGTCATGTGGTCCTCGTCCGGGCGCTTCGCCATGTTGTAGATCCGCGCGCTCATCGCGTCGCGCGCGATGTCGATCACGTCGCGCAGATCGACGTCCGGGTCGCCGTCGGCCGTGACCGTGAGGGTCGCGTGTCCCCGCTGTGAGTGGCCGGGTTGGGGGACCGCCTCGAGGAAGGACTCCGTCGTCTCCTCGTCGACGCCGAGATCGTGGAGCTTCTCCCTCGCGCGCGACTCGGACATGCCCTGCGAACACGGACAGACGGTCATGCCCGTCACCTCGGCGCCGATCTCCTCGCGGGTCCCCTCCTCGGTCGCCGTCGCCGAGGCGATGATCGTCGCCGTGTTCTGGGTCGGCCGATCCGAGGCCGGCGTTCGCTCGCGGGTGATCAACTCGGCGGTCATCTCCACCTCGGCCCGAGAAGTGTACTCGTGTTTCTCGAGGAGTCGTTCGGCGGCGTCGCCACAGACGTCCTCGACGCGGTAGGCTTCCTCGCGGGTGATGTCCTCTAAGATCTCGTCGATGACCTCCATGTTCCGGGACATGTCGAGTCCCTTCCTGCAGCTCGGGAGGTCGACGAACACCTCGAACTCCGCCATCAACACGATCGGCCGGTCGTCGCCGCGCGAGAGTTTCACGAGCTTTTGTACCCCGGTGACCCCGACCTGAGAGAGGCCGACCGCGACCTCGGGATCCGACGCCTGAACGTCCGGCAGCTGGTGGCTCATTACCTACGGGAAGGGGGGAGACGCGATTAGGGCTTTCGAAACCCGTGATCGACGAACGCCAGCACGCGCCCCGACGTCACAAGCGGCTTCACGGCCAGTCGTCGCGCTGCTCGGTCGCCTCCGCGGGCTCCTCCTCGCCGTCGGCGATCCGCCAGCCGGCCGCCTCGGCGGCGTCCTCGACCGACAGGAACTCCCAGTCGGCAGACTCGGCGAGCGCCTCGTCGTCTTCGTCGGTGCCGACGAAGACGTGCCGGTCCGTCTCGAACTGGTCTTTGATGTTCTGCAGGCTCTCTTCGACCCCCCGCGGTCCGGAGAAGAAGTCCTGGCGAACCCGGTGTTTGCGGGTGAAGTTCGTCACCACGTAGGTCGGCTGTTCGCTCACGACGCCGACGTATTCGGTCCACTGGCGGGCGTCGTTGAACACCGCGTTCGGGTCCGCGAACCGCCGGAGCGCCTCCAGCTCGAAGGCCAACGTCATGTCGGTGGATCCGCCGCTGTCCATACGTCCGGTTCGCCGCGACGGCCGAAAACCGCTTCGCTTCCGGCGTCCCCTCAGGGCTCGCTCGTCTGTGCCAGGTCGTCGACCGAGAAGCCCTCTTCCATGAGGACGTCCGTCTGGTCGCCGACGTATCGCCGCTCGCGCATCAGCTGTTTGTACGCCGACTGCGGGGCGAGGTCGCCGATCAGGACGCCGCCGACGATGCGGCCGTCCTTCAACGCGAGCCGTCGCCACTCGCCCTCGCCCGTGGTCGCTTCCACGCTCTCGTCGCCCAGCGTCGGGTGGCCGAACGAGAGGAACGGGAACTCGAAGTGGGTGATCGAGTAGGAGCTGACCCAGCGGAACTCCTCCGCGCCGTACTCGACCATGTTCCGTGCCGCGATCGTTCCCTGTTCCTTGGCGGAGCCCCACGCGCCGTTCTGTGCCCGGTCGCCGAGAACGAGGTCGTTGAACTCCGTGATGTCGCCGGCCGCGAAGACGTTGTCGACGTTCGTTCGCATGTACTCGTCGACGAGGATCCCGTCGTCCGTCTCGACAGGGGTGTCCTCGACGATCTCCGTGTTGAAGTTCAACCCGATCGCGACGCCGGCGAAATCACACTCGTAGCGCTCGCCGTTCGGGTCGATCGCCGCCTCGACGTGGCCGTCCTCGTCCACCTCGAAGCGGTCGACGCCCGAGTCGAAGACGGGTTCGACGCCCCGTTCGCGCATCGCCTCGTGCATGATCTCCGCGCCCTCGTTCGAGAGGGCGTATCGCCACCACGAGTCGCCGCGCATGAGGTACTTCGCCTCGACGTCCTGGGCGCCGCAGATCGCCGCGAAGTCGATGCCGAGTAGCCCCGCTCCCACGATGACGCCCGAGTCCGCGTCCTCCACGCTCTCCTTGATCCGGCGTGCGTCCTGGAACGTCCAGAAGTGGTGGACTCCGTCGGCATCGGCGTTCTCGACGGGCAGCTGTTGGGGGGTTCCGCCGATCGCCAACAGCAGGCTGTCGTAGGCGAACACCTCCTCCTCGTGGGTTCGGATCTCGTCGGATTCGACGTCGATGTCGACGACGAGGGTGTTGAGCCGCAGGTCGATGTCCCGCTCCGCGTACCACTCCTCGTCGTGGATGGAGATCGGGGCCTCGGGGAGCTTCCCCTTCGCGAATTCCTTTATCAGAATGCGGTTGTAGAGGGCTTCGCCCTCGTCCGTGATGACCGTGATGTCGGCGTCGGGACGCTCCTCGCGGAGCGTCTCGGCGGCCGACGACCCGGCGACGCCGTCGCCGACGATCACGTACGATTCGCTCATGATCGGCCGTTCGGTACGGGGGTTAATGTGGATTGCTATCGACGTGAGGAATCATGAGGAATGATCTCATGGGGTATGTCTGTAGCTCCTTTAGGACCTTACAGTCCCTCTCGTGAACGGCGTCCGTCGGGTCCGATCGTCACGAGTTCGGCTCGAATCGTCACGAGTTCGGTTCCCACCGCCACAGATTCAAGGACGTACGGGCCCAACCCGCGAGCATGAAGATCAGCCAGAACGTCCGCCACTGGGCCGCGAAGAAGGCGCTCACGGCCCCGGTTCTCGGCGACCTCGCGAACGACAAGCTCGTCGATCTCCACACCACGATCTTCTTGAACCAGGCGGACGACGACCGGCGCGAGCAGCGTCGCGACCACCTCGACGACTTCTTCGATGCGACCATGGACGCCTACGTGACCGCCCTCGAGGCCGGGTTTCCGGAGGCTGAGGCCCGCGAGATAACCCACATCCAGGCGAACTTCGACTTCTTCAACCACGGGTGGACCGAGATGATGGAGATCCCGGGCGACGAACTTGAGGCGCACTACCGACGCTACGAGGACTTCTTTACCGAACACGGGATCACGATCGACGACCCGCTCGGCGAGTTCCACCCCGAATCGGGGATCGCCGACGCCCCCGCGACCCCGGAGCGGCTCGAGGAGCCCGAATACGAGAACGCGATCGCCGGGTTCGCGGACGACGTCTACGTCGAGACGGAATCGGGCGAGACCGTCGTCGGCGACGCCGGCGAGCCCGAGGACGTCGATCCGAGCGCGACGCCCGGGCTCGACGAGGACGCCGACTACGCCAACGCGAACGGGCTCACCGAGGATTCCCCCGCCGGCGACGACCGCGAGCGCGCCTGACCCTCGCGGGCGAGCCTGGCCCTCCCGGATCGGACTGCTTTTTCCGTGCCCCATCGAGGATCCCCGTATGCTCATCACCGGCGGGGCGCTCGCAGACGGGCGGGTCCGCGACGTCCGCATCGACGGGGAGACGATCGACGCCGTCGCGTCCGACCTCGAGCCAGCGGCCGACGAACGGGTGATCGACGCTCGCGGCAAGCACGTGCTTCCGGGCGCGATCGACGTTCACGTCCACTTTCGCGAGCCGGGCGGGTTACAAAAGGAGACCTGGAAGACGGGATCGCGGTCGGCCGCGGCGGGCGGCGTGACGACCGTCGTCGACCAGCCGAACACTGACCCGCCCACCGTCGACGGCGGGTCCTTCGACGCGAAGGCCGCCACCGCGGCCGAGGACTCCCTCGTCGACTACGGGATCAACGGCGGCGTCACCGCGGCGTGGCGTCCCGAGGAGCTGTTCGACCGGCCGGTGTTCGCGCTCGGCGAGGTCTTCCTCGCCGACTCGACCGGGGAGATGGGGATCGAGATGGACCGCTTCGAGGACGCCCTCGACCGGGCGACGGCCGCGGGCGTTCCCGTGACCGTCCACGCCGAGGACGCGGACCGATTCGATCCGGACGCGCTGTCGGGCGATCTCGGCGGCGTCGGGCGTCGTGCCCGAAGCGAGCGCTGGTCGGCGTTTCGAACGCCGGACGCCGAGGCGGCGGCCGTCGAGCGCGCCGTCGCGGCCGGCGAGGACGTCGAGGGGCACGTTCACATCGCCCACACCTCGACGCCGGAGGGGATCGACGCGACCGCCGGAACCGGGGCGACCTGCGAGGTCACCCCGCACCACCTCTTCTGCTCGACGGACGACTGCGACCGGCTCGGGACGTTCGGCCGGATGAACCCCCCGCTTCGCGATCCCGACCGTCGTGCGGCCGTCTTCGAGCGGCTCCGCGACGGTCGCGTCGACGTGGTCGCGACCGACCACGCGCCCCACACCGCCGCGGAGAAGAACCGGACCCTGACCGAGGCGCCGAGCGGCGTGCCCGGCGTCGAGACGATGCTCCCCCTGCTCTTGGCGGCGGTTCGCCGGGACGAGCTGACGCTCGAGCGCGTCCGCGACGTCACCGCCCGAAATCCGGCGTCGATCTTCGGACTCGAGCACAAGGGCGCGATCGAGGCCGGACGGGACGCGGACCTGGTCGTCGTCGACCTCGAGGATCCCTCCGACATCCGAGCCGCCGCGCTTCACTCGAAGTGTCGGTGGACCCCCTTCGAGGGGATGACCGGGGTGTTCCCCGAGATCACCATCGTTCGCGGCCACGTCGCCTACGAGCGGGACACGGTGATCGGCGTGGAGTCCTTCGGCGACCCGATCGGAGAGAACGCCCGCGCACGCGACCCGATCGGCGCCGTCGACGACGCGGACGGGGGACGCTGAGGCCGGCGTCGGAGAAATCCCCGCCGATCCGTGGTGACGGTCGGCGTCGGCCAACGCTCCGCCGATCCGTGGTGACGGTCGGCGTCGGTCAACGCTCCGCCGATCCGTGGTGACGGTCGGCGTCGGTTAACGCCCCGCCGATCCGTGATACCGACGCCGGGGGTCCCGACACTATTTAATACCGGCATCCAGTAGGTTCGAACCGTAATGTCGGAAGTCTGCTCGACGTGCGGGCTGCCCCAGGAACTCTGCGTCTGCGAGGACGTCGCCAAGGAGTCCCAGCAGATCAGCATCCGCATCGACGAGCGAAGGTACGGAAAGGAGGTAACGGTCATCGAAGGATTCGACCCCAAGGACGTCGATCTCGACTCGCTGTCGTCGGATCTCAAATCGAAGTTCGCCTGCGGCGGCACCGTCGAGGACGACGCCATCGAGCTGCAGGGAAACCACTCCGGGCGCGTCGAGGAGTTCCTCCGCGAGAAGGGGTTCAACGTCGCGTGACCGTCACCTGACCCCGCCGTCGAGCCGTCGTTTTTCGGTCGCGGACGACGCGTGAGCGGCCGCGTTTTCCGTCGGTTTCCGGTCGCTTACGATCGTCTACGATCGTCTCACAGATCGACGCGGATCGTCGATCGACGGACGAATGACCGCCGCCGTGTGAACTGCCGCCCGGTCACCCGCGACGGCGCATGCCGGCCGCCGAGACCCTACGCCTCGAGCGAGGTCTCGGCGTCGTCCGCCTCCGAGTCGGCGTCGTCAGTCCCCGAATCGTTACCGCCTTCTCCCTCGTCGAGATCCTCGAGCGCCGAGAGCGCCGCCGCGCGGTAGGTCTCGGGGTCGAGATCGTAGTGTTCGCGTGCCATTCGCGCGTACTCGTTGGCCTCGTCGTCGAACCGGGCGACGCGCTCTATCGTCCGCTCCGCGGTCTCGGCGACCCAGCGATCGCGGACGGCGGCGTCGACCGGGGTGATCGACTCCGGGCGGACCGAGACGTTGATCGAGCCGTCGTCTGTCTCGTAGGTCCGCGGCTTGCCGACCACGGCGACGTACGCCGGCGGCTCGAGGTCGCGGAGCGTGCTCGCGGCCTCGGGCTGGTACTGGCCGGCGTAGACGAAGAACGTCCCCGTCGGATCGACGATCCGGCCGCGCCAGTACTCGTTGTCCTCGCCCACGTCGTCCTTCTCCGTGAGCGTGCCGACGAGGAACACCCGGTTCGCGGACTCCCCGGTGGGAAGCAGCGAGTAGACGGGCGCGCGCTCGTCGTCGGACTCCTTGAACGTGTAGCCGGCGTCGTTGAACTCGGTGGCGAAGACGCGCCGGGCGACCTCCCTCATGGGGGTGGATTCGCTTTGACTCATCTCAGATCGACCTCGCGTTGATCAGCGCGCGTTCGACGTCCACCGGCCCGGGCTCCTCCGTCTCGTCCGCGAGCACGTACCGGCCGAGCGTCGGACCGGTGACCCGGTAGTACCGCCCGAGGATGCCCTCCGACATCTCGTCCGCGACCACCGTCGTATCGAGCGCGTCCATCGCCAGCTGTTTGGCCTCCTCGAGGCCCATGCCGGTCAGCTCCTCCGTGGCCTCCCGGTCGAAGATGACCTCGTGGACCTCCCGCCCGTCGTCGAGGACGCCCTTGATCCGGAGGTCGAACTCGCCGTCGACCTTGCCGTGTTCGCTACAGCGCCCGTTCTGGAGCACCCGCGTGCAGTCCTCCTCGGGACACCGCTTTATGAGACCGGAGCCGGACTGGACGTCGACGAGGGCTCCCTCGACCGTCTCGGCGTTGTCGCCGACCTCGATCTCCTCGTCGATCTCCGAGATTCCGGTCGTCCGGTTGAGCTTGACCGAGTACCGTCCCTCGTACTCGTCGGTGACGACGTTCGAGAGATCGTAGGCCTGATCCTCCTCGAGCAGGGGAAGATCCGAGGTCTCGAAGGCTGTGAACTTGATCGTCCCCGACTCGTCCCCGAGCAGCCCGACCTGGGCGACGGCGTCGCTTCGGGGCTCCCAGAGGTCGACGACGCGCACGCGCAGGTCGACCCACTGTTCGTCCTCGTCGATCTCGTTCACCTGGACCCGTTCGCTCCCGCCCCGTCCGAGCTCGTCGCGCTCGAGGCCGGCCTCGTCGAGGTAGTCGTTGGTGATGCTCCGTCTCGCCTCCTCGACGGGCACCCGGTATTCGGTGACGAGGTTGTCCAGCCGGGCCTCGATCTCGTCGACGTCCGGGTCGAGGTGGTCCGAGAACTGTTCGGCTATCGCTTCCGCGTGGTCTCGTAGTTCCGTCATGGTTGTTGCCTCCGGCGTGTTTTCGAATGGGAGGCGTGGGCCCCTTGGGGCGGCATGTGGTAAAAAGTTCCGTAGCCGCGGTGAAAGTGGACGACCGGCCGACTGCGGCCGATCAGGCCGTCTCGCGTGCGACGAACGTCGGACGCACGCGGGCGGCGTTTCGAGTGGAGATCATGCTCGTTCGAGCGGAGATCGTGTCGGTTCGAGTCGGCGGGCGAGCCCGCCGCGCTCCGGTCCCCACAACGAAGGGTAGTTGGGCGTCGCCCCCGACGGTTCGGGTATGAGAACGGCGCTCGTCGTGTTGGACGGGTGGGGGATCGGCGACCACGACCGGCGGAACGCGGTCGCGGCCGCCGACACGCCCACCTTCGAGGGGATATCGGCGAAGGGAGCCTCCGGCCGACTGACCGTTCACGGCCGGCGGGTCGGGCTGCCCGAGGGACAGATGGGCAACTCCGAGGTCGGACACCTCAACATCGGGGCCGGTCGGGTGGTGAAACAGGCCTACACCCGGATATCGGACGCGATCGCCGCCGGCGAGCTGGCCGACAACGAGGCGCTTCGCGAGGCGTTCTCCTTCGTCGACTCCCACGGGGGACGGGTCCACTTCATGGGACTCGTCTCCGACGGCGGGGTCCACTCCTCCGTCGACCACCTGAAGGCGCTGATCGATCTCGCCGACGACGCGGGCGTGCCCGCGAGCACCCACGCCTTCACCGACGGCCGGGACACGGCCCCCGAGATCGCGGACACGTTCCTCGCGGACGTCTCGGACCACGCCGCGGACGTCGCCACCGGCGAGGTCGCCACCGTGACGGGTCGGTATCACGCGATGGACCGCGACCGGAACTGGGAGCGAACCCGGAAGGCCTACGAGGCGATCGTGAACCGCGAGGCCCCACACGTCGCCGATTCGGCCGTCGAGGCCGCCGAGCGCGCCCACGAGCGCGGCGAGACGGACGAGTTCATCGAACCGACGCTCGTGGCCGACGAGCCGGCCCTCTCGGACGGCGACGCGGTCGTCTTCTTCAACTTCCGGGCCGATCGCGCCAGACAGCTCGTCCGTCTGCTCACCGGGACCGAGCCGGAGTGGCCCTTCGATCTCGACCAGCCCGAGATCCGGATGGTGACGATGACCGAGTACGACGAGACCTTCGAGTTCCCGGTCGCGTTCCCCCCGGAGATCCCGGAGGATACCCTCGGCGAGGTGGTCGCAGACGCCGGGCTCCGACAGCTCCGGATCGCCGAGTCGGAGAAGTACGCCCACGTCACCTACTTCCTCAACGGCGGCCGCGAGGTGGAGTTCCCCGGCGAGATCCGGACGATCGTCGAGAGTCCGGACGTCGCGACCTACGATCGCCGGCCCGAGATGTCCGCGCGCGAGGTCACGGACGAGGCGATCGCCACGATCCGCGAGGACGACCCCGAACTGGTCGTGTTGAACTACGCCAATCCCGACATGGTCGGCCACACCGGGGATTACGAGGCCGCGATCCGCGCCGTCGAGACGGTCGATGACCAGCTCGACCGGCTCCTCGCGGCGATCGCGGACGCCGACGGACACGCCATCGTGACCGCGGACCACGGCAACGCCGACGACATGGGCACGGCGGCCGAGCCGCACACCGCCCACACGTACAATCCGGTCCCGTTCGTCTACCTGTCGCCGGCCGGCGACGACCGCGGCCGGTCGATCCGCGAGGACGGGTCGCTTTGTGACGTGGCTCCGACGATCCTCGAGACGATGGGGATCGACCAGCCGGACGCGATGACCGGCGAGTCGCTGCTCGAGTGATCCGTCACGCGAAGACGCCGGTGTCGAACCTATTCCGAAAAGTCGCGCCGCATCGCGATCTCGAACCAGGGACACAGCCTGAGCTGGCGGTACCACTTCGGGTGTTCGTGGAGGTGCTCGTAGTCCACCCACAGCAGCCCGGCGATCTCCTCCTCGTCGGGGTCGAGGCTGACGTCCGTGAGGGTGACCTTGAGCACCGCACAGACCTCCCACTCGACGCCCGCGTTCGGGTAGTAGCGTTTGTACTCGAACTTGTCCGTCACGCGGAGGTCGTCGTACTGGTCGGGCGTGATCCCGAGTTCCTCCTCGAGACGCTGTTCCGTCGCCTCCGCCTGGGTCTGTCCCTCGACCGGGTGGGAGGCGACCGTCCCGTCCCAGTGGGTGTCCCACAGCCGCTTTCCGGGCGCGCGCTGGGCCAACAGGAGCCTGCCGTCGCCGTCGAAGACGAGGCAGGTGAACGCCCGGTGGCGGATCCCGTCGCCGGTGTGTGCGTCGAGGCGATTGACCGTGCCCTGTGCTGTGTCCTCGGAGTCGACCGCGATGACGTCCTGGTTCGCGTTCTCGTGGTCGAGTTCGTCCTCGGGTCCGCCGCTGGACTCGCCGCCGTCGGCGATCGGAGGGCGATCGGCCGCGTCGTCTGCGTTCATACGGTATGGGACGGCGAGCCCCCCTAATAAGAATTCGATCGATACGGACCGGATCGCCGTCGGATCTCGTTCCCCTGGATCGTCGATCGCCTGCGTTCTCGGCTCACCCAGCCGTTGGCGGTCTCGGCTCACCCAGCCGTTGGCGGTCTCGGCTCACCCAGCCGTTGGCGGTCTCGGCTCACCCAGCCGTTGGCGGTCTCGGCTCACCCCAGCCGCTCGTCGAGGATGAGGCGCGTCTTCGTCGATTTGACGTCGTCCATCTCGCGGGCGTCGGTGATCAGCTCGTTGACCGCGCCCGTGTCGACGCAGTCGACGACGAGCACGATGTCGTCCTCGCCGGAGACCTGCCAGACGAAGTCGACCTCCTCCCAGTCGGCCATCCGCTCGCTCACGGCGCTCGTGTCGACGTGGACCTCGACGGAGATCTCGATCATCGCCTTCACGTTGCCCGTCCGCGTCGTCACCGTGAACCGCTCGATGACGCCCTCCTCGTTCATTCGCTCGACCCGGTTCCTGACCGTGCCCTCCGAGGTCCCGACCTCGTCCGCGATCTCGGTATACGGGGTGCGCGAGTCCCGACGGAGGACGCCGAGGATCTGCCGATCGAGTTCGTCCATGTCGGTCCGTGGGACCGCGGCCATATACTGATTACGAATTTCGTAACTCAACTACGAACGACGCACTTATTAGGGTAGCTCCGTACGTTTCTCGTAATGACGGACGCCTACATCGCGTTGGCAGACGGACGCGTGCTCGAGGCGCGCACCCGCGCACCGGGGCGTACACGTGGCGAACTGGTCTTTACGACCGCGTACACCGGTTACGAGGAGTCGCTCACCGATCCCTCGTACGCCGAGCAGGTCCTCACGTTCTCGTATCCGCTGATCGGAAACTACGGGGTCCGCTCCGAGCGGTTCGAGTCCGACAGGGTCCAGCCGCGCGCGGCGATCGCCCGCGAGTTCACCGACGACGTCGCGGAGTGGCTCGCCGAGGAGGGGATTCCGGCGATCGACCACCTCGACACGCGCGAACTCGTCACGACCGTCCGCGAGGAGGGCGCGATGGCCTGCGGGATCGCCGCCGGAGAGGACGTCACGCCCGAGGACGCGAAGGCCGAGATGGAGGCGTGCAAGCCGATGAGCGACCACGTCGACATCGGCGCCGGCGTCTCCGTCTCCGAACCGACCGTCCACGAGGCCGATCCGAACGGCGCGGTCGACGCGCGGATCGCCCTTCTCGACTGCGGCGCGAAGGGTTCCATCGTCGAGTCGTTGAACGAACGCGGCGCGGACGTCCACGTCCTGCCCTACGACTCGACCCCCGCGGACGTCGAGGCCGTCGATCCCGACGTCCTGTTCGTCTCGAACGGTCCCGGCGATCCGGAGAACTTCGAGGCCGCGAAGGCGGTCGTGAACGCCTTCGCGGGCGATCTCCCCCTCGCGGGCATCTGTCTGGGCCAGCAGATCATCGCGAGCGCGCTCGGCGGCTCGACGGAGAAGATGACCTTCGGCCACCGCGGGGTCAACCAGCCAGTCAAGGACCTCCGGACCGACCGCGTCGTGATGACGACCCAGAACCACGGCTACACCGTCTCCGACCCCGGGCCGCTTGAGGTCACCCAGGTCAACGTCAACGACGACACGGCCGAGGGGCTCGAAAGCGAGGAGTACGGCGTCATCACCCGCCAGTACCACCCCGAGGCGAACCCCGGACCCCACGACTCCCTCGACTTCTTCGACGACGTGCTCGCGATGTCCGACTCGACCGCCGAGGTCGCGGCCGACTGACCGGGGATCGGAGCCGATCTTCGCCCCGACTCGCCAGTTCCGCCCGACTCGCCTCGACCCGAACGGCTATCTTCCTCGCTCCGCCTTCCGTGAGACATGGACACGGACGAACCAGCCGACGCCGACGGAATCGGGAGTATCCCGGAAGGCGAGGAGATGCGCGCGCTCGTCGTCGGGGCGAGCCGCGGCATGGGGCGGGCCATCGTCGAGACGCTCGCGGACCAGGGGGCCGCGGTCGCCATGGCGGCCCGGTCGATCGACGAGCTTCGCGAGCTATCGGCGACGCTCGACGGCGAGACGGTGCCCATCGAGTGCGACGTCCGCGAGACGGCCGCGGTGAACCGGGCGGTCGAACGCGCGCTCGAGGAGTTCGGCGGTCTCGACGCCGTCGTCACCACCGTCGGCGTGCTCACTCGCGGACCGATCGACGAGGCGACCGACGAGGACCTCGAGTTCGTCGTCGACACCAACCTGCTCGGCGCGCTGCGGGTCGCGAGGGCGACGATCCCCCCGTTGGTCGAGACGGACGGATCGCTCGTGTTCGTCTCCTCGGAGGCCGCCACGCGCGGCGTCCCGAATCTGCCGGCCTACTGTGCGACGAAGGGGGCGATCGACGCGTTGACACGCCAGCTCGCCGTCGAATACGCCGACGAGAACGTACGGGTCAACGCCGTCGCGCCGGGCACGACCCGGACGTCGATGAACGAGGCGGTCCGCAACGAGGATCCGGACTGGGAGGATCGGCGCGCACGTGACATTCCGCTCGGGCGGCTCGGCGAGGCCGGGGACGTCGCCGAGACGGTGGCGTTCCTGCTCTCGCCGGGGGCCGACTACGTCACCGGCGAGGTGATCGCCGTCGACGGCGGCAGCACGGCGCGGTGATGGTTCCGCCCTCGTGGATCCGGGGGCTCACCGCAGCCACGAGGCGACCCGCGCGATCCGGTGGGCGCCCTGAAGCGCGCCCACGCGGGCCGTCGAGGCGGCGGTGAACGCCGCCCACCGTGCCGCGGCCGCGCTCCGGACGGCACCCGTCTTCGCGTAGTAGCCGGACTTGCGTCCCGCGGCGATGGCGTAGTGTCTGGCCGCCATCGGCACGGGCGCGCGCTTGCCCGACACGGTTGTCGTCCCGTCGCGGATCGCCTCGAGCACGTCCGCGGATTCCACCGCGTCGATCGACGCCGCGTCGTCGATCTCGACCTCGGTGAAGGCCCGTCCCACGTACTCGAGCGTGTGGGCGTCGCTCGCGGCGACGCCCGGAAGGGCGTTCTCGGCGGCGAACCGCCGAGCCTTGCGGTTTCGATAGCCCGTGAACAGCCACGCGTTGAACACCTCGATGGCGTCGACGCCGCTCGGGGGAGTCGCCCCGTCCGCTCCGGTCGGGGCTTCTCCGTCCGCGGTCGCGGGCGAGGGTTCACCGCCGTCCGCCGCCGTGGGCGAGGATTCCGTCCCGTCCCCTTTGGTTGCGATCCCCGACGCGTCCGCTTTCGTCGGGATGTAGCGACGACGGACGCCGTGTCGCGACCGCTGGAAGGGGTGGGGGACGATCGCCACCCCGCCGTGGTCGTGGATCCACTCCACCGTCTCGTCGTAGGGGACGCGATGCGGGGGCATCGAGTCGACGCCGATCGCGAGCAGGTGCCCGTGGGCGGTCGAGACCTCCACGCCGGGGATCCCGATCAGCCCGTACTCGGGCGCGAGTTCGGCGGCGCGAACCGACTCGGAACAGACGTCGTGGTCGGTGATGACCACCGCGTCGAGCCCGATGTCTGCGGCGTGTTCGAGGATCAACTCGACCGGCTCGTGGCCGTCGTAGGACGCCTCCGAGTGGACGTGCGGGTCGATCCTGACGGTGACGTTCTCGTTCGACACGCGTGCGTCTACGGCGGTGTCACATATAAACGCGATCGCTCGAGAGGAGATCGGGGCTCTCAGGGGATGATCAGCGTCTTCAGCGAGCCCTGATCCTCCGCGGATTCCGTCTCCCGTGCGAAGACCTCCGGAAGCTCCTCGAGCGGATGGCTGTTCGAGTTCTCGAGGATGACGTCGATGTCGAAGACGTCACGTTCCACGGCGCGATACGCCTCGCGGGCGTACTCCACGGCCTGCAGCTCGGTGTAGTGCATCGCGTTGAGGTTCTGCACCTCGAGTCCGTCCTCGTGGAAGCGATGGAAACAGAACTCCTCTATCGGCTCGTAGTTGTCCCCGTATAGCGCGAGGACCCCGTTGTGTGCGACCATTCCGAGCGCCTGTTTGATGCCGACCCCGGTCCCGCCCACGGCCTCGACGGCCACGTCGACGCCCTCGCCCTCGGTCAGCTCGTCGACGCGCGCTACGGGGTCCTCCTCCTCGGGATTGATCGCGACGTCGGCGCCGAGGTCCTTCGCGATCTCCAGCTTCTCGTCCGCGACGTCCACCGCGAAGACCCTCGAGGCGCCCGATTCGATCGCCCCCTGGAGGAGTATGTTGCCGGCGAAGCCCGCGCCGTTCACCGCGACCGTGTCCCCGAGTTTGACGTCCATCCGCCGGGCGGCCCACGCCGCACACGCGAGCGCCTCGTAGAGGCACCCGACCTCGAAGGACACGCCGTCCGGGATCGGCTGGACGTTCGAGACGTCCGTCACCCAGTAGTCCGTGTAGGTCGGGTAGTAGAGGCTTCCCACCCGGTCGCCGACCGAGACCGACCCGCCGCCGAGGTACTCGTCGACCGCCGATCCCACCGCCTCTATGGTCCCGCCGCCCTCGTGACCGAGCGGACCCATCGGGTAGGAGTGTCGTCGCCCTTCCCCCTCGTGGTATTCGCCGCCCTCGTTCGGGCGACCCCTCGCTTCGTCCTCCTCCCGGACGGTCACGCCCCGGTAGAAATAGCGTTCGGACCCGCAGACCGACGCCTGATGTGTCTTCACCAGCACGTCGTTGGGTCCGAGCTCCGGTAGCTCGACCGTGTCCATGTTGATCTCTCCCACGTCGAGGTACGCAACTCGGGTCTCCATGACGACTACAGGGGTCACGGATATCCACAAAAAGGTATTGGTGATACCTTTCAAACCGGATCGACGATCCCGATCGCCTCGACCCCGAGATCCATCCGCCGCCGACCGGCTTACGCTTCGCCGCCGATCGGTTCACGCCCCGTTCCCGTCGATCCGTTCCCTCGCGGACGCTAGGTCCTCGCGGGTGTTGAGGTTCTCGAAGGTCCGCTCGCTCGTCACTGCCCGGATCTCCTCGCCGTCGAGGACGACGTACTCGAGCTCGGAGAGCGCCTCGACTATCTTCCGTTTCCCGGCCGCGAGCATCCGATCGCAGGCTGCCGCCATCGGATCGGCCCGGTAGACCGCCTGCGTCGTCTGGAACCACCGGTCGTCGATCCGCGGAACCGACCCCTCGTGTCCGATCGCGCGCTCGTGGAGTCGCTCGATCAGGGTCGGATCGACGAACGGCATGTCGCAGGCGACGACCGCGACGTACTCCCCGGAGGCCCCGCGGCAGGCGTTCCTGATCCCCGCCATCGGGCCCTGGTCGGGCTCCTCGTCGACCGCGTAGCGAACCGCGAGCGGGTAGCCGTCCATCGCCTCCTCGATCGTCGGCCGCTGGTCGGCCCGGCAGTTGATCACGAGGTCCCGAACGACCGCCTCGCCGCCGCTCGCGCGGTCGCTGCCGGGATCGATCGGGTCGTCGACGCCCGCCAACCGGTCGGCGACCCGGCGGATCATCGGGGTCCCGGCGAGCGGCGCAACCGCCTTGTCGACCTCGCCGAACCGGGTCGACCGACCGCCCGCGACGATCGCGCCCGTCAGGCCCTCCGCCCCGCCCGTGGAGTCTTGCCCCCCGGTCGAAGAACGCCGATCTCCGGCCGCGGGCTCCTCGCTGACCATGGGGGAGGTTGGTCCCCGTCGCTCAAGGACTTTCCCCCGCCACTCGCGGACTTTTCCTCGATGCTCGAGGTCTCCCTCGCCACTCGCAGACTCTTCCCAAAGATCGCGGACCGGCGCGCGCTCGATGGGTCCTTCCCGTCCCGACCGCTTCCGGCCCGCGACCGGACGGCGTACCAGACGACATATACGCCGCGCGCGACAACGCTCCCCACGACTCGATGGCCGATCGGACACACGTGCTCCGCGCGGACCTCTCCGCCGGAACGCTCCGTCGCGAACGCGTTCCCGAGCGCTGGCGCCGTCTGTACCTCGGCGGGAAGGGTCTCGGCGCGCGCTATCTCCTCTCGGAGCTCGAGCCGGGGGTCGATCCGCTCGCTCCCGACAACCTCCTCTGTTTCCTCGTCGGTCCGCTCTCCGGCTCCGTGCCCGGCGAGCCGCGGTACGCCGCCGTGACGAAGTCCCCGCTCACCGGCTGTTTTCTCGACTCCTACGCCGGCGGCGAGTTCGCGGCTCGGCTGGCGGGATCGCTCGACGACTGTCTCGGGCTCCTCGTGACCGGCGCGAGCGACGATCCCGTCCGAATCGAGATCGACGGCGGCGCGGGACGGATCGTCCCCGCCGACTGCTGGGGCAGGGACGCCGTCGAGACCGCCGAACGCCACCCGGAGGCCGCCGTGGCGTGTGCCGGCCCCGCGGGCGAGAACGGCGTTCGATACGCGACGATCGCCTCCGACGGCGGCGAGCATCACGCCGGTCGTGGCGGCGCCGGCGCCGTGATGGGTGCGAAGGGGCTCAAGGCCGTCGTCGCTCGCGGGAACTCGGCGGACCCGGCAACCCCCAAGCTCGCGACCCTGCGTGAGGAGTACGAGGACCGATTCGCCGCGGATTCGACCGGCCGCTGGCACGCCGCCTCCGGCACCGCGGAGTCGGCCGAGTTCGCGAACGCCGTCGGTGGACTCGCGACCGAGGGCTGGACGCGGGACCGCTTCGAGGGCGTCGAGTCGATAGGCGTCGAGGCCGCTCGGGAGGCCTCGACCGGCAGGGAGAACCCCGATTCGGCCGTTTCCGGCGACTTCCGGGTCGAAACCGACGCCGGTGAGACGGTTCCGCGCGGCGCGGTGTCGATGTCGCTCGGCGCCGGGCTCGGTATCGACGACTTCGACGCGGTTGCCGCGCTCGGCGGGCTCTGTGACCGCCTCGGGATCGACGTCGTCTCGGCCGGCAACGCGGTCGCGTGGCTCGCCCGCTCCGCGGACGAGTCCGATGTCGTCGATGTCGACGTCGCCTTCGGGGATCCGGCGGTCGCCCGGCGCGCCATTCGACGTATCGCCGGTGTGAGTGTCGATTCCGATGAGGGCGGTTCCGATGAGATCGATCCCGAGGCGATCGAGGCGCTCCGGCTGGGCGTCGAGGTCGCCGCGGACCGGTTCGACCTCACGACCGTTCCGACCGTGAAGTCGATGACGCTTCCGTCCTACGATCCCCGGGTCGCTCCGGCGATGGCGCTCGCGTACGCCACGAGCGACCGCGGCGGCTGCCACCGCCGGGCCCGCCCGATCGAGCGCGAGGTCTTCACCGCGTGGGATCAAGGCGACCGCGTCCAGCCCGTGATCCGGGCCCAGAACGTTCGATCGCTTCTGTGGAGCCTCGTGGCCGACGACTTCGCCGGCGAGACCATGTGGTCCGACCGGGGCCAGCCCTTCATGCGTGCGCTCGATTCGACCGCCGACGTGGCGTATCCGACCGACTCGGACGCGCTCTCCGCGGTCGGCGAGCGGATCTGGACGCTGGTCCGCCTGTTCAACGTCAGGGAGGGGTTCGACCGCGGCGACGATCGGCTTCCGGACCTGTTCGCGGAACCGATCGCCGACGGGCCGGCCGCGGGACGCCGGATCGATCCGGCGGCGTTCGAGGAGACCCTCGACGCCTACTACCGCTCGCGGGGGTGGAACGCCGAGGGAGTCCCGACGGCGGCGACCATCGATCGACTGGGACTCGATCGATCGGAGCTCGACCGACCGGAGCTCGATCTCGACGACGCGCCCGACAACGCGGAACGCCAGCTCTCACGCACGGGGACTGACGACCGGTAGCTCACGCTCGGAGGGCGGCGAACCGTAGCTCACACGCTTGCGGGACGACGAACGGCGGATCACGCGCCCCAGACGGTGAACAGCAACAGGTTGTGCGCGCCCGGTCCGAGCCCGACCGCGGCGACGAGTCCGAGCAGGAGGTACCCCTCCGTCGGGTCCTCCTCGACGTAGTCGGCGAACAGCACGACGACGAGGCTCGCGACCGCGAGCTTGACGAGAACGAACAGCCAGCCGACCCCCATCGCCTCCGGCGTCGGCAGGCCGGCCGCCGCCTCCATGACGAGCCGCGACAGCGGCGTCCGCTCGCCGAACCCGAGGACGTCGACGCCGACGGCCGTCGAGACCCCGTCGAGCGCGTGTGCGAACACCGCGAGCGCACCCACCTCGCCCGTGATCGAGGCGCGGGGAACCGCCCGGACGAGCGCAAACCACGTTCCGGCCGCGATCGGCACGGCGAGGACGAGCGCCGCAGCGGGCCAGGTCGGCGAGAGGCTTCCGCTTCGCGCGCCCGCGGCCAGGGCGACGGCGACGACGGAAACGAGCGCCGCCACCCCGCTTGCGGCCAGGACCGTCGGAACCCGGCTCGCCGGGATCGCCTCCGTCGAGTCGATCGCGATCCAAACCGCGCCGGCGATCGCCGCGACCGTGAGGTAGACCGCCGGCGTCCCGGCGAACGGTCGCGCCGCCTCGGGTAACGCGCCGATCACGTACAGCACGTGCAGACACGACCCGACGACCATCCACGGCGCGAGCGCGAGTACGTGTCGAGACTCCACGCGCGGCGGGCTCCGTCGAAACGCGGCGCCGACGAGTCCGACCGCGGCGAGCAGGACGAGCAGGTGCGGCAACGCCGGCAACGTGAACCCCTCGGGGAGAAACGCCATGTCCACGAAGGCGACGCGGCGTCCCGAAAGCGTTTCGGGTCTTCTCCGAGCCGGATCCACGACACGACCGGGACGGAACGAAAGAGGACGGAACCCGACTGGACGACACCGGCGAAACCGGACGGGGAGCGCTCCCGCCGTCGCGTCGATATCTTCAAGGCTTTAGGTGGGGGCTTCCACCGTTCGCACATGAGCCACCGCGTTCTCCTGCTTGGCGCACCCGGTGCGGGCAAGGGCACACAGAGCACGAAGCTGGCCGAGGAATACGGCATCGAGCACGTCACAACCGGCGACGCGCTGCGGGCCCGAAAGGACATGGAGACGGAGTACGGCACCCCCCGCGAGTACATGGAGGCGGGCGATCTCGTCCCGGACCCGGTCGTCAACGAGATCGTCGAGGCCGCGCTCGCGGACGCCGACGGCTTCGTTCTCGACGGCTACCCGCGCAACCTCGACCAGGCCGAGTACCTCTCGGAGATCACGGACCTCGACGCCGTGATCTTCCTCGACGTCGACGAGGAGGTCCTCGTCGACCGGCTGACGGGCCGGCGCGTCTGTGAGGACTGCGGCGCGAACTACCACGTCGAGTTCGCCCCGCCCGAGGAACCGGGCGTCTGTGACGAGTGCGGCGGCGACCTCCACCAGCGCGACGACGACACCGAGGAGACGGCCAGGGAGCGGTTGTCCGTCTACCGGGAGAACACCGAACCCGTCATCGAGCACTTCCGCGAGACCGGCGACCTCGTCGAGATCGACGGCGAGGCCGCGCCCGACGAGGTCTTCGATCGGATCCGGAACGTCCTCGACGAGGAGTGATCGCCTCACGTCCGGATGCGGATGGACGCTCGATCGATCCGCTCGCCCGCGGACGCGAGCTAAAAGGTTCTTAACCGTCCGTTTCCTACCGGCTCACGATGAGCAAGGTCGAACGGAAGGTCCGTGGCCTCGTCGCGGAGGACGAGGAGATGCGCGGGGCCATAGAGACCGTCCTCGACAACGCCGACGACGGCGAGGTGAAGTGGGTCGACGTCCGCGACGAGCTGACGAGCGGACAGTGGGGCCGCCTGATCGAAAAGGGGGTCCTCGTCGACGGCGACGCCGGATTCGCGCTCGCCGACCGCGAGGGGATCGAGGCCGGACTCGAGTCCGCCGACGAGTCCGGCGGGTCCGGCGGCTCCGGCTCCGACGCCGAGACCCCCGAGGAGACGTCCTGGTCGAAGTGGGACAAGCTCGCCGGGCTCGTGACCGTCGGGTTCTTCGTCGGCTACGCGTGGGCGCCGGTCAGATCGGTCATCGCGGGGGCGGTCGACCTCGTGTTCGGACCGCTCGCCGAGATCGTCCCCTTCTACGTCGTCATCATGGTCGTCGCGCTCGCCACCGGCCTCTACTCGACGCTGTTGCGCGCCGGGATCATGGACATGGAGAAGATGGGCCAGTACCAGGACCGGATGAAGGAGATCCAACAGCGCCGCAAGGAGGCCAAAGAGCGCGACGATCAGGAGGCGCTCGACCGCATCCAGGACGAACAGATGGAGGCGATGGGCGACCAGCTCGGCATGTTCAAAGAGCAGTTCCGCCCGATGGTGTGGATCATGTTCCTCACCATTCCGGCGTTCCTGTGGATGTACTGGGTCGTCGGCTACCGCGGCAGCGAGGCCCACTACGAGCTCGGCGAGATCGTCGTCCCGATCGCCGGCCAGCCGCTCGCGTGGACCGATCCGCTCCTCGGGCCGATCCAGATCTGGATCGTCTGGTACTTCCTCTGCTCGATGGCGTTCACCCAGATCATCCAAAAGAGCCTGAACATCCAGATGTCGCCGACGTCGACCTGATCGCGGACGCCACTCCTTCCTCTTTCCCCTCTCGGAAACCGTTCACCGGTCGGAAACCGTTCACCGAGTTGTACCCCCTTACCGTTCCTTCGGAACCCGGTCCGGCGCGTGGGTCGCGAGGAACTCGAGGATCCGGTCGGCCCCGACGAACCCCTCCGCGAGGCGGTCGACCGGCTCGCCGTCGACGACCACGAGAAGCGTCGGCACGCTCGCTATCGTGAACCGCTCGATCAGCTCGGGGTCGTCCCGCGGGTTGATCGTCGCGACCGGAACGTCCGCCGCGCGTGCGACCGCCCCGAGAACCGGCTGGATCGACTCACACAGCGTACACCCTTCGGTGTGGAACTCCACGAGGACGATCTCGTGGTCGGCGAGGAACGCGTCCAGCTCCTCGGCCGAGTGCATCTCCACGGGCCTCGCTGGAGCGTCGCCGTCCGTCGTGTCGATCCCCGCCGTCTCACCGTCCGCCGTGTCGCTGTCCCCCTCGGTATCGCCTCGGATCGTCGACTCGCCGGTCATGGGTACGATTGGGGCGGCAGGGGCAAAGCCTCGTCGCCGGTCGCTCCGGGGACGAATCGATGCGGGACCGCAAGCGGCGCCCGGTTCGACGGTGGCCGTGGGGTTGAGACTCCTCAGCGGCGACCGCAGATGCTCACCAGGTCGTGGAGGTCGTCGATCTCGTAGGTCGGCTGGCGCGTCAACTCGAAGTCGCGGCGGTGTGGACGGCGGATGAACGCCGAGTCGATCCCGGCGTTGTCGGCCGCCTCCAGGTCGGACTCGTTGTCGCCGACGAAGAGCGCGGTCTCGGCCGAGAGGTCCTCCAGCGCGCGCTCGAGGTAGTAGGGCGACGGCTTCTTGCGCGAGAGGCTGGCGATCGACGGCTCGCGGCCGTAGGCGGTCTCGAATCGTCCGGCGAGGCCGAAGTGATCGAGGAGGAAGTCGACCGTCGCCTGCTGGTTCGAGGAGACCACGCCGAGGGCGGCGTCGATCTCGTCGAGGACGTCGAGGTCGTCGTAGGGCGTCTTGCGGCCGGCCCGCGCGTCCTCGACCTGCGCGTCGCTCGCGACGCGGTCGCGAACGCGCCAGAACTCGCTCGGATCGATGTCGTACCGCTCGCAGACGTCCGTGAGCGTCGCGGGCGTCACGCCGATGGCGACGTCGTCCACGTGGGCGAGATCCGGGTCCTCGACGCCGACGCTCTCGAAGGCGTTCCAGGCCGCCTCCCGAAGCGTATCGAAGGGTGTCCGTCCCACGAGCACCCCGTCGTTGTCGAAGACTACCGCGTCGTACACGTCCGTACTCGGGGCGACACGCGGAAAAAGGTTTCAACTGACGCGGTAGCGCGCGATCGCTTCGGCCGCGCTCCGATCCTCACCCCGTCGGAACGACGTCGACCACCTCGCCCTCGATGAGCCGTCCGAGGACGACGTGTGGCACGGCGGGACCATCCCTCCCGTCGCGTTCGAGTCGTCCGATGAGCCCCTCCGCGATCCGGCGTGCCACGGCGAGGTCCGCCTCGTCGTCGACCTTGTTGAGCAGGGGGACGACACGTGCGCCCTCGGGAACGTTCCTCAGGCCGCCCCGATCGCTCGCGAGCACCGCGGCGACCGTCTCCGGGCCGATCGGCTCGCCGATCTCGGCGTCGACGCCTGCGGCGCGAGCCACCTCGCGGACCCGTTCCGGCCGGTGGACGGACTCCTGATCGAGGGGCTCGCCGACGGCCGAGACGCTCGCGATCGGCACCACGACGTCGACGGAATCGGGGATCTGCGGTTCCGCCTCGCCGGGCGCCTTGAACTCGCGCATTCGCGCGCCGTCGGCCTTGATCAACACGCTTCCGTCGCCGCGGTGGGCGTCGACGATCGACGCGGCAGCCTCACGACCGTACCCGAGATATCGGTCGTCCCGTCCACGCTCGCGCTCGCGGACCAGCCCGAGCGGGAACTCGTTCGGAGACGCGTTCGCGAGGCGATCCACGGGGTCGTCCGTGACCTCGACCGTTTCGACGTGCGGGTCGAAGATCGGGATCCGGACGGACGCCGTGATCACCGCTCGATCGAGGCGCTCCGCGAGCGCGTACATCGTCGTCTTCTTCCCGCCCGCGCCGACCACGGCGATCGCGGCGTCCTCGGCGAAGAGCGCCTCGGTGAGGTGCATCGAGGTCGAATACGGATTCGGATCGAAAAGCGCTGTCGCCGTTTCACGTCCGTGTGTTCGTGTTGGTGGTGTGGTAACACGACGTCGATCGCAGAAAGGTTAATAGGCTCGATGCCAAAGAATGGCTTGCCGCGCGGGAAACCCAAATCGTGTGCCTCTGACAACCGAATTTGGTTCGTCGTCCCCCCGACGATCCCCCCCGCACGCGGCTTTTCGACGCGAGTGCTCCGCCCGGTGAGGCTCCCCTCCGCGCGTTCGTTCTGGCTCCCGGTACCGATTTAGCCTCGGCGACACAACGGTCGCCATGACCATGGACGCCGACGCGCTCGCGGCGGAGCTTCGCAGCTACGGGATAAGCGTCGAGGACCTCTCGGTCGACGAGGATGCCCTCCGGGTCACCTACATGACCGCGTTCCCCGGCGACACCGTCCACCACCCCGAGATCGGTCGTGCGTGTAACGCCCTCATCGACCTCCAGGAGGCCGACCGCTGGGAGCCGACGCGCGTCGAGGCCACCGTCGAGCGCGCCCCCGGGGACGTACTCGGCCGCTGGCACGTCGAGCCGGAGTGGTTCGAGCGGCTCGCGTCCTACGAGCTCTCGGAGACCGAATTCTCCACGCGCGTGGTCGAGACGATCGACCACGCGTCCGAGACGTCGACCGCGGAGGACGCCCCGTGAGCCGACGGACCCCGCGAAACCGCGCCCAGCGAGACCTCGATCGCCCGGCGCGCGAGCGGTATGCCACCCGTTCGCTCACCTTCGAGATCGGCGGCGACACCTGCCGCGGCACGCTGTATCTCCCCTCCGGGACGCCGGACCCGCCTGTCGTCGTCATGGGGCCGGAACTCGGCGCGGACCGGTCGTTCGGCCTGCCGGCGGTCGCGGAACGGTTCGCCGCCGCCGGATACGCGGCCTTCCGGTTCGACTATCGCGGCTTCGGCGACTCCGGGGGAAGCGATCGCCGGATCGCGCCAGTCCATCATCGCGAGGACTACGACGCCGCGGTCGATCGCGTCCGTCGGATCGACGACCTCGGCCCCGGCGTCGCGCTCTACGGCTCCGGGCTCGGAGCCCTTCACGCCCTCCGGGCCGCGTCCGATCGCCGCGACGTCGACGCCGTTCTCGCCATCACGCCGCTCCTCGACGGCCGTGCCCTCCTTCGTCGTCGCGCCGCCAAGCCCTTCCTGGCCGCGATGGCGACCGGGGTACGGGACGCGACGATCGGACGTCTCGGCGGGGGACGAACCGTCCCGATCGTCGGAGGGGAGGCCGACCGAGCCGTCCTCACCGACCCCGGCGCCAAACGGGGGTACCTCGACCTGGTCGACCGCGAGTCGACCTGGCGCAACGAGACGCCCGCCCGATCCCTCGTCTCGCTCGCCCGCGCTCGGCTCGGTGACCGGATCGAGGACGTCCACGCGCCCACGCTGATGCTGGCGGGCGATCGCGACGCGCTCGCGCCCGAACCCGCGGTCGAATCGGCCGCCGATCGGCTCCCGTCGTCCACCTACGTTCGAATGCCCGCCGACCACTGGTCGGTCTACGGCGCCGACTTCGAACCCGCGGTCGGCCACCAGATCGCCTTCCTCCGGGACGCATTCGACGCCTAACCGTGGCGGCGTCTCTTTGGAGCGCGGAGTTCTCGACCCCCAGGAACGGGATCGTCCGCGCGCATTTATGTCTCCGCCGGCCGATCGATCCGACATGACCGCAATCGCGCTGTTGAGCGTCGCGCCCGTGATCGAGGGAAGCATGTCCGGCGAGGTCGCGAAGGCCGTCGACGCCCTGGAGGCGTTCGACGTGAGCTACGAGACGAATCCGATGGGAACCGTGATCGAGGCCGACGACGCCGCGACGCTGTTCGCCGCGGCGCGGGCCGCCCACGAGGCCGTCGACGGGGACCGGGTCTCGACGGTGTTGAAGATCGACGACAAGCGGACCGCCGACGTCTCGGCGTCGGAGAAGGTCGAGGCGGTCGAGGACCACCTCGGCCGCGAGGCGTCCGGCGGCCGGTGAGCGCGCCGGTGCGGACACCTTGATAAGCCCCTTAGGCGAGGAGCGCCCACGGGCGGTATGGACAGCATCAACCGGACCGCGATCGAGCTCGTCGACGAGGCGCTCGACTTCGCCGGCGAGTTGAACGTCGCGGCCTACGAGCTGGAGAACGAGGCGACGGTCCTCGACTTCGGCGTCCAGGCCGACGGCGGCATCGAGGCCGGGATCCTCCTCGCGGAGATCCAGACGGCGGGCCTCGCGAACGTGACGAGTACCATGGACCGGGTCGCCGGCACGCCCCGTCCCTTCATCGAGGTGACGACGGACCACCCGGCCATCGCCCTGCTTTGTTCCCAGAAAGCGGGCTGGGAGCTCGAGTTCGACGGGTTCGAGGGGCTCGGATCCGGTCCCGCCCGCGCGCTCGTCGGCCGGGAGACGGAGTTCGAGCGGATCGGCTACTACGACGAGTTCGAGTTCGCGACGCTTTCGGTCGAGTCGACCGCGCTACCCGACGAGACGGTCGCGGAACACGTCGCCGACCTCGCCGGCGTCGAGCCCTCGGGGGTCTTCCTGCCGACCTTCGCGACCGGGTCCATCGTCGGATCGGTGACCATGGCCGCGCGCGCGGCCGAGCTCGCGATGTTCCGGCTTCTGGAGCTCGGCTACGACCCGACGGACGTGCTCACCGCCTCCGGCTCCGCGCCGGTCGCCCCGGTCAGCTACGACGAGGACGTCGCCATGGGTCGGACGAACGACGCCATCGCCTACGGCGGCGAGGTCTACCTGCGGGTCGCCCGCGACGACGCGCGCTTCGACGAGCTCGTCTCGACGGCTCGCGACGACTACGGCACCCCCTTCCTCGAACTCTTCGAGTCGGCCGACTGGGACCTCTATGACGTCCCCGAGTCCGTCTTCGCGCCCGCCCACGTCACCGTCGACGTCGTCGACGGGCCGACCTACACCCACGGCGGGGTCGACGACGCGATGCTCGCGGAATCGTTCGGCCTCGAGTGATCGCCGGGACGCCCATGCCGACCGACACGAACTCGGATCCGGACGCCGGCGAATCGGACGTCCCCGAACCGAACGCCGGGGAACCCTCCGTCGACGAATCTCGCCCTCCCGATCGACGCGCCGCCGTCCGGTTCAAGATGGTTCCCGCTCCGCCCCAGGACCGACCGCTCGAGCGACTTCGCGATGCGTGGCGGACGGTCCCGATCGTCCCCGCCGACGAGGACGACTGCTGTGAGCGGCTCATGCAGCGGGTCGGATTTGCGAGCCGGGACGTCTCGCGCACCTGGCTCACGTTCCTGCGCGCGCTCGGCGTCGTCGAGCGGACCGGGTCGGGATTCAAACGCGTCGGCGAGGAACCGGCGGCCGAACGGCTCCGCGAGGCGTTCCTCGATCGGATCCTCCTCTCGCACGAGGTGCTTTGGGCGGCCTCCAAGTGCGGGAGTGGCGCCGCTCTCGCGACCCCGAAGGCCGTCTTCGACCGGATCCGATCGGACGTTCCGACCTACGAGCGGTACAAGAATCCCGACTCCTGGGAGTCCATCTGGCGGGAACGAACCGGTCACGTCCTCGAGTGGCTCGTCGCGTTCGACCTCCTCGAGCGAGTCGGACCTGCCGGTACCGACCTCGATGACGATGCACGTGGGGAAGATCCGATCGGGTACGTCCCGACCGATCGCGGACGCGATCGGATCGAGTAGTTCGGCCATCGCGTCCGACGGACGTCGACCGCGACCGCATTGACGACCCGCGACCGTGGCCGTGTACTACTCCTCGATCGCGACCGCGTTGACGAGTCCGGTCTGTCCGGGACGTGAGGTGACGCGCGCGCGTCCCTCGCTCGTCTCGATGACCGCGCCCTTCGTGATGATGTTTCGGCGGACGTAATTGACGTTCGAGGGGTTCTCGACCACGTTCTCGATCTCGGCGGTCACGGTCTCGCCGCCGTCGGCGATCTGGGCCGTGTTCGTCGAGAGCGCGCGGACCTTCGTGTCGTTTCCGCGGGCGTCGACGTACCGGAACCGCGGCTCGCCGACGGTCGTCTCGGCGGGCTGGCGGCCGAGCTGGTGTCGCTTCTTGTCGTGGGAGGGCCGCAGTCGACCCCCGGTGCGCTTGCGCGTGGAGCGTCCCTGATCCTTCATACGTCCGGAGACGGCCAGCGAATACTTGAACCGTTCGACTCGGGGCGCCCTTCGCAGGGCGCGCGCGACGGTTCGGTAGCTTTACCGGCGTCGATCGCCGGGATCCGTTCATGAGTCTGCAGGTCGCCGTCGCCGTCCCGTTTCGACAGCGGGGCACGGACCGCCTCGGCGAGGGCGAGTTCGTCGTCGCCCTGTCGCTCGATCGCGACTGGTTCTCCCCCGACCAGGCGAAGCGGCTCGTCGACCTCGCGAGGGGCCGTGGCCTGCTCGATATCGACCCGGAGACCGACGATCTCGTCCCGGGATTCGACCTCGACGCGGTCGAGATACCCGAGGACTTCACTCCCGACGAGAGCGTCCTCCGCGAGCAGTCCACCTTCGAGCGCGCGCTCGAGACGATCGTGAGCAACGGCGTCGACAAACAGACCGCCGTCGCCTCGATCAACGAGCGACAACGCGATCTGGGGATCTCGATCGAGGCTGCCGCGGTCGTCTACGCGCGCGAGCGCGGCACTGACGTCGACGGACTGGCCGATGCGGTCCGCCGGGAGATCGTCGAAAGCACGACCGACCGAGCGGACGGGAACGTTCCCGACGGGGAGACCGACGCGGGAGGTCCCGTCTGATGGTCGAGGATCGGCTGACCGACGGCGTCCGGATCGCCCAGCTTCTCTCCTCGGAGATAACCGGCGACGCCGGCCGACTTCGCGAGCTTCGGGTGACCGACGCCGATCCCGACGTCGAGGCGACCGTCGACGGCGAGTTGGCCTACCGGATCGTCCTCGACGATCCGGACGGTTCCGACGACGTTGATGGCGATGACGCCGATGGCAATGGCGACGACGGTACCGGTAGCGATGTCGGCGACGGTGGCGACGTCGGAACCGGCGACGGCGGCCGGGAGATCGCCGCGGTCCACGTGCAACCGGACCGCGCACGTCTCGAGTTCAACGAGGCGCCAGAGATCGTGGCCGAGGCGGCGAGTCAGGCCGGGCTTCGGGTTCGTCCGACGGCCACGAGGCCGCCGCGGACCATCGTGTTCCTCGAGGACGGCGCACAGGTCAAGTGGGCGCTGCCCGTCCTGGAGTCGGTTCTCGAGTCGGTTCTCGAATCGGAGTAGGGTCGGCCGCCGTTCCGGATCCTCTCCGAGTTGGATCCTCACTCCTCACGGCGTGCGAGCCCGGTCAGGTGCTCGATCTCCGGGAGGATGATCTCCTCCATCCCGAGCCGGACGGCGTTCCTCGATCCGGGCAGGCAGAACACCGGGACTCCGTCGGCGATCCCGGCCGTCGCACGCGATCCGATCGTTCGCGTGCCGACCTCCTCGTAGGAGAGCCGACGGAACGTCTCGCCGAAGCCCGGGAGGTCCTTCTCGAAGAGCGGCGCGACCGCTTCCGGGGTCACGTCGTCCGGCGTCACGCCGGTGCCCCCGGTGGTCACCACCGCGTCCGTATCCTCACGGCTGACGAGCCGATCGATCGTCCCCTGGATGGCGTCGAAGTCGTCCCGGATCACCTCGCGGACGGACACCTCGTGGGCCGCCTCCCCGAGGGCGCTCTCGATGAACTCGCCGGAGGGGTCGTCGTCCATCGTCCGCGAGGACGTCACCGTGACGATCGCCACGCGAACCCGATCGAGGTCGTGAGCGTGGTGGTCGTGGCCGTGGTCCTCGCCGTGGTCGTGATCTTCGTGTTCGCCTGTACCGTCGTGATCGTGGTCCTCCCCGTGGTCGTGATCGTGTCCGTCGGTCATGTCCGACCGTACCGTCCGGGCGCACAAAGGCTTCCGGCTCCCGCGTTCGTGCCGACCCACATCCGATTCCCGCATCCGAGCCCATCGGCTTCACCCGCCCGCGTCCGAGTCCATCGGCCACGGAACCGTTTAGTCGCTCGCCGTGGTGTCGATCGGTATGCGATCGGTGACCTTCTCCGAACACGGCGACCGCGACGTGATCGAATACGCCGAACTGGCGGACCCCGAACCGGCCGACGACGAGGTTCTCGTCGACGTCAAGGCCGGCGCGCTCAACCACCTCGACGTGTGGACGCGCCGCGGGCTTCCGGGGGTCGATCTCGAGATGCCACACACTCCGGGCAGCGACGCGGCCGGTGTCGTGGAGTCGGTCGGAGCGGACGTCGAACGCTTCGAGCCCGGCGATCACGTCGCGGTCTCGGCGGGCGTCTCGTGTGGCACCTGCGAGTTCTGTCGGGACGGCGACCCGACGCTCTGCTATCGGTTCCGGATCCTCGGCGAGCACATGCCGGGCGTCCACGCCGAACGCGCCGCGGTTCCGGCGGACAACCTCGTTCCGGTCCCCGACCACGTCGAGTGGGAGGTCGCCGGCTCGGCCTCGCTCGTCTTCCAGACGGCCTGGCGAATGTTGCACACGCGCGCGGAGGTCGAGGCCGGCGAGCGCGTCCTCGTCCTCGGCGCCTCCGGCGGCGTCGGCCACGCCGCAGTGCAGATCGCGGACCACGCGGGCTGTGAGGTGTTCGCGACCGCCTCCAGCGAGGCGAAGCTCCGCCACGCCGAGGCGTGCGGGGCCGACCACGTCATCGACTACGAGGCGGACGACTTCGCCGAGGAGGTCGCGGCCCTGACCGACCGCCGCGGAGTCGACGTCGTCGTCGATCACGTCGGCGCGGCGACCTACCCCGACTCGCTGGCGTCGCTCGCGCGCGGAGGCCGGCTCGTTACCTGCGGAGCGACGACGGGGCCGAACCCCGACGCCGGACTCAACCGGATCTTCTGGAACCAGCTTTCCGTCATCGGCTCGACGATGGGGACACCCGGCGAGGTCGACGACGTCCTCGAGCACGTCTGGGACGGCACCTTCGAGCCGCGGATCCGGGAGACATTCCCGATGAGCGAGGCCGCGGAGGCCCACCGGCTCCTCGAGGATCGTGAGGGCTTTGGCAAGGTGGTGGTAATTCCCGACAGTGAGCTCTGATCGCAGCGATCCCGGCCGTTCCGATCGCGTGGACGATCCCGATCCCTCCGAGGCCGACGCACGTCCCGAGCCGGACGGGTTCGGCCGCGCCGGGTGGCTCCTCGCGGCCGCCGTGATCGGCTGTACGCTCGTGATTCCCGGGATCATCTACGTTTACCCCTACGCGGTGGGCGTCTTCGACCTCGGCTTCTTCGGCACGTACCTCGCCTTGCCGATGGTCCCCGCCGTGCTGTTGGGTCTGATCGCGGTCTGGACGATGACGGCGGCGGCGCCCGACCGGAGCGACTCCGAAAGCGGGGCCGGCGACCGGACCGACCTTGAGGGCGGGACCGGAGACCGGGAGGACCACGCGGCCGGACGCGATCACGATCTGATCTTCGACGACGATGCCGGCGTGAACGGACACGATCACGACGTCGACGCCGAGCGTGACTCCGACTCCGAATCCGACTCCGCTTGATGGCGGTCCCTCCCCTGACGGGGGAGGGCGATCCGGTGGGTCACCCGATCGAACCACCCACGCGACTCAATCTTTAACAACTCGCCGGCGCGTAGTTAACATATGACCGTCGTCAGCGTCTCGATGCCCGAGGAGCTGTTGGAGCGGATCGACCGATTCGCGGAGGACCACGGCTACACCGGCCGCAGCGAGGTCGTTCGCGAGTCGGCCCGCAATCTCCTCGGGGAGTTCGAGGACGCCAGCTTGGAGGACCGGGAGCTGATGGCCGTCGTCACCGTGCTGTTCAACTACGAGACGACGAGCGTCGAGGAGCGCATGATGCGGCTGCGACACGAACACGAGCGGCTCGTCGCCTCGAACTTTCACAGCCACGTCGGCGCCCACTACTGCATGGAGCTTTTCGTCCTCGAGGGGCGCCTCGAGGAGATCTCCTCGTTCGTGGGCAAGATCCGCGCGACACAGGACACCCTCTCCGTCGACTACAGCGTGATGCCGGTCGACGAGTTCGGCCCCGTCACCCCGGAGTGAGCGCTCGCTCGCACATCCCCGCCCGGGCCACCTCGGCCGGGGCGGCCCGTTCGACCGCCGCGGTAGGCTAGTCGGAAACGTAAAGAGCGCACGTCGGCTAACTGCCGCCATGGCGGACTGTCCACTCGCCGACGACTGCCCGAGCTTCGAGGAGCGAATCCAGGGGATGGGCTGTCAACACTACGGCGATCGCGGGGGTGCCGAGTGGTGTCAACACTACGATATGCCGATCCACGAGCTGAAACGCCAGCCCGTCCAGCCCGGCGAGGAGGTCGTCGTCGAGGTCGACGACATCCACGAGAGCGGCGCCGGCGTCGGCCGCACCGACGACGGGTTCATCGTTCTCGTCGACGGCGTCCTCCCGCCGGCGCGTGCGGAGGTCCGGATCCATCGCGTCAAGTCCAACCACGCGACTTCCAAGAAGGTCGTCGACCGGCTTCCACTCGAGGAGGATGAAGACGACGAGGACGCGGACGACGCGGGTTCGGACGCGGCGGACGGCGCCGACCCGGACTCGGCCGACACGGAGGACGCGGTCGACGACGACGAGGACGAGGACGAAGCCGACTCGGAGCGTGAGGGAATCGCCAGGGAGCGCCTCGGCAGTCGCGAGAACTTCTGGGGCCGGTAGAGGCCCCTCCTCCTTCCCCCGGAGGAACCCGGACAGTCCGTACTGTACCTTTTTCCGCCCGCATCCCCTCCCCGGTGACATGGATGCAGACGACGGAACGGGCGACGTCGATCGAGGCCGGGACCGAACGGATTCCGGGGACGGATCCGGCGGCTCCGCTGGCGACCTCGGATCGTTCGAGGGTGCTGACGCGATCGACGCGGACTCCGTCGACGACCTGCTCGAGCGTGCCGGATTTCGTGCCGACGGGAGCGTGCTCACCCGTCGCCAGGCCGAGGTGCTCGTGTTGCGCGAACGCGGCATGAAGCAGTCCGATATCGCCGCCGTACTCGGCACCTCGCGTGCGAACGTCTCGAGCGTGGAGTCGAGCGCTCGCGAGAACGTCGAGAAGGCCCGCGAGACCGTGGCGTTCGCCGAGACGCTCACGGCGCCGGTCCGCGTCGAGATCCCCGCCGGAACCGACCTGTACGACGTTCCCGGAACCGTCTACGACGCCTGCGACGGGGCGGGCGTGAAGGTCAACCACACCGCCCCCGAGCTGATGCGGACGGTCGGCGACGCCGCCGGCGACGCCGTCCACGGGCGCGAGGTCAAACGACGGCTTCTCGTCACCGTGAGCCACGACGGGACCGTCCGCGTCCGCAGGCCGTGAGGTTGATCGGCGTTCATTGGGCGTACGGCTGATCGACGTTCTCCGATCGCGAGGGTGACCCGCATCCGCCGAACGCGAAGCCGAGCGACGATCAGATCCGCTCCGCGATCCGTTTCGCGTGCCGGGTCGCCCGCTCGCGAATCTCCCCCGCGTCCACGCCGACGTGTTCGCCGTCGTCGTATCGCACCGTGCCGTCGACCATCGTGAAGGCGACGTCGTCCCCGTGGGCCGCGTAGACGAGGTGTGAGACCGGATCGTGGATCGGGGTCGTCCGCGCCCGATCGGCGGACAGCCCGATCACGTCCGCGCGGTACCCCTCCCGGAGCGCGCCGATCCGGTCGAAACCGGCCGCCCGCGCGCCGCCCGCGGTCGCCATCCCGAGGACGCGTTCGGCCGGCAGCCGGGTGGGATCGAGGGCGTCGACCTTCCCGAGGAGGCTCGCCTGGCGCATCTCCGTGAACGGGTCGAGCGTGTTGTTACACGGCGGTCCGTCGTTGCCGAGCGCGACCGTGATCCCCCGATCGAGGTACTCCGAGATCGGGGCGATCCCGCTCGCGAGCTTCATGTTCGAGGAGGGACAGTGGGTCACCACCGTCCCGGTCTCCGCGAGCAGCTCGCGCTCGCGCTCGTCGGTGTGGACGCAGTGGGCGAGGGTCACGTCGGGTCCCGTGAGACCGACCTCGTCGAGGAACCGGAGGTTCGAGGTCCCGGTCCGCTCCTCGACGGCCTCGACCTCCTCGCGGTTCTCGTTCGCGTGCGTGTGGATCCGGACGCCGTCGTGGCGATCGGCCAGTTCGCGACAGCCCCGCAGGCACGCCTCGGTACACGACAGCGCGAATCGGGGGGTCACCGCATATCGGATCCGGCCGTCGGCCGCGCCGTGGTACTCGCGGAGGAGCGACTCGCTCTCCGCGAGGGCGGTCTCCGCGTCCTGTTCGAGTCCCGACGGCGAGTCAGCGTCCATGAGTACCTTCCCCATGCGGGCGCGGATCCCTAGGTCGATCGCGGCCTCGAAGGCCGCCTCGGAGTGGTGGACCGTGAGGTGGTCGACGACGGTCGTGGTTCCCGACTCGAGACACTCGAGGTAGCCGAGTTCGGCCGCCGCTCGAGTCGCCTCCGCGTCCATCTCCGCCTCCATCGGGAGGACGTGATCGAAGAGCCACTCGAGAAGCGCCGCGTCGTCGGCGATCCCCCGACCGATCGACTGCACCGAGTGGACGTGGGCGCCGACCAGTCCCGGCGCGACCAGATCGAACGCGCGCCGCTCGCGGTCCGGAAAGCGGTCGACCAGCTCCTCGCGGCCGCCGACGGCAGCGATCTCCGATCCATCCACGACGACGGCCCCGTCCTCGATGACCGTCCCGGGGTCCGCCACGACCGTTCCCGTGAGCAACATCCCTGCCGAACGAGGTCCCGTGCGGTGAAGAGGCTGTCCGTTCGCCCCGGCGGCACACCCGGGGAGGACGGTCCCCCGATCCGGCGTCGAATGAGCAGCGTTTTCCGGACGCCGCCCCCACCAGGGGACATGACCGATTCGGACTCCGACAACCCGACGGCGACGATCCACACCACTCACGGCGACATCGAGGTCGAGCTCTTCGCGGAGCGCGCGCCGCGAACCGTGGAGAACTTCGTCGGGCTCGCCGAGGGCGCGAACGACTACGAGAACACCGAGGTCGCTCCCGGAACCGGCGCCTGGGAGGACCCCGAGTCGGGCGAAAAGCGGATCGACCCGCTCTACTCCGACGTCGCCTTCCACCGCGTCATCGACGACTTCATGATCCAGGGCGGCGACCCGACCGAGACCGGCCGCGGCGGCCCGGGCTACCAGTTCGACGACGAGTTCCACGACGACCTCGGCCACGACGACCCGGGGATCCTCTCGATGGCCAACTCCGGGCCCGACACCAACGGCTCGCAGTTCTTCATCACCCTCGACGCCCAGCCCCACCTCGACGGCCGCCATGCCGTCTTCGGGCGGGTCACGGACGGCATGGACGTCGTCGAGGAGATCGGTTCGCTCCCGACCGACAGACAGGACGAGCCGACCACCGACGCCGCGATCGAGTCGATCGACGTCGATCGGTAGGGTCTGACGGTCGAACGCGCCGCCGGATCCACTCTTCTACTTTTTACTCTTCCACCGTCGTCTTCACGATGGTGATCGGCTCGCTCGATCGGCGAGCCACGCGCTCGGTCACCGACCCCAGAAGCCGGCGATACTCCCCGGGACGGTCCTTCGTGCCCATCACCGTGAGACCGATGTCCTCGTCGTCGATGTACCCGATGATCGCCTCGTCGGGCTCGCCGTGGTGCACCTCGGTGACGACCGAGTCGACGCCGGCGTCTTTCGCTTCGGACCCGATCCGCTCGACCGCCTCCTCGCCGAACTCCTCGAGGGTTCGTTCGACCCCCTCGAACTCGTGGACGTACTCGTCGCCGGGGTAGGCGTTGATCACGCCCTCGTCGACCACGAAGAGCACGTGGAGGGTCGCGCCGTACCGCTTTGCCGCGTCGATCGCGTGCTCGGTCGCCCGGTCGACCCCCTCGCTTCCGTCGGTCGGCAACAGGATTCGGTCGTACATCGACCGGAACTTCGTCCGGGCGTCGCTTAAAAGTGTTCGAGGGTTCCTTACGAACGCGTCCGAGGGCGTCTCCCAGTGCGCTCGAGCCCGTTCTCAGGCGATCTCCGCGTACTGCTCTGAGAGCTTCTCCGCGGCCTCCGCCATCAGATCGCGCTCGTACTCGTCGAGGTCCCACTCGATGACCTCCTCGATCCCGTTCGACCCGAGCCTCGCGGGGACGCCGAAGGCGGTGTCCTCGTGGCCGTACTCGCCCTCGAGGGCGACCGAGCAGGGGAGGACCTCCCCGGTGTCCCGCAGGATCGCCTCGACGACGTGGGCGACGCCGGTGGCGGGGCCCCACTGGGTGGCGCCCTTTCGCTCGATGACGTCCATCGCGGACTCCTGGAGGTCGGCCAGGATCGCCTCGCGCTCGTCCGGATCGAAGCTCGGATCGCGGCCGTCGACGCGCACCTTCGAGAAGACCGGGACCTGCGCGTCGCCGTGCTCGCCGAGGATCGTCGCCTCGACGTTCCGTACGGGCACGTCGAACCGCTCGGCGAGCACGTACCGGAAGCGCGCGGAGTCGAGCCGGCCGCCGAACCCGACGACCGAGTGGCGGTCGCGGTCGCCGACCTCGTAGAGGTGCCGGTTGAGCAGGTCGACCGGGTTCGAGGTCGTCACGGTGACGAAGTCGTCGTTGTACTCCGCGATCGACGAGCCGATGTCCGCCATGATCGGCGCGTTGTCGCCGGCGAGGTCGATCCGGGTCTGGCCGGGCTGGCGCGGGATCCCGGCGGTGATCACGACGACGTCCGAGCCCGCGGTGTCCTCGTAGCCGCCCTGTCGAACGGTCGTGTTCGAGTCGTACGCGACGCCGTGGTTGACGTCCGCGGCCTGTCCGACCGCCTCCGGTTCCTTGTCCGGGATGTCCACGAAGACGAGCTCGTCCGCCACGTCACGCAACGCGATGTTGTAGCCGGCGGCGGCACCGACGGTGCCGGCGGCGCCGACCACGCTCACTTTGGTCATGCCTCCGGAGAAGGGGACGCGAGTCCCCTAACCGTTTCGACGAACGTCTACAATCGGACGGGGCGCTTCACTCGGTCGCGGTCTCGATCGCCTGATCGAGGTCGGCGAGGATGTCCTCGGGGTCCTCGAGGCCGACCGACAGCCGGACCATGTCCTCCGTGACGCCCGCCGACAGCAGCTCCTCCTCGGACAGCTGCTGGTGGGTCGTCGAGGCCGGATGGATGATGAGCGTCTTCGCGTCGCCGACGTTGGCCAGAAGCGAGGCGATCTCGGTGCTCTCGACCGTCGTCTTTGCGGCGTCGTATCCCGACTCCAGCCCGAAGGTGATCATGCCGCCGTATCCGTCGAGGTACTCGCTTGCGGCCTCGTGGGTCTCGTGGTCCTCCAGGCCGGGGTAGTTGACCCAGCTCACCTCGGGGTGGTCGGAGAGGTGCTCGGCGACGATCTCGGCGTTCTCACAGTGGCGGTCCATCCGGAACGGCAGCGTGTTGAGCCCCTGGATCGTCTGCCAGGAGTCGAAGGGGGACTGCTGGCAGCCGAGGTCGCGCAGCCCGCGAGCGACGGCGGCGTAGGTGAACGCGGCGTCGCCGAACCGCTCGGTGAAGTTGACGCCGTGGTAGGCCGGGTTGTCGCCGCCGATCTCGGGGTACTTATCGGCGTGTTCGCCCCACGGGAAGCTGCCGCCGTCGACGAGGACGCCGCCGATCGTGGTGCCGGCGCCGTGGATCCACTTCGTGGTCGAGTGCCACACGAGGTCCGCGCCGTGGTCGAGCGGGTTACAGAGGTACGGCGTCGCGAACGTGTTGTCGACGAGAAGCGGCGCGTCGTGCTCGTGGGCGACCTCGGCGATCGCCTCGATGTCGGGCGTCACGAGCGCCGGGTTGCCGATCGTCTCGAGGTGGACGTAGGCGGTGTCCTCGTCGATCGCCTCCTCGTAGGCGTCGACGTCGAGCGTGTCGACGAACCGCGTGGAGACGCCGCGCCGCTCGACGGTGTGGGTGAGGTAGGTGTAGGTGCCCCCGTAAAGCGAGGAGGCCGAGACGATGTTGTCGCCGGGACCGGCGAGCAGGAAGGTCGCGAGGTTCAACGCGGCCATTCCGGAGCTCGTCGCGACGGCGGCGATCCCGCCCTCGAGGGAGGCGATCCGCTCCTCGAGGACCGCGTTCGTCGGGTTCATGATCCGCGAGTAGATGTTGCCGGGCTCCTCCAGGGCGAAAAGCGAGGCCGCGTGGTCGGCGTCGTCGAAGGAGTAGGAGGTCGTCTGATAGATGGGCGTCGCGCGCGCGCCGGTCGTCGGATCGGGTTTCGCGCCCGCGTGGAGGCTCCGGGTCGCGAACCGTTGCGTGTCGTCGTCGGATTCGTCTGCCATATCCGTCTCCTCGGCCGCCGCCGTGTTAAAGACACGCGGCTCCTGCAGGTCCTGCCGACGTTCCGGATGCGTTCGCACGCCCTCGTCGACGGTCCCGATTCGGTCGACTTAACCCGCCGACTCACCTACGGAGAGGCGATGAGCGAGTCCCGCGATTTCTGCCCGCGCTGTGGCGATCCGGTCGGCGAGCGCGCCGAGCCGCTTCCCGGTCGCCCCCGCACGCGGGACCGGAAGCTCTGTGACGACTGCTACTTCGAGGACTTCGACCTCGTCGACGCCCCGGACCGGATCGAGGTCCTCGTCTGTTCGGGGTGTGGGGCGGTCCGACGCGGCAGCTCCTGGCGGGACGTGGAGGCGCGCGATTACACCGACGTCGCGGTCGACGAGACCGCGGAGCGTCTCGGGGTTCACGTCGACGCCGAGGCGGTCGAGTGGGGCGTCGAGCCCGAACAGGTGGACGAGAACACGATCCGGATGCACTGTCAGTTCTCGGGAGTGGTCAGGGGGACCCGCCGCGAGGAGTCCGTCACCGTTCCCGTCAAGATTTCCCGGGGGACCTGTGACCGCTGTGGCCGCATCGCCGGCGGCTATTACGCCGCGATCGTACAGATCCGGGCCGACGACCGAGAGCTCACCGCGGAGGAACGCGAGCGAGCGATCGAGATTGCCGAATCGCACGTCGCCGCCCAGGAGGCGAAGGGCGACCGCGAGGCCTTCATCACGGAGATAGACGAGACCGAGGACGGGCCGAACTTGAAGATCTCCTCGAACGGGCTCGGACAGGACGTCGCGACGCGCATCACGGACCAGCTCGGCGGGAGCTTCGAGTCCTATCCGACCCTGGTCACGGAGGACGCCGACGGCAACGAGGTCTATCGGGTGACCTTCGCGGTTCGACTCCCCCGGTACGCCCCCGGCGAGATCGTCGACCCGGACGACGGAGACGGCCCGGTCCTCGTCACCGGCGTCGCCGATCGGGTTCGCGGCGTTCGCCTCGCCAGCGGGGCGGAGTACGTCTCCGGGTTCGACGACGGCGACGCCCCCGACGCCGAGCGGATCGGGTCCCGCGCGGACGCGTCGGAGACGACCGTCGTGACCGTGGAGGACGAACACGCCGTGCAGGTGCTCGATCCCGAGACCTACGAGGCGGTCACGGTCCCGAATCCCGACTTCTTCGAGAACGACGCCGACGTCGCGCTCGCGGTCAAACACGACGGCGAGGTCCATCTGGTCCCCGAACGGGACCCCGCCGCGACCGACGACGAGGAGTGAAAACGGCGGATCGACGCGGCGTTCGCTTCGACCTCCTGCTCGACCCGTTGTCCGTCCGGATCCGGCTCGGTTCCTGCCGGCTCGGTTCCTGCCGGCTCGGTTCCTGCCGGACCGGGACCCGATCGTCGTCCCGGGTCAGTCGGCGCGTGCCGGTCGCGTCTCGACCCGTTTTCGCGCCGACCGGTCGGACTCGGACACCTCGATGCCCCGTCGTTCCAGCTGCGCGATGAACTCCGTTTCGCCGATCCCGGCCCGGGACGCCGCCTGGGACAGTGTCAGCGTTCCCGAGTCGTACAGCGTGAGCGCGGTCGCCAGCCCGTGGAGTGCCATATCAGTCGATGAGGCGTGATCGATTATTAAGGTTTCTATGTCCTGTAGGGGATATTCAGACCTTATATGATATAATCACACGATCGAACTCCCGTCTCGAAGCGCGTGCGTTTAAGGATCAACGGAGGGGCGAGAGCTCGACGGACACGGGACGACGGTCGGGCGTGCATCGGTCGAGGCGGCCGATCGACGCGCGGACACAGGAGTTATGTCCGCTCGCCGGCCTACTCTGAGTGCATGGACCGACAGAAGCTGTTCGCGCTGTTCTTCGCGTTCCTGATGGTCTCCTCGATGGTGGCCTGGGGCGTCTCGCTCATCTAGGCGGCGCGGGTGGCCCGTACCGGCTCAGCCGTCGCCCCAGACGTCCGAGAGCGGATGGTTCTCGCGTCGTTTCGCGTCGCGTTCCGACCGGGTCTCCGATCGGGTATCCGACCGGGACGTCGATCGGTCGCCGCCGTTCGAGGCGCTCGAGCGGTTCTGCCCCGACGACTGACCGCTGTGGCCGGATTCCCGGCGGTCGTCCGCCGCCGCTCCCGGGGTTGCCGATCCCGGAGTCGCCGACGCGGTGACGGTCGGATCGGCGTCGATCCCGGCGAGCGCCGCCGCCGGGTCCGCCGGCGGGAGGTCGGGCGTCGACATCTCGCGGACCTGGTCGCCGAACCACGACGGCATATCGGCGCGTGCGCGATCGAAGAGGTCGAGGAGCGAGTCGTCGGCGAGGTACGTCGCGCCGGCGTCGTCGGGCGCCCGGACGACGCGTCCACACGCCTGAATGACGGTCCGCAGCGCCGCCCGGTGGTACCAGGCCCACTGGCCCTCCTCCAGGCGTCTTTCGACCCGCGAGTCGTTCGTGTTCAGGTAGGGCGCCTTGCAGATCACCTGCCAGCGACATAGGTCGTCCCTGAGGTCGAGCGCCTCCTCCATCTTCACCGAGACGAAGACCTCGGGGTCGTCGCTCGCCTTCCAGGCCTCGAGCTCGTCGTCGCGTGTTGCCTTCGTGTGCCGGCGCAGCCGCGCGGTGACGCCGAACTCGCCGAGACGATCGACGAGCTGGTCGGCGATGGCGTACGAGTGGGCGTGAACGAGCCCCTTCTCGTCGGGGTGTTCGGCCATCAATCGGACGATCAACTCGGCGATCCGGGGAAGCGTCTCCTCGCGGTGCTCGTAGGTCATCTTCCCCCGGGTGACGTCGTACAGCGGGCGGTTCTCGAGCGGGAACGTGTGCTCGACGTCGACGAGCGCGACGTCGTCCGGATCGAGGCCCACGCCGCGACAGAACGCCTCCTTCGAGAGGATGGTCGCCGAAAGCAGCGCGAAGCGGTTCCCCCGGTCCCAGACCGTGTGTCGGAGGTACCGGGCCGGGTCGAGCGGCTTGATCGTGATCGCCGTGCCCTCGCCGCCGGGCTGGTCGACGACCCACGTGGTCGGGCTCTCCGGGTCGCGGTAGTCCTCGAGGAACCACCCCAGCTCGCCGATCAGCTCCTGGAGGCGGTCGCGGCGGGCGACCTCCTCGGCGTCGAGTTCCGCCCGGCCGACGAGGTCGTCCTTCGCGCCTTCACAGACGCTCCGGAGTTGTTCGACGAACCGCGCCGTGCGATCGAGCGGGTCGTGACCGTCGCCCTCGTGTCCCGCGTCCCGGTCGCCGGAGGCACTCGCCGCCGAGACGTCCGGCACGCCCACGTCCTCCCACACCGGGACGCGGTCCGGTGACAACTCGATCGTCGCGTACATCTCGGCCCACTCGGCGAGGCCGTGTGCCTCGTCGATCACGACCACGTCGCGCTCGCCGAACACCTCGGATCCGGCCGTCTGCATGAAGTACGCGAGCGTCATGGCGGCGAACCGTCGCGAGGAGGCGATCGCCCGGTCGGAGAAGTACGGACACCGGTGTTTCACGCTGCAGTCGAACCCCCGCTGGCGAACGCAGGGGGCGCGATCGACCGGGGTGTCGTGTTCGCCCGGCAGGATGCAGGCGTAATTCGACTTGCCGCGGATCACGTTCAGGTCCTCGAGGAGGTCGTCGGTCGCGACGTCGTCGAGCTGGGAGACCTGCGGCGTCGTGTAGTACGCGCCGGTCGCCTGCCGCGGCTCGGCCGCCTCAACGGTGCGTGCGCCTCCCATGATCGCCCGGGCCAGAAGCGACTTGCCGCTGCCGGTCGGCGCGCGCACGAGGACCACCTCGTTGCCCGCCGCGAAGGCGTCGCGGACGTCGTGGAGGGCCTCCTTCTGGGCGCCGCGAAAGCTCGGCGCGGGGAACTCCGCGAGGATCCGGTCGGGGTCCACACTCCCGGGTCCGTTGCGATCGGAGTAAACCTATCGGAAGGACGGGATCGGGAGGGATTGGTCGGACCGATCGCCTCGCTCCATCCGATTCACTCGCCGTGCTCGACGTCCTCGGCGGCCCTCCGGAGCCGCTCGACGTCGTCCGCGACCGGCTCGCGATCCTCCGGAAGCCGCTCGACGCACTCGAAACAGAGAAAGAACTCGGAGCCGTCGACGAGCTCCAGGGTCATCCCCTGGGTGGACTCGAACGCGAGGCTCCAGAGGTCGCCGATCCCGCCGGCGATCCGAACGTCCGATCCACAGACAGCACAGGGCTCCGACGCCATGTCCCCGATTCGGTTCGGCCACGGATAGGCGTATCGACGTCACGGCCGCCGCCGGAGCCGGCGGAATGCGGCTTCACGGCCGCCAGGCCTTCGCGTCGACGATCCACAGCGTCCCCACCGCCGAGATTCCGCTCGCGGCTCCGACGAGCGCGGTGCTGATGGGCGCGGGGGACGAGAAGATCGCCGCGAGGAACCCGATGGCGCCGGCCAACAGGACCGGCGTGTGCTCGCGCGTCGTGGCGATCGCGATCGGAGCGACCGCCGTTCCCGCGACCACTACGGTGAGAACGAACGTCCCCATCGACGTGACCGTCGGAACGGATGCGGTCGTTGCGACGAGGCCGGTTCGGACCCCGAACAGGCCGGCGCCGGCCGCGCCGACGACGGGAACGACGGCCACGGCGCGCGGCGTCGGCGGGCGCGCCGCGAGCGCGATCGTCGCCGCACAAAGGAGGATCGCCCCGAACACGAGGAGCGCGGACGCGAGGATCGAGGCCACGGTGACCGGCTCCTCGAGCATTCGGAGCGCCGGAAACGATTCGCGTCCGTTCCACGTCTCGAGGCTTCCGACGAGGGCGAGGGCTCCGGCCGGCAGGAGGACGACCGCACGACTGCGACGACCGTGGCGTGACATACCGACGTGAGGACGGTCCGAGCCCAAAAGCCGTCCGATGCCGTTCGCGCGCATGAACGCGCATAAAGGCGTCCACGTTCAAGGATCGGCGTGTTGCGCCGAACCGCACCCGGTTTGGACGTTCACCGTCCGGGAGATCGATCGGCGTCCGGAACGTCGTTCGCCGCTCGGGGGATCGATCACCGTTCGAGTCGTCGATCCCCGCGCTCTCGCGCGCAAGCTTACTTATGCGCCGGGGTCGAAGGGAACACGACGGGGGATCCGAACGAATGACGCTGTCCGCGGGGGACGACTGGCCGGAGGACGTCGAGGGGCTCGCGAGCGACGGGCAACGCGAGTTGCTCGCCCGGGCCATCGTCAACCTCGCGGAGGAGCGCGACATCGACGTTCCCGACGCCGAGACGATCGAACGCATGCGGGCGGACGTCCACGACCTCGAACGCGACGTGGAGACGGTCGAACGGGACGTGAACGCGATCGAACGGGACGTGGACGGGATCGAGGACGACGTCGGGGCGCTCCGGACGGAACTCGAAGAGCAGATCACCGACGTCAGAAACCGCGTGATCCAGGTCCTCGAGGAGGTCGAATCCCGGGCGCCGAAGGACCACGAACACGCGGACGTCGAGGTGGATATCGACGACCTCGAGACCGCCGTTGACGATCTCTCGAGCCGGATCGACGACCTGGAGGGCGACCTCGAGTCCGCCGACTCGGTGAGCGACTCGCTCGCGGCCCACGACGAGCGGGTCTCGGAGTTCGAGACGAAACTCACCAGGGTCGCGAAGGCGGTCGTGAGCACCCAACGGCGTCTCGGCAAGCTCGAGGCGCTGCGGTCCCGCCGGAAGGCCCTCGAGGACATCCTCTCGCGGGCGAACCACCACGGGATCACCAAAGCCGCCTGCAGAAACTGTGAGGACGCGGTATACGTGGGCCTTTTGGCCAAGCCGCGGTGTCCACACTGCGATACCCCCTTCGAGTCCGTCGAGCCCAAATCCGGGTTCTTCGGCAAGCCGTGGCTCACGATCGGCGATCGACCCGCGCTCGAGGGCGAGGTCGACGGGCCGGAGGCCGCGGCGGACATCCTGGAGGACGACGATGGCTGACGACTCCGAGGCCCCCGAGGAGTGGAACTTCGACGCGGTCGACGATGACGGGACGACCGCAGCGAAGTCGGCTGGCGCGGACGAGTCGAACGACTCGGGCGATCCGGACGACTCGGGTGATCCGGACGACTCGGGCGATCCTGACGAGCCGATCGATCTCGGCGAGACTCATCATCGTCTCGACGAGACGATGGCGGAACTCGACGACGACGTCGAGGCATTCGAATCCGGATCCGACGTCGACGCCGAGGAGGACCCCTTCGCGGCGCTCGAGGCCGACGAGCCGCGTTCGACTTCGGGTTCGGCGTCCCCGTCCGAATCGACGCTCGAGGGAGGGGAGGGTGACCCCTTCGAACAGATGGACGTCGACGTGGCGACCGACGACGTCTGGGAGAGCCTCGACTCGGAGGGATCGGGCTTCGAGATCGGCGGCGACGCCACGCTCGTCGACCACGACGAGCGCCACGAGGACCACCTCGTCTCGAAACGACAGTACTGCCAGCGATGTCCCCACTTCAGCGAGCCGCCGGAAGTCGAGTGCGGCCACGACGGGACGGCGATCGTCGAGGTGGTCGGGATCGACGAGTTTCGGGTCCGAAACTGCCCGATGGTGACCGAGGACGACCCGAAGTTCGACCGCGGCGACGAGTAATCGGCCGTCGTGGAAACGATCCGGAATGCTCGATGGGATCCCCGGTTTCGGAACGAACCGTTCAAACCGCACGAGCCCCTAGCATCGGGAACGATCACCGATGCAATTTTGCGACGAGTGCGGATCGATGATGGTGTCGGTCGACGGCGAGATGGTCTGTCAAAACGACGACTGCGGCGCCACCACCGACCGCGACGACGACCTCGCGGAGCGGTTCGTCTCGACGGAGGAGCAGGGCGATTCCGACCCGATCGAGACGGAGGAGGGGGCCGACTTCGAGGGGAAGCCGACCGCCACCGACGTGTCCTGCGACGAGTGCGGTCACGGCGAGGCGTGGTACACGATCAAACAGACCGGCAGCGCCGACGAGCCGCCGACGCGCTTTTTCAAGTGTACCGAGTGCGGCCATCGCTGGCGCGGCTACAACTGATCCGAGTTTCTCTGCTCCCGCGCCGATCCGCGTTCTCACCCCCTCCCGCGTCGATCCGCACCCTTACCCGTCTCGCGCTCGAGAACACCCGTGATGGCCACGGAGGACGACGACGGCGGGCGACGAATCGACAGCAACCTGTTCGTCACGGTCTCGGGGCCGCCGGGCTGTGGCGCGACGACGCTGTGTGAGGGGCTCTCCGCCGCGATGGACTGCGGCTACGTCTCCGGCGGGGAGATCTTCCGGGACATCGCCGAGGACCGCGACATGAGCCTCTCACAGCTGGTCGCGAAGACCGGCGAGTCACAGGACATCGACCGCGAGCTCGACCGGCGACTTCGACGCATCTCCGAGAAGTGGGGCGCGGCGAACAAGGCGTTCGTCCTCGAGTCGCGTCTCGCGGGATGGATCGCGGGCAACCGCGCGGACCTCCGCATCTGGCTCGACGCGCCCGAGGAGGTCCGCGTCGACCGCACCGCCGGCCGCGAGGAGATGGAGGCGGAGATGCGCGTCCGCGAGGTGATCGAGGCCCAGCGATACGAGTCCTACTACGACATCGACGTCTCGGACCGGTCGATCTACGACCTCGCGATAAACACCGGGCGCTGGACCGAGTCGAGCACGCTCGCGATCGCTCTCGCGGCGATCGACGAGTACGATCCGGTGCGCGACGAGGGCGCGATCCCGACCCCGGACCTGGAGATCTGACGACCGTCTCCCGTTAGCACTGTCGGGACGACCGGATCCGTTCTCCGAGCCACTCCCCGATCGTCTCTCCGATCGCGTCGGTTTGACCGATGAAGAAGTGGTCCGCCGAGACCTCCGTGAGCGTGATCGCTCCGGACGGCCGGCCCGTTTTGAGCCCGCGAGCACGCTCCACGACGGACTCCCAGTCCGTGGTCGTATCGCGCGTTCCGTAGACGATCCGGACCGGACACGCGACGTCGGCGAGCGCCGCGACCGCGTCGACGTCGGGGTTGATCTGTGGTGCGGGCGCCAGCGCCGCCACGCCCGAGAGGTCCTCGCGCCCGGCGGCCGCGACGAGCGCGAGACAGCCGCCGAAGGAGTAACCGAAGAGCCCGACGCGCTCGTAGCGGTCGAACGCCCACGCGAGGGCGTTGTCCGCGTCGGCCCGCTCGCCGTACCCCTCGTCCCAGTCCCCGTAGTCGAACCGCAGACAGTCGACGCCGCGATCGCGGATGGCGGCGGAGACCGCCTCGAGCCGCTGGTCGCCGCGATGGCCGCCGTGTTGCGGGTGGGGCGGACACGCGACGACGCAGGCGGTCGGGAGCGTGTCGTCCCCGGCGCGATCGAGGGTCGCCCGGACGTCTCGACCGCCGGGAACGAGGACCGTCTTCGAGTCGGTCACGATCCGGATCCTCGATTCAGGGGACGGGCGTGACCCGATCGACGCCCTCGAGCCGTTCGATCCCCTCGACGACCGTCCGTTGGTCCGCGTCGGCCTCGTAGTAGAAGACCAGATCGAAGGTCCCCTCGCGAAGCAGCTGTTGGCACTCCCAGACGAAGGACTCGTCCTCGAGGGTGAGCCCCTGGAACTGGTTCGAGGAGAAGTCCGGGTCGTCGTTGCCCGCCTCGATGTAGGTCTCGCCCTTGCCGGCGGCCTCGGCGATCACGTCGTTGATCGCGACGGTCAGCTCGTGCATCTCCAGGTCCGACTGTCCGTCGTAGACGGAGTGAACGATACATCCCTGGAGGTCGATCTCCCCGGGCTCTAAAAGCGCCATCGTGCGCTGATAGAGGTCGTCGTCGAGCGTCTCGTTCATCGGCGGACGTTCGATCGGACCGGATAAACGGGTGGCGATCCGAGCGTCACGCGACCGATGACCTCCGACCGCGCTTCCGGTGGAGCCCGCACCCGGGTTGCCGACGCGCTCTCCGCCGTCGGATCGCGATCGATCGTCGGATTCTCCCTCCTCGTGCTCGTCGTCTCGGTCGTTCCGGTTCCCGGGAGTTCCGGCGGCGAAGCCGCGTTTTTCACCCTCTCGGTCGGCGTCGACCCGTTCGTCGCGAGCCACCTCCTCGCGTACGCGATCATCGCCGGGCTCTGTCGACGGACGCTTCGAGAGCGCGACTTCGAGGTCCGTGAGGTGGCCGTGATCGCCGTCGTTCTCGCCGCCGGCTACGGCGCGACGATCGAACTCCTCCAGGTCCCGATACCGTGGCGATCCGGGGGGCTCTTCGATGCCGCGATCAACGCGGTCGGTGCCGTCGTCGGCGTCCTCGTCGGAACGATCGCGGGAGCTCTCGCCCGCACGTCGACGAGGTGAAACCGTCGCGATTTAACCGGCACGCCGCGAACCGCGCGTATGCGACTCATCGCGTTCGACTTCGACGGGACGCTCTCCGACTCCGAGATGACGGTGTTGCTCGCCGAGCGGGCCGGCGTCTCCGAGGAGGTCGCGGAGATCACCGAACGGGCGATGAACGACGAGTTGAGCTACGCCGAGAGCCTCTATCAGCGCGCAGAGCTGCTCGAGGGGCTTTCGGAGGAGGACGTCGCGGACGCCTTCGACCGCGTCCGGATCCGCCCCGGCGCCGCGGACCTCATCGCTCGACTGCGCGAGGCCGGCCACCACGTCGCGATCCTCACCGGCGGGTTCGAACGCGGCGTCGAGGCCGCACTCGCACGCGAGGGCGTCGAGGTCGACACCATCGTCGCCAACCGGCTTCCCCAGTCCGGCGGCCGCCTGACCGGCGACGCGGAGGGCCCGCTCATCGAGGGGACGAAGGACGACGCGCTCGAGGAGCTGGCCGAGGCGGTCGGGGTCCCGATGGCCGACACGGTCGCGATCGGCGACGGCGCGAACGACCTCCCGATGCTCGAGGTCGCCGGGCTCTCCGTCGGCTTCGTCCCGAAACCGGCCGTCCGATCCTCCTGTGACGCCGTCGTCGCGTCGATGGCCCGTCTCGGCTCCGTTCTCGAGGGATATCGCGTGCTCCCGTCCGCGGAGACGCTCGAGTGATCGGCGGTCTCACCGACCCCGCCGCAGCGATCGGGTCATCGCCGACCGGGAACCGGAGTAACGATTAAGAGGACGGCTTCGTACACATACGGACGATGACCCCTCACACACGCGATTCGGGGCGCGCGGGGGACCGTCGCTCGCGCCTCGACGAGTGGGCCGCGCTCGTCGGCGAGCGCGTTCCCGACGAGCGCGTCCGGGAGATCGACGACCGGTAACCCGGCGATCGGACCACTTTCACCCCGCTTCGCGAAGCCTTTTCCGCGATGACGGCCAAGTGCCGCCGATGGCGACCGAGGCCGACGCGGCGAGCATCGACCACCCGCTTTTAGTCGACGGCTTCCTCCAGCGGCGTCGCTACCAGCTTCGCCTCGCGACGGCCGCGCGGGACGCGAACACCCTCGTGTGTCTGCCGACCGGCCTCGGAAAGACGACCGTGAGCCTCCTCGTCACCGCGGAACGCCTCCAGGAGGCGGGCGGGAAGGCGCTGTTTCTCGCGCCGACGAAGCCGCTCGTCCAACAGCACGCCGACTTCTACCGCGAGGCGCTGACCATCCCCGACGACGAGATCGTGGTCTTCACCGGCGACGTCCGGCCCGACGAGCGTGCCGAGCTGTGGGAGTCGGCTCGCATCGCGATCGCGACCCCACAGGTCGTCGAGAACGACCTCGTTGGCAACCGGATCTCGGTGGCGGACGTGACCCACCTCACCTTCGACGAGTGTCACCGCGCGACCGGCGAGTACGCCTACGTCTACATCGCCGAACGGTACCACGCCGACGCCGCGAACCCGCTCGTCACCGGGATGTCCGCCTCGCCCGGCGGCGACCTCGAGGAGATCGAGACCGTCTGTGACAACCTCGGGATCGACAACGTCGAGGTGATGACCGAGGAGGACGCCGACGTCGCGGAGTACACCCACGACACCGACGTTCGCTGGGAGCGCGTGGAGCTGCCCGAGGAGCTCGTGGCGATCCGGGACGCGATCAACGAGGTCATCGAGGAGCGGCTCGAGCAGCTGAAGTCGATCGGCGTGGCGGATTCGACGAGCCCCGACGTCTCCCAGCGCGACCTCAACGCGATGCGCGGGAAGCTCAAGCGGATGATGGACGCGGGTCGATCGGAGGGCTACACCGGCATGTCGACCCACGCCGAGGTGATGAAGCTCCGGCGGGCCGTCGAGCTCGTCGAGACCCAGTCGGTCGAGTCCGTCCGCCGCTACTTCGAGCGCCAGCGCAACGCCGCCCGATCGTCGGGCGCCTCGAAGGCGAGCCAGCGGCTCGTCGCGGAGCCGCGGGTCCGAGAGGCCATGCGGCTCGCCGAGTCGTTCGACGACCTCCACCCGAAGTTCTCGAAGACCCGATTGCTCCTCGCGGAGACGCTCGGGGTGAACGGCGGCGATCGGGCCATCGTCTTCACGGAGTCGCGAGACACCGCCGAGGCGCTCGTCGAGTTCCTCTCCGCGAGCTTCGACGTCGAGCGGTTCGTCGGACAGGGGGACAAGGAAGGGTCGGACGGGATGAGCCAGGCCGACCAGCACGACACTCTCGAGGACTTTCGGGCCGGCGAGTTCGAGGTGCTCGTCTCGACGTCCGTCGCCGAGGAGGGCCTCGACGTCCCGGAGGTCGATCTGGTCCTGTTCTACGAGCCCGTCCCGACCGCGATCCGGTCCATCCAGCGCAAGGGTCGGACGGGTCGGCAGGCCAGCGGGGAGGTCGTGGTGTTGTTGGCCGAGGACACCCGCGACGAGGCGTTCTTCTGGATCTCGCGGCGTCGTGAGAAGCAGATGCGCGAGGAGCTTCGCGAACTCAAAGCCGCCACCGGCGAGATCGAGTCGGCCATCGGCGGCGGCGCACAGTCGGGACTGGAGGCGTTCGACGGAGACGATGGCGACGCTCGCGAGCGCGAGGACGACGATCGCCGGCAGAAGACGGACGAGGGCCACAAGCAAGGGGCCGACGACGATCGCCAGCCGGGAGCGGGCGGCGACCGCCAGCCGGGACTGACCGACTTCGCGGCCGAGGCGGAGACAGGGGGGGACGTCGATCCCGACGCTGGGATGAAGGCGGATACCGACCCGGACGCCGAGGCGGAACCCGCCGACCGCGATCCGGGTTCGGATCCGAGCGGGAGCGCGGACGCCGACCTCGAGGATGACGCCGATGCTGAAGGCGACGCCGGCGCTGAAGACGACGGCGTCGTCGCGACCGCTGGCGTCGATGACGGCGTGGAGATCGTCGTCGACCAGCGCGAACTCGACGCGGGGATCGCCAAGGACCTCTCGACGCGGGAGGAGCTGGTGACCCGCCTCGAGACCCTGGCCGTCGGCGATTACGTCCTCTCGGATCGGGTGGCGATCGAGCGCAAGTCCGCGGCCGACTTCGTCGACTCCCTGCTCGACTCGGACCGGTCGATGTTCGAGCAGGTCGGCGAGTTGACCCGGGCGTACGCCCGACCGATCCTCGTCATCGAGGGCGGCGATCTCTACACCCAGCGGGACGTGAACCCCAACGCGATACGCGGCGCGCTCGCCTCCCTCGCGGTCGATTTCGGGATCAGCGTGTTGCAAAGCGACGACGAGGGGGAGACCGCGGAACTCCTCGAGACGATCGCCCGCCGCGAACAGGAGACGCGCGACCGCGAGGTAAGCGTCCACGGCGAGAAGACGACGAAGACGCTCGACGAACAACAGGAGTACGTCGTCTCGTCCATCGCCGACATCGGCCCGGTGACCGCCCGATCGCTCCTCGAGCACTTCGAGTCGGTCGAGGCCGTCATGACCGCGGAGCGCGAGGACCTCCTCGCGGTCGACGGCGTCGGCGAGGTGACGGCGGACCGGATCCGCGAGGTCGTCGCCAGCGAGTACGTCGGCGGGTGAAGCGGCCGGAACGGTCGCCGGGGACGCCCGAACGTCCGACCGCGGGGGTCCGATCGACCGGTCCGTCGGTAACGGTTTATACGCCGCGGGAGACTGGCCGATATGGAACTGCCGGTCGAAATTCTCTACGGGCTCTACCTCGGTCTTCTCACCGGGATCATCCCGGCGTTGGTCTCGGGAGTCCTCGGCTTCGTCTTCAAGTACGTGACCGGCGTGACGATCCCCGGATTCGGTGTGGTCGTCCTCGCGCTCGCCATCGCCGGCGTCAACGGCGGGCTGCTCGCGCTCAACGATCCCTCCATCCGCTCGTCGGAGCGTGCGCCCGCGGTCTTGACGGCCATCGTCGTCGTCCTCATGGTCTCGCTGTACGCCCACGCCCAGGGCGACAAGCTCGGAGCGACCGCGCCGAAGCGGCTGTCGCTTCGGTCGCTTCGGGACCGGACGCTCTCGGCGGACGTGATCGATCTCGTCGGGTCGCGCGGCCGCGTGCGGATCGCGATCGCGGGCGAAGTCGGCGACATGGAGGGATACCCGCCGCTGGCCGCCGAGACCCGCCAGGCGATCGCCGAGGTGGACTGGACGTTTCCGGCCGACGTCCCGATCTCCGTGCTGGAAACGCGGTTCGCCGACCGGCTTCGAACGGAGTTCGAACTCGCCGACGTCTCCGTGAGCATCGACGAGAACGCCCGGGCGACGGTCAACGCCGCGCCGCCGATGGGCGGACTCTCCAGGCGGGTCCCCCCCGGAAAACGCGCCGTCTCAATCGCCGCGCTCGTCCCGACCGGAATCGCCCGCGGGGAGCAGGTCCGCGTCATCACTCCCGAAACGACCGTCGAGGGAACCGTCGTCTCGGCACGGTCCGGCGACGGCTCCGGATCGCCTCCCTCGCCCGCATCCGATCCGCCCGCCGATACGCCGCCGGCCGCGACCGACGGCGGAGACGGCGATCCGGATGTCGAGCCGACGGCTCCGTCCGTTCCCGTCACGACCGGCGGCGACGGTCGGGTCACGGTGGCGGTCGATCGGTCGGCCGCCGGAGCGCTCCTGCGTGCCGATCGCGGTCGAGTCCTCGTGCTCTCGCGGGGAACCCGCCGCGAGTTCGAGCTGACGACGCTGTTGCGGCGCGCCGGCACCCGGTTTCGACGCGTCTCCGTCGTCGAGGGTGGACCCCTCGACGGCCACACGATCGGCGAGGTGGACGTCCGTGACGCCTACGACGTCGCGATCCTCGCGGCGCGACACGACTCGTGGACCATCGCCCCGCGGGGCTCGAGCGAGCTGGCCGCCGGCGACGAGATGTTCGTCGTCGGCACGCGCGAGGCGCTCGATCGGTTCTCGGAGGTGGCCGCGTGATCCCTCCGGCCTCGGTTCTCGTCCCGGTCCTGTCCTCGGTCTCGGCCTCCGTTCCGACCCCCGTTCCGGCCGCCGACGCCGGGAGTTCGACGCCGGCGGGCCTGCCGCTCGTGGTCGAGGTGACCTTCGCGGAGCCGCTTCGGGCGGCGGTTGGGCTCCTCCTCTTCGCCTGCCTTGCGGTGCTCGCGGCCGGCGGCGTCGCCGTCGCGTATCGGTGGTACTTCCGCCAGCGGATCCCCGAGGGCGTCGCCGTCCTCCTCGGCGTCTCCGCGGTCGTGTTGTACCTCAATACGGCCTCGCTCGGCTCGATCATCGGCGGCACCGACGTCGTCTTGTTGCGCGTCGACGTCGTCCTGTTCAACGTCGTCGCCGTCGGCGTCGCCGCGGCCGTCGCGCCCGCCGGCGCCTGGACCGGGGACGTCGTCGCCCGGAACGTCTTCGCCGTCGCCGGCGGCAAACAGCTCGAAGGGGAGATCGGACGCGTGGTTCGCACGGTCGGTCGCGTCACGCCCGTCACGCTGCCGGCCGCGGAGGACATCGCGGACATGGACTCCTACGAGGCGGTCGCCCCGGCGACGAAGGAGGGGATGGCCGGACGAACGCTGCTGTTTCCGCGTCGGGTGACGGTGGCGGAGCTTCGCGAGCGCCTCGTCGCCCGCATCAAGGAGGACTTCGGGGTGAACTACGTCGACGTCGACGTCACCCAGGAGGGGGAGATCGAGTATCTCGCGGTCGGCTCGCGAGCCGCCGGGATCGGTCCGACCCTCGCGCCCGGGACCGCCGCCATCGCCGTCCACGCGGACCCGCCGTACACCGCTACGCCGGGCGACGTCGTTCAGGCGTGGATCGGCGGCGACGACCCGAGGCGGGTCGCGACCGCGGAGCTCCGTGCGACGGCCGGGGACGTCGCGACGCTCGCGCTCGATGAGACCGACGCGGCCCGCCTCGAGGAGTCGGAGACCTATCGGCTCGTGACGCTGCCCGCGGAACCGCAGGCGGACCGGGAGTTCGCCAGCCTCCTGCGCGCGGCCGACGAGACGATGACCGCCGTCACGATCGGTCCCGAAAGTCCCCTCGTGGGCACGAGCGTTCGAGATCTCGAGGCCGTCGTCGCCGCGGTGCGTCCCGCGAGCGCCTCCATCGAGGCGATCCCCGAACGTGATCGGCTCTTCGAGCCCGGCGACACCGTCTTCCTCCTCGGACGACCGGACGCCCTTCGGCGCGTCGAGGCCGAGGCGGCCGGAGATGCGGAGACCGACGATGTGGAATCCGGCGATTCGGAGGCCGACGATGCGGGAACCGACGTCCCGAGGAGGGAAGACTGACTGGCGGAGCGCGAACGTCGATGAGACGCACGTCGGCGAGACCCGAACGTCGTCGATGAGGCGCACGTCAACGAGACGCGAACGTCGACGGGACGTAATCCTCATACGCCCGGCGGGCGGTGGGTCGGTATGGAGTGGAAACTGTTCGCCGACCTCGCGGAGGCCGCCGGCGGACGAACCGTGACCGTCTCCGCCGGCCCGGGAGACACCGTCGGCGACGCGTTGGAGGACCTCCTCGAGGACCGTCCCGACCTCCGCGATCGCGTCATGGAGGACGGGGAGCTCGCGGACCACATCAACCTGCTTCGAAACGGGCAGAACGTCATTCACGAGGACGGTCTCGAGACGGAACTCGAGGACGGCGACGAGCTCGCGCTGTTTCCCCCCGTCAGTGGCGGCTCCGACGCTCACGACGAGCGCAGCCGCCGCCAGTCGAGTCGCAGGTAGTGGAACGCGCTCCCGGTCAGCCCCTGTCGGTCGATCCGGCGTGGGGACGTCTCGACGAGGATCTCCCTGCAGTAGCCGGTTCGATGCGTCCGGCCGAGTCGCCTGCTGTAGGCCGTGTCCTCGTTGGGAACCGCCGGGAATCCCCCGGTCGCCTCGAAGACCTCGCGGCGGATCAGGAAGTTGAACCCCGGGAGGACCGGACGTCGCAGCCGCGGAAACACGTGGTTGATGGTGGCCTCCATGCACGTCGCCCGGATCCCGGGAACGCGACATCGCGAACTCGCGGCGTCCAGCCCGCGCTCTCGAGCACACGACAGCATCCGGTCGCAGTGGTTCGACGAGACCACGGTGTCGGCGTCGACGAACGCGACCCACTCCCCGTTCGCGGCGGCCGCTCCCCGGTTCCTCCCCGCCCAGATCCCGTCGTCGTCCTCCACGAGCACTGCGGCGCCGTGGTCGCGGGCGATCGAACGCGTTCCGTCGTGGCTGCCCCCGTCCGCGACGACGACCTCTATCGCCTCGTCCGTCGACTGGTCCCGAATGGCCGACAGCGTCGCGTCGATGTAGTCGGCCTCGTCGTACGCCGGGACGACGTAGCTCAGCGTCGGATCGCCCATCGTCACGACCCACTCCTCCGGACGGGATAGCCCTTTTGTCGGTCCCCAACGTGCTCGCGCGGTGATCTCGTGGGGCACATGAGAGTCCGGGAGGCGACACGATGAGTTCGTGAGGCGACACGAGAGTCGTGAGACGCCACGGCGGGTGGACGTTCGATCGCCGAATCGGCCCTGTGAGAAAGCTTATCACACTCGGCCGAGTACCCCCGAGTAGATGGCCCCTGTTAGCATGCCACCGACCACGGAGGCCAGAGACGTTTTTCGAGAACTGGGATACTCGGTTCGCGAGGACGGCACCGAGTTCGTCGCCGAACGCAAGTGGCGACGCGTGCTCGTGACGCCGATCCGCGCCGAGGACGCCACCGACCCGGAACCGTATCTGGCGGACGGCGGCGAGACGCCGCGGTTGCGGTGTTTCGTGACCTGGAAGCGGTCGGCGAGCGATCTTCGCGAGCACCTCCTCGGACTGAAGCCGCCGTTCGACTGGGCCGTCATCGGAGTCGGCGACGACGGCGACTTCGACGTGATGCAGGGCCGTCCCGGAAGTCCCTAACCGCCGACGGAACTGCGGCCGCTCCCGGGAACCGCGGTCGATCCTGACCCGAATCGCGGCCGTTCGCCATCGAGTCGCGAGCGCCCCGGGATCAAGCGCCCCGGGATCGAGCGGCCGACGAACTCCACGGGCGAGCCGGCGGGTACATTTATCACCGTGGGCGAGCCAACATCACCCATGGTTTTCAAGAAGATCTCCCTGATCGGGACGAGCACCGAGAGCTTCGACGACGCGGCGGACGACGCGATCGATCGCGCCGAGGCGACGCTCGATAACGTCTACTGGGCCGAGGTCGAGGAGTTCGGCGTGGAGGTCAAAAACGCCCCCGAACGTGAGTACCAGGCGGAGGTCGAGATCGCCTTCGAACTGGCCGAGTGAGGACTTCCCGTCCCGGTCCGTCCGCGGATCGGTCTTCCGCGGATCGAAGCGCACACCCTTTTGACGCGGCGCACTCGAGCGATCGGTATGACGGGAAAACTCGATCCCGAGGCGCTCTCCGAGTTCCTCGACGCGGTCGGCGCCGACGATCCGGCGGTCGTTCAGGGGGCGGCCTACGGCGAGGACGCCGCCGGGATCGACCTCGGCGACCGGACGCTCGTGGTGAGCGCCGATCCGATCTCGCTGGCGGCCGAGCGCGTCGGCCATCTCGGCGTCCACGTCGCCTGCAACGACGTTGCCGTGAGCGGCGCGGACCCGCGCTGGCTCACGAGCACCGTCTTCCTGCCGGATCGAGATCCCGAGACGCGCCGGACCCTCGCCGAACAGCTCGACTCGACGGCCCGCGACGTCGGCGTCTCGATCGTCGGCGGCCACACCGAGTACCTCCCGGCGCTCGACCGCCCGCTCCTGTCGATGACCGCGATGGGAACGACGGACCGGTTTCTCCCGTCGGGCGGTGCGACCCACGGCGACCGGATCGTCTTGACGAAGGGAGCCGGGATCGAGGCGACCGCCATCCTCGCGAGCGACTTCGCCGAGGAATGCCGCGAGGCCGGCGTCGACGACGCCACGATCGACGACGCGCTCGGCTACTTCGAGGACGTGAGCGTTCTCCCGGAGGCGAGGGCGCTCCGCGAGTTCGCCACCGCCATGCACGACCCGACCGAGGGCGGGCTGTTGACGGCCCTCCACGAGATGGCGAGCGCGGCCGACGTCCGCGTCGACGTCGACCGCGAGGACGTGCCCGTCCGTGATGCGACCCGCGTGTGCTGTGACGCCCTCGGCGTCGATCCGCTCCGGACGTTCGGATCGGGCGCGTTGTTGGCCGCGATCCCGGACGAGCGCGTCGACGCGGCCCTGGACGCCGTCGCCGATGTCGGCGTCGAGGCGGCGGTCGTCGGCGAGGTCCGACCCGTGGCATCGGACGCCGGCGACGACCGATCCGGTCGATCGAACACCGGCGACGCCGATCCGGCCCGCGTCGTCCTCGACGGCGTGGCGATCCCGGAGCCGCCTCGCGACGAGCTGTACGCGCTCTGGGAGGCCGCCGACGCGTCGTCGGACGACGCGTAGCTCGTGGCTTCGATCGCGTGGGCAGGTTTTTGCGGGACCGCCTCGAATCCGCCCGCATGCCCGATCCGTGGACCGACCCGAGCCTGACCGCCGAACAGCGAGCGATCGCGGAACTCGTCCACGAGATCGCGACCGAGGAGATCCGGCCGGTCGCCCGCGAGGCGGACGAGAACGAGTCGTTTCCCGAGGACGCCTGGGACGCGCTCGCGGAGGCCGACCTGGCCGGACTCACCGTTCCCGAGGAGCACGGCGGCGTCGCGGCCGATCGATCCACCTACGCGATCGTCAACGAGGAGGTCGCCTATGGAGGGCTCGCGGTCGCGACCGCCCTCTCGGTCCACTGTCTCGTCACCTCCTGTATCGCGACGTTCGGCACCGACGACCAGCGCGAGCGGTGGCTCCCGCGGATGGCCCGCTCGGGGCGGCCGGTCGGCATGTTCTGTCTCTCGGAGCCGCAGGCCGGCTCGAACCCCGCGGAGATGACGACGACCGCGACGCGCGAGGGCGACGAGTACGTCCTCGACGGGCACAAACGCTGGATCACGAACGGCCGGCGCGGCGGAGTGGCCATCGTCTTCGCGAAGACCGATCCCGACGACCCCGACACCGTCACGCAGTTCCTCGTGCCGGCCGACGCCGACGGGTTCGAGCCGGGCGAGCCGGAGCGGAAGCTCGGGCTTCGCGCCTCCGATACGACCGACGTCGTCCTCGACGGCTGTCGGATCCCGGCCGAGAACCGGCTGACGGAGGTCGGCGAGGGCCTCGCGTCCGCCTTCCGGATCCTCACCGGCGGCCGGATCGGGATCGGCGCCCAGGCGGTCGGGCTCGCCCGCGCGGCGCTCGAGGAGGCGACGACCTACGCGGCCGACCGCGAGCAGTTCGGTCGATCGATCTCCGAGTTCCAGTCGATCCGTCACACGATCGCGGAGATGGCGACCCGGATCGAGGCGAGTCGAGAGCTCGTCCGGGCCGCCTGCCGGCGAGCCGAGGCCGGCGAGGACGCCCGCGTCGCCGCCTCCATGGCGAAGTACTTCGCCAGCGAGACGGCCACCGCCGTCGCCAACGACGCGATCCAGATCCACGGCGGCTACGGATACACGCGTGAGTTCCCGGTCGAGCGGCTCTATCGGGACGCGAAGGTCACGGAGATCTACGAGGGGACGACCCAGATCCAAAAGACGATCATCGCTCGCGGGCTCCTTCCGGAGTGAGTCAGCGTGGAGCCGATCCAACGCCCGTTTCGAGCCGAAACCCGATCGACCGAAACGTACAGTGGCCCGGGGGACCTATCTCGGGTATGACCTCCCGAGACGTCACCGAGGCGACGGACGACTCACGCGATCGGCGATCGCCCGGCTCCACGGAGGACTCGACGTCCGTTGCCGCCGATCTCGACCCGGGCTTCGATCCCGACGCCTACGACGCGGTCGTCTACGACCTCGACGGGACCCTCGTCCGCCTCGGCGTCGACTGGAACGCGGTCGCGCAGGACGTCCTCGGAGTTTACGTCGAACACGCCGTCAAGCCACCCTCCGACGGACTCTGGGAGCTGCACGCCGCGGCCCCCGAGTACGGCATCGCGGACGTGGTCGAGGAGACGATCGCCGAACACGAACGCGAGGGTGCCCGCGACTCCCGGCGGCTGTCGTTCGCCGAGATCCTCGATGCCGACCGGGCTCCCCGGACGGCCGTCTGCTCGCTCAACTCCGAGGACGCCTGCCGGATCGCCCTCGATCGACACGGCCTCGACGATCGTGTAAGCGCCGTCGTGGGGCGGGATACCGTCGGAACCTACAAGCCCGACCCCGAGCCGCTCCTGGCAGCCCTCGACGCGCTCTCCGCGGATCCCGCCCGCTCGCTCTTCGTCGGTGACTCCGAGCGCGACGCCCGAACGGCCGAGCGCGCGGGCGTCGAGTTTCGGTACGTCAACTCCGAGTGAGCTCGCACGCACACTCCGAGTGAGGAATCGCGTTCAGAACCGGTCGGTTCGACCGGCGGCCGTCCAGGCGTCCCGCGGCGCCTCGCGCGGCACGCGGGCGGCGCGTCCCTGGAGGGTGTCGGTTCGCCCGGCGAACGCCCAGCGGTCGTTCTCCCAGCCGTCCTCCGCGTCCGCGGCGGCCGCTGCCGCTGCCGCGGCGGCTGCAGCCTCCCGGTCGCGAACGTGAGCCGCGACCGCGGCGACGATCGCGGCAGCCTCCTCCGGGTCGGCGTCCGTGGGGATCGAGATCCCCTCCGCGATCCGGTCGATCGGGGTCGTTCCCGCTCGTTTCGACCCGCCGTTCGCCGCACCCTCGTCGCGTTCGATCTCCGCCGGCTCCGTGGTGGTCTCGGGGGACATTCGATCAGATCGGGATGTTGCCGTGTTTCTTCTCGGGCAGGTCGGACCGCTTGCTCTGGAGCATCTCCAGGTCGTCGACGAGACGCGCTCGGGTCTCGGTCGGCTCGATCACGTCGTCGATGAACCCGCGGTCGGCCGCGGTGTAGGGGTTCGCGAACTCCTCGCGATACTCGTCGATCAGCTCCTGTCGACGCGCGTCCGGGTCGTCGGCGTCGGCCAGCTCCTCGCGATAGAGGACGTTCACGGCGCCCTTCGGGCCCATGACCGCGATCTCGGCGGTCGGCCAGGCGTAGTTGACGTCCCCGCCGATGTGCTTCGAGGACATCACACAGTAGGCGCCGCCGTAGGCCTTTCGCGTGATGACGGTGAGAAGCGGGACCGTCGCCTCCGAATAGGCGTAAAGCAGCTTCGCGCCGTGGCGGATGATCCCGCCGTGTTCCTGGTCGGTCCCGGGCATGAAGCCGGGCACGTCCTCGAAGGTGACGATGGGCACGTTGAACGCGTCACAAAACCGGATGAATCGCGCGCCCTTCTCGCTCGCCTCGATGTCGAGCGTGCCGGCGTTGACCCGCGGGTTGTTCGCGAGGATCCCCACGGAACGCCCGTCGAGCCGGGCGAACCCGACGACGAGGTTCTTCGCGAAGTTCTCGTGGACCTCGAGGAACGACCCCTCGTCGACGACCCGCTCTATCACGGCCGTCATGTCGTAGGGCTTTCGGGGGGCGTCCGGGACGATCTCGGCGAGCTCCTCGTCCGCGCGCTCCGGGTCGTCCCAGGGGTCGACCCGCGGCGGGTCCTCGACGTTGTTCTGCGGGAGATACGACAGCAGCCGGGCGATCCGGTCGAGGGCGTCCTCCTCGGACTCCTCGGCGAAGTGGGCCACGCCCGAGGTCGACGAGTGGGTGACCGCCCCGCCGAGCTCCTCGAAGCTGACCTCCTCGCCCGTCACCGTCTCGACCACGTCCGGTCCGGTGATGAACATGTGGGAGGTGTCCTTCACCATCACGGTGAAGTCGGTGATTGCGGGCGAGTAGACGGCCCCGCCGGCACACGGGCCCATGATCCCCGAGATCTGCGGGATCACGCCGGAGGCCTCGGTGTTACGTCGGAAGATCTCCGCGAAGCCGCCCAGCGCGGCGACGCCCTCCTGGATGCGTGCGCCCGCCGAGTCGTTGAGCCCGATCACGGGCGCTCCGACGTCCATGGCCTTGTCCATCACCTTACACACCTTCTCCGCGAACACCTCGCCGAGCGACCCCCCGAAGACGGTGAAGTCGTGGGCGAAGACGAACGTCTTGCGGCCGTTCACCTCGCCGTAGCCCGTCACGACGCCGTCGCCGGGGAGCTGGTTCTCCTCCATGCCGAAGGTGTGGTTGCGGTGGGTGCGGAACTGGTCGAACTCGTGGAACGTGCCGTCGTCGAGGAAGTAGTCGATCCGCTCGCGTGCGGTCATCTTCCCCTTTTCGTGTTGGGACTCGATCCGCTCTTCCCCGCCGCCCTTGCGCGCGCGCTCGCGGCGCTCGCGGAGGTCGTCGATCCGGTCGTCCATCGTCACCTCGAGACACCTCCATCCATTGTGTGTGAACTCCGCAAGGGACGGCAAAAGGGTTCTGCTATCCGACGATCCGTCTTTCGACGATCGTCTAATCGATGGGGACGTCCGACGGTTCTCGATCGGGATCGACGGCTCCGCGACGTCGACGATCACCGCAAGAATTCGGACGCGAGCGAGGGTACCGGCTATCGGTTCACTCGCCGCCGGCGTCCTCGTAGACCCACGTCTCCTCGATCGGGGTCCACTCGATCAGCTCCTCCTCGTCGAAGAAGAGATCGATCTCGCGTTCGTTCGCGCCCTCGTCCTCGTGGTCGGAGGCGTGGATGACGTTCTGGCCCAGATCGAGGCCGAAGTCGCCGCGGATCGTGCCCGGTGCGGACTCCGCGGGGTCGGTCTCGCCGACCATCCGGCGGACCTGTCGGGTCGCGTCGGCGCCCTCCCAGACCATCGCGAAGACGGGGTCCGCGGTGATGAACTCGACGAGGCCGTCGAAGAACGGCTTGTCGGCGTGCTCGCCGTAGTGTTCGTGGGCGAGCTCCTCGTCGATCTGCATGAACTTCGCGCCGACGAGCTTCAGTCCGCGGTCCTCGAAGCGGGAGACGACCTCGCCGATGAGCCCGCGGTTGACGCCGTCGGGTTTGACCATCACGAAGGTGCGCTCGTCGTGGTGGCTCATTCGTCCTCGCCCTTGGTGGCCTGTCCGGCCTCCGTCCACTCGAGGTCGCGCGCCTCGCGACCCATGAAGTAGTTCTTCTCCGCCTTCGAGTCGACGAAGTGGAGGATCGTTCCGTCCGTCCTGACGAACATCGTGCCCGTTCCGGGCTCGATCTCCTCTCCGGTGTAATCACAGGTGCGCGTCTCGACCATGGTTACTGTCCTCCGATGGAGTCGGCGTCGCGCTGGGTCTCCCGCAGCTGGAGCACGTCGCCCACGCGGGTCGGACCCAGGACGTTTCGCGTGATGATGCGGCCCTGGTTCGATCCCTCCTGGATGCGGCATTTGACCTGCATGGCCTCGCCGTGCATCCCGGTTTTGCCGACGACTTCGATGACCTCCGCGGCCGTCGAGTCGCCGGTTCCCTCTTCTGTGCTCATGGCCGCTTATCGAAGTTCCTCGACCTTCTGTGCGATGTCCTCGACCTCGTCGGACGCCTCGCCGGCGTCGACGACGGCGGCGGCGGCGGAGCCGACCTCGAGGCCGGCCGCGTGACCGACGTCGTCCTGGGTCTCGACGAAGACGACCGGGATGCCCTTCTCCTCGGCGAGTTCGGGGAGGTGCATCACGATCTCCTCGGGGGAGACGTCCTCGGCGACGAAGACGACGTCGGCGTTGCCGCGTTCGACGGACTTTGTCGTCTCGTTCGTACCTTTCTTTACCGTACCGGTGTCTCGGGCGACCTCGAGCGCGTCGAGCGCGCGATCGGCGAGGTCGGCTGGGGTGTCGTAGTCTACGTAAACTGCCATGGTTGTTCACCGTATCCCCCTCGTGGGCTCGCGTGGTCGCGCCGGCGGTCGGTCCCTATCGGCGCGCCACATCATCAACCCCGAAGAGGCTGTGCACCGGAATACTCCGGGATGGCATAAAAGGGCTTTCAAACCGAAGCGGCCGTGTGAGGGCGGATCATGGCGAGGTGACGGTGATCGCGGCGCGACCCGGGGTGAGGGACATCGATCGCCAACGCTCGCCCTCCGCCCCGAGGGCTTTTACCTCGGGACGCCCCCAGGTTCCCACGGAGATGCCCCGCCTCGTCCACCACTCCGACGTCGAGAACGTCTTCGATACGCCCGAGCGGGCCGCTCGCCTCGCCGGCCGGATCCGCGAGCTCGACGGCCCCGACGCGCTCGTCGTCGGCTCCGGCGACACGACCGCGCCGGGCGTCCTCTCGCTCGTCGCCTCCGGCCGACAGGCGGTCGACTTCCACGTCGCGACGGACACGGCCCTCGAGACCTTCGGCAACCACGAGTTCGACCACGGCCCCGGCGCGCTTCGAGAACTCCTCGAGCGGTCGCCGGCGACGTACGTCTCGGCGAACGTCCGCGACGAGGACGGCGAACGATTCGGCGCGGCTGAGGGCGTCGTCCCCCACGCTGTCCGGGAGATCGACGGCTCCCGGGTGGGGTTCGTCGGCGTCACCGACCCGGCGACCGACTCGTTGAACCCGATGGCGGCCTCGCTGTCGTTTTCGGACCCGATCGCCGCCGTCGAGGCGGAACTCGAGGCGATGCGCGCGGCGGCGGACCCACCCGACCACCTCGTCGTCCTCTCGCATCTCGGCGGCGGCGACGACGATCTCGCCCGGGCGCTCGACGTCGACGCGATCCTCGGCGGACACGTCCACAGCCCGCGCAACGAGCACGTGGACGGGACGCTCCTCGTTCGTCCCGGCGTCAACGGCGCCGCGGTCGCCGAGGTGGAGCTGTTCGCGGACCGGCGACCGACCGCGACGCTTCGCGAGCGATCGGATGCCGATCCGCATTCGGACCTCCGGAACGCCCTCGAGCGTCGGATGGCCAACACCGGCCTCGACGAGACGGTCGCGACGCTCGACGAGCCGATGTCCCGCACGGACGAGGTGGTCCACGGCGGCGAGTGTCGGGTCGGGAACTTCGTCGCCGACGCGTTCCGATGGGCCCTCTCCGCCGACGTCGGCCTCACCAACGCCGGCGGGCTTCGGTCGGGCGATCCGATCGCGGGCCGCGTCACCCGGGCCGATCTCGTGAGCCTCATCCCCTTCGAGGAGCCGGTCGTCCGCGCCGAGGTGACCGGCCGGGAGCTTCGGTCGATCCTGGCGGAGATGGCGGCGCCGACGGTCGACTTCGGCGAGGACGACTGGTGGCACGGCCACGTCTCGAACGCCCGCGTGGTCTGGGACGCGGACGCCGAAACGCTTCGGGACGCGACCGTCGACGGGAGGGCGATCGATCCCGAGGCGACCTACACGGTCGCGACCTCGGAGTACCTGCTCCACTCCGACCAGGAGTTTCCGACGCTTCGCGAACGCCACCGCGCCGGCGAGGGCGGAATACAGTACGAGGTCCTGTGGCGGTACGCCGCCGAGCGCGGCATCGACCCGACGATCGACGGTCGGATCCGGGTCCTGAACGGCTCGAACGAGGAGGCGGACGCGGAGCGCCCGGCGGAGGAGCCGTCCACCGTCTCCGATCGGGGACCCCGACTCTGACCGCCGCGATCCCGACTCCCGCCGCCGCGATCCGAATCCTGGCCGGGATCGGTACTCGCGTCCGTGGCCGGAGCTCGAAGGCTTGATCGTGATCCGGAAACGGCAGGGTCTTGTAACCGGAATCCCCACCGATCGCGCATGTCCCTCGTCGTGGTTCCGGTCCGGTATCCGCTGACGGCCGACTCCAAGCGGACGCTCCGGGAGGCGATCCGGGTCGCCGAGGACCGGGACGCGTCGTTGACCGTGCTGCACGTCGATCTCTATCAGGACAGCCACAACGTGACACGCGTCGACCTCAAACGCACCGTCGAACGGGAGTTCGGATCCATCGACCGCGCGCGGTACGTCGTCCGCAAGGGGTTCCTCGTCGAGGAGTCGATCCTCGAGGAGGTCGCCGCCGAGAACGCTGACGTCGTCGTGATCGGCTCCCGACAGGCGAGCCGCTGGCGGCGAACCCTCCGGAAGGTGTTTTCGGACCCCGACATCGACTCGTTCCTCCGGGAGAAGCTCGACTGTACGGTGATCACCGTCGGGTCCTGAGCCTCCGTGGACTCGAACCCTGTCTGCTCCCGAGACGTCGTGTTCGATCGCGTCGCCTACTCGAACGCGACGTTCCCCAGCTCGACCGTCTCGCCGAACAGCCAGTCGGCGTGTTCGAGCGCGTACTCGCGGTGATCCTCCTCGATGTACCCGAGCGCGTCCTCGACGAGGACGGGACGAAGGTCGCGAAGCCCGGCGCTTCCGGCCGTATGGAGGACACAGACGTTCGCGAGCGTGCCGCAGATGACCAGATCGCGGATCCCTCTCGCCTCCAGCCAGCCGCCGAGCTCCGTCCGGTGGAAGGCGTCGTAGGTGTGCTTTTCGACGACGTGGTCCTCGGGACGCACCTCGAGTTCGTCGACGATCTCCGCCTCGAAGGACCCCTCCAGGACGTGTTCGCCCCATCGGTCGAACTCGTCGTAGTAGTGTGCGTCCTCGAACTGCTCGGGCGGGTGGACGTCCCGGGTGTAGACCACCGGGACGTCCGCCGACCGGGCTCGATCGATCAGGTCGCCGACGGGTTCGATCGCTTCCTCGCTCGCGGGGGCATACAGGCCCCCGTCCGGGTGACAGAATCCGTTTTGCATGTCGACGGCGACGACCGCGGTCTCGCTGGCGTCGAATCGCATGATCGTGGATAGGCGGCGATCGGCCAAAAATCCACGCCGACTCGGATCTCCGCTCACGGTACGGTCGTCGCTCGTGATGCGGCCGTCGCTCACGAGGGGGCCGACCGCGCCCCGCCGTCGGTAAGCTTCTTACCCGCCTGTTCCCATGTCACGGTATGCGACGGTCGCTCGTCCTGTTCGTCGCGGTGTTGTTGGTCTCCTCGGCGGTCGCGCCGGTCGGATCCGTCGCGGCGTCCGCTCGGCCGGCGCCGGACGACGGAGCGGTCTCCCACGCGGTCGGACCGTTCCAGACCGGATCCGAGGACTCGGACGACGCGACGAACGGGAGCTGTGAGGCGACCACCAACGACGAGATCGGCTACTGGGAGGGCGTCTGTCACGACGCCGAGCTGGCGATCGACGACTCCGATGGGCTCGACGAAGAGGAGATCACCTTGCTCGTCCACCGCGGCATGGCCCGCGTCGAGTACCTCCGGGAGCGACCCTTCGAGGAGGAGGTGCCGGTCGAGACGATGACGCGTGCGGAGTACACGGAGACGATGAACGGCTCCGAGTCGAACCCCGAGTTCAACCGGTGGAACGACCAGGTGTGGAAGGCGCTCTTCATCGTCGGCGAGGACGGATCCTCCGAGGAAGCCATCCAGGGGACGCTGTCGGGCTCGGTCGCCGGCTTCTACTCGCCCGGGGGAGACCGGATCGTGATCGTGGTACCCGAGGGGGAGGAGCTCCGAATCGAGGAGGCGACGCTCGTCCACGAACTCACCCACGCCATGCAGGACCAGTATCACAACCTCTCCAGGCCGCGGTACGTCGGCGAGACGCAGGACGCCGATCTCGCGATCGACGGGATCGTCGAGGGCGAGGCCTCCTACGTCGAGAACCGCTACGAGGAGCGCTGTGGCGCGGGCGACTGGTCCTGTCTCGAGGGCCCCGAATCGAGCGGCGGAGGGGGGCCACCCGAGAACTGGGGGATCTACTTGACCGTCTTCCAGCCGTACTCCGACGGTCCCGCCTACGTCGCCGAGATCGTCGAGGAGGAGGGGTGGGAGGGCGTCTCGGAACGCATGGAGTCGCCCCCGAACGCGACCGCGGAGACGATCCACCGCGAATCGATCGCTCCGGAGCCCGTTCCCGTCGCCGATACCGCCACGAACGGCTGGGAGACGTATCCCGATCAGGGGGTAAACGGCTCCGACACCGTCGGCGAGGCGTCCATGTTCGCGATGTTCTGGTTCCAGAGTCGCGAATACGGCGCCGACACCTTCGACTGGCAGCGCGTCCTCCTCGACTCCTCGCGGATCCATCCCGAATCCGTCTACAACTACGATCACGCGTCGACGGACGGCTGGGCCGGCGACCGGATCGTTCCCTACCGAAACGACCGCGGCGACGAGCGGCGAAACGGCTACGTCTGGGCCAGCGAGTGGGAGACCCCCGCGGACGCCGCCCAGTTCCACGCGACCTACCTCCGGATGCTCGACGCCCACGACGCCGTTCGACGTGACGACGGCATCATCTACGTGGCCGAGGGCGGGTTCCGGGGCGCCTACGGGATCGAACTGGACGACACGCGAGTGACCATCGTCCACGCGCCCATGCCCGCGGACGTGACCGAACTCCGACCGGCGATCGACCTCGAGGAGCCGACGCCCGAACCCACGAGCGAGCCCGGGACGGGATCGGACTCCGACACGGAGGACGGATCGGAACCGACCGACTCCGCGGTGACGACTCCGACCCTGCCCGATTACGATTCCGAGGAGGGACCGGACGAAACGACCGAGGCCACGGAGACGACCGCCGGGGAGACGCCGGGGTTCACGGCGCTTCTCGCGCTTCTCGCGGTCGTGATCTCGGGGATCGCTCTGGTGGCGGTCGCGCGTCGACGCCGATAGACGCGGCTGTCGGAGAACACGCGATCCGCGACCCGGATGGCTTTTTCTCCTCGGGGTCGGACGTGCCAGTATGACGGAGTTCGACATCGTCGGCGCCGACGCCATCGCGAGCGGGCGGGCGACGGACGCCTACTTCGACCGGACCGAACGGGTGCTGGAGGCGGCCGGCCGGAACCCCCGCGTCGTCGCGGAGGTGACGGCCGACCAGTTCCCCGACGGGGAGCTCGAGCTGTTCGCCGGCGTGAAAAACGCCGTGGCGCTCCTCGAGGGACGACCGATCGACGTGGACGCGATGCCGGAGGGAACCCTCTTCGACGGCGGTCCGGTGATGCGGATCGAGGGCCCCTATCTCGAGTTCGCCCGCCTCGAGACCTCGCTTCTCGGGTTCCTCTCGCACGCCTCCGGGATCGCGACCGCGGCGCTCGAGTGTCGGGTCGCCGCCCCCGACTCGACGGTCCTCTCCTTCGGCGCCCGCCACGTTCACCCGGCGATGACCGCGACCGTCGAGCGCTCCGCACTCGTCGGCGGCCTCGACGGCTTCTCGCACGTCGCTGCGGGCGAGGTGATCGGCGAGGAGGCGTCCGGCACGATGCCACACGCGCTCGTGATCTGCTTCGGCCGCGGGAACCAGGAGGCGGCCTGGCGTGCGTTCGACGAGGCGGTCGAACCGGAGGTCCCGCGGGTCGCGTTGTGTGACACCTACACCGACGAGGTGGACGAGGTGTTACGTGCCGTCGACGCACTCGGCGAGAACCTCTCCGGCGTCAGACTCGACACCACCGGATCCCGGCGAGGGGACTTTAGACACATCGTTCGGGAGGTCCAGTGGGAACTCGACGCCCGGGGACACGGGGACGTCGACGTCTTCGTCTCCGGCGGGCTCGGCCCCTCCGATCTCGTCCGCCTCCGGGACGTCGCCGACGGCTTCGGCGTCGGCGGTCACGTCTCGAACGCCGACCCGGTCGATTTCGCCCTCGACCTCGTCGTGGTCGACGGGGAGCCGGCGGCGAAACGCGGGAAGCTCTCGGGTGCGAAACAGGTCTACCGGACCCCCGACGGCGGACACCACGTCGGGCTCGCGGACCGCGAAGGACCTTCCGACGCCGATCCCCTCCTGGAGCCGCTGCTTCGCGACGGGGAACTCGTGGACGGGTGGTCCTTCTCGATCGACGAGGCGAGCGAGCGAGCGCTCGCGGACGCGGAGCGAACCGGATTCGGGGCCGCGATCGAGGAGTAGTTCGCGCGCCGCTCGGCGTCTCCATCCCGGATCGGAACCCGTCCGTGCGAAACGGACCGGCACGGCGTTCCCGCTTCTCAGGTAGCTCCCAGCGACGCTACTCGCTCGACGCCTCGAGCGACTCTCCGGCCGCCACCGCCTCGACCGCGCCGCCGTCCTCGCGCTCGCGGAACACCTGTCCCTCGAAGAGCGTCACCATGGTGTCGTCCTCCTCCCAGGCGGTCGGCGAGAGCTTCGCCTTCCGGCAGGCTCGCGAGAGGAACTCCGCCGGGCTCCAGTCGTTCTCGATCGGCAGCCGGGGATACATCCACCCGTGTCTCCCCTCGCCGTCGACGGCGACGCCGTGGACGCCGAGCTCGAGGTCCTCGAGCGGATCGTTCGTGAGCGTCGTGTTGGAGACGATACACACCGACACCTGCAGGCTGTCGAGTTCCTTGGGGCCGACCTCGGTGCCACAGGAGTCGCCCGAGGCCGCCTTGATCGCGGCGTCGACGATGGCGTGGCCGAGCTGGTCGGACTCGCTGTAGGTCCCCGCACACCCGCGGAGGCGTCCGCGCCCCCGCGTCGACTGGAGCCGCACGAACGCGCCAGTCCGGTTGTAGAAGGCGTCCCGCATGCTTCCGGGCTGTTCGCGTTGCCCGTGTCGCACGTACGATTCGACCGACTCGCGCGCGAGTTCGACCGCCCGTGCCCCGTCCTCGTAGGACAGTCGAACGGTCTGCGCCTCGGACATACCGATCTACAGACGGTCCGACGACTTGAACGCTTCCCTTGGAACGGCCGCTGGTGCCCCGATCGGTCCCCACTGCGTTCGCTCGCGTCTCACGGGAGGTAGCGAACCGAGACGATCCCGGGTTCAGATCGGATCTCGACGCGATTCACGCCGAGTCGGGCCGCGCGCGCGATCGTCGTCTCCCAGTCGTCCAGCACGTCCCCGACCGCGTCCGACGTCGTCTCCTCCGGCACGGTGATGACGTGAAGCTCCCCGACACCGGCCCGCGGCTCGCGAGTCACCTCTCCGACTGCCTGGTCGGCCGCGAGGTCGCGTTCCTGTTCGGTCGGGGGCTCCGGGCTCTCCTCGATCGGGATCCGTCGACGCGACTCGACCTCGATCACGCGATGGGTCACCTCAAGGGGTGGCTCCGGCGCGATGGCGGCCTCCAGGACGTCCTCGGTCTCGACTCCGGGGTTCGAGCTCAACGTGTGCACCCGTCCGTCGTCGACGTCCCTGAGGACGGCCGACTCCGCTTCCGCGTGGGTGACGAGAAAGGTACCCTCCTCGCTGTTCTCCGGTGTGTCGTCCGTCTGATCGTCGGTTTCCGATCCGCACTCGTTCGGATCCGTCGGGTCGGTCATCGTCGTCGGGTAGTCGGTCGATCCTTTTGCCCGTTTCGAGCCGGGGGATCCGCCCGTCGAGACGTCAGTGATCGACCGGTTCCCCCCGCGCTATCCCAATCGCCGGTGCACCAGAACCATCACGCCGAAGGCGGCGATCGGCGGGAGGACGCCGGCGACGGGGTGGACCGCATAGAGCGCGCCGAGGACCGGCGACGTCGTCGGCTCCTGGAACGCCGGCGGCGCGGAGATCACGAGCGCGAGGTAGATCGACGCGAGAAAGAGGTAGCCACAGGCCGCCATGGCCTGGTCGTAGAGCCGATGGACCGCGGTCCCCCTCCGGTGTCTGCGCGCGACGAGGAGGACGGGCGCGACGAGCGGTCCCGCCGCGGTGAAGCCCAGAAACACGAACAGCGACCGCGAGAAGGAGACGAGCCCGCCGCGGGTCAACTCCGCGGTCCGCGCCAGCTCGACCACGAGCGCCATCCCGACGACCAGGGCGACGATCACGGCCGCGAGCGTGCCGACAACCCCGTAGACCCGGAAGAACCACGAGTCGCTCTCGGAGAACGCGTAGGGGAACGCGCCGATCGCGCCGCGGTACGCCTCTGTCATCGCCGGTCGTTGGCCCCGGCGAGCGATAAACCCCGCGAAGGACGGTTCCGGTCGGGGTCGGCCCTCGCCGGGACGCCCGTCCTTCGTCCCTCGATCGCGGCGTCTCAGAACGCGCGAAGCTCCTCGAGAACCGCCGCGGCCGAGCCGTCGTCGATCGCCTCGCGTGCCGCCTCGAGTCCCTCCTCGATGGTCTCGACGTCGCGGCGCGCGTAGATGCGGAACGCCGCGTTGAGCGCGATCGCGTCCGCGAACCGATCGTCGCGCTCGCCTGCCAGCACCGACTCGGTGATCGACGCCGAGTCCCCGGCCACGTCGTCGACCGCGAGGTCCTCGGCCTCGAAGTCCATTCCGTACTCCGGCGTCTCGATCTCGTAATCGGTGAACGCCGCGTCCGCGTCGTCGCCGGCGGCGTCCCACTCGGCGACCTTGGTGTAGCCCGGACGGATGTCGTCGTAGCCCTCCATCCCCTGGAACATGATCACTCGATCGAGGTCGTGGAACCGGCTCTCGGCGAACGTGTCACAGACCTTGCGCGCGAATGCGAGGTGGTAGAACGACCCGAGGTGGACGCCCGCGCCGGCCGGGTTTGCGAGCGTCTCGATCGTGTTCACGAACGTTCGCACGCCCATCCGCTCGCGACGTTCCTGGAGAGCGTCGATCGCCGGGTTGAACGCCGGCGCGTAGTAGAACCCGAACCCGGTCTCATCGACCATCCTCGCGGAGTCACGGGGGACGAGCTCCGTCGCGACGCCCAGTTCGTCGAGAACGTGCTTGTAGGCGTCCTGTTTCTGGGTCGGAACGCGGTCCCCGGAGTGGACCACGACCGGCGTGCCGGCCGCGGCCGCGACGACGCCCGCTCCGACGCCGAGGATCGCCGACTCGCCCTTCCCGTCGTAGTTCGCCCCGCAGTCGACCGGATCGACGTCGGGTTCGGCGTACTCGACGCGGTCACACATCACGTCGACGTACGCGCCAAGCTCCTCGGGAGTGTTTCGTTTCCAGCGGTTCGCCAGCCAGAAGGCCCCCAGGGTCGTGTGGTCGGGCTCGTCCGCGAGGATCCGTTCGAGCGCCTCGGTCGCCTGGTCGCGCGTCAGGTCCGCCGCGGACTTCGGACCCGACCCGCACACCTCGGTCATCAACCGTTCGAGGGGCCACTCGCCGAACTCCTGGGTCGCTTTCGCCATGGCGAACGGTACGGTCGCTCCCCGCAAAAGCCTCCCGCTTGCTCCGATCGAGCGGGAATCGTCCCGCCGCCGCGTTCCGACTCCGAAAGCCGTAGATAACTCCGCTCCCTACCGGGAGTGATGACCACCGCTGCCGACTGGCGACGCGGATTGGACGCCGTCGACGCCGCCTTGATCGACGGCTACCAGAGCGGCTTTCCGGTCGTCGAGTCCCCCTTCGAATCGGTCGCCGCCGAGATCGCCGCGGAGACCGACCGCGACCTCACGGCCGAGGCGCTCATCGACCGGGTCCGTAGACTCCACGAGGAGGGCGTTTTTCGCCGATTCGGGGCGGTCCTCAATCCGCCGGTGATCGGCTCCTCGATGCTCGCCGCCGTGCGGGCTCCCGAGGAACGGTTCTACGAGATCGCCGAGGTGGTAAACGGGTACCGACAGGTGAACCACAACTACCGCCGCGACCACGAGTGGAACATGTGGTTCGTCATCACGGCCGGCACGCGCGAAAAACGCGATGCGATCCGCGAGGAGATCGAGCGACGCACCGGCCTGTCGGTGCTCGCGTTGCCGATGTTGACCGACTACTACATCGACCTCGAGTTCCCGGTGGTCAATCGCGACCGGTTCGCTCGCGAGTCGGTCGCCGGCGAGGACGCCTCCGCGACCCGCATCCCGGAGGAGTCGCGCGGCGACCTCACGCGTCTCGAGGCGGAGGTGCTGTTGGCGATCCAGGGCGGCCTTCCGCTTTCGGCCACGCCGTATCGCGACGTCGCCGCGGACCTCGACGCCGACCCCGAGGCCGTCCTGCAGGCGATCGAGCGGCTCCTCGATGACGGGTGCATAAAGCGGATCGGCTGTGTCGTCAACCACGTCGTCACCGGCTTCGAGAACAACTGCATGGTCGTCTGGGACGTTCCAGACGGGGAACTCGACGAGCGCGGCGAGCGCGTCGGCAGCCTGCCGTACGTGACGCTCTGTTATCACCGTCCCCGCCGTCCGGAACACGACTGGCCCTACAACCTCTTCACCATGATCCACGGCCGCGACGCGGACGCCGTCGACGAGAAGGTCGACGAGCTCGCCGCCGACCACCTGCCGGTCGACCACGAACGGCTCTACTCCACCGAGACGCTCAAACAGACCGGCGCGCACTACGAGGACCTCCTCACGGAGTGACTCCCGGCCGGCCGATCGTCGATTTTTGACCCTGGTCCCGGTTCCGGTCCCGTTACTGGTCCCGCTCCCGCTCCCGCTCCCGATTTCGGCCCCGCTCGCGGCCCCGATCCCGATCGACGCCTATTCCCGATCGACAGCCGAGACGTCGGTATGCTCACCTACGTGACGACCAATCCCGGAAAGGTCCGCGAGGCCGAATCCTACCTCCGGGACGGCTCCGTGAAACGACTGGAGTACGACTATCCCGAGATACAGAGTCCGGACCTCGCTCCGATCGCCGCACACGGCGCGCGAGAGGCGTACCGTCACGCCGGCGACCCCGTTCTCGTCGACGACGCCGGCCTGTTCATCGAGGGGCTCGACGGATTCCCCGGCCCCTACTCCTCCTACGTCGAGGACACCCTCGGCGTCGAGGGGGTCCACGCGATCGCGAGCGATCTGGACGATCGCCGCGCCTCCTTCCGGTGTGTGTTGGCGTATTGCGACGGCGACGACTTCGACGCGAGCCCCGACCCGATCGACCGCGAGGATCGCAACGCGGCCGCCGCGGCGGGTCCGGACGCGGAGACGGCGGACCGTCCGCTTCCGGTGAAGCTGTTCGAGGGGTACGTCCCCGGAACGATCGTCTCCCCCCGCGGCGACGGCGGGTTCGGGTACGACCCGATCTTCGAACACGACGGGACGACCTTCGCCGAGATGGACACCGAACGGAAGAACGCCGTCTCACACCGCGGACGCGCCCTCGCGAAGTTTGCCGAGTGGTTCGCCGAGCGCTAGTTCGTCGTTCGCCGAACGCCACCGCGTCCGGATGTTTATCACCGATGACGACCCAGCCCGCGGCGTGCCAGCCATGATGGCCCCGACGCGTCCGCGGGTGTGCGACACGCCGCGTCGGGATCTCTGATCACGCGTTCGTGTCGCCTGTCCGCCATTCATCCCGATCGGACGTGCCGCGTTCTCCCCGTTTCCGTCCCTCCCCGTACGCGTCGGGCGATCACGCTCGAGGATCGCGGTCGGGTCCCGGATACTCTCCCCCGACGACCGTCGGGTACAGCCGTTCCGCGTCGAACACCGCCGCGAACGCGTGCGGCTCCCGGATGCTCGCCGGAATCCGACCGCGGACCGCGACGCCGGCGGCGGCGCTCGTCAATCCCGGATCGAAGGAGAGCACGTGCATCGCTCCGCCGCGGTATGCCGACGCCAGGGCCGGGTGATCGCCGGCCGGATGCTCCACCCGCTCAGAGCGCTCGGTGACAAGTTCCGCCCATTCGTCCGCGAGCGTCTCCTCTGTGAGCTCCGCGATCACCTCCCTCGCGTCCGCCACCAGCGGTTCGCTCGCGACCAGCGTCATCCACGAGTGTCGACGGATCGCATCGAGCGCCTCACGGGCGTCACCGCCGCACAGGAGATCCGCGGCGAGCACGTCGGCGTCCGCGACCACCCGGGACGGCGACGGATCCGGAGGCGTCGACGCGGACGGGTCGCCGGACTCCGTGTTCGGTTCGTCCCCGTCGCGACGATCGTCGATCCCGGAGCGCCGCCGTTCGAGCGCCCCCGTCACGGCCGCCCGGTCGACGTCTGCCGACTCACCGCGATCGAACAGCGATCCCCAGTTCACTGCCGGAGTGACGCGTCCCATCCATATCCGGTTTGTGGACTCGACCGGCTCCCTTCTTCGCTCCCTCTCCCTTCTCCGTTTTACATCCTTCACCGTTTCACTTCCATTCCGGCCCGGCTCACGTCCCCGTGATCTGCGACCGGACCCGATCGATGGAGCCCGTCGAGGCGAGAAGCGCGATCCGGTCTCCCGCCTCGACCATCGTTCCCGGAAGCGGGATCGTGAGCGACTCGTCCTTTCGTCCGTGGGCGTATATTCGTCCGTCGTCGTCGAGATCGATCTCGTTGACGTGTCTCCCCACCGAGGGCGCTTGTTCTGGAACCGTCAGGACGAACAGCTGGAGGTCCTCGGTCAACTCGTCTAGGGCGTTGAAGTCGCCGCCGAGAAGCGCCGTCTTCGCGCCCGCGGCTCCGAACCGCTCCGGATAGATCACGGCATCGGCGTCCGATTCGTATCGGTCGTACACCTCCGGGTCGACGTCCTCGCTCAGACGCATCACGGTTCGACGGCCGTGCTCGGAGGCGATGCGGCATACGGCGTGGTTCGTCTCGACGGAGCCGGTGAGTCCCCCCACGGCGTCTACGGTTTCGATCCCCGCCTCCTCAAGCACGCTCTCGAGCGCTCCGTCACCCTCGATCACCGTGAACTCCCGTTCGCGCGCTCGATGCACCTTCTCCGGGTCGTCGTCGACGACCACGACCTCGTGACCCTCCGCCGCGAGGATCCGTGCGGTCCGCGAACCGACTCGACCGAATCCGACGACCAGTATCCTCATGGGCCTGGATACGTCGACCTGCGTGAAAAATCTATGTTGGTAGTTACCATGGTTCACGACGTGCGCTTTCCTTTCCCATTCGGCCTTGAGCACCGATCGGCGCCGTCGCCGAGAGATATCGGAACGGATCGCGTGCCGTTTCACCGGAGGCCGGCGATGATCAACACGAATCCACCCACCGCTACACGTCGTAGGAACTCTCCTCGACGACGCCCTCGAACTCCCCCCGGCCGACCGATTCGTCCGGGTCGAAGTCGGTGATGCGGACCGCGACCCTGTCGCCGAGCGCGTCCGGATCGAAGTTCGCCACGGCGAGTCGCATGTCACCGACGAAGACGATGCCCTCGCCGGTCTCCGGCTCGTACTCGGCGACGAAGACCGAGACGGTCTCGCCTGGCTCGAGGGACGGAGTGGTCGTCCGGAACGACCAGCCGGCGAGGAACTTGCGGAGGGCGCTCATACGCGGGCCACCTCTTCGCTCTCGCGGTCGATGACGTACTCGCGACCGAACCCGGTGACGGCCGCGAGGACGAAGACCCCCACGAGCAGCCAGCCGTGGAAGACGAACGGCCAGACCTCGGCGGGGTTAACGAGCATCCCCTCCTCGAACCACTCGAAGGTGCCCGGGAGGCCGATCATCGCGGAGTAGCCGGCGAGTACGCCGCCGGACCACGGGAAGATGTAGCCGAGCGCGGCCGTCTGGGCGTCGAGGATGTTCGCCCGTCTGTAACCGTTGATGTTGAACCGCTCGCCGATCTTCGCGATGTAGGGGCCGATGGCGATCTCGGCGGCGGTGTTGATCGTGATCGCGGCGTTGACGAGGGCCGCGGTCCCGACCATGGTCAACTCCGCGTTGCGGACGTTCGTCGCGAGGTGATCGATCGACCACTCGAGCATCGCCTCGAAGGCGCCGCCGCGGATCATGATCTGGGCGGCCGCGATGATCAACAACACGAGGATCGACAGCGCGAAGAACCCGGCCGCGCCGGCGTATATCGAGCCGCCGACGCCGATCTCGCTCGCGTCGGAGACGATCTCGACGATCGGGAGCCCCGAGAGGACCCCGGCTGCCGGAGCTTCTGCGGGCGCACGGAAGACGAGGATGTCCGCGGGCGAGGCGAGCCCGCCGATCAGGTTCAACGCGACCGCGATCACGATCCCCCACGAGATCGCTTCGACGATGTGGCGGCCGGCGATGGCGGCAACGATGACGACGCCCATCGAGAGCAGATGAACGAGCGCGAGCGGATCCGCCCCCCGAAGGAGCACCTTCCGGGGATCCCCGGCGACGTCGATGCCGGGCATGACCGCGCCCGCGAGGACGTAGGCGGGCAGGGCGACGGCGGCCGCGACGATCGCGTATTTGAACCGAGAGGCCACGACGCCGCCGATGTCGGCGTCCTGGGTGACCGCGGAGACGATCGTCGTATCGGAGACGGGTGCGAGGTTGTCGCCGAAGATCGCTCCCGACAGGATCGCGCCGAAGGTCAACACGGGACTCGAGCCGAGGAGGATCCCGGCCGGGAAGAACAGCCCCACGAACGCGACGCTCGTCCCGTATCCGGTTCCGATGCCGGTCGCGAGGACGGCCGCGAGCACGAAGGTGATGGCCGGAAAGACGGTCGCACCGACGCCGGCGACGTCGGCGATCCACACGAGGCCGCCGACGAACCCGCCGGCCTGAAGCGTCTCCGTGAACATTCCGGCCCACATCCAGGCGACGATGGCGGTCACGGCGACCGGCTGGGTCATCCCCTCGAAGATGGTGTTCGCGTACCCGGTCCAGGAACCCTTCACGAGGAACATCCCGACGATGAGCCCGAGAAGCATCCCGGCGACGAGCCCGGTGGTATCGGAGACGCGCAACAGCGCCGTCTGGACGACGGCCCACAGGATGAAGAAGACGATGGGCAGGGCGCTCATCCCCCGTCCGCCGTGGAACTCCAGGTCGGGCCCGTCGGCGACGTCCGACCCGCCGAATTCGGCGGTCGGGTCCCGTTCAGTCGTGGAATCGGGCATGTCTGTGCTCCTTCTCGTCGTACCGACTAAACACCCGTGATCCGGCGTAGATACACACGAGCGTGTATACATCGACCGTCTCGAGGACCGTATTGACCACGATCCCGTGTCCTTTTACCGGCGCGTGCGACACGTACGGGTATGACCGAGGTCATCGACGGGAACGCCGTCGCAACCGAACTCCGCGAGGAGATCGCCGACCGCGTCGAGACGCTTTCCGCGGCCGGGGTCGAGCCGGGACTCGCGACCGTGTTGATGAGCGAGGACGCCGCGAGCGAGACGTACGTCTCGATGAAACAGCGCGACTGCGAGGAGGTCGGGATGGACGGCATCCACGTCGAGTTGGATCCCGAGGCGTCCGCCGAGGAGCTGTACGGGACGATCGACGATCTGAACGACGACGAGGACGTCCACGGAATCCTGGTTCAGCTTCCCGTTCCCGACCACGTCGACGAGCGCGAGGTGCTGCGCCGGATCCGCCCCGAGAAGGACGTCGACGGGTTCCATCCCGAGAACGTGGGGCGGCTCGTCGCCGGAAACGCACGGTTCAAGCCCTGCACGCCACACGGCATCCAGCGCCTGCTCGCCGCACACGACGTGGAGACGGAGGGCGCGGACGCGGTCGTCGTGGGGCGTTCGGACATCGTCGGCAAGCCGATGGCGAACCTGCTCATCCAGAAGGCGCCCGGCGGCAACGCCACGGTCACGGTCTGTCACTCCCGGACAGACGACCTCGAAGCCCGGACGCGCGAGGCCGACATCGTGATCGCCGCCGCCGGAATCCCCGAGTTCATCGACGGCTCGATGCTGAAGGCGGGCGCCACCGTGATCGACGTCGGGATCAACCGCGTCGAGAGCGAGGACGGATCGGGCACGGAACTCGTCGGCGACGTGGCGTACGAATCGGCGGCGGAGGTCGCGGGCGCCATCACGCCGGTTCCCGGCGGCGTCGGCCCGATGACCCGCGCGATGCTCCTGTACAACACCCTCAAGGCGGCCAGCCTGCAGACCGGCGTCGAGATCGATCTGCCCTGACGATATCGATCCCTCCGGAACCCGACGCGGCGTTCGCGCGGTTCAGTGTCGGAACACGCAGATCGACTCGGACGTCCGAACCAGACAGAACGGGGCGCCGTCGTTCGACGGGAACGAGGTCCGCGCCCGTCGCGTGAGGAACAGCCGCGAGAAGGACTCGCCGCAGGCCGGACAGGCCACCCCGTCGCGGTTCTCGTAGAGTTCGGTCCCGCCGTCGTCGCGGAGCTGTTTGAGTCGATGGCGATGGGCGTGGACGTCGAAGTCGGCGGTATCGCTCACGCACGCCGATTCCGACGGAAAGGGTTAATGCGTGCGGTTCGCGGTCGGATCGTCGGCGCCAGCGGTGTGAACTCGGCGGTCACCACCGGTTCGGCCCCGGAGGGCGCTACCGCCTCGACCCGCTCACCCGCTCGCGCGCACTGGAGAGACCGGTCGCGTCTCCCGCATCCAGGTATCGAACCAGGTCGTTTTCCGCCCGTACCAGCGCCTCGATCACGTCGGGGTCGACGTCGCCCTGAAGCGATTCCACGCGCTTCGTTCGTTCGCGAAGCGACTCGAGGACGTCCCGTGTGGCCTCGATATTGGGGTCGTCCTCGACGTCATCCGGACCGTCCTCGACGTCGACGTCCGGATCGACCGCTCCGTCCTCCAGATCACGGAGATACGTCGTCAGGTCCTCGCGGTGGGTCCCGATCGCGTTCGCGTACGCGAGCCCGCGGGCCGCGTGGAACCGGTCCGGGACGGTTCCCGGGGCCGGACGGTCGCCGTCGTCGGCGCCGGAGAGCAGTCGGAGGAGGTACTCGCGTTCCGTATCGCTCGGCTCCGCGAGGCGGCCGTAGACGTCGAGCGCCTGTAGCAGCTCGCGGGCGGCCAGGTAGACGTCGTCGAGGGGCAGGAGCTCGCCGCCGCGGACGAAGCCGCGCCGGTGGACGTACTCGCGCAGGTCGGACTCGAGGTCGGAGATCCCGTCCGCGGGGAGGGTGCCCGCCGCCTCGCCGAACCGAAGCCGGTGATCGGACAGATCGAGATCGACCGGCGAGTCCGTGTGTCGGCGACGTTCGTCGACGCCGACGCTTCGCAGGCTCTCACAGTCCGGACAGGCGATCGATCCGGTCTCGTAGTAGGACCAGCGGGTCCCGCAGTCGACACACTCGCGTTCGCCACGGACCTTCATCGATCGGAGGTGGGGACGGCACGCCTAAATGGCTGGCCACCGAGCGCGCTCGGCCGTGGCGCTCGTTAGAGGAGCTCGTCCGGGGTGTTCGTCCGGGACGCTCGACGATCCGGTTTTGATCCTCCGCTTCGTCGATCGACCGACACCAGCTCACGCGAAGCTGTCGACGTACTCGGCCGCGTAGCCGAACTCGTGCTCGTAGCCGTAGGCGGACAACAACACGGGGTAGAAGGGCTCCTCGGCGACGAGCGGATCGCCGTCGGCCGCCGCGAACCGCTCGCCGGCCTCGACGCGCTCGAAGTTGTGAACGAACACCTCGTACTCGCTCGCCGGGGGCTTCGCGATTCGGTCCGAGAGCCGGAAGACGTCGACGTCGCCGCGACCGCCCGCGTCGACGACGCTCTCGGATCCGGGCGCGCAAAGCGCTCCCGTCGCCGCGAGGAACGCGCGAACGAGCCAGTAGGCGTTGTCGGCCGCCTCATCGGTCCCCTGGAGGCCGCACTCGACCTCGATCGTGTGGGGGTGCTCGATGAGCCGCCCCTCGGTGAAGGCGTCGGTCTGGACGACCGCCTCGACCGGAAGGTGGGGGGCCACGCCGCGGGCCACCTCGTCCATCGTGTCGATGACCGCGAAGGGCTCCGCGTACGACTGCGTCGAGTGGAGCGCGAGGGTGGTACATCCCCGAAGCTCCGAGAGGAGCCGATCGGCGAGGCGACCTTCGTGGGTGTCGGCCTCCGGATCGCCGGGGAACGCCCGGTTGAGGTCCTCCTCGAGGTACCGCTCGCCCGCCTCGAGCGCCTCCTCGTTGGCGACGATCAGCTTGACCGGCCGTTCGTAGGCCTCCTCGTCGGCGAGAAGCCGGTCGACGGCGCGTGCGCCGCACGGCTCGTCGCCGTGGATGGCGGCGACCACCGCGATCTCGGGTCGACCCTCGCCCAACTCGACGATTCGCATGGTTCGACTACCGGACGCGCGAATAAGTCGGGTTCGGATCGCGGCGGACGCGTCGAGCGAGGGACCCCACTCACGGCCCGTTCTCGAGCTCCTCCACGTACTCGTAGTCGACCGGGTAGGCCTCCGGTCTGGCTCCGTCGATCGCGATCCGCCAGCCGTCGATCGCCGACGGATCCGAGAGCGCCGCCTCGAGAGTGACACGCACGTCGTCGACGTCGATCCCGTAGAAGTCCGCGGGGACCCCGCGGAGGTACTGGAGGGCGGTCTCGAAGAGGCTCTCCATGCCGGCGTCGTCCTCGAAGTCGACGTGCTTGTAGGCGCCGGCGGCGACCTGCACCATCCCGTGGAGGAAGGCCGACTCCACGGTCCCGGCGCCGTAGTTGTACCACTCGTCCTCGAAACAGTCGTGGGACTCGTGGTACTCGCCGGCGTTGAACAGCCGGATCCCGTGTTCGCTCGCGCGTCGGAGCGTCGCGTGCTCCCAGACGCGGTCGTCGCTTCGCCACCCGGTGGGGTCGCCGAGCGGCGGGGCGACGCCGGGATCGCGGGTGTGTTCGTCCATGTCGACAGCACGGGACGGAGGCGCTAAACGCTGTGGGTGGCCCGATTTGGGCCTCGACCGTGAACGCCCGCCGATCGGGGCTTCGGAGTGGTCGATCGGCTCGCGATCGGCGAGGATCCGGACGGGGACTCGCCGAAAATCGGAGGCTTAAACCCGGATCGGGATCATCACTCGAACGCGTGCGAGGGTAGCCAAGCCCGGAAACGGCGGCGGACTCAAGATCCGCTCCTGTAGAGGTCCGTGGGTTCAAATCCCTCCCCTCGCATACGTGCGGGCCGCTCGCCGGTCCGCCGGATGCACCGGAGGGATTGAATCAGGCCAGACCGGCCCGGAACGGCCGACGGCCGCAGCCCGGCCGTCTTGAAGTGGTTCAAATCCCTCCCCTCGCATCGCCGGGGTCACACCCGTGATGCGGAAGACGCTCTCGGAGCGCTCTTCCCTCGCAAAAATTCCTGAAACGACGCCGATCGAGGAGCGACGGCCACGAACGATCCGGACGCGACTCCGACGGATTGCGGCGGTCACGACTGCGAGGGACCTGACTGCGACAGACGCGACTCCGGTGGACGTGGAAGACGGATGGAGAAAGCGGTAAAGCGGTACGCGGGAAGCGACGATCCCACGAAGCGATCGGCTCGTGACGCCGACGCGATCGACGGCTCGGAGACGAGGTCCTACCGGCCGCCGTCCGTGTAGACGCGGTCGGCGAGGAGGCTCTCCGCTGTCGCGTTCGCCTCCGCCGGGTTTGGCCGCGACCCGGCGGCGATCTCGGCGGCGAGTTCGCGCGCGAGCTCGTAGACGGCGCGGCCGTCGGCCCGCTCGGCGACGCGCTCGAAGGTGTGACGGTAGCCGGCGGCGCTTCGCTGTCCGGTCTCCTCCAGGTTGGCGTCGATCGCGTACTCGATCTGTCTGACCGCTTCCTCGGGGCGCATATGGGACGAAAGGAGCGACATCCCCATAAAGGTACGCGAATTCGAAAACGAGTTAATACTTTCGCGGAGCGTTCCGTGTTCGGTCGAGTGACGCCGTCTTCATCGATTTCGATGCGATCGATGCGTTAACGGGGGCGGCCGCTCCACCTCCCCGCATGATCGACGACGCCGACCGCGACGACCGAGCGACGATCGCCGAACGGGCGGCCCACGCCGGCGCCCGCGTGGCCCACGAGCACTTTCGAACGGGTATCTCGACGGAGACCAAATCCGGGAAGACCGACGTCGTCACGGCGGCCGACCGCACGGCCCAGCGCGAGGCTATCGACGTCATTCGAACGGAGTTCCCCGACGACGCGATCGTCGGCGAGGAGGACGACGAGCTGAAGGCCGTCCCCGAGTCGGGGGCGGCCTGGATCATCGATCCGATCGACGGGACGAGCAACTTCGTCCGTGACAACCGGGTGTGGGCGAGCGTCGTGGCCGTGGTGGTCGACGGCGAACCGGTCGCGTCGACCACCGCGATGCCCGCCCTCGAGGACGTCTACACCGTGGACGCCGAGGGCGCCTACCGGAACGGGGAGCCGCTCGCGACGAGCGACGTCGACGATCCGGAGGCGGCGATCGTCTCGCCGGCCATGTGGTGGGAGATGGACCGGCGCGACGAGTACGCCCGGGCGTGTGAGGCGATCGTCACCCGGTTCGGCGACGCGAGGCGGATCGGCTCCGCGCAGGCGCTTCTCGCCTCCATCGCCGACGGCGGACTCGAGGGGGCGATCACGAACGTCGAGACGAACCCCTGGGACACCGTCGCCGGCGTGAACCTGATCCGGCAGGCCGGCGGCAGAGTGACCGACCTGGACGGGAACCGCTGGCGACACGACTCGGTCGGTCTCGTCGCCTCGAACGGCGAGCTACACGGGGAACTGCTCGAGGCCGCAAACGAGATCGAAGGGTAGCTCGTCGCTCCTGGTGGCGTGATCGGTGTGGTAAAAAGACCCGCCGGTGGCGAGTCGAACGATGCGAACGCGAGCGCCCGAAACCGAATCCGAGCGGACGCGTCGAGAACTGCAAACCGTCAGCGTGACGCTGGCGTCTTTACGGGGTGAGGCTCAGTTGCGAACGACGTTCGTCGCGCGCGGGCCCTTGGGGGCGTCCTCGATCTCGAACTCGACGTCCTGTCCCTCCTCGAGGTCGGGGCCGCCGACGTCCTCCATGTGGAAGAACACGTCGTCGTCCGCGTCGTCAGTCGAGATGAAACCGTAGCCGCCAGTGTCGTTGAAGAAGTCAACCGTACCTTTCGACATTGCAACCGTAGCGAGGCCCTCTTGACGGTTAACGCTTGTGCGACACGTGGTATCGTGATCGAACGCGAATCCGAGGATATTCTCATCTTCAGGCCACGAGACGACGATTTTCTCGAGGATGGGAATTCTCACGCGGGTGAGATATTCGCCCGAGGAGGACCGGATCCGCGATCAGATCCCCGTTCGGCAGCGAACGGACCGAGAGGATCACACGTCGAAGATCGGACGTCGCATTCGGACGCGAAGGTTACACGCCGAAGGTCGCACGCAACACGTCACGGGTCCCCGGACCGAGCCCGACCGCGAGCACGGTCACCATCAACAGGACGGTGTATCGCGGCGACTCCTCGAACATCTCGTCGTTGAACACCCACACGACGAACGTCGCGGCGGCGAGCTTCACCGGAAGGAACGGCCAGGCGTCGCCGGTGACGGCGAGGACCGACTCGGGGAGCAGACGCCCGGTCCACCGGATGATGGCGGCGTTGAGAACGTGTTTGGGCACGAGGTTCGGCGCGCCGACGAGCGCCGGCATCCAGTCCAGCCCGATCACGTTCGCGGTGCCGTCGATCGCGTGCCCCCAGATGACGACGAGCCCGATGTAGCCGGTCCCGTCGTTGACCGAGGGCGCGAACCGTCCGATGAGCAGCCAGGTGACCGCGGTGGACGCGGTCGCAACGACGAGCGTCAACGCGAGGATGGAGACGCGAAACGTCACGAAGTCGACCGTGATCGCGAGGTACGCGAGGTAGCCGATCGACGCGGCAACGGCGATCGATCCCATCGCGAAGAGGGGTTTCGCGTAGTCCTCCGCGAGCCCCCAGTCGGCGAGCGCGTACGCGAGGAGCACGCACGCGAGCGTCACGAGGAAGACGGTCACGTAGATGAAGGGGCTGATGAACAGCGCGGTCCAGGGATCCGGGATCAGGTGTTCGCCACGGGCACCCAGGGCCGCGACGCCCGCGTCCTCTATCGTCCGGAGCGCACCGCCGAGGAGAACGAACGGGAACAGCGCGAAGAAGAACCGCTTCTCCTCGCCGATCTCCAGGCGCTGAAGCAGGAACAACACGCCGACGAGCGCGATCAGCAACACGACGACGTAGGAGACCGTCGAGACGGTGGTGTACCCCGGCGAGGCGACGACCGCGTCCGCGGTGGCGGCCGCGTCGCTGCAGGCGGCCGACGAATAGAGGTACTCCACGCCGCCGTCGGCGTGACGGACGGCACACTCGGCCCCCTCGCCGTCGGCCGCCACCGGCCCCCAGAAGTAGCGCCAGAGGAACCGATCGTAGACGTACCGGGGGAACAGGACCGCGCCGGCGGCGAGGGCGGCCGCCAGGGAGACGACCGTGGCGACCCACGCCGCCTCCGGGGACGACTCGATGCGCTCCGCGATCGAGAGGCTCATTGGTGAATATGGCGACGTCCGGCGGGTTTAGCTTCTGCGGTACGATCCCACAGGATCGGATGTTACGGCAAGCCCCGCGGCCTCAGTAGTTCGCGAGGGGGTTGTCGAGGTCGATCTCGCCCGCGTCGAGTTCGGCCTCGATCTCGCGGGCGGCGGTCACCATGTTCTCGGTCTTGCCGTAGGCGATCTCGCGGGGCAACAGCTTGAGCCCGCAGTCCGGCGAGATCGTGAGCTTCTCGGGCGGAACGATCTTCAGTCCCTGGAGGACGTTCCGTTTGATCTCCGCGACCGACTCGACCTCCGCGGTGTGTGCGTCGACGACGCCGAGCGCGAGATCCGGTTCGAACTCGGGATCGGTGAACACCCCGACCTGCTCGTAGTCGCCGTTGCAGAGCTCGACGTCGAACTCGTCGATCGGGAAGTCGTTGAGCTCGGGGTAGATCCGCGAGTAGTCGCCGTAACAGACGTGCAGTCCGATCCGGACGTCCTCGGGGATCCCCGCCGTGATCCGGTCGAGCGCCTCGTGGACGATGGCGTGGTCCTCCGGGGTGGTCGCCAGCGCCGGCTCGTCGATCTGGATGTACTTCGCGCCGGCCTCGACGAGCGCCTCGACCTCCTCGTTGACGAGGTCAGCGAGGTCGTAGACCAACTCCTCCGTGGTCCCGTAGGCCTCGTTGAACGCCCAGAATCCGAGGGTGTACGGTCCGGTGATCGGGACCTTCACGGGCCGGCTCGCCACCTCGCTCGTGAACTCGAACTCGTCGACGAGCCACGGCTCGTCGTAGGCGACCTCCTCGACGACGGAGGGCTTATCGAAGTAGTTGTGACCCCACACCTTCACCGGGCCGTTGAACTCGTAGCCGGGGATGCGGTGGGCGAAGAACTCCACCATCTCGTTTCGTCGCATCTCGCCGTCGACGACCGTGTCGAGGCCGGCCCGTTCGTGCTCGTCGGTGATGAGCCGACAGGCGTCGTCGTGGGCCTCCGCGAGGTCGGCGGCGTCGAACTTCGAGTCGGGGTCCTTGACGAGCTCGTCGGCGCGGTTGAGCCACTTCGGCTTCGGGTACGAGCCGACCACGGTCGTCAACAGGAAGTGGTCGTTCGGATGCGTCTCGGGGCGGAACTGCTCGCGGTTGGCGTCGGGCGTTCGGACCATTACGAAAGCACCTCCACGCCCGCGGCGAGGGCGTTCAGCTTCGCCTCGTACTTGTTCTCGGGCAGGTAGAACAGCTCGGTGTTCGAGGTGACGTAGGTCGTCTCGAAGTCGTCCACGGGCACCTGCGATTCGAACCACTCGACGCGCTCCGCGATCGTCTCCGGCGTCTCGACGAGGGTGTTCTGTCCGTCGACGACGCCGAGGGCGATGGAGTCCGCCGCGCCGTACTCCTGGACGTTGTAAAGCGAGTCCTCGCGGTCGCCGGCGACGAGGTCTATCCCCACCGCGTCCACGTCGGCATCGAGCAGGTGTGCGTACGGCTTCTCCGGGATCGCGCCCCAGTAGGTGTGGACCACGACCTCGGCGTCGGTCGCCGCGGCCACCTCGTCGATCGCGGCGCTCGCGCGCTCGTCCGCGCCGTCACCGGGCGGGTTCTCGACTAACGAGGGCTCGAGCAGGAACAGCGTCTCGTGGTCGCCGAGCGCCTCGACCTCCGCGGCGAGGAACGCCGCGATCGCCTCGAGGAACTCACCCTCGTCGCCACCGGTCTCGTTCGTCGCGAGATCGGCGAGCGAGTAGGGACCCGGAAGGACCGCCTGCAGCGCGGCGTTCTCGGGTGCGACGTCGCGGGCGGCCGCCAGGTCGTCGGCGACGTCGCCGCTCGGGCTCGGCTCGGAACGCACGCGCGGGTCGCGATAGAAGTTGTTGTTGTCGTAGTACCGGACGATTCCGCCGGGTTCGACCCCGTCGGCGATCGTCAGCGGGTGGGCGATCATGTCGTCCCACCGCGCCTGTCCCTCCACGATCCGGTCGAGTCCGGCGTCGACCTGGTCGTCGATCAGCTCCGAGCGGACCTCGTCGTAGGTCTCGACGATCTCGCCCGTCTCGTCGCCGCTCAACAGGTCGCCCTTCTGGTGGCCCTTCAACTCCGAAAGCGTCTCCTTCGCCCAGTCCGGGAGCGGATACAGCCCCGGCGTGGTCGCGACTCGTTCGGTCATCGACGGAGGTTGGATATGCCGCTGTTTAATATTTTCTAATACGGATTATTCCATTCAGTAATCTCCCGACGACGAGGGCGACCGCCGGGACAGCCGGAGGATCGAGAGCGTCTCGAAGGGAAACGACTCCTCGCGAACGACCTCGTCGTCGAAGCCCGCGTCGGCGGCGCGCCCGCGGATCTCCTCGTAGCCGGCGAGCGAACTCACGAGCAGTAGGACGATCCCCTCCGGCGCCAGCACTCGCTCGACGTCGTCGAGGAACGGCTCGATCAGCTCCCGACCCGTCTCCCCGCCCGAGAGGGCGGTCTCCATCCAGTCGTCCCACTCGTTTTCGGGATCGGTGGGAAGGTACGGCGGGTTGAACAGGACCGCGTCGAACGCGCCCGCACGAAAGGGATCGAGGAGGTCGCCGCGGACGACCTCGACTCCACGCTCTCGAGCCTGTCGGCACGCGTGCGGGTTGACGTCGCTGGCAACGACCTCGTCGACCTCGCCGGCTTCCTCGTCGACTCGTTTCGCGACCCAGCCCGATCCGGTTCCGACCTCGAGCACGCGGCCGGTCGCCTCCTCGAGCGCCGCCTCGGCGAGGAGACCCGAATCCTCGGCCGGCTGGTAGACGGTCGTCTCCGCGCCGCGCCGCTCCGCGAGATCCGTCATTCGCTCTCACCCGTCCCCGCTCCCGACTCGCCCGCGGACGATCCTTCAGAATCCGACGCAGACGATCCCCCGTCGGCCGCAGAATCGTCCGGGGACCCGACGGTGACGGACAGCTCGTTCGGGCGCGACCCGTGGGTCCGCTGCGGGAAGGGGATCGTGATCCCCTCCTCGGAGAACGCCTCGTGGACGGCGGAGATGACCTTCGTCTGGGTCCGCCACCGCTTTCTGGCGCTCGGCTGGTCGATCCAAAAGCGCACGCCGAGGACGACCGAGGAGTCGCCGAACCGCTTTGCGACGACCTTCGGACGCGGGGCGGTCCTGACGTCGTCGATCGCCGCGGTCGCCTCCTGGGCGACGTCGGCGGCGTGATCGGGATCGTCGGCGTAGTCGATGCCGACCTCCACCTCGATCCGGAGCCGGCCCTTCCGCGAGCGGTCGACGATCACCTCGTTCCCGATCCGGTCGTTCGGGATGGTGACGTGTTCGCCGTCGAACGTCTGGATGCGCGTGTGAAAGACCGTGATCTCGGTGACCGTTCCCTCGTAGTCGCCGAACTGGATCCAGTCGCCGATCTCGAAGGGCCGCGAGACCATGAGGACGATCCCGGCGAGCACCGACCCGAGGGTCTGTCGCGCGGCCATGCCGACCACGATGCCGAGGAATCCGGCCCCGACGAGGAGGCTGCCGAGGTTGTCGGTGAACAGCCCGATGACGACGAGCGCCGCCAGCGAGTAGATCCCCAGCTGCGTCAGCCGGTATACCACCTGCTTTTGGTGTGAGGAGATCGTCTTGCCGGTGGAGATCACCTCCCCGATGACCTGCCCGAGGAAGTCCGTGATCGCGTAGGCGCCCCCGAGAACGATGACGGCGAGGATGATGTTCGGGACCTGCGCCCCGAGCTCGAGGCGGCCGTACGCCGCCAATAGCTGGTCGCCGAGTCCCCACAGCCCGACCAGTCCGAGAACGCCGACGGCCGTGGTTGCGGCCATCGCCGTCGACAAGACGAGACGTTTGGTGGTTCCGAACTCCGCTCCCCTCGAGGCGCGGTATCGATGCACGAGATACCGTATGAGGAACACCGCGAGGATGATGGCGGCGCTCGCCCCGAGCCGTTCGAGCGTCCCGAAGGCGACCTGACCGGTGCCGGGCCAGGCCGATTCGATCGTCGTCATCGGCCGATCACCGCACCGGGACGCCCCCTCGCGAGCCACGAGTTCCAGCGTTCGTTCACCACTGTGGTGTCCCCTGTAGGGGTGATTTGCCGCGCCCGATTAAGAACGTTCACCCTCGTGATCGGGGACGGAAACGGACAGAGAGACGAAGACGGGGAGGGGTTCTCGAGCATCGGCGTTCACCTCACGCTCACGACTCGTGGGGCTCGCCGTGTTCGTAGGCGATCGTTGCGAGCTCGGCGAACGTGGAGGGTTCGAGGGTGCCGGGGCGACGCCGAAGGAGGTCCTCCTCGACCGCCTCGACGACCGCCTCGGAGTCTTCGAGCCCCGAGATGTGGCCCGTGTTCCGGATCGCGTTGCGGAGCGTCTTGCGCCGCTGGGTGAAAAGCGCCTTCACGAACCGCAGGAAGAACACCTCCTGGGGCACCTCGTAGTCGGGGTCACGGGGCGTACACCGAACGATCGCGCTTTGGACCGCCGGCTTCGGCTCGAAGGCCTCACGCGGGACGTGCTCGACCAGCTCGACGTCGGCGTAGTGGCGCGCGGACACCGACAGCCGGCCGTACTCGCTCGTTCCCGCCTCGGCGACCATCCGCTCGGCGAACTCCGCCTGAAACATCAACACGAGCGGGCGCCTTCGAGGAAGCAGCCGGAAGGCGATCTCCGAGGAGACGCCGTACGGCAGGTTCGCGACGCACGCGGAGAACTCCGGAAGGTCCTCCTCGAGGGCGTCCCCGTGTATCACCGAGAGGCGATCCGCTCGAACCGCGTCGTCGAACTCCTCGCGGAGGAACGCGGCGTACTCCCGGTCCCGTTCGATCACGGAGAGACGGCCGCCGTCCGGCAGCGCTCCGAGGAGGCGGTCGGTGAGGGCGCCCGCCCCGCCGCCGATCTCGAGCAGTCGAGAGCGATCGACGTCGTCCGGGAGGTAGGTCGGAATGCGGTCGAGGACCCGGTCGTCGACGAGGAAGTGCTGGTCCCGATCGGGGTCGACGCGGAGGCCGGCCCGCCGGATCAGCCCGTCCGGATCGCGGTCGCCCGCGAGGGGGACGTCCCCTCCGTCAGCGCGGGTGGATGGATCGGTCATTAACTCGACTAGCGGCGGCACTCCGGTAAACGTCCCGCTTCCCGGCGGAGACGCGGTGACGCCTCGGGGTCGTGACGGTCGACGGTTCGAGGTCGCCGCGTTCCGGGCTCACTCCCCGCCGCGGTCGACGAACACGCGGTACTTGAGATCGTCCTCGCGGATCTCCTCCAGGATGCGCTCGACGAGCACCTCCTTCGGGCGGTGCAGCCCCGATATCCGCTCGGAGACGTCCTCGAAGCTCTCGAAGGGGCCGCGCTTTCGCTCGTCGAGGATCGTGTTGCGCAGCTTCTTGCCGATCCCCGGAAGCAGGTTGAGCCGGTGGAGTCGGAGCGTGATCGGCTCGGCCTCGTTGTAGAAATCGACGAAGCGTCGCTCGTTCTCCTCGACGATCCGCTCTACGGCGTACTCGATCTCGGCGGCGGCGTTGTGGGTCAACTCGTCGTGGTCGACCTCCCGGTAGCGTGAGACGATGTCGGCGTCGGCGGTGGGCTCGATCGCGATCCGGTCGCCCACGGAGGCGTCCGCGTCGTCGCTCAAGGTGAGCTCGAAGAGTCGAAAGTCGGACTCCCCCAGCGCGTAGGCGATCGGCGACTTCTGGTACTGGGGCCGATCGTCGTCCGGCCGACCGGTCGGCAACACGTCGATGGCCACGGCGTACCGACGGTCGTCGCCGTCGGAGTCCGATCCGGGCTCGGCGGTCGAGTCCGAATCCGCGCCGGCCTCGCCGTCCGAACGGGCGTCGGTTCCGCCGTCCGGCAGGACGCGCGAGCGCTGAGGGTCGTTCATACCCGTATCTATGCGGAGGTGATACTTAAAAATCGTCCGCCGTGGAACGGTCGGATCGACCCGGCAACCCGACGAGCAAGGCGTCGGATCGAACGACGAAACGGCGACGGGGAAGTCGGGTTCGGAAACCGCGGATCGAGAACGGGCCCGAGAGGGCCTATACGTACTTCGCGAGGACGTTCAGGATCTCGTCGAGCTGGTCGCCGTCGAGGGAGTACCGCTCGTGGGCGAACACCGAGCGGAGCTCCGTCCGGTCGTTCGGAAGCAGGTCGGCGATCTTGATCGCGGCGCGCTCGTCGACGTACTCGAGCTCGCACAGCTCCTCGACGAGCTCGCGGGACTCCTCGCCCTCCAGGGTCGCAAAGCGGTTGACGTGTTCGATCGCGCGGGCGAGCTCGTAGCGGAGTTCGCGGTCCTCGTCGGCCGCGCGTTCCGCCTCGATGTCGGCGAGGATATCCTTGGCCTCGGCGACGGTGACGTTCTCCTCGTCGAGTTTCTCCTTGAAGATGCTCATCTCGGATGGCTCCGATCAGTTCTGTGCGCGCATGTGGGCGGCCGAGACGATGAGCGTCTTCGTCTTGCCGCCGTCCGTGATCTCCACTTTGAACGCGGATCCCTGCTTGCCGACGACCGTTCCGGTGTGGCCGTCGAATCGGGGGTGGAAGCGACCCTTCTGTACGCTCGGGTCGATCTTGAGGTGGACCTTCTGGCCCTCCTCGTACTCCTGGATGGCTCGCTGCGGCGGCGAGGTGCCGCGCTCGCGCGGCGCGTTCGAGAGCTTGTTGCGCGTCGCCTTGTTGGGCCCGTTGGAACTCGGCATGGTCGTGGGACCAGTACCGTCGGCGCGGTTATAAATGGTGCGTTACGGGTCGGGGACGTCACTGGTTCACGGGCACCCGCCCCGTCCCGTCACTCCATCGGCCAGCCGGCAGGCACCGACGGTCGCCGTTCCTCGAGCACGTCGAACCGGTCGCAGCGGCGCGCCTCGAGCCAGGCGAGCAGACGCCCGGCCCACCGGAGCTTTCTCGCCTTCGTCGGATCGACCGTCGGGTCCTCGAGGTCCCAGCCGACGAAGACGAGCTCGGCGGCCCCGAAGTGGTCCGCGAGAAACGCCGCCCGGTCGCCGTCGGTGAAGCCGCCGAACCCGCGGACGTCACCGCGCGGACGGGCCTGCGTGGTCGCGAGGACGTGTTCCGTCCGAAACCGCGGCAGCCACTCGCGAACCGCCGGCACGTTGTCGCCGTGGGCGTGGGCGACCACGGGAACGCCGGACTCGCTCAGCCGGCGCGCCGTCTCCGGATTCTTGTCGAGGTCGGTGACCATCGCATCGATCGCAACGTCCGCTGCGAGCAGGACGTCCGCGGCGGTGGAGGCCGCGAGGACCGCGTCGGCCTCGCGGGCGCGGCGGGCTGCGGACGCGTTCTCGATCGACGGTCCGGCGCCCGCGATCGCCACGGTCGCGCCCGCCAGTCCGTCGAACCGGCCGAGATCGAACGGCGTCGCGAACCCATCTGCGACGTCACGAGCGCGCTCGTCGGCGCCCCGGTCGAAGCCGAAGTCGTCGAGGACGGCCTCGTAGACCGGCTCCCAGGTCTCGAAGTTCATCGATCGGGGTCCGCGATCCGAGCCAGCACGGAGCCGATCTCGGCTGCCGCCGCGAACTCCCCGTCGACGAGTCGCTCGCTCGCGCGCTCGAGGGCGGCCGGCGTGCCGACGAGCAGTCCCCGCGCGGTCGCGTCCCCGGCACCGGATCCGGTGGCGTCGCCGGACCCATCCGTCGCGGGCGTCTCCGATCGGGTGGACTCGGCGGTCCCTGCCGTTCCGTCGGTCGCGAACGCGACGCCGGTCCCCTCGACGGCGGCCGCGAGGGCACGGAGCCGATCCCGATCGAGACCGGAGGCTTCGACCACCCGGATGACGCTTTCGTCCGCGATGTCGGCGTTTGCTCCGACCCGGTCGAGATGTCGTGCCGCCTCACGTGGCGCCGTCACGTCGAGTTCCTCGAGCTCGGCTCCCGGGACGGTCTCTCGGATCCGATCGCGGGCGAACTCCGCGCCGATCGCGGCGGCGTCGCGGGTCTCCGCGACGTCGTGGGTGCGGATCACGTGGGCGCCGCGCTCGACCGCCATGGACGTCGCGGCGAGCGAGGCCGGGAGCGCCCCCTCCGTCTCGCGGTCGACGACGTCGCGAAGGAAGTTCTTCCGGTTGATGGACACGAGGATCGGACGGCCGTAGCCGCGGAACTCGCGAAGCCGGCGGAACGTCTCCCGGTCGTCCGCGAGGGTCTTCTCCTCGGTCCAGCCGCCGAAGGCCGGATCGAGGATCGTGCGGTCGGTGAACCCGTTTCGGGCGAGCGCGTCGTAGATGTCGTCGACGTCCGCGATCGCGCCCGGACGCTCGAGGTCCGGCGGGGAGGCCATCTTCACCACGGCCGCCTCCCGGTCCGCACAGACCGCGGGCATCTCCGGGTCCGCGAACCCGCAGACGTCGTTGACCATGTCGAATCCCCGATCGAGGGCCGCCGCCGCGACCTCGTGATAGCGCGTCTCGATCGACCAGACCGCGTCGCCCGCGGTCGACTCCATCGCCTCGATCGCCGTGTCGAGCCGGTCGAGCTCCTGGTCGGCCGAGAGCACCTCGAACCGCTTGTTCGCCGACTCCAGGCCGACGTCGACGATGTCGGCGCCCTCCGCGATCAGCTCGGCGTCGACGTACTCGGCCGCCTCGCCCGGATCGTCGAAGACGCTCGGGTCGTAGGGCGACTCCTCGGAGACGTTGAGCACGCCCATGATCCGCGGGGGGCGGTCGTCCCCGATCTCGAGTCCCGCCGCGTCTACAGTTCGCATGCCCGACGGGAGGAACGCGAGCACCATAGGCGGTCCGAAAGCGGATGGGCGACCAGACCGGACGACTCTAAGGAACGTGTTTATACCGCCTCGTCGCCCAGATCCGCACATGTCGAAGGTGAGCGTCGGGCTCCGCGGCTGGCGGTTCGAGGAGTCCGAGATATTCGACGAGGACGGGGAGTTCAAGCCGCTCGAGGAGATCCCCGAGGAGCCGCGTGAACGACTGGTCCGTCTCCAGAAGCTCGTCGAGGAGCCGTGTGACGCCTGCTACATCGAACACGGCGAGGAGAACCTCCACCGCGCGACCCCGGCGGAGGTCGTCTACGGCGAGCCGCTCGGCGAGCTCCTGTTGTGTCACGACCACGAGCCCGACTTCCTCTACTGGTTCCGGGAGGCGGGCGGAAGCGACCATCGCGGATCGTCGGCGTTCGCCGACCGCTTCCACGAGTGGTACGCCGCCGGAAACCGCGCGCCGGAGGACTATGGCGGCCTCGAGCACGTCGACGCCGACCCCGAGGGGCTTCCGGACCCGCCCGGACAAAACGAGATCCAAGAGCGGATCGAGGCGGGCTTCGAGGGACGGCGGATCGACATCCGCTCGTACGTCGAGGACGAGGAGGCGGCCGCCGAACGCGAGGCCGACCGGATCGACGAGGAGGAGATCGCCGAAAGCGATCTGGACCTCTCGACGGACTACCCGCGGGCGGACCGATGAGCGAGCCGGACGCCGGGTCCGGCGAGACCACCGCGTCGCAACCGCGTTCGACGGACCCCGTCGTCGTCGTGGTCGAGCCGGAGACGCCGGGAAACGTGGGAACGATCGCCCGCGCGATGAAGAACTTCGGGCTCTCCGACCTCAAGCTCGTCGACCCGCCGGAACTTCCGGAGGACGGCGAGGCCTACGGGTTCGCCGGCCACGCCCGCCAGGACGTCCTGCCGAACGCCGAGACGGTGACCTTCGAGGAGGTGGTCTCGACGTACCACACGGTCGGGTGTACGGCGATCACCGGCGAGGACGCGAGACGCCACGTCCGGTATCCGTTCTCGACGCCCGCGGAGCTGCGCCAGTCGCTTTCGACCGTCGAGACGCAAACCGCCCTCGTCTTCGGCCGCGAGAGCAAGGGACTGAACAACGACGAGCTCGCCCGCCTCGATCAGGTCTGTTCGATCCCGGCCGACGAGGAGTACCCCGTTCTCAACCTCGGACAGGCCGCGACCGTCCTGTTGTACGAGCTTCGCGAACTCACCGTCGAGGAGTACCAGCTCCCCGACGTCGAGCGCGAGCGGGCCCCCGAGGGCGACGTCGAGCGGCTCCACGAGTACTTCGGCGAGTTCCTCGAACACGCCGACCACCGCGAGCACCGTCGCGACCGCTGTGAGACGCTCTTTCGGCGCGTACTCGGGCGCGCCCACCCGACCGATCGGGAGGTACACACCCTGCTCGGCGTCTTCCGGAAGGCCAACGACAAGCTGTCGTACGCCGACGATCTTGCGGAGCGGTACGGGGAGTCACGGTTCGGGGGCGGCCCCGAGGGGACCCGCGGCGGAGACGACCACGAACGCGCCGAGGACGCGGACGACCCGCGTCCGGAGTGAGTTCGCAAATCGGTGAGAGAACCCGTACGCCGGCCACTCCGCTCCCGGACGGTCAATTTCTCCCCGCCACTCGTTCCGAGAGTCGCGGCGCCGCGAGGATGACCGCGCTCGCGAGGAACGCCGGCACCGCGCCGGCGATCGACGGAGCCAGGTCGGTCAACGCGAGCAGCCACAGCGGCCCGGAGACGGCGAACGCGCCGGCCGCGATCGGAAGCGACACCGGAGGTTCCGAGCCCTCACAGCGAGTCCATCCGACCGCACCCCCGAGCGCCGTTCCCACCGCGACGCTCGCGTCGGCGACGCTCCCCGGTTCCCCGAGCCCGAAGGCGACCAGGACGCCGAGCACGCCGACGGCCGCGGCCGCGAGGAACGGCCGGGTCGGATCGAGGCTGCCGGAGCGATCGTCGAATCCGGAACGGCCGTCGAAGCCGACACGATCGTCGAAGCTCCGCGCGAGCGCGAGGCCCGCCGCCAACAGGCCCGCGCCGAGCAGCCAGCCGGCGAGGACGTCGACGAGGTAGTGGACCTCGATGACGACCCGCGAGAGCCCCACCGCGACCGCGAGGAGACCCCCGAGGGCGAGCCGCGGTCGGCGGCCGCCCAGCCGGTCGAGGACGACCGCCAGTCCGAGGTAGGTCACGGCCGCGCCGGTCGCGTGCCCGCTCGGGAACCCGAACCCGTCGGATTCGGTCGTGCCCGCGAACCAGCCCTCGAGGACGGCCGGCAGCCAGCCGGGGGCCGCCGCCGGGGTGGCCGCTGCCGGCGGGCGCGGGACGCCGAACCCGACCTTCAACAGCGTGAGAGCCGCGAGCGTGCCGGTCACGATCGCGACGAGCGTCGCGCCGGACCGCCTCGGATCGCTCGCGAACCGCTGCGACAGGAACCAGTAGACGCTCGCGAGCAGGACGAAGACGAACCAGGTGTCCCCGAGGGTGGTGACCGCCGCCCCGACGACGACGGCGACGTCCGGGAGCGCGTCGACGACCGCGGACTCGCCGATGCCACGCCCCATCGGTCACTCCTCGCCGCGGTCGCGGACGTACTCCATCGCCCGCCCCGGCGCCTCCAGCGCGTTGAACCCGATCCCGACGATGACGAACAGGGTGTAGAGCCCGAGCGTCGAGAGGCCGAGGATCACCATCGCGGCGATCGCGTAGATCCCCTTCAGGAAGTAGAACGCGCCGAGGGTGAGGACGGTGCCGTACAGCAGTACGAGGTACGGCCCCCATCCGCGTGCGTGGCCCCTCCGCATCCGTCTGCGGACGTAGGCCTTCAGCTCCGTCTCGATCCGCGGTCTGTCGACCGTCCGGCGTTCGACGTCGTCCTCGAAGGTCTCGAAGTCGGCGCGAAGCTCGGCGACTTCCTCCGAGAGCGCGGCGACGTCGGGTGCGCCGCGCGGCGTCTCCTCCTCGTCGCCGGCGCGCGCGTCGGTGTCCTCGCGGTCGCCCATATCGGTCGCTGGGCCGGGGTCCCCTTGGAGTTGCCGGTCCGCAAGCACGGCGTTTGCGACCGCGCCGACGATGACGATCATCGCCGCGAGATACAGCCAGGTGACGAGCAGGAGGACGCCGCCGATGACGCCGTAGACCTGATACTGGCCGGCTCCGGCGGCGTAGACCTGAAAGCCGCCCTGTAACAGCGTCCACCCGACCGCCGCGAGAACCGCACCGGGCAGCGCCTCCCGGAGCGTCATCGGCCGGTTGGGGAGGATGTAGTACATCGGAACGAAGACGATCGCGAGCACGACCGGCAAGACGAGGAGCCCCGCGACCCCGGCGAACGGTCCGAGTCCCGCGAGCCGGCCGCCGCCGGCCGTCGCGATCAGCGCGCCCAACGCGAACATGACCAGGATGCCGGTTCCGATCCCGGCCGCGACCGAGGCGGCGTCCGACAGCTCCTCGAGCAGGCTCGGATCGTCCTCGATCCCGTAGACGGCCTGAAAGGCGGTGTCGAGGCCGCGAAACACCTTGAGGGTCGACCAGACGAGCACCGCGACGCCGAGGACGGTCGCCCCGGTCCGACCCTCCGCGGAGGCGATGGCCGCCGCGACGGCGTCCTGTCCGGCCGGCGTGAGGAACTGCCGGCTCTCGGCCAGGACGACGGCCGCGAACGCGTCGCCGACGAGGAGGCTCGCGACCGAGACGAGGAGCAAAAGCGAGGGGATGAGCGAAATGAACGCGTAGTAGGCGACGCTGGCGGCCAGGAACGTGACGTCCGCCCGTTGAACGGTCGCGACTATCGCTCGGGCCGTCCGGACGGTCGCGTCGATCGTCTCTCGCACGGCACGGAGTTCGGCGCTATCGTACAAAAGCCAGGGGGTCTCTCGGAGGGATCGCACTCCCCGAGGAAATCCCACCCCGGGAAAGCCTCATATCCGGAGAGCCCTCACTCCCCCAGAACCGCCTCGCGCATCTCGGGGATCGACGCCCGCGTCTTGAACGCGGTCCCCCGGTAGTGGGCTCGGGTCGCGTCGTGGCCGGCCGCCCGAAGGCGTGAGACGAACTCGTCCATCCCGATGGCCGGTTCGCTCCACTGCTCGTAGAGGCGGTGCTGGTCGTAGTGGGTCGGCGTGTCGAGCTCGCCGGCCACCCGGGAGAGCAGCTTCCTCGCGCGTTTGGCCTCGCCCATTTCGTCGTCGATGGCGTCGTGAACGTCACGGACGAACGCCGGGTCCGCGATCGGGCCGAGCCAGAGCGGCCCGGCGTCGAGATACCGCTTGGAGTCACATCGCGGACAGCGTGTCGGACGATCGGCGGCGGCGATCAGTCCGTGCTCGTGGGTTCGATGGAGGCAGTCCTCGCAGTGGTGGACGTACCCGAGCTCGTCGAGAACGTCGTCGGCCGCGCGGGCGCCGCCCTCGAGTTCGAGGTAGGTCCGGACGTAGTGACGCGAGACGTGCGAACAGATCGGGCGCGCGGCGAGGTCGTACTTCGCGGCGGTGCGAACGAGCGCCGAAAGCAGGGTCCGAAGCCCCATCTCGGGGTGGTAGTCGGTGTTTTGCGGGACCGCGCCGTACTTCCTGATTCCCGACTGCTGGTGGGCGCCACAAAGCGGGGCGGTGTCGGTCGCCGTGACGCACACGAGGTTGCGAGCGTTCGCGAACGCGGCGTCGACGAAGGGGATGGGCGTACCGTAGGGGTCGAGATCCACGACGTCGAAGACCTCCTCGTGGAGCAGCGCGTTGACGTTGCGATGACTGACCGTCCCCTCCTGGTCGTTGCGCTCGAGGTTCGCCCGGGCCAACTCGACGGCGTCCCGGTCGACGTCGGCACAGGTGACGTCGTACCCCTCCGCGGCCGCGCGGACGCCCCGGATCCCGGAGGCGGCCATCGCGTCGAGGTAGCTCGCCGCGCGCGGCTCCCGGTCGCGGTAGGCGCGCAACACGGCGACGGTCACGTCGCGGTTCAGCTCCTGTGTGGGGTTGAAAAAGACGCCCTCGCCGGTCCCCTCGCTCGCGCCGTCCCGCGATTCCGGGACGTCGATCACGACGCCGCCCTCCGCCAGTTCCATGCCCGGGCTTCGCCCGGCGGGCCTAAAAGCGGGACGTTCCGACGCGGGTCCGATCGATGCAGGTCCGATCGACGCGGGTTCGGTCGCACCGACGCCGTTTTGCCGCTGCCTCCTGAACCCCGACTCGTGGATCCCGGAGACGACTGGCGTTCGACGCTCGCGGAGGCGGGCGAGCTGACCGGGGACGTCGCCTCGGCCATCCTCGAGACGCACGGCGATCGGGGCCGACGGGCGATGGAGGCGGTCGCGGAGCGGCGCGTGAAGCGGTACCGCGATTTCACCGTCGTCGTCGGCCACGAGGACGAGTACGTGATCGAGGGGGGAGAGTGTACGTGTGCGGACGCGCGCTACAACCTCGACGAGGCCGACCCCGAACAGCGGTGTTGGCACGTGCTGGCCGTCGAGATCGCAGAGCGGGTCGACGCGGTCGACCACCACGACATGTGGTACTCGGAGGTCCGCGAGTTCCTGTAGGCGGGGGCTCGGTCACTCCCCGTCGCCGAGCGCGGACTCGCCGACCGGGTCGTGGCCCTCGATGCGCTCGAGCCCGCCCATGTACGGCCGGAGCGCCTCCGGAACCGTGACGGTGCCGTCGGGGTTCTGGTAGTACTCCAGGATCGCGACCACGACGCGGGGCACGGCGAGGCCGGAGCCGTTGAGCGTGTGGAGGAACTCCGCGGACTCGTGGTGCTCCTCGCGGTAGCGGATGCCCGCGCGGCGGGCCTGGAAGTCGCCGAAGTTGGAGACGCTCGAGACCTCGAGCCATCGCCCGCCGCGGTCGGGGCCGTCGGGCATGTCGTCGCCGGGCGCCCACACCTCGACGTCGTACTTCTTCCGTTGGGTGAACCCGAGATCGCCGGTACACATCTCGAGGATCCGGTAGGGCAACCCGAGCCGCTGGAGGACCGCCTCGGCCTCCGAGAGGAGCCCCTCGAAGCGCTCGTCGCTTCGTTCCGGACGGACGAAGTTGACCATCTCGACCTTGTTGAACTGGTGAACGCGGACGATCCCGCGGGTCTCGGTGCCGTGTTCGCCCGCCTCCTGTCTGAAGTTGGGCGAGTAGGCCTGGTACTTGAGCGGGAGGTCCTCCGCGAGGAGGATCTCGTCGCGATGGAGGTTCGTGACGGGGACCTCGGCGGTGGGGAGCAGCCAGAGGTCCTCCTCGTCGTAGGGTTCGTCGTTCGACCCCTCGACCCGGTAGGCGTCCTCCGTGAACTTCGGGAGCTGGCCGGTCCCCTGCATCGATCGGCTGTTGACGGGGATCGGCGGGAAGACGTCGTGATAGCCCTGATCGCGGTGCAGCTCGAGCATGAACTGCACGAGGGCGTGTTCGAGCCGGGCGCCCTCGCCCTTCGCGAAGTAGTAGCCGCCGCCGCTCACCTTGGCGCCGCGATCGAAGTCGAGGATCTCGAGCTGCTCGCCCAGCTCGTAGTGGGGTATCACCTCCCCGGGAAGGTCCCTGAGGTCGTCGAACAGCTCGCGGCGGCGCTCGACGTTCTCGGACTCGTCGGCGCCGACCGGGACCGAGTCGTCGGGGATCTGCGGGAGGGTCAAAAGCGCCTCCTCCAGATCGTCCTCGAGCGCGGTCGCGCGTTCCTCGACCTCCTGGAGCTCAGATTTGAGCGCCTGGGAGCGCTCGATGGCCTCCTGGGCCGCCTCCTCCTCGCCGTCGGCCTTCAGCTGGCCGATCCGCGAGGAGACCTCGTTGCGCTCGTGACGGAGGTCGTCGCCGCGGGATTTGAGTTCTCGCCACTCCGCGTCGATCTCGAGGATCCGATCGAGGTCGACGTCGACCCCCTTGTGCTCGAGGGCCTCGCGGACCGTCTCCGGGTTCTCACGAACGAACTGTCGCGACAGCATTTACGTGGGGTTTTTGCGGGGCACCCAAAACCGTATCGGAGCGACCGCGGGGGGTCCTCTCACTCGGCGGGGATGGCGCCGGACACCTCGAACCGCGCACCGCCGTCGGCGTCGTCGACGATCTCGATCGACCAGCCGTGCGCCTCGACGATGCTTTCGACGATCGCGAGTCCGATCCCGATCCCCTCCGATCCGGTCGTGTGTCCGGCCTCGAAAACGGTCTCGCGTTCCGACTCGGGGATCCCCGGTCCGTCGTCGGCGACGTAGAAACCGTCCCCGTCGTGGAGTGGTCCGACGTGGATGATGACGCCGTCGCGCTGCTCGTCGGCGTCCTCGCGAGTTCTCGAGCAAGGGCTCGCCGAACCGTGTTCGATCGAGTTTCGAAACAGGTTCTCGAAAACCCCCCGAATCCGATCCGGGTCGGCATGGAACCGGAAGTCGTCGTCCACGTGAAGCGTCGACTCGGACGTTTCGACCGTCTCGAAACACCGTTCGGCGAGCGCCGACAGCCGGACGGGCTCGGTCTCCTCGACGTCACGTCCCTCGCGAGCCACGGCGAGGACTGAGGAGATGATCGCCTCGATCCGATCGAGCGAGCGCGCGGCGATCCGGAGGTTCTCCTCGTCCGCTCGTTCGCGTTCCATGTCGATCCGCCCCTGTGCGACGTTCAGGGGGTTTCGGAGGTCGTGAGAGAGGACGTCGGCGAACTCCTCCAGCCGTTCGATCCGCGCCGCCGCGTGGTCGCGTTCGATCTCGCGTGCGAGCATCCGCGCCAGCAGTTCCGCGAACGTCGTCTCCGCGGGGGTAAACGGATCGGGGCGCGGATCGGTGGAGACGAAACAGACCGTGCCGTAGAGCTCTCCGTCGACGACGAGGGTGGTGCCGTGATAACAGTGGAGTCCGTGCTCCTCGAAGGACCGCTCGCGTGCCTCCCTCGCGTCGTATCCGAAGGTCGACTCGAACGCCGGATTGACGTCGACGACGACCGGATCGCCGCCCTCGAAGGCGACCTGCGTGACGGGTTCGGAGGTGTTCTCGAAGAGCGCCTCGAGTCGCGACTTCTCGACCGCGAGCTCCTCGCGACGGCGCCGCTGGCGATCGCTGTAGATCCCGACGACGATCCCGCCGAGGATCGCCGCGGCCGAAAGCTGTGCGGCGATGATCCGCGGTTTGATCCGGCCCTGTTGCTGCTGGAAGAGGTACACCCAGGAGGAGAGGATCAACACTCCCGCGAGGCTCGCGACGATCCACCGCAGAACCGTGGTCGATCGGATCCGATCGGAGACGGTCCCCAGCCAGAGGCCGATGGCGACGATCGCGGCGCTCAACAGATAGGGAACGCTGTTCTCCAACAGGGTGAACCAGAGCCGATCCCCCTCGATCACGACGTCCTGATAGACGTCGAAGGTGAAGATGCTCGCGAGGAGAAGCCCGAGCGAGGCTACAACCGCGGCGGCAAGCGGCTGTACGGCGTCCGTTCGGTCCATCGGTGTCCGTTCTTCCTCGTTCAAGATGGGCGGCGATTGTAGTCCTTTCGACGTGGTTTCACGGCGTTTCAACGGCTCCCGCGGTCAGGCGAACGCGCCCGCGACGAGCAGCGGGAAGACGAGCGTGGCCTCGGCCTCTATCTGGGTGTAGTTCGTCTCCGCGTCGTCCTTGATCTTCCCCCAGGAGACGGCCTCGTCGGGCGGCGCACCCGAGAGGGAGCCGTCGCCCTCCATGCCGGTCGAGATGTAGATCGCGTGGTCGGCGCCGCCGCGAAAGAGGTTCGTCATGATGGCGTGGTGTTTCGGCACGCCGCCGCCGACGGCGATCAGGCCGGTGGTGTCGGAGAGCAGGCCGTCCTCGATCAGCGAGTCGTAGTCGTCGAGGATCTCGATGCCGACCTCCGAGTCGTACCCCTGCCGGTAGTAGTAGAGGAAGTTGCCGACCTCCGCGTCGGTGAGGGCGGGACAGTATACCGGCACGTCGTTGTCGGCGGCCTGTTTCAACACGGAGTCCTCGTCGTCGAGCGTCTCGCCGATCTCGCGGGCGAAGGCGGTCGGCGTCCGGACCTTCTCCTCGGCGAAGAAGTCGTCGAAGAAGTCGTAGAGGTACTCCTCGAGCCAGACGTAGCGGTCGGAGGGGACGAAGATGTTGCCGAGCCGGTTGATCCCCCGCTCGCGAAGCTCGCCCTCGTCGACGTCCCACTCGCCCATCTTGAAGGGTTTGGCCGTCTTGATCACGTCCTCGGTGAGCGAGCCAGAGGTCGTGATGATCACGTCGACGTAGCCCTCGCGGACGAGGTAGGCCACCGTCTCGCGGAGCCCCGAGGAGACGATGTTCGAGGTGAAGGTGAGGTAGATCGTCGCGTCCTCCTCGCGCATCCGTCTCGCGATCTCGATCCCCTCGGCCAGGTGGGTGGCCTGAAATCCGGTGGTCGCGTACGTCTCGAGCAGGTCGTCGACGTCGAGTTCGCCGCGGAAGTCCGGACCGCGAACGTCCGGGGTCGAAAGCTCCTCCTCGCTGCCCGGCAGGACGTTGTCCCGGGTTTCGTCGTCCGGGGAGCCGCCGGCCGAGGCGTCGTCGTCGTTCATACCGTGTGATGCGTCCCGATCGGTTTGAACCGCTCGGAATGGCCTCGCCGTGACGACGGCTCTCGAGGGGAGCGGGCCCGAACGCCGCGGTCAGTCGCTTTGATACTCCTTCTCGAAGCCGCGGAACTCGGTCCGGTGGGCCTCCTCGTCGGCGAGCAGCGTCACGGCCAGGTCCTCCGTGACCGGGTCGTCAGCCGCCTCGGCGGCGTCGATCAGGTCGCGGTAGGTGTCGATGGCGCCCTCCTCGGCGTCGAGGACGCCGCGGATCACGGAGAGGACGTCCGTCGAGTCGGCGGGAGGCTGCAGGGAGTCCTGCCTGGCGGTGAACTCCGCGGATCCCGGCGGCCGCGCGTCGAGCTGTTTGAGCCGCTGGCCGAGCTGTTCGGCGTGGCCGAGCTCCTCCTGGATGTCCGTCTGGAGGCTCTCTTTGATCTCCTCGGCGCGCACGCCGTCGAGGACGATCGCGTTCGTCTGGTAGTTCATCACGGTCTCGATCTCGTCGCCGTACGCCTTCCGAAGCAGGTCGATCACGCGGTCGTCGGACATGACGTCTCGAGGTACTCCCGCCACGGTAATGGGTGTTCTGGCACCCGGCGAGTTCGAGCGCGATTCGCACCGATTGGGGATCAACGTGGTACATTTATGTACCGCGACGTATCCACGAACATGGACCGCCGTCAGTATCTACGCTCCCTTGCGGCCTCCGGCGCCGCCGCCACCGCTGCCACCGCCGGCTGTCTCGGCATGGTTCCCGGCACGGGCAACGAGAACACCGTCCTCGGACCGCCCGAACGGGATCTGAGCGAGTCCGTCCATCCGAGCTACGGCGACGAACTTCCGGCCGTCAGCCTGCCGGATCCGATCGCGGACGAGGCGGTTTCGACCGAGGATCTCGAGGGCGAGCGGGCCGTGTTGATGACCTTCTTCTACACGAACTGTCCCGACGGCGTTTGCCCCGCCCTCATCCTTCGACTCCGGCGTGCACAGGCGGTCGCGGCCGAGGAGGGATACGGCGACGACGCCGCCTTCCTCGCGGTCACCTTCGATCCGGAGCGGGACACGGCCGACGTCCTCCACGAGTACGCGGGCCAACAGGGCGTGAACCTCGAGGTGGGCAACTGGCACTTCCTGCGGCCGGAGAGCTACGAGGCGGGACAAACCCTCATCGAGGAGGAGTTCGGTCTGAAGATCGAGAAGGCCCCCGCGGACGACTACGAGAACCTGGAGTACCAGTTTCCCCACTACGGGCTCATCCTGCTCGCGAATCGGCGCGGATACGTCGAACGCGCCTACCCGAACGGACCGAACGTGGACGTCGAGACCGTCGTGAACGACTTCGAACGGGTGGTGAACGGGTAGGATGCGACGCCGGGACCTCCTCGCCGGGATCGCGAGCGTCGGTGCGCTCGGCGGCGCCGGCCTCCTCGCGACCGGGACCGCGCCGGCGATGCTCGGAGGATCGGACGTCGAGCCCGTGGACCCGGTGACGATAGAGACGATCGAGGCGCCGGGGAGCCGCGACGGCGAGGTCACGATCCCCGCGCCGGACCGGACCACGTTCGTCGACTTCTTCGGGACGTGGTGTCCCCCCTGTATCGAGCAGATGCCCGCCCTCGGCGAGGCGAGCGATCGGGTCGGCGAGAACGTCCTCTTCGTCTCGGTCACCACCGAGGCGGTCGGCCGGTCGGTGACCGAGGGGGAGGTCGCCGACTGGTGGCGCGAACACGACGGCGACTGGCTCGTCGGCGCCGATCCGACCGCGGAGCTCGCCTCCAAGCTCGACGTCGGTGGCTATCCGACCGCCGTCGTCATCGACGACACCGGCCGCGTTCGCTGGTCTGACTCGGGCGTTCACACGGCTGATGCGCTCGTAGAACGGATCGAGAGCGCCCGGAACCGATGACCGACGCGACGCTCGCGGCGAACCTCCCGTTCGCGATCACCGCGGGCGTGGCGACGTTCTTCTCGCCGTGCGCCTATCCGCTTTTACCGGGGTACGTCGGCTTCTACGTGAACCAGGTCGAGGCGGACGAGGCCTCGGTCGGCGGCGCCGGGATCCGAGGCGTCGCCGCGGGAGCGGGCGTGCTCGCCACCTTCGCGATCCTCGCCGGAGCGACCGTGCGGATCGGAAACGCGACGCTCTCGAACATCACGATCTTCGAGTCGCTCGTCGGGGGGCTGCTCGTCGTCTTCGGACTGCTCGTCGCGGCGGGTCGTGCTCCCTCCGTCTCCGTTCCCCTGCCGAAGCGGCGGTCGAGCGTGCTCGGATTCGGTCTCTTCGGGGCGGGATACGCGCTCGCCGGAGCGGGGTGTGTCGCTCCGATATTCCTCGCGGTCGTCGCTCGAGCGATCGCCTTGCCGGGCGACGTCGCGGTCCTCCTGCTCGGAGTCTACGCCGGCGTCGTCGCCGTCTTGATGGTCGCCACCACCGTTGCGACCGGGGTCGGGCTGTTGTCGAACGCCGGCCGGCTCGTGGCCTACTCCGCTCGACTGAAACAGCTCGCGGGCGTCGTGATGGTGTTCGCGGGGATCGGACAGCTCTACTTGTCGCTCGTCGTCTACTGACGACCCGATCGAACGATCTCCGGACGAACGCTCATCCAGCCGGCCGCCTGGCCGGAGCAGGCGTCTACTCGTCGACGAGTTCGATCTCGGTGGGCGTCTCGTGCTGGAGGTTGTCGCCGACCGGACAGCGCTGCTCGACGGCCTCGAGCCACTCGCGGAGCTCCTCGTCGTCGGCGTCGGTCTCCGCGTCGATCTCCACGCGGACCTCCTGATACCCGGCTCGTACGTCGTCGGAAGCGCCCTTGAACCCGCGCGGATCGAGATCGCCCTCGATCGAGATGTCGAGGGAGTCGATCGTGATGTCGCGCTCTCGCGCGACCAGGTTGGCGACGACGTTGAGACAGCCGGCCCACGAGCCGAGCAGGTACTCGACCGGGTTCGGCCCCTCGTCGGTCCCGCCGAGCGGCTCCGGCTCGTCGACGACGAACTCGAAATCACGGACCTCGACGGCGGTCCTCGTGGAACTCTCGCTTCGTGCCTCGACCGCGAACTGGTGGAGATTCTCCGTCTCGCTCATCGATGTCCGATCGGCGCTCCGGCGCGATAAAACGCACACACGACGGGGAAACTGGCCGGGAACTGTGACGGGGAACTCGGACGGGATGACGCGAAAAAGCGGGACGAACCCTGATCGACCGTCACACGCGGCGGCGCGTGATGGAGCGGTCCACCACTCCTCAGTCGCCGGAAATCCCCTGGACCTCTCCGGGGTTCGTGATCTCTATGCCACCCGAGAGTTCCGTATTGGGGTACGGCATGTCGATCCCCTCGCTATCGAAGCGTCGTTTGACCGCCTCGACGAATCGTGCACGCACTGCCCCGTAGCCGCTCTCGGACGGGTCGATCCAGATCCGCCCTTGGAGCACGACGGCCGAGTCGCCGAGTCCCGTGACGGGCGCCGTGGGGGCGGGTTCCGAAAGCACGTCGTCGATGGCTCCACCTTCGTCGATGATGGTCTCCCGCGCCCGTTCGATGTCGTCGTCGTACCCGATGCCGAAATCGACCGAAACCCGGCGGTGATCGTTTTCCACGTTGTTGATCACCGCGGCATTAGCGAGCGCGCTGTTCGGAACGGTGACCAGCTGGTTGTCGAACGTGTCCAGTTTCGTCACCCGCAGGTGGATGTCCCGGACCACGCCGCCGTTCCCGTCCCACTCGATCCAGTCGCCGACGGTGAACGGTTCATCCTGAATGATGAACACGCCGGCGACGAAGTTGGCGATGAGGTCTCGGGCGGCGAAGCCGACCGCGAGCGCGAGCGCACCGGCGAGGGTTGCAAACGCCGCGAGGACGACGCCGAAGCCGGCGACCGTCGCGGCGAGCGCCACCGACACGACGCCGACTACCACGACGGTCGTGTTGACCACCAGCCCGACGAGCGTCTCGTCGAAGTCCCGCCGCCTGAGGCTGCGTTCGACCGCTCGGGTCACGAAGTACTTCCCGAGCAGGTAGATGACGGCGAACACGACGACGAACAACACGACCGTCGTGACCGCACCCACGAGTGCCGGAACGTACTGTTGTGGATCGAGGGAAACCCCCTGTTGAAGTGGTATCATGTCTCAATGGGGGTTCTCCTGATGATGACTTAACCATTTACCACGTGACGAGCCAAGAGAAAGCGCCCGGGAGAGCGTTAATCAACCCCGGAAACGCCCGATCTGAACGGACGGTGAACGCCGTTCTTCAGATGACGCGGTTCTGCAGGTAGTCGAGGTGTTTCGCGTTGTAGACGATCTTGACCTCGTCGGCGGCCGGGCTGCCGATGCAGGTCAGACGGACGTTCTTCTCCTCGACCTCCTCGTCCGAGAGGATCTGTTGCATGTCCATTTCGATCTCGCCCTCCTTGAGAATGGACGCGCAGTTCGCACACGCGCCGGCGCGGCAGGAGAACGGCCAGTCGTACCCCTGCGCCTCGGCGGCTTCGAGGATGTACTCGCCCTGGTTGACCTCGAGGGACCCGTAGTCCTCGTCGTCGAGTCCGGCGTCGGCCGCCTTCTCGAAGAGGTCGTCGTCGTCGACCGACCAGCCCTGGTCGTCGAGCGTCTCGTAGTTGAGGTATTCTACTGTGGGCATCACCGTTCGTTTCACCACCCACCTCATTAGGCTTTGCTGTTCGGTACGAATGACGCCGCGATCGCCGAAACGTGTTCGGGTGTCGCTTTATCACGGATATCCGTGCCCGATCGACCGATTTCGCTACAGCGAGGGAACCGCGAGGAAGACGAGGTAGGAGCCGACCGTGGCGGCGACCGGAACCGCGTTCTGTAACAAGATCACGCGCGCGGTCGTCGTCGGCTCGTAGAGGTCGGCGACGTTGATCGACCCGTCCTCGTCGTCGATCGCCCCGGGTGCGTCCCCGCTCTCGACGGGCGCGCCGATCTCCGCCGGCCGCTCCGTCGGCGTCTCGGGAAGGCGATCGAGGCGGGTGGCGCGCCCCCAACCGAGCCCGACGATGCTCATCGTCGCGATCACGACGAACGAGGCGGGGATCCCGAGCCCCGAGAGCCCGACGACGAGGACGGACGTCACGAGCGAGACCACGAGCGCGGCGGTGAGCGGCAGTTCCGTCAGGTCGTTGCCCATCGTCTCGAGGGTCCGTCGGCCGAGGGTGAACGCCCCGATGCCCATCGCGAAGGCGGCCAACAGCACGCCGGCGTTCATCGAGAGATCGCCGCTCCCGACGAGGGGGGCGACCGCGTTGGCCACGTTCGAGGCGCCCGCCGAGAACGCGTTGAGACACGCGATCGCGATCACGATCCCGGCGCCGACGACCTCCCGTCTCGTCGCGCCGGCCGCGACCTGGATCGTCGGAATTCGCCCCGATCGGTCGATGTGCGCCGGAGGGCCCTCCGAGCGGTCGATCGCGAGCTTCGCCGCGAGCCGATCGTACCAGTAGCGCCCGACGACCGCGCTCACCCAGAAGCCGACGATCGGGGCGACGAGCCACCAGGCGACGATCTCGAGCGCGATCCCCTGGTTCAGGGTTCCGCGGGCGATCCCGAGGCCGGCGATCGAGCCGACCGCGGTCATCGACGTCGAGGCGGGGACCCCGAAGACGTTCGAGACGAACAGCGCGCCGCCGACGAAGAACAGCACCACGATGGACGTCCGCAGGGTGAACGGGTTCCCGCTCAGGAGTCCGGCGCCGAGGGTGTCGACGACGCGGCGGCCGATGGTCCAACCGCCGAAGAGGACGAATATCGACATGAGCCCCCCGGCGACGACCTTGGAGACCAGCTCGCTGCCGACGGCCGGGCCGAACGCGACCCCGGTCCCCGATCCGCCGATGTTGACGCCGACGAAGGCGGCGACCACGATCCCGACGGCGAGTAACACCAGTTCCGACACGCGTGATGCTACCGGACCCGAGCATATAAGCCCGTTCGAGTCGGTCTCGGGAACGAGTCGCGTCGGCTCCCGACCGCGGTCGACCGGCCGACTTTTCCCCGATCGACTCCCACCGGCGGACATGGCCACGGAGTTCGACCCCGAGAAGTTCGAGGACAAGTACGCGAACTACTTCACGGAGCTGCAACGCGCCTACAAGAACGCCTTCGAGTACATGAACGAGCGGTACGACTCCGAGCTGATCCACGGGATCGACCAGCAGGTGCTCAACGAGTCCGAGCCGTTCTACGAGGACGGCGAGTTCGTCGTCGAGCTGCCCGAGAACCCTCGCGATCGGCTACAGGGCGTGCTCGTCGACGACGAGAAGTTCGATGAGACGCTCGGGATCTACGTCTCGCGCATCGAATCGGAGCTGCACCGCGTCTTCGGGGTCGAACAGCCCGAGAACTGACGAACCTGAGCACGGATCACGGTCGGATCGATCCGAACCAAAGGCATAAGCCGATTCGCGGCCAACCCGGTGACATGAGCACGGAAACGGCGGAGACGGACGACGACCTGCGAGACCGGATCACGAACTTCCTGCGGCGGAACTTCCCGCAGATCCAGATGCACGGCGGCGACGCCGCGATCAGCCACCTCGACCGCGAGAGCGGCGAGGTTCACATCCAGCTCGGCGGCGCCTGTTCCGGCTGCGGCATCTCGCCGATGACGATCCAGGCGATCAAGTCCCGAATGGTGAAGGAGATCCCCGAGATCGACACGGTCCACGCCGACACCGGCATGGGCTCCGGCGCCGACGGCGACCTGGGCGGCACGGGAGGCGGCGGCATGTCCCCCTCGTTCCCCGGCGAGACGTCCGACGACGGCGGCGAGGACGACGAGGGGCCGCAGGCTCCGTTCTGAGTCGGTTCGCGTCGACCGACCCGCTGGCAGCGTCCGTTTTTCCGTTCCCTTCGTTTGGCGTGAGTCCGATCGATGCGGATCCGGCGTGGGATCTGCGTTCGGAGATCACGTCCCCGATCGTCAATAGACCAGTTCCCCGGAGATGAACTTCCGGGTCCGCTCGTCGTGAGGGTCCTCGAAGACCTGCTCGGTCGGCCCCATCTCCGCGATCGACTCGCCGAGCAGCACCGCCGCCCGATCGGCGACCCGTTCGGCTTGATGCATGTCGTGGGTGGCGAGGACGATGCCGATCCCGCGGTCGCGTGCCGCGGCGATCGCCTCCTCGATGGCGGCCGTGTTTCGGGGATCGAGATCCGAGGTGGGCTCATCGAGGAGCAGGACGTCCGGGTCGTAGGCCATCGCCCGGGCGAACGAGACGCGCTGAGCCTCGCCGCCCGACAGCGAGTCGGCCTCCCGGTCGAGTTCGTCGCTCAACCCGACGATCGACAGGGACTCCTCGACCGCGTCGGCCGTCCCGTTCGACGCGACGACCGAGGCGAGCGATCCGCGAAGTCGATCCCGCCACGACGAGCGGACTCGGAGCCCGTAGGCCACGTTTCGAGCCACGGAAGCGTCGAAGAGGTTCGCCTCCTGGGAGACCATCCCGACCCGTCGTCGAAGCCGGAGCCGCTCGCCGTTGTCGAGGGCCCACGCGTCGGTCCCGTCGAGTTCGATCGTCCCCTCGTTCGGCTCCTCCGCCAGCGCGAGCAGCCGGAGCAGGGTCGACTTCCCGACGCCGGAGGGGCCGATCACGGCGAGCACTTCGCCCGAGCCGACGTCGAGGGATAGGTCCCGGAGGACGGTCTCCCCCCCGTAGGTTCTGGAGACGCCGACGGCGCGAAGCGTCATCGCTGAACCCCCCCGTCGCCGAGTCGGATCACGATCCCGTTGACGACCAGGACGAGAACCACGAGCACGGCGCCGAGGACCATGGCCGTCTCGTAGCGGCCCTGGCGGGCCTCGAGCTGGATCGCGGTGGTGAGCGTGCGGGTCTTCGAGACGCCGCCCGAGCCGGCGATGTTGCCGCCGACGATGAGGACCGATCCGACCTCGCTTATCGCGCGGCCGAACCCGGCGAGCACCGCGGTCGCGATGCCGTATCGGGCCTCCTTGATCGTGACGAGCGCGACGTCGAGTCGAGTCCCGCCGAGCACGTGTGCCGCGTCGCGAACGCCGCGGTCGACGCCGTCGATCGCCGCGAGGCTGATCGCCGTGATCGGCGGCGTCGCGAGGACGAACTGCGACAGGATCATCGCCTCCTTGGTGAAGACCAGTTCGAGCTCGCCGAGCGGTCCCTGGTTCGAAACGAGGAACAGAACCACCAGGCCGACGACGACGCTCGGAAAGCCCATCCCGGTGTTGATGGCGGCCGTCAGGAGCCGTTTCCCTGGAAAGTCGTTGAACCCGACGAGGAGCGCGATCGGCAGGCTCGCTGCGGCGCTCGCGAGGACTGCAACCCCGCTCACGTACAGCGAGACGCCGATGATGCTTCGAACGTAGACCGGCTCGAAGGGAAATCCGGCCGGCAGCAGGAACGTCGGCGGCGTCACGAGCGTCGCGGTCGATTCGATCGGCACGGTCAGTTATCGGACGCGTTCCCGCTCCACCCTTCCGGAACGTACTGCTGGAAGTCCGGATCCTCGGAGAGCGCACGGGGGAAAAACAGCTGTTCGCCGTTGGCCTCGTAGTTCGAGATCAGCTCCTGTGCCTCCGGACTCGTGACGTACCCGATGTAGGCCATCGCGAGGTCGTAGTTGACGTTCTCGTGGATCGCCGGGTTCACGGCGAGGATGCCGTAGGGGTTCGAGAGGAGTTCGGGTCCGCCCTCGATCGGTCCCTGGACGAGGATCTCGAGATCGATCTCCGACCGCTGTGAGAGATACGTCCCGCGATCGGCGAGCGTGTAGCCGTCCGCCTCGTTCGCGATGTTGAGCACCTCGCCCATCCCCTGTCCGGTCTCGCGGTACCAGTCGCCGCCCGGATCGGTTCCGGCCGCCTCCCAGATCGCGAGCTCCTTCGTGTGCGTCCCGGAGTTGTCCCCTCGGGAGATGAAGGGAGCCTCGGAGTCGGCGATCGCGGCGAAGGCGTCGGTGGCCGACTCCATCCCCGAGATCCCGGCCGGATCCGATCCGGGGCCGACGATCACGAAGTCGTTGAACATCAGGTCCCGACGGTTCACGCCGTAGCCCTCGCGCATGAACTCGTCCTCCAGCGACCGCGCGTGAACCATGACGACGTCCGAATCGCCGTTTCGGGCCGTCTCCAGCGCGGCACCGGTGCCCTGTGCCACCGAGTCGACGGTCACCCCGTACATCTCCTCGAAGGGGGCGTTGAGCTCGCTCAACAGACCTGTGTCGTACGTGCTCGTGGTCGTCGTCAGCGTGAGCGTCTCGCCGGACACGCCGGCGGCCTGCTCTTCGGATCCGGACGGAGCGCCCGCACAGCCTGCGATCCCGATCGACAATCCACCTGCGGCCGCGGCGAGGAGTTCCCGTCGTTGCATCGTATACGATACAACGCTATCCGGCAACGTACTTAGTCCTTTCCGGATCGGTGAAACCGTTCGAAGTTACGGTCGAGACATCCGGGCGTCGTTCCGGCGCGGGCCCGGACCGAAGGCGTGTTCACGCTCGAGCCCCAACCCCACCACAATGAGCCAACAGGAACGGTATCCGTTCGACGTCGAGTCGATACGTGCCGAGTTCCCGATCCTGAAGCGGCACGTCGGCGGGGACGCGACGACGCCCGGCGAGGGCCCCGGCGACGAGACGCCGCTCGTCTACCTCGACAACGCGGCGACGACCCACACGCCGGAGCCGGTCGTCGAGACGATCGCGGACTACTACCGCGGGTACAACGCGAACGTCCACCGCGGCATCCACCAGCTGAGCCAGGAGGCCTCCGTCGCCTACGAGGAGGCCCACGACCGCGTGGCGGAGTTCGTCGGGGCCGAGGGGCGCGAGGAGATCGTCTTCACCAAGAACACGACCGAGGCGGAGAACCTCGTCGCGTACGCGTGGGGCCTTCGGGAGCTCGGGCCCGAGGACAACGTCGTCCTGACGGAGATGGAACACCACTCCTCGCTCGTCACCTGGCAGCAGATCGGCAAGCGGACCGGCGCCGAGGTCCGATTCATCGCGGTCGAGGAGGACGGGACCCTGGACATGGATCACGCCGCCGAGTGCATCGACGACGCGACCGCGATGGTCTCCGCGGTCCACGTCTCGAACGCGCTCGCAACGATCAACCCCGTTCGCGAGCTGGCGGACCTCGCACACGACCACGACGCGTACGTCTTCGTCGACGGCGCCCAGTCGGTCCCGACGCGTCCGGTCGACGTCGACGACCTCGGCGCCGACTTCCTCGCGTTCTCCGCCCACAAGATGTGCGGTCCGACCGGCATCGGCGCGCTCTACGGCCGCGAGGAGATCCTCGACGCGATGGGGCCGTTCAACTATGGCGGCGACATGATCCGCCGGGTGAGCTACGAGGAGACCACCTTCGAGGACCTCCCCTGGAAGTTCGAGGCCGGAACCCCGTCCATCGCCCAGGGGATCGCCTTCGCGGCCGCGATCGACTTCGTCGAGGACATCGGCATGGAGAACGTGCGCGCCCACGAGGACTTGCTGGCCGCCTACGCCTACGACCGGCTGAGCGAGTTCGACGACGTGACCATCTACGGCCCGCCCGGCGATCGTCGCGGCGGACTCGTCTCGTTCAACGTCGACGGCGTCCACGCCCACGACCTCTCGAGCATCCTCAACGACTTCGGCGTCGCGATCCGCGCCGGCGACCACTGCACCCAGCCCCTCCACGACAAGCTCGGCGTCTCCTCGACCGCCCGCGCGTCCTTTTACGTCTACAACACCCTCGAGGAGATCGACACGCTGGTCGAGGCGATCGACGAGGCGCGCGAACTCTTCGCCTGAGCGGCGCGACCGCGCTATTCGACGCGGCCGTGTCGACACAACGGAGGGGATTTCGACCGATCGCGGCACGTTCACCCACGCTGCGGAACGCTTTTCCCCCCGAGTCGGCTACCGTGAGACAGCATGGGACTGGGCTCGGACATGTACCGACAGCAGATCCTCGATCACTACAAGAACCCCAGAAACTACGGGGAGATGGAGGATCCGGACATCACGCACGTCGGCGAGAACCCCTCGTGTGGGGACACGATCCGGATGGACATCCGGCTCGCGGACGACGGCGAGACGATCGAGTACGTCAGCTTCACCGGCGACGGGTGTGCCATCTCGATGGCCTCCGCGAGCATGCTCTCCGAGCGGCTCGCCGGGATGACGATCGAGGAGCTCGAGGAGCTCGACACCGACGACGTCACGGAGATGCTCGGCGTCGACATCTCGCCGATGCGCGTGAAGTGTGCGGTGCTTGGCCGGCAGGTCGCCCAGGACGGCGTGAAGATCGAGCGGGGCGAACTCGACGTCGATCGAACGAAGACCGAGGACTGAGCGCGGACGACGGCACGAACGACCGCGACGCGACCGACCCTCCGCGACCAACCCCCGAGGCCTTCCGCGACCGACCGCTCCCGTCGAACGTGGGGTTCACCCGAGCCCGCCGAGCTTTTGCGGGTCGACCCCGTGTACCGATGTATGAGCGAGGAGTTCGACAAGGAGGCCGAACGCGAGAAGCTTCGAGAGAAGTACGAGCGTGACCGCAAGAAGCGCGAACACACCCAGCACATGTCCGAGCTGCTGTTGAAGGGTGCCACGATGACGAACAGCCACTGTGACGCCTGTGGGGATCCCATCTTTCGCCACGACGGCCGGGAGTTCTGCCCGACGTGTGCCCGCGAGGATGCCGCAGAGGAGACCGGAGCCGAGATCGACGCGGGCGCGGAAACCACCACGAACGGGGCCGGATCGAACCCGGAGTCCACGGCGGCCGGGTCGGCGACGAACGCGGATCCGGCTGACCCGAGCCCGCCGGACGAACACACGGTGGATGCGGGTTCGCCGGAGGAACACACGGCGAACGCGAACACGGCGAACGCGGCGGACGCGAACACGGACGCGCCGACGGCCAACGGAAGCGCTGAGCGGAACGTCGTCGAGGGGCGACCCACGCCCGAACGCGCGGCACCGTCGGAACCGGCCGGGACGAACGCCCCGAGCCGACCCGCGAGCGATGCGATCCGAAGCGAGGGGGACCCACGAGCCGGCCACAGGGAGACGAACCCGGACCCCTCGGAGGATCTGCGCGCCGCCCGCGAATCGCTGTCGCGGACCGTCCGCCGCTTCGCGGAGGCGGCGGAGCGGGCGGACGGACCGCGCCGCGCCCGGGAGGACCTCGAGGCCGCACGCGAGGCGGCGGAGGCCCTCTCCGCGCTCGACCGGTGAGCCCGTCCGGGCCAGCATCCGGCGTCGATCGCGGAACCACCGCTCGGTGGTGAACGCGAGTCCACCGCTCGGCGGCGATCGAGAACGCTTCCACGTCGCGGTTTGCACGACCCTTTTAAGTTGACGGTGGTTCTCCATCCGACATGGAGTGGAGTCGCGAGTGGGTGACCGTCCGGGCGTCGATCGTCTTGACGTTCGCCGTCGCGGTGTTTTCGATCCTCGTCGGGCTGCTCCACATCGCCGGCGTCGGGGTCGACGGCCCGCTGTCGGCGTACATCCCCGAGTTCGTCAGACAGGCGGTCGGGTTCACCGGGACGCTCACCGGATTCGCAATGCTCGCGAGCGGCTACGCGCTCAAACGCGGGTACCGCGTCGGGCTGTACTCGACGGCCGTGCTCCTCCCGTTGACGGCGATCCAGGGGCTGTTACAGGTCTCCGTCGTCTCGTTGCCCCTCGTCGTGTTGTCGACGGTGTCGATCCCGGCGCTCGTCGTCAACCGGGGCCGGTTCACGCGGACTTACCGGCCCTCGCCGACACAGCTTGCCGCGGGGACGGCGCTCGCGACCGCGCTGGCCTACGGGACGTTCGGCTCCTTCGCCCTGCGCGAGGAGTTCACCGGGATCGACACCCTCGTCGACGCGTTCTACTACACCGTCGTGACCGCCTCGACCGTTGGCTACGGCGACGTGACGCCGACGACCGCGATCGGCCGGATGTTCGGCGTCTCGGTGCTCGTGATCAACGTGGCCGCCTTCGCGGTCGCGCTCGGGGTCCTGTTGACGCCCGCGATCGAGGCACAACTCTCGAAGGCACTCGGAAAGATGACACAACGCCAGTTCGACCTGCTCGAAAACCACGTCCTCGTGCTCGGATACGGGGACCTGACGGAACCGATACTCGAAGAACTCACCGAACGCGGGACCACCTACGTCGTCGTCACCGACGACGAACGCGAGGCGAGCCGGTTGAGCGACCGGGACATCTCGGTCCTCGCAGCCGACCCGAGCGACGTCGCTCCTCTCGAAACCGTACGGATCGGGGACGCACGCGCCATCGTGGTCGCGACGAACGACGACGCGGCCGACGCGCTGTCGATCCTCACCGCCCGCCAGCTCAACCCCGACGTCCGGATCGTCGCCGCCGCGACCCAGCGCGAGAACGTGGACAAACTGCGCCGCGCCGGCGCGGACCACGTCATCTCGCCGGCGACGCTCGGGGGCCACCTCCTCGTCGACTCCGCGTTCGGCGCGGACTCGGAGGCCGTCGCCGACGAGATCATGGAGGAGTCGGAACCGACCGCCAAGGAATCCGTGGACGGCGGTGTTCCGGGCGGGGATGTGACCGAGGGCACAAACGGTGAGGACGCGGAGAAGTCGGAACGGTGAGACCCAACAACTCGAGGGTGGAAGCGACGATCCGACCGGCGCCGTGACCGTTCAGGTCCTCCGACGTCGTGACCGTTCAGGTCCTCCGACGTCGTGACCGTTCAGGTTCTACAGCGCCGTGACCGCTTCGAGGGTCAACTCGATCGCGCGCTCGACGTTGTCCTTCGCCTTCTCCGGCAGCTCGTCGTCGGAGTCGGCGCCCTTCTGGGTCCCCTCGACGAGGTTGCCGTCGACGGTACAGATCGCGCCGGCGCGGAGCCCCTTGCGGCGCGCGAGCGCGAAGAGTGTCGCCGCCTCCATCTCGATCGCCTGCAGGTTCGCGGCCTCCCAGTCGTCGACGAAGTCCTCGCTCTCGTTGTAGAAGGCGTCGTCGGAGACGATGGGCCCGACGTGGACGTCCTCGTCGTTCGCTCTGGCGGCGTCGACGAGCGCGGAGAGGACCTCGTAGTCGGGGACGGCCGGATACACCGCCGACTCGTAGCGCTTCGAGGTTCCCTCCTCCTTGGCGGCGCCGTTCGCGACGACCATGTCGCCGATCTCGATGTCCGACTGCAGGGCCCCGCAGGTCCCACACCGGAGGAAGGTGTCGACGCCGACCGCGGCGAGTTCCTCCACCGCGATGGCCGCGGAGGGACCGCCGATCCCCGTCGAGCAGATCGTGAGCGGGACGCCCTCGTAGCTGGCGTTGACGATCGTGTACTCGCGGTTTTCGGACACCGTCTCCGCGTCGTCACACCGATCCGCGATCCGGTCGACGCGGCCGGGATCGCCGGGGACGATCGCGACGTCGGCGACGTCCCCCTCCTCGATCAATAGATGCGGCTGTTTGGCCATGTCCGATCGTCTCCCGGACGGGAGAAAAACCGTCCGATGTGTCTCGATTGCGGTCCTCGAGTCCGGTCGCGGGTGAACGAGGAGGGGACCCTACTGCGTGTACGACGGGAGCTTCCTACAGGTCCAACAGCGTCTCGATCTCGTCGAGGTAGCTCCGGTAGACGCCGATCGCCGACTCGATCGGCTCCGGCTCGGCCATGTCGATCCCGGCCAGCCGGACCACCTCGAGCGGGTAGTCGGAGCCGCCGGCCGCGAGCATGTCGCGGTAGTCGTCGGCGGCCGGTTCGCCCTCCTCGAGGATGCGGTCGACGATCGCGGCCGCCGCCGCGATCCCCGTCGAGTACTGGTAGACGTAGAAGTCATAGTAGAAGTGCGGAATCCGTTCCCACTCGCGTTCGATCCCGCCCTCGAGCGTTGCCGGTTCGTAGAACTCGCGTTTGATGCCGCCGTACAGCTCGTCGAGAACGTCCGGGGTGAGCGCCTCGTCGTCCTCGATGCGCCCGTGGATGCGGTGTTCGAAGTCGGCGAACATCGTCTGTCGAAACAGCGTGCTTCGGAAGCGCTCGAGGTACTCGTCGAGGACGTGGGTCCGCAGCTCGTCGTCCTCGAGGGTTTCGAGCAGGTGGTGGGTGAGAAGCGTCTCGTTCACCGTCGAGGCGATCTCCGCGACGAAGATGTCGTAGCTCGCGTCGTGCCACGGCTGGGCGTCGCCGGCCAGCTCGGAGTGCATCGAGTGGCCGAGCTCGTGGGCGAGGGTGAACATCGAGGCGATGTCGTCCTGGTAGTTCATCAGGATGAACGGCTGGGTGTCGTAGGTTCCCGAGGAGAACGCCCCCGACCGCTTGCCCTCGTTCTCGTAGACGTCGACCCAGCGGCTCTCGAGCCCCTCGGCCATCCGTTCTCGATAGGGCTCGCCGAGCGGCTCGACGGCCTCTTTCACCCACTCGGCGGCCTGCTCGTACTCGACGTCCGGGCCCTCCTCGCCGGTCAACGACATGTAGAGGTCGTGGCTCCGAAGCTCGTCGACGCCGAGGGCCGACCGCTTCAACTCGGCGTGGCGATGGAGCGCGTCGATCTCGTCTCGAACCGTGTCGACGAGGGTGTCGTAGACCTCGGTCGGGACGTTCGGGCCGTCGAGCGCGGCAGCCCGGGCGGTCTCGTACCCCCGTATCTCGGCGCTCGTGACGTGTTCGCGCACGGCCTTCTCGAGGGACGTGCCGACCGTGTTCCGCACGTCCGCCCACTCGTCGTAGAACGTCTCGTGAACCGTCCGCCGGAACTCACGGTCGGGTTTCGTCTGCAGCTTCGTGAAGTTGGCTTGGGTGATCTCGACCGGCTCGCCGTCCGGCCCCTCGACGGTGCCGAAGGACATGTCCGCGTTGGTGAGCATCGAGTAGATCTCCGAGGGCGCGCTCGTGACCTCCGAGAGGTCCGCAAGCACCTCCTCGACCTCCGCCGACCGGGTGTGCGGCTTCATCCGGAGGACGTCCCGGAGGTAGTGGTCGTAGGCCTCCAGTTCCGGCTCGGCCTCGAGGAACGCCTCGAGGTCCCGCTCGGTCAGCTCCTGCAGCTCCGGCTCGAGGTACGAGATGGCGCTCGAGGCCTCCGAACGCAGCGAGGACCCCTTGGCGGCCATCGCCTGGTAGGTTCCGTTCGTCGTGTCCTCGGCGCTTCGTAGCCGGGCGTAGACCGCGACCGTGGCGACCTCGCGCATGATCTCCTCGCGAAGTTCGAGCAACTGGAGGAGGGTCTCCGGATCGTCCGTGGCGCGTCCCTCGTACTCGCGGAGCTGGTCGACGCGTCCCGCGATCGACTCGTAAGCGGCCTCCCACTCCTCGTCGGACGCGTAGACGTCCTCGATGTCCCAGCGGTACTCGGGGTCGATCTCCTCGCGTTCGGGGACCGAACTCATACGGTTCGAGACGGCGTCGTCGGCCCTAAAGGTTCCCAACCGACGCGCGTCTCGACGAATCCACTGCTGTTCGGATTCCAGGGTCAGCCGGACTCCGAGGCCCACGCCTCGAGATCGAGTACCATCACGATCGCGTCCTCGCCGTCCTGGTAGTAGCGGTTCACCCGTCGAAGCGTCTCGAACCCGTGTGAGCGGTACAGCGACTGGGCGCGCTCGTTGCCCTTGCGGACCTCGAGTTTCACGACCGAGGCGCCCTGCATCCGGAGCCTGGAGAGCCCGGCGGCGAGCAGCCGGCCGCCGAACCCCCTCCCCTGCTCGTCCGGGCGGACGGCGATGTCCTTCACGTGTCCGATGTCGCGGCCGTAGTTCGGCGTCACGTCGGCGACGACGTAGCCGACGATCGCCGAGTCCGGCTCCCGTTCGGCGACGAGGAACGCCGGCTCGCGAAGCAGCCGCTCGAAGGCGTCGTAGGGCCATGGATCCGAAAAAACCGTCCGCTCGATGCGGAAGACGGAGAGCAGATCGGCCCGGACGGCCTCCCTCACGATCACCTCGTCGGGACGGGACACGGCGGCGGTTGGGCCCGAACTCCGATAAGACCGACGACCCGTTCGAGATCGGAACGGCTCTTGAGGTGCCGTTTCCGATTTCGCTTCCAGCCCGATCAGGGTCCGGGGTGCGCTTCCGTTCTCGATCAGGTTCCGAACCGCCGCTTCCGGTTCCGAAAGTCGATGAGTGCGCGCAGGTAATCCCGCTCGCGGAAGTCGCGCCAGTTGACGTCCGTGAAGTACAGCTCCGAGTAGACCGACTGCCAGATCGCGAAGTCCGAGAGGCGTTCGGCACCGGTCTTGATCAGGAGGTCGGGCTCGGCCGGGAACACGAGCCGCTCGGAGATCGTCGACTCGTCGACGTCTTCCGGTTCGATCTCGCCGGCGTCCACGTCCGCGGCGATGTCGCGGACCGCCTCCGCGAACTCCCGTTTTCCGCCCAGTCCGATGCTCACCCGGATCGGCGCGTCCGCGCGCTCGGTGTCGGTCGGGCCCCGGATCGCAACCTCGCGTGGCGTCTCCAGATCGCGGAGTTCGCGCTCGAGCGTCGAGACGACCGCCTCGTCGAGGACCGAGACGAGCACGGTCACCCGCTCCGCGCCGTAGCGGAACGCCCACCGGAGGAACCGCTCGAGGGTGTCGTAGGCGCCCTGCTCAAGCAGGTCGCGTTCGGTGATCACGACCGCGACGTGGCCGGGGGCGTCGCCGTCGCGAAGCCGATAGCGAACCGCGAGGTAGGTGTCGTAGAGCCCCACGTGGCCCACCAGACCGTGGATGGGCAAAAACTCGCGGGTCCGGCACGTCGACCGCCGTCGACCGATAGGCGGCTCCCGACGATCGGGGGTACCGGGCGGTTCCGGCGGTGGGCGATGTCGGGAGGGTTAAGTGAGCGTCGGAGGTATCCGCGAACGTGCACTCGAGGATCCGACGTGCGGGGGGATTCGCCGCCGTAGCGTTGCTCTCGCTCCTCGCGCCCGCGCTCGGCGTGGCGGCGGCGGTCCCGTTTCTCGTCGTGGCCGGGGCGGCCGCGTTCGCGATCCGCGAGGGTCCCGCCTTCGAGCTGTTCGCGCGTCCCGGCGACAGGCGGGACCGTCGACTCAACGGTCTGGCCGGGTTCGCGCTGGCGGCGGCCGGACTCGGGCTGTTCGCGACGATCCCCCGGGTCGCGATGCCCGTCCGCGTCTACGCCGCCGCGGTGATCCTCCTCGCGGTCGGCAACCTCGGTCGACAGATCGCGCGCTCCGTGACCGACGAGGAGTTCCTCCACGCGACCGCCTTCGTCGCGGTCGGGGCCGTCGCGGGGGTCCTCGCGCAGACGGCGATCGTCCTCCAGACGGGCGGAGCGCTCGACTTCCCCCGATTCACGTTCCTGGCCGCGGTGGGCGCGCTCGCCGCGGCGCTGTTGCGTGCGATGTTGCTGGCCCGGGACGACCCGATCGTGATGATCTCGGTCGGGTTCCTGTTGTGGCTGTTCGACGCGCTCGCCGTCGGGGTGACCGTCGAGGGGATCGCGTTCGCGCTCGCGGTCACGGTCGCGCTCGGATACGTCTCCTACGCGCTCGGAACGGCATCCGTGCCGGGCATGTTGACCGGCGTCCTGTTGGGGCTTCTCACGCTCATTCTCGGTGACGTCGGGTGGTTTCTGGTCCTCATCTCGTTTTATGCGATCGGCGGACTCGCCTCGAAGTTCCGGTTCGACCGGAAGGCAGAACGCGGCGTCGCCCAGGAGAACGAGGGCGCCCGCGGAACGAGTAACGTCCTCGCCAACTCCGCCGTCGCGCTTGCGGCGGTCGTGGGGTACGCCGCGACCGTCCACCTGTCCGTCCACGGCGCGGTCTTCGCGCTGGCGTTCGCCGGCGCGGTCTCGACCGCGATGGCCGACACGCTCGCCTCCGAGATCGGCGGGCTCTACGAGCGGCCGCGGCTCGTGACGACCCTGGAGCCCGTGTCGCCGGGGACCGACGGCGCGGTCACGCTCCAGGGGGAACTCGCCGGACTGGCGGGCGCGCTGCTCGTCGGCGCGCTCGCGGCGTTCGGGATGCCGATCGGACCCGGACTCGTCGGCGGCGCCGTCGTCACGGCCGCCGGCTTCCTCGGCATGACCGTCGACAGCCTGCTCGGAGCGCTGATCGAGGGCGACCGGATCGGCAATCAGGCGGTGAACCTGCTCGCCACGCTCGCCGGGGCCATCGTCGCCGCGGCGTCCACGCCGCTCGTGATCGGATGACCGATCGCCGCAACGGCGCCCGGCGAGACCCCACGGCGGATCGCCCAGTCACCGGTGTGCGCGTGCGTCCCGTCCGAAAGTCGGACGCCGCCGCAGTGATCCGGCTCCAACGACACCTCGATCGCCCATCGCCGAATCTCCTCGGGATGGGATTGAACGCCGCGGGCGGTGCGAACGTGTTGGTCTCGACCGTACCCGAGTCCGGCCCATCGAAGCGTGGCGGCTCGACCGCCGATTCCGACGCCGCCGACCGGCCGTCCCCGGTGGCCGGCTACCTTCTCCACGTCGACGGGGGCGACAACCGACACGTGGCCGAGGTCGTCGTCGATCCGGCGAACCGCCGAACGGGACGGGGACGCGAACTCATCGAGGCGGCGATCACGGGGAGTCCGGGAACGCTGTCGGTGCTCGTGGCGGTCGAAAACGACGCGGCCCGATCGCTTTATGAGTCCTGCGGCTTCGAGGCGGCGGAACGACGGCCGAACGAGTACGGCGAGCGGGACGCGCTGTGTTATCGGTTCGATCCGGACGCCTAGATCGAGCCCGACACCTCGCTCGATCCGGATGCCTCGACCGACCCCGGCACCTCGCTCGATCCGGATGCCTCGACCGACCCCGGCACCTCGCTCCGATCAGGCCTCGATTCGGAGGTCGTCGAGCGTCCGGATCCGCGTTCCGACCGGACGCTTCACGAACGATCCCTCGCTGCGGCCGAGAAGCTGGGACACGCCGCGTTGGGCCGCGAGATCGAGGAGCCGCTGGGAGATCTCCCCGTCGACGACGAGCGCGTGCGGGGCGTCGTCGGCGTCCTCCAGCGCGTCGAACGCGTCGGCGGCCTCGACCTCCGAGACGACGCCGCCGTCGGCATCGAGGAGCCTGGCGCGGCCGCTGTCCCCGCCGACGATCTCGCTCGCGTGTGCCTCGATCGTGTCGGTGATCTCGGTCTCGCCGTCCTCCGTGGTGTCGTTCCGTTCGTTCGGTTCGTCCGGCTCGTCCACGTCGTCCGACCCGCTCGAGTCCTTCAACTCGTCCGCGGGTCGAACGTCGTCGGTGTCGCCGGCGGGGTCACCGGCGTCCACGTCCTCCGTCTCGTTCGGTCCGGAATCGTCGGTGGCGGATCCGCGTTCGATGGCGGAATCCGCGTGGGTCGCCGACCCGTTCTCAGTCGTCGGCGACCCCGCTCGAGGGCCCTCGATCGCCTCGGAGACGTCAGCTTCGTCGGCCAGCGTCTCGTGTGGAACTTTGCCGCGAAGTGCCTCGAGCACCTCGCTGCGGTCGAGGTCCTCGACCGATCGGCCGGCCGGCGCGAACGCGACGTAATCGACCTCGCCGACCTGGCTCAGCTCGCGGAGGATCAACTCGCCGCCGCGGTCCCCGTCGAGGAACGCCGTGACGGTCCGATCCCGGGTGAGATCGGCGACGGCGTCGGGGACGTTCGTCCCCTCGACCGCGACGGCGTTCTTGATGCCGGCCTCCAACAGCGTGAGCACGTCCGCGCGCCCCTCGACGACGATGACCGCGTCGGAGTCGGCCACGCGGGGACCCGCCGGCAGGTCCTCGTACTCGTCGATGCCCTCGACGCGGGCCGCGTCGCGGACCTCCTCTAACACCTCGTCGCTCGAGAGGGCCGTCTCCTCGAATCCGCCGGCGAGAAGCTCCTTCGCGCGGTCGACGACCTCCCGCCGTTTGGTCGCGCGGACGTCCTCGATCCGGGTGACCTCGACGGAGGCCCGACACGGGCCGACCCGGGTGATCGTCTCCAGCGCGGCGGCGAGGATCGCCGTCTCGACTTTATCCAAACTCGAGGCGACGGTCACCTCCCCGAACGACTGTCCGTTCTCCGATTCTATCGCGACGTCGATGCGACCGACCTTCGAGGCCTGCTGGAGGTCCCGGAGGTCGAGTTCCTCCCCGAGCAGACCCTCCGTCTGGCCGAAGACCGCCCCGACGACGTCGGACCGTTCGACGACGCCGTCGGCGGCGATGGTCGCGTGAATGAGGTATTTGGCTGTGTCTTCCATGGCTTCGAACCCTCGTGAGTGATGGTGATCGTGATGGCGACGGACGGGACGCGACGCGTCGCGATCCCGGCGTCGATCGTGAACTGACGGACTGGTCCGTCATCCTGTTTATATACGTCGGTGGGGCGGAAATAGCTGTCGTACCGCCGATCATGTCGGTGTAGAAACGGATTCGGTCGGTTTGGAAACGGATCCGTGGGGAGCGACCGCGATCGGACCATGAACGATGGCGATCGCATCGCGACCGACCCACGGGACGTCGTCCGAGCGAAACGGACGCAAACGGTACCTGGAGGGATACATTTACGGCGGTCACGGAGAGGGTTACACCAAATGACGTCGCGAGACCTGCTTTGGATCCCCGTCTTCGCGGTGCTCGTCGCGTTCTCGGTGCCGTGGTTCATGTGGGGGACGGACGCGATCGTCGCGGGACTGCCGATCTGGCTGTGGTGGCACGTCGGCTGGATGGTGCTCGCCGCCGCCTGTTTCCGCCGGTTCGCGGCCGGCGCGTGGGACCGGGGGATGGGCCTCGATCCGGAGGTCGACCGGGGTCGGGGAGACGACGTCGACGCCGGCTCCTTCGAGACGTCCGGAGGCGATCCGGGGGGTGAGGGACCGTGAGCGCCGTCCTGGAGATGGGCATCGTCGTCGGCTACCTGCTCGTCGCGCTGGCGATCGGCCTTTTCGCCTATCGGGTCGCCGAGTCGGGCGCCGAGGACTACTACCTCGCGAGCCGGTCGATCGGGACGCTCGTGCTGCTTTTCACCACGTTCGCGACGCTGCTTTCGGCGTTCACCTTCTTCGGAGGGCCGAACCTCGCGTACGCCGCCGGCCCCGAGTGGATCCTCGTGATGGGCGTGATGGACGGTGTGATCTTCGCGATCCTCTGGTACGTGATCGGCTTCAAACAGTGGCTCGTCGGCCGACGCCACGGCTACGTGACGCTCGGGGAGATGCTCGGCGATCGGTTCGGATCGCCGGGGCTTCGTGCGCTCGTCGCCGGCATCAGCCTCCTGTGGCTGTTTCCGTACGTGATGCTCCAGCAGATGGGCGCCGGCGAGGCGATCGCCGGGCTGACGAACGGGGCGATCCCCTACTGGGGCGGCGCGGCGCTCATCACCGCGTTCATGATCGTCTACGTGATGCTCGCGGGGATGCGCGGCGTCGCCTGGACCGACACGATCCAGGGGCTGTTCATGCTCTCCGTGGTCTGGATCGCGGTCGCGTGGGTGCTCGCCGCGGTCGGCGGGCCCGAGGCCGCCACCGGCGCGATGGTCGAGGCGAACCCCGAGTTCGCCTCGCTCGGCGGCGGGACCTACACCCCGCAGTTCATCATCTCCTCCGCGGTCACCATCGCATTCGGCGTGACGATGTTCCCGCAGATCAACCAGCGGTTCTTCGTCGCCGACTCCGCCCGGGTGCTCAAGCGGTCCTTCGCGCTGTGGCCGGTGCTCGTGCTCCTGTTGTTCGTCCCGGCGTTCATGCTCGGATCGTGGGCGGCCGGCCTCCCGATCGACGTCCCCGAGGGCGCGAACGTCCTCCCGGTGCTCCTTCGGGAGTACACCCCGGTCTGGTTCGCCGCGCTCGTGATCGCCGGCGCGATGGCCGCGATGATGTCCTCCTCGGACTCGATGTTGCTTTCGGGGTCGTCGTATTTCACCCGGGACCTGTATCGGCCCTTCATCACCCCCGACGCGAGCGAAACGCGCGAGGCGTGGGTCGCCCGTATCGGCGTCGCCGTCTTCGCGACGCTCGCGTTCCTGGCGAGCCTCACGCGTCCCGGAACCCTCATCGAGGTCGGAGACACCGCTTTCTCCGGATTCGCCCTGTTGGCGCCGGCGGTCATCGTCGCCCTCTACTGGGATCGAACGACCAGAACCGGGATGATCGTCTCCATTTCGATCCCTCAGATCGTCTACCTCGCGCACGTCTTCGAGCCCGTTCCGCTGCCGTTCGTCGACGTTCGGCTGGCCCTGCCGGGGACCTACGGCGGTTGGGACGTCGCGCTCTGGTTGATGGCGCTCGCCGCCGTGCTCGTCGTCGTCGTCTCGCTCGCGACCGACCACGTCGACGACGAGAACGCCTCCCGATTCGACGTGACCGCGGACTGACGGAAGAGACGACCGACGGCTCCGACTCCACAACGCACTTACGCGACTCGCGCCCACGAATTCGTATGTACGCAGTCGTGGGGGGCGGAATCGCCGGGCTCGCGGCCGCCCATCGCCTCCGACAGCACGGGATCGACGCCCACGTCTACGAGGCCTCCGACGACGTCGGCGGGCTGGCCGGCGTCTACGAGACCGACGGCGATCCGATAGAGCGCTTCTACCACCACCTCTCGCGGTCCGAGGAGACGATCCTCGAGCTGGCCGCCGAACTCGGGATCGAAGACCGGATCGAGTGGCGGATCGGGAGGAACGCCTACTACGTCGACGGCGTGGTTCACCCGCTCGATACGCCCTGGCAGATCCTCGCGTATCCCCACTTGAGCACCTACGACACCCTCCGACTGGCGGCCCTGACGAAGGAGGTCGACCTACGCGGCGGGCTCCCCGCGTTCGACACCTACGAGGACCTGAGCGACTTCGAGGACGTTCCCGTCCGCGAGTTCCTGATCGAGCACACGACCCGCGGCGTCTACGAGGGGTTCTTCGAGCCGCTGCTCGACGCGAAGTTCGGCGACCGCAAGGAGGACGTCTCGGCGGCCTGGCTGCTCGGCCGGATCAAGTTCCGCGGGGAGCGCGACCTGCTTCGCGGCGAGGTGCTCGGCTACCTGGAGGGCTCCTTCGCGGTCCTGCTCGACGCCCTCGTCGACGCCGTGGGACGCGAGCACGTCACCACGAACGCGCGGGTGACGGACGTCGGATTCTCCGGTGGCGAAGCGGAGGCGACCGCAGAGCCGATCGACGACTCGGACGCGGAGGCGGCGGTGGGGAACGGCGCCGTCGAGACGATCACCGTCGAGACGCCGGCGGGAACGACGACCCGCGAGGTCGACGGCGTCGTGGTCGCGGCGATGCCGAACGTGCTCGAGGATCTCACCGGCTATCGGTGTGCGATCGACTTCCAGGGGGCCGTCTGTGCGGTCCTCACGATGGACGAGCCGCTTTCGAACACCTACTGGCTCAACGTGGCCGACGAGGCGCCCTTCGGCGCGCTGATCGAACACACCAACTTCGTTCCGCCCGAGCGATACGGCGGCGACCATCTGCTTTACGTCGCCAGCTACGTCCAGTCGCCAGAGGAGCGAAACTGGCAGGAGGACGACGACGCGCTTTCCGATCGGTGGATCTCGGGGATCGAGGAGCTCTTCCCGGACTTCTCCCGCGAGCGGGTGCGCGAGGTCCGTATCTCGCGGAACCCGCGTGCGGCGCCCGTCTACGAGCGCGGCTACCTCGAGACCGTGATCCCCTACGATCTGGCGGACGAGAGGCTATCCGGGGTCTACTACGCCGGCATGGCGAGCCGCGCGCAGTACCCCGAACGCTCGCTGAACGGCGGCGTCGTGGCCGGTCGCGAGGTGGCGGACCGGATCGCGGAGCGAAACGGCGAGGCGGGGGCCGACGACGAATCCGCGATCCGGAACGGACGCGAGTGAGGAGTCGACAGTGAGATCCCACAGTCGTCGGGCCTCGCTTCCCGTCGAGTCTCACGACCCGTCGGACCTCACAGCCCGGTCGGATGGTCGACGAACGTCGTCTCGATCCCCCACTCCTCGAGGCGACCCGCAAGCGACCGGACCCCGAACGTCTCCGTGGCGTAGTGGCCGGCGAGGAACACCGAGATGCCGGCCTCGCGCGCCTCGTGGTAGACCTTCTGTTTCCCCTCGCCGGTGACGAGCGCGTCCGCCCCCGCCTCCACCGCCTCGTCGAGCCAGTCGGCGCCCGAACCGGTGAGCACCGCGACGCGCTCGATGCGGTCGGGGCCGAACTCGAGCACTCTGGTGTCCCGCTCGCTGCCCTCGAAGGCGTCGAGGCGTCGCCGCAGGTCGCTCGCGGAGAACGGCTCGGAGGCGGTGCCGATCGTGCCGAGGTGGACCGGGCCGAGCGAACCGAACGGCTCACGGTCGTCGAGGTCGAGCTCGTCGGCGACGCCCGAAGCGTTTCCGAGCTCCGGATGGCCGTCGAGCGGGAGGTGGGAGACGTACAGGGCGACGTCGTTCTCGACGAGCGCCGCGATCCGCCCGTACTGGCGTCCGGTCACGCGTTCGATCCCGCCCCAGGAGATCCCGTGGTGGACGAGGAGGAGGTCGGCGTCCGCCTCCGCGGCCGCCTCGATCGTCGCCTCCGCGGCGTCGACCGCGACGGCGACCCGGTCGACCGTCCCCGAATCCGGGCCGACCTGCAGGCCGTTCGCGCTCGCGTCGACGTCGGCGTAGCCGGCGGTCGAGAGCGTCTCATCGAGTCGATCGACGAGCGTGGGCAGTCGCATGGCCGGCGGTTTCACGCGAGGGGAAGTAAAGACGGCGACTGTGGGTGATACTCGGCGATAAAAAGCGCGGTGACCTGGATCCGCTCCGAAGCGCCACCGACTCCTACTCGGAGGGCTTTTCGGGAACGGCGTCCTCGGAGCTGGAGTCCGAGCCCTCCGGGACGCGAGGCGAGCGCGTCGCGTCCTCGGGAGTCGAGGGCGGCGCGTCGAACTCCGGATCGAACAGTTCGAGGGCGGTGTGGATCGTGGTCCAGTCGTCCTCGCCGGCGGCCTCCCGAAGCGACTTCGTCGGCGCGGCGAGCAACTGCCCGACGAGCGAGTCGGCGAGCGCCTCGAGCGTCTCGCGCTGCTCGTCGGTCAATCCGCCCTGCGCCTCGAGTTTCGAGACCGCCCGGTCGAGCTCGCGTGCCTTCACCCGGTCAGCGGACTCGTACATGGCGGCGATGGCGTCGTCGGCGCGTTTGCGCTTGAACGACTCCATCAGTCGGTCGAACTCCTCGTCGATCATCGTCTCGACCTCGCGCGCCTCGGCCCGTCGGCGCTCCCGCGTCCGCTCGGTGACTGACTCGAGCGCGTCGATGTCGTAGAGTTCGACCCCGGCCAACTCGCCGGCGCTCGGGTCGACGTCTCGTGGTCTCGCGATGTCGACACAGACCAGTTCGCCCGTCCCGGACAGCATCTCCGAGTCGAGGACCGGATCCGGACTCCCGGTGGCGGTGACGACCAGATCGGCGGTTCCGAGCGTCTCCTCCAGGGCGTCGATGGGGCGGGCTTCGGCTTCGACCTCGAGGTCGGAGACGATCTCCCGTGCACGTGATACCGTCCGGTTCGCAACGCGGATCCGCGAGACGCCGGTCTCCTCGAGCGCGCGTGCCGCGAGCGTGCTCATCTCGCCCGCACCGATCACGAGCGCGGTCGACCCCTCGAGATCGACCTCCTCGGACGCGAGGTCGACCGCAGCAGAGCCGAGCGAGACGACGCCCTCGTTGATCGCCGTCTCGGTCCGGGCGCGTTCGCCGACGTGAATGGCCTTCGTCACCGCGTCCTCGAGCACCGGGCCGATCCCGCCGGCCGCGCGGGCCGACTCGAACGCATCGCGAACCTGTCCGATGATCTGGTCCTCGCCGAGCACGATCGACTCGAGCCCCGCCGCGACGCGCATCAGGTGGCGGATGGCCGCCTCGTGTTCGAGATGTCTGACGGCGCCCTCCCTGACCGTTGGCGCGAACGACGACAACGCCTCGCGCCCGTCGGCCGCGTGGTTCGTGACGACGTACGCTTCCGCACGATTGCACGTGTGGATGGCGAACGCCTCCTCGACGTTGGTGCGCGCGAGCAGATCGGAGACGATCCCCCGCTCGGACTCCTCGCCCGCCGCGTCGATCTCGTCGATGCTCGCGTGCGTATGGGCGACGCTAACTCCGGTGATCACTCCCGTCTCAGTCATGGCCTATCTACGTTCCTCACGATTTCCGCGTCCCGTCATCGGTACGCCGTTCGATCCCGTCATCGGTACACGTCCCTTCGGCGACCCGTCTCGCCGTTTGACGGGGATTGGCCCCCCCGACTTGTAAAGCCTTCCAAACGTCCGGCGACCGGACCACGGCACGGAGCGCTTCCCGACGTCCCTCGGGGGGTACCTCCCGCTCTGCGAGCTCCGCCCGCAGGTCGCCCGTGATCCGCGCCAGTTCGCCGGCCCCCTCGATCTCCGCCTCGATCCGCTCGCGAAGGTGGCGGGCCAACGCCGGGCTGTTCGCGCCGGTCGTGATCGCGACGGTCACCGGTCCGTCCTCGACCGTCGCCGGGACCACGACGCTCCCGGAGTCCCGCGCACCCGAGACGTCCGTTCGGTTGACGAGCACGCCGCGCTCGTGGGCTTCGGCCTCGGCGGCCGCGTTCACCGCCGGATCGTCGGTCGCGGCGACGATCAAGGCGGGAGAAATCCGGTCCACCAACTCGCGAACGCCGTCCGGATCGGGCGCGTCACGAACCAGCTCGAGCGAGCGATCCTCCGCAAGCGATCGAAGTTCGTCGGTAAACGTCGGACTCACGACTATCAGCCGGGCCTCGGACACGAATCGTTTCGCCTTCCTGGTTGCGACGTTCCCCCCGCCGAAGACGAGTACGGTTTCGCCGGAGAGGTCGTGGACGAGGGGGATCATTCGTCGGTGGATCCAGACTCCGTGGCGGAATCCATCCCGACGTCCGTGTTGCCGGCGGCGCGTTCGTCGAGCCTGATACCCGTCTTTTTCAGGATACGGGTCGAAAACAGCGTGTCCCAGTCGTCGGGTTCGACGTCCCAGAACTCCTCCATCGTCCGTTTGACCTCCCGGATGCGACGCTCGCTTTCCGCCTCGGTGCGGCCGTGCGTCATCGCGAAGAAGTTGTACTCCCAGACCCCCTCGTGGCGGGGACGCTCGTAGCAGTGGGTGACGAAATCGAGATCCGCGACCGCCGGTCCGACCTCGTCGATGACGTCCTCCGGGACGTCCCAGACGGTCATCCCGTTTTCGGTGTACCCGAGCGCGTAGTGGTTCGGGATGACGCCGACTCGCCGCACCTTCCCCTCCGCGTTGAACCGCGCGATCGTCTCCACGACCCACTCCGGATCGGCGTCGATCGCGTCGGCGACGTCGGCATACGGCGTCGCGGTGATCGGGAGTCCGCCCTGTATCTCGACGACGAGATCGCGTTCGGCGGGCGTGATCGAGTCGCGATCGCTCGGCTCGACGGCGGGACCGAGATCCGACAGGTCGAGATCGCCGTCGGGGATCGGTCCCTCGAGCAGGAACTTCGCGCCGACGTGGAACTCGCGTCGCTTCGGGAGGTCGTAGGTCTCCTGGCCCGTGGCGTCCTCGATCCGCGAGAGCACCTCGGCGATCCGGTCGCGGGCGTCCTTGTCCGGATCCGGATGGTCGGCCACGCTCGCGACGAACCACATGTTGAGGTGCGGGTGCTCGCGCTCGTAGTTGTGTGCGACCTCCGGAAAGTCGTTGACGAGGTCGGCGATCTCGTCGTACCGGTCCTCGGGAGCGTGCATCGCCACGAGTGAGGCCGCCCCGCCGATCTCCTCGGCGTTGACGAGCGCGCCGAACCGGGAGAGGACGCCCTCCTCATCGAGCTCGAGAACGCGCTCGCGGAGTTCCGTTCCGGTCACCTCCACGCCGCGATCCGAGAGCGCGGCGGCCGCCGCATCGAAGGGGCGTGAGACGACCGGAAACCCGCCTTGAAACCCGTTGATGATCGCCCGGTCGAGCGTCGACAGCTCCGCGTCGACCCGTTTCATGTCCGGACGTGGGGGCGCGTCGGGATTAAGCCGTTCGGAGCGAAGCTCCCCGGTCGCTCGCTACGGGAGATGCCTCACTCCTCGAGGTCGCTCGCGATGTCCGCGAGCGACTCACGCGGCCCCGAATCGACGTCGTAGACCGTACGTTCGCCGGGAAGTCGGAGACCGTAGGCCTCGCCGGGGACGAGTACGTCGAGCAACAGCGGATCCCCTTCCTCTCGTTCTCTCGCGCGGAGCCACTCGACCAGCCGGTTCTCACCTCGCCCCGGCGAGCGGGCGAGACGCCGGTTCTCGAAGGCACCGCGGATCACTCTACCGTCGGAATCGGCGTCGATCCGGGCGTAACTGGTCTCGCGATCGACGACGAGACGAACGACGTCGCCCGCCTCAACCCCGAGCCGGTCGGTGACACCCGATTCGAGATGTCGATCGATCCCCGAGTCGTCGGGGAGACGAACGCACGGACGGCGCGTTCCACCGCTTCGAGCGAGATGAACGCGGATCGACGGAACGTCGTCGTCCTCGGAGGTAAAACGCGCCATCGACCCGTGAATTCCTATTCCTCGTCGGTCTCGGCGTCGTCGGCGTCGTCCTGATCTTCCTCGCCCTCGCCGTAGGCCGCGGCGACGTCGCCGTCGCCGTCGACGACGGAGACGTTGATCTGTGCGACGTCGTCGGCGATCTCCGCGCCGCGAACGGTGACGCGTTTTCGCTCGCCGTCCTTGGTCGGTTTGTAGCCGACCCCGCCCTCGAGGAGGAGCTCCTTTAGGCTCGATCCGGGAACGTCCGCGCGCATCGGCCGGCCGGTCTCGTCGGAACCGCCAGTGATCTCGAGGGTGAACCCGTCGAGGCCGACCGCAGAGCCGTCGACCTCCTCGCCGAGGTTTCGTCCGAGGAATCGGTTCGCGTCCTGTCCGTCGACTTCGCGCTGATAGGTCCGACCGGCGTCGGGGTCGGCGACGGTGACCTTGAATTCTGCCATACGGCCAACCACTTGCCCGCCGAGTAAAAACACGTCGAAACCGCCCGCTCGACGGTCATCGAATGGACTCGATCGTCGTCGATCCGTCGCTCCAGGGGCCACGGACCAGCGCGGACTCGAGCGCCTCCGTCACACGCGTCGGATCGTCGGGACCGCCGGCATCCACGGCACATCCCACCGAGTGCGGCTCGAACGGGACGTCGAGTGCGGCATACAGCGGAGTGAGGACGTCGACGAGTTCGTCCACGTCCGACGGGACGACGGTGAGACAGCCGGCAACGAGAGCCGCGCCCCGTCGAACGCGCTGGGCGATCCCGGCGATCTTTCCGCCGTCCGTGGCACGGATCGAGTGGCTTCCCGGACAGTAGGATCCGTCAGGTTCCCCCGTCTCGACGGCCGCGCCGATCGAGGTCAGCACGTCGACGATGGTCTCCGAGACCGCCTCGTATCGGCGCGTCATCCCCGACCGCATGTCCGCGATCGGGATCGCGACCGCGAACGCCACGGTTCGACCGGTGTAGGCGACGGCTCGCCCGCCGACCCGGCGTTCCACGGGCGGAAACCCGTGCGAGCGGGCGATCTGCGATGCCGACTCGAACCCGTCCAAACGAACGTCCCGCCGGCCGAACGCGACCTGTCGGTGGGGCGTCCAGACGCGAACGGCCGGCTCGCCGGCGTCCGCAGCCCGATCGAGAAGATCCGCCGTGGCTTCGCGATCCGTCCGTCGGGTCGGGCCACGGCCACGAACCACGCGCATGTCCCTGCGTCGAAGCCGGAAGCCAATAAGCGAGTCGCCGGAACGGACCGTTCCGGTGGCGCTATACGGTCGGAGAATCACGGACGGACGATGACGGAACGGGACGCGACGACGGTGACGATCCCCGACGGAGTCGTCGATCGGTATCCGCGATTCTCGCTGTACAACTCCCCGTATCCGGCCCACGATCGCGGCCACGCGATCGATCTCTATCCCGGAACGGGAGTCGGGATCTCTCCCGTCGATGGGGTCGTCCGCGAGGTGCGGACCGTCGGCTGTCCGAACCGCGAGTACGCGGTCGAGCAGGACCACGTGATCGTGATCGACGTGGACGACGACTGGTGTGCGTCCGCCGGGATCGAGCGATCGCTTTCGGCCCGGATACTCCACGTCGACCCCGCCGTTCGAGGGGGGGATCGCGTGTCCGTCGGCGACTCGCTTGGGGAAACGGTCCGGTCGGGATTCTTCGGCCGATGGGTCGACGACCACGTCCACCTCGAGTTCCGCGACCGGGACGCCGACCCGTTCCGTGCGAGCGGATCGCTACGCGTGGCCGTCGGCGTCGACGTCGAGCCGGTCGCCTGGAACGGACACGGTACGGTCGTCGAAACCGGAGCGAGCTACGCGCTGTTGGACGGTCCGCCGGCGGACGACGTGGATGGATACACCGCGATCGCGAGCAATGAGGGGACGGCGATCGACGGCGGGCTCGCTCACTATGCCGGCGGCGGAGCGCTCTCCGGGCACGGGCGTGAAGGAGCTGTGGGACGTGACGGCGGCGAAAGCCACCTGTCGCTGCTCGGCCAGCAGATCGGGATAGCTGCCGGACGGACCATCTCCTGGGCAGACGTCGACGTCCTCGCGAACGGCGACCGGATCACCGGCCTGTCGCTTTTCGCGGCGCGGGGACCGTCACTCGGCGTCAAGCTCGTCTGCCCCGACAGCCGATTCGAGGTCGGCACGGCGGTTCGGGTCTCGATCCGGGAGAGCCGAGACCCGATCCGGCTCGGGGTCGGTCGGTGAGGCGACCACAGGAGCGAGGATCAAAGCGAGGACGCCGAACACGACACGCACGCGTATCGAAGCTCCGAACTTGCGAACAGCCGACACGTGGAACGTACCCGCGGCGGCGTGTCGAACACCCGCCTCGACCGCCGCGGGACGCGGATCAGCTCACGCGACGGGGTGGTTCGGTATCCGTGATAAACCGTCGGACCGGATGGATCGACGGGTGACCGATGAATGGCTGTCTCGCGTTCCGGATGGTCACTCGGCGTCCGACTCGAGCACGAAGTCGGCGAGCGTCGGCACGAAGGTCCCGATGTCGGTCACCATGCCGATCGCCTGGGCGGATCCGCGATCCAGGAGCTGGGTAACCGTCGCGGGATTGATGTCGACACAGACGGTCCGGGTCGTCGACGGGAGGCAGTTTCCGACGGCCACCGAGTGGAGGAGCGTGGCGAGCATCAACACGAGATCGGCCTCGCGAGCCTGCTCGCGGATGGCGTTTTGTGCCTCGACCGCGTCCGTTATGGTGTCCGGAAGGGGCCCGTCGTCGCGGATCGACCCGGCGAGCACGTAGGGGACGTCGTTCTCGACGCACTCGTACATCACCCCCTCGGTGACGGTGCCGGCCTCGACCGCCTCCGCGATCCCGCCCTCGCGGATCACCTCCGAGATCGTCCAGATGTGGTGTTTGTGTCCCTTTCTGGGGTGCTCGAGGGTTTCGACGTCCATCCCGAGTGAGGTCCCGTAGATCGACCGCTCGAGGTCGTGAGTCGCGAAGCCGTTGCCGGCCGAGAGGGCGTCGACGTACCCCTCGCGAACGAGCCGTGCGAGAGCCTCGCCGGCGCCGGAGTGGATGACCGCCGGACCGGCGACGACGAGGACGGTTCCGCCGTTCTCGGCGGTTTCGACCAGCTCGTCCGCGACCTGTCGGATCGTCGACTCGGAGGGGCGCTCGGCGGAGATCCCGCCCTGCATGAACCCGAACGGGCCGTCGGATCCGCGGGGACGTTCCGGCGGCCTGACGCGGATCCCCGACTCGTCGGTGGCGACCAGATCGCCGGACTCGATGGCGTTGAGTACTTTCGTGTACGCGCGCGGATCGCCGTCCGGTCCCCCCTCGGGTTCGAGAACGATCGCACAGTCCATCTCGATGTGCTCGACCGGGATCCACGCGTCGTCGTATCGGACTTCAGTCGGGTGGTTCGTCGTCGAGTAGAACCCCGAGGGGACCACCCGATCCTCGGGAGCGGGTTCCAGCGTGACGTTCGGCGGGTCCTCGAGGACCGCTCCGTTCTGGTGGAGTTCGTGGAGGATCTCCCGAAGCGTCACGTCGTCCGCCGCGGTGACGCGAAGCCGGCAGTAGGACTCGTCCGTCTCGTGTTTGCCGACGTCGAACGCCTCGACCTCGAAGGAACCCCCGAGATCCATCACGGCCGTGAAACACGCCTGCATCCGCCCGGAGTCGATGATGTGCCCCTCGAGCTCGACGGTCCGTTCCACGCTCATACGCATCGTTGAGGTCGAAGCGTAATCAGGATACCCGATCCGATGGAGGTCGGCATTCGATCGACGAAGGTCGACATCCGATGGACGAGTCGAAGCCGTCGCGAGCGGGCACAACTGAAAGATTCTTTGGCGGGGGCCCCCGCTCTCGGGTATGACGAGTGTCAAGGAGTTCCGGGTTCTCGAGGCTGCCACCGCGGCGGAACTCGGCCGCGGCCGATTCGTCTTCACCGACGCCTACTCCGTCTTCGACTGGGGCCAAATGCCCGATCCGATCCCGGAGAAGGGCGCGAGCCTCTGTACGATGGGCGCGTTCAACTTCGAGCGTCTCGAGGCCGAGGGTGTCGCGACCCACTACCGCGGCGTGGTGGATCCAGCCGCCCAGGATGGGTCGGAATCGTCGACGCCCGAGGGGGCCGTCGTCGGTCTCGCGGACGTCGCGGGGCCGCCGACCGAGATGGCGATCGAGTTGACCCAGGTTCCGGATCTCCCGTACCTCGGCGACGGCGAAGGCTACGACTACGACGTCTACCACGCCGACGCCGGCGACAACTACCTCGTCCCGCTGGAGATCGTCTTCCGGAACACCGTCCCCATCGGATCGAGCCTTCGCCGGAGGCGGGATCCGTCGGAGGTCGGCCTCGCGGTCGGGGAGTGGCCCGATGAGGTAGTCGAACTGCCGGAGCCGATCGTGGAGTTCTCCACGAAGTACGAGGAGCAGGACCGGTACCTGACCCGCGAGGAGGCCGATCGGATCGCCGGCGCGGCCGGGATCGACGACCTCGAGGCGCTCGCTCGCGAGGTGAACCGGATCGTGACGGAACAGGCCGAGTCAGCCGGATTCACCCACGAGGACGGCAAGATCGAGTGTCTCTACGTCGGCGGGGAGCTGCGCGTCGCCGACGTCGTCGGCACCTTCGACGAGAACCGCTTCGCCTTCGACGGCCAGGAGGTCTCGAAGGAGGTCGTAAGACAGTGGTACAAACGCAACGACCCCGAGTGGGTGGAGGCAGTCTCGGCCGCCAAGGCCGAGGTCGCGGACCGCGACGTCGCCGACTGGCGAACGATCTGTGAACGCGAGCCGACGTCGCTGCCGCCCGGGATCGTCGAAGCCGTCTCGGAGATGTACGCCGCGGGCGCGAACGCCTACACGGGGACGGACCTGTTCGACGCGCCGTCGATCGAGGCCGCGGTCGACGCGGTACGGAAACTTTAACGGTCGAAACGGAGCGGATCGTCCGACCTTTCGGAAGCGTCCGGTGTTCGGATCAGTCGTCACCGGGAGCCGGACGCGAGACCGGCTGGCCGTCGACCGGCGCGTCGGGGTTGGCCTCGCGTGCCTCAGGCGGTAGCCCGAGTTGCGGGTCAAGCGGGGACGAGCCGGACTCGACCGCCGACTCGCCGCCAGTCTCGTCCGTCGTCCCGTCGTCCGATCGGAGGTGGACGCGCCCCTTGTGGACGGCGACCTCGTCGGCCAGATGGAGCCGGACGGCCTCGAGCAGGACGTCGGCCTCGAGGGGCTGTCCGCGGCGGCGGATCTCCTCGACGCTCGCGCCGTCGGGGACGTCGAAGGCGCGCTGGGCGATGATCGGGCCCTGATCGAGGTCGGTCGTCACGTAGTGGGCGGTGACGCCCGCGATCCGGACGCCGGCCTCCTTGGCCTGTCGGTACGCCTGCGCGCCGGGGAACGCCGGGAGGAGCGAGGGGTGGACGTTGATGATCCGGCCCTCGTACCGGAAGACGACCTCGGGCGAGAGGATCCGCATGTAGCGGGCCAACGCCACGAGGTCGACCTCGTATTCGGCGAGCAGGTCGAGCAGGCGGTCCTCGTCCGGCGAGCCGCTCCCGTCGCCGACGTCGTAGAACGGCTTGCCGTAGCGTTCGGCCAGCTCGCGGAGGTCGCCGCGGTTGCCGATGACGACGGGGATCTCCGCCTCCTCGTTCTCGCCGTCGGTCAGCTCCCCGTTGGCCTCGGCCTCGAGCAGCGTCTCGGGGGCGTGGGTCTCCTTCGTGACGAGGAGGGCGATCCGGCGGGCGGTTCGGTCGCTCGGGAACCGCACCTGGACGTCGACGCCGAGTTCGCGGCCGAGGTCGGCGAGGGTGCGTCGAAGCTCGTCGCTCGAGGTGTCCATCTCGCTCGCGTCGACCCGCATCGTCATCCGGAACAGGCCGTCGCGAACCGCCTGATCGAGGTCCTCGATGTTGATTCCCCGCTCGAACAACACGGTGGTGACCCGCGCGATGAGTCCCGTCTTGTCTCCTCCGACGACGGTGATCTCGGTTAACTCGCGCGTCATGCGGCGATCACCTCCGGGGGATCGAGCGGATACATACACGCCCCGAAACGTGCCGAACGGTTTAGCACGTTTCGGTCGAGACGCGGTCCGTGTCCGACTCACACGGATCGTCGGATTCTGGCTCATACGGATCGTTCGATTCGTCGGACGCCCGCCGCGACCGGGTCATTTTTCGGGGTTCGCGTTCCCTGGGTAGTCGTGACGCTCGATCCGATCCACGTGGACAACATCGCCCGGCTCGCCTCCACCATCGCCGGGACGGTGGAGACGACCGACCACGAGGACCTCGCAGAACGCGTGTGGACCGAGTGGCTCCCCGAACTGCGCCGGGAGGGGCGAGTGATCCTCGAGCCGGTGGGCGAACACGCGAGACGGCGGGTCGCGATCGACGAGATCGCGCTCGTGGACCGTCCCTTCGAGACGAGCCACGGGCTCGATTCGGGGACGATCAACCCGACGACGTTCAAGAACGGACTCGTCGTCGACGTCGCCCACGCCGCGATGGCCGTGGAGCCGACGGACCTGGACCTCCACCGCTCGCGGACGATCGTCGCCACGGTCCACACCGCGGACACGACGGTCGACCACGACACCGACTGGGGACGCCGGGACGAGGGATATACTCAACAGCGCGTACTCCACGCGCCGCGGGTGAGCCGGTACGCGGAAGGAGTCGTCCACGCTCTCGCGTTGTACCTCGCCGAGAGCAAACACGCGCTCGATCACGCGAACGCGGTGGGCGACCTGCTCGTGCTCGACGGACCCATCTACCCGAAGGAGCTTTTCACCTGGGTCGACCGGGATCCGGAGCTCGGCGATCTCGCCCGCGAGGCGAAACCCCACGCCGTGATCGAGAACTACGTCCGACTGGTCGAGAAGCTCTACGAGGCGGACGTCCCGCTCGCGGGGTTCGTCAAGAACCCCTCGGGACGGGCGATCACGCGAACGCTGGCGAGCAAGGGGATCGAGGGCCCCTGGCCGGACGACGCCGCGCTGTTCAACCGACTGCTCGAACGCCCCGCCGACGATGACGGGTCCGACGGTGGCGACGGAATCGAGAGCGGAACCGGAGGCGGACGCGGAAGTGGAGGCGGACGCGAAAGCGGACGCGGAACCGGCGGATCTGGCCCCCGGACCGACGAACTCACCGCGACGACCTGGTTCCACGCGCGCGGCGGCACGGACCGCCACCTCGCGGCCGACGGCGACGCCCTCGGCGTCGAGCGACGCCTCGATCCGGAGCTGTACGAGCCCACGTTCCTCGTGATCTACGACCCGCGAACGGACGTGACCTACAAGCTCGAGGCGCCCTACGCGTTCACCCGGGATCCCGACACGCGCCGGGCGCTCACGACGCAGATCCTCTCCGAGGTCGCCGCCGAGCGCGGACCGCCGACGGCGGTCGCGAAGGCCGACGAGCTCGCGCGGATCGACGCCGGCGAGAAGGCCTCCATCCGCCGGAAGTTCGAGGAGCAGTTCGACACCGACCGACTCCGGTCGTACGACGACGTCCGGTGGCCCGACGTCGAGGGGTGAAGGGGCGGCCGGAACGAAAGTGGCGAGTGGAGCGACGAAAGGGAACCGGAGGCCGGCGGTACGATCCCCGTCGTCTCAACCGGCGTGGGTCGCGTACTGCAGCGCGTAGATCGTGGCGTTGTACAGGCCGTGGATCAGGGACGGCACGATCACGTTTCCGGTCCGCTCGTAGAGGTAGCCGAGCACGCACCCCAGGCCGGTGGCGACGAGCGCGTACATGAGCGCCTCGCCCGGCGCGCCGACGATTCCCGGGATGTGTATCACTCCGAAGACCACGCTCGCGATCAGGATCGACGGCCAGACGCCCCAGGCGCGACGGAGGAGTCCCTGAACGGTGCCGCGAAACAGCAGTTCCTCGCCCGGCCCGACGAGGACGACGGAGACGACGATCATGTACAGGAAGTACGTGGGATCGGCCCGTCCCGGAAGCAGCGCCTGGTTCTCGCCGGTCGAGATGCCGAGAAGTCCAAAGACGAAGAGCGCGGAGAACTGCAACGCGAGGAGGACCGCCGTCCCGGCGAGGACCGTGATCGCCTCCCGCCGGTCGGGCCGGTCGAACTCGATGAGCGACCGGTCGGCGGTCACGAGGACGTACCCGCCGACGGCGATCAGGAACCCGAGGAACTGGAGGACGGTTTGAGCGACGGTCTCCATCGGCGATCCCGCCGCGACGACGCCGGCGTCGACGAGCAGTTGCGAGACCGGCTGCGTGATCGCGGTCGCCACGAGGAGCGCGCCGATGACGACGAGCGCGCCCTGTCCGATCGCACGTGCACGGTCGGCGTGCTTCGCGTATCCGTCGGCGTTCGACCCCGATTCCATCGAGCGGGCGTACGCGCAGGGATCCTAAAGGCGCACCGGAAGAGGCGACCGGATCGAGGGCGCTCGAAGAGGGAACCGACGAGAGAGAATGAGTGGACGAGAGACGAATCGCCGGATCGCGCGTTCAACGCCCGCCGGAGACGACGAGTTCCCGCTTGTCGGAGACGGCCTCGGCCTCCTCGAACTCGCCGCCGCCGAGCAGCCCGCGGGCGGCCTTCTTGCCCCACTCCACGGCGGGCTGGGTGAACGTCTCGACGCCGTCGAGTTCGCCGTAGAGAACGCAGGCGGCCTCCATGCCGTACAGGAGCTCGCCGAGGGAACGCTCGTCGACGCGATCGATCTCGATCCGAACGTTCGGGCGCTCCGCCGCCGCGAGGCTCGCCTCCGTCGCCTCGAACTCGGCGTCGAGCAGCTCGCCGAGCGAGGACCCGCCGAGGTACGAGAGCCCCTCGAGGTCCGTTTCGGGGATCGAAACGTCGGCGCGCTCGCGCGGACGCAGGAGGGTGACGAGCTTCTCGCGGGGGCCGGCTCGGTAGAGCTGAAGCTGGGAGTGCTGGTCGGTCGCGCCGAGCGCGCGGACGGGCGTCTGTCCGACCCCGTCCTTGCCGAGGCTCTCGGCCCACAGCTGGGCGAACCACTCCGCGAAGGTCTCGAGCGACTCCGCGTAGGGCATCATCGCGTTCGTCGTGGCGCCGCGTCGCGCGAGCGCGTACGAGACCGCGCCGTAGGCGTACGCGGGCGAGTCGTAAAGCGATCCCGAGAGATTTTCGCGTCCGTCCGCCCCGCCGCGGAGGATCGCCTCGACGTCGTGTCCCTGCAGGGCGGCGACCGCCAGCCCGACGGTCGAGAGCACCGAGAATCGACCGGGGACGCCGGCCGGCACGTCCAGCGCGGGCAGGTCGTGTTTCTCGGCCAATCGACGGAGGTTCCCCTCGCCCCCGGTCGTGACGAACGTTCGGTCCGTCCAGTCGACGTCGGCCCGGTCCATGGCCTCTCGGACGACGAGGAAGTTCGCGAGCGTCTCCGCGGTCGTCCCGGAGTTCGAGACCACGTTGACGACCGTCTCCGAGAGGGGCAACTCGGCCAGGAGCCGCCTCGCCTGGTCGGGATCGACGTTGTCGAGGAAGTACGCGTCGACCTCCGAGTCGAGCGCGTTCGCGAGCGTCGCGGCCCCGAGCGCGCTGCCGCCGATCCCGACCGTGAGGACCGCTTCCGGGTCGTCGTATCGATCGACTGCGGATCGAATCGCGTCCGGGTCCGCCGTCTCGGGCAGGTTCAACGCCGCGTAACCGAACGCGTCGTTCGCCATCCCGTCGGTTATCGTCTCGTGTGCGTCCGCGACCCGATCGTCGAGCCGGTCGAGGACCCCCGTCGTCACGCCCGGCGTGGTACCGAGCGCGTTGCCGATGTCGACGTCCATACCGGAAGGCCGAGCGAGCCGGACTTAGGAGTTGCCGTCCGCGGCGTCGACGCCCCGGTCCTCGCACGCGAGGTCGACGCTTCAGTCCTCGAACGCACCGTCCACACGCTCCTCGAGCAGTGCGCGAAGCTCCGGCGCGTCTCGGATCTCGGAGAAGGGGACGGGCGGATCGGGATCGGCGGGGCGCTCGTCGAGCTGCCGGTGCCACCACCGGACGTCGTGCCACTCACCGTGTTTGTGCCCGACCGCGGGGAAAGTTCCGACAGGATCGAAGTCGAACCGCTCGTGGAGCGCGACGCTCGCGGGGTTCGGCAGCGTCGTGGCGGCGTAGGCGCTGTAGAACCCCTGCTCGCGGAGGATCCGACAGAGCGCGGCGTAGAGCATCGACCCGACGCCGGCTCCGCGGTGGCCGTCCGCCACGTAGACGGAGAGCTCGGCGGTCCAGCGATACGGCGGCGTCGAGCGGAGCGCGTCCGCGGACGCGTATCCGATCACGGTTCCCGATCCGGGATCGGATTCGTCGAATTCCCGATCGGCGGCCCCCCGTTCCTGGCCGTCGACGCGCTCGGCCACGAGCCACGGATACGTCTCCGTCGTCTTCTCGATCCGTGTCTCGAACTCCTCGCTCGTGGGCGGCTCCGTCTCGAAGGAGATCGCCGTCTCCTCGACGAACGGGGCGTAGATGTCGCACATCGCGTCGGCGTCCGCGGTGACCGCGGGACGGAGTCGTCGGGACACGTCTCAGATCGCGTAGACGCGCGTCGTCCAGAAGTCCTCGAACGCGTCGGAGAGCGCCGCCTCCGGATCGCCGGTCGCATCGGAGACGTCCGTGACGTCCGCCAGATCGCGAACCTCGCCGAGGACGGTCCGTTCGCCGACGATCACGAGGCGGTCGACGTCGTCCGCGATCGGAGCGAGGACCGCCCGAGCCGACTCGAGGTGTTCCGATATCTGGTCGTCACGGCGTCGCTCGAAGCGTCCCTGCGAGAACCCGCCCTTCGAGTGGGCCCCCTTCACGTCGCTTTCGAACCCCTCGAAGGAGACGCGTTCGGGAGGTCCCACTTCATCGGCGGCGGTCGCCCCGGCGGCGGCAGCCGAATCCGATCCGTTCATCGCGTCGTACACGCCGACCGCGAAGACGTCCGACCGGACGAGCGCGAACCCGAGGCGGCCCGTCGGGAGGAACCGCTCGGGCGGCAGCTCGAAGGCATCGTCCCATCGCGCGAACGACTCCGTCGGTTCGATCGGCGGACGGAACGCGGCGCTCACGACCCCCGAATCGTCGGCGAGAACCATCGCGGGCGCGGCCCGGCGAACGAGCGGAGCGTCCGCGCCGAAGTGGTCGATCACGGCGTCGGGGACGTCGCCCTCCTCCGGAACTGCGGCGGTGAGCGCGCCCTCGTCGCCGGTCTCGATCGCCGACAGCCGGCCGAGGAGGTCGCGGGTTCGCGCGCCGCGGGCGTCGCTCACGCGACGGAAGTCGCGGTCCGGCTCGTCGTCGGTCGCCCGCTCGACGCGGTCCTCGAGTTCGACGATCCGGTCCTCGAGGCGGTTGACGCGCTCCTCGGCGTCCTGTCTGGCGGCGACCGCGTCCGATCGGCGCTCCCGCTCGGCCTCCAGTTGTCGCTCGAGGTGGTGGTTCTCCTCCTCCAGGTCCTCGATCCGCGCCTTCAGTTCGGCCCGGCCGAGCAACTCGTCGAGCATGCCCGAGACGGGGGCGTGGTTGGACTTAAAAGGTCGCGTCCGAGGCCGCTCGAACGGGTTCGACGGCGGGAGTCGCGAACGCGGGTCGTTCGGCGTGCGGGACGACGGACGCGACCCGATCGGCGCGAACGGGACGGCGGGTTTGTAAACGCTTATGCGTACCCTGGCGTTAGAACCCACCGCGGGCCGGTAGCTCAGTTAGGGAGAGCGTCCGGCTTTTAACCGGACGGTCGGGGGTTCGAATCCCTCCCGGCCCGTTTTCGTTCGAACGAAGTGAGAACGAAACGGCCACAGGGATTCGCGGCCCAGAGGACGAGCACGGCGGGTCCTCGCGGTTCGAATCCCTCGCGGCCCGCTTTCCTGCGAAATCGTGGGCAGTGACAACGCCGCGATCGACGCCCCGAAACCGACCGTCTACAGTCCCTCGCCCTGGTAGTCGCCGTCGTAGGTCCCTTCGTGGCCGGCCTCGGCGAGGACGAGCTGGGCGATGCGCGCGTCGCGTTCGATCGTGATCGGGTGTCCGACCTGGAGGAGGCCCTCGCCGACGCCCTCGTAGCCGGCGTCCCAGACGGCCGTGTTGAGCATACACGAGTTCCGGAGCAGCGAGGAGCGCGGGTAGACGAACCCGACGTGCCCCTCCGGGATACGGACCGGTTCGCCGTACTCGACGACGTAGTATCCCGGCTGGAGGCGAAATCGGACCTCCCCGGGGACCGGCTCCCGCTCGCCCACCGTCTTCCCGTCGCGTCCGATCGTCCCGGGTTCGGTCTGTTCGAGGACCTCCCCGACGGTCAGATCGACGCCGTTCGGCTGTACCTGCTCGGCGTCGAGGTCGGCGCCGGCCGACTCGAGTTCGCGTGCGACGTAGCTCCCGGACTCGAACATACCGGCCGATCGGATCCGGTCGATAAAACCGTATCGACTGGAACGGGGCCGGAGGCGAGGATACGTCCCCACCACGCACGGATCGATCCGGCTCCGATCCCGAGGTGTCGGGAGTTAACACGCCGGTTTTCCCGCGAACGTTGCCCGAGACGCCCGATCCTACACGAATATTGTGGAAAGTGACTCGCGGGATTTATATTCGAGGCGAGTCGAGTTCTCGGTGATATGGGACAAACCATCGCTGAGAAGATCCTCGATGATCACCTCGTCGACGGGGAGTTGACCCCCGGCGAGGAGATCGGCATCGAGATCGACCAGGTTCTCACACAGGACACGACGGGGACGATGGTCTGGCTCCAGTTCGAGGCGCTGGAGATGGAGGAGGTCCAGACCGAACTCGCCGCCCAGTACTGCGACCACCAGACCTACCAGTTCGACTTCAAGAACACCGACGACCACCGGTTCCTCCGCTCGGCGGCGGGGACCTACGGCGCCTACTTCTCGCGACCCGGAAACGGCATCTGCCACCAGGTCCACAAGGAGAACTTCGCGGCGCCCGGCAAGACGCTGCTCGGCTCCGACTCGCACACGCCGACCCCCGGCGGGCTCGGCCAGCTGGCGATCGGCGCCGGCGGGCTCGACATCGCGGTTGCCATGGGCGGCGGCGCCTACTACGTCGAGATGCCCGAGGTCGTCAACGTCCACCTCGAGGGCGAGCTGCCCGAGTGGGCGACGGCGAAGGACATCGCGCTCCACCTGCTCGGCGAGCTGACCGTCAAGGGCGGCGTCGGCAAGATCTTCGAGTACACCGGTCCGGGCGTCGAGTCGCTCACGATCCCCGAGCGGACGACGATCACCAACCTCGGCACGGAGCTCGGCGCCACCTCCTCCATCTTCCCGACCGACGAGAAGACGGAGGACTGGCTGGCCCGCCAGGGCCGCGAGGACGAGTACGTCGACCTCCAGCCCGACGCGGACGCGGAGTACGCAGAGGAGATCACCGTCGATCTGAACGAGCTGGAGCCGCTCATCGCGTGTCCGTCGATGCCCGACAAGGTCGTGCCCGTCCGCGAGGTCGCCGGCACGGAGGTCGAGCAGGTCATCATCGGCTCGTGTACCAACGGCGCCTACGAGGACATCCTGCCCGGCGCGAAGATGCTGGAGGACCGCGAGGTCGCCAAACACACGGAGATGATCGTCGCGCCCGGATCGAAGCAGGCCTCCGAGATGCTCGCCCGCGAGGGCTGGACGGCCGAGCTGATGGCCGCCGGCGTCAACTTCTCCGAGTCGACCTGTGGCGCCTGCATCGGCATCGGTCACGTGCCCGCCTCCGATTCCGTGAGCCTGCGTACGTTCAACCGCAACTTCGAGGGACGCTCGGGCATCGAGGACGACTCCGTCTACCTCTGTTCGCCCGAGGTGGCGACCGCCGCGGCCATCGCCGGCGAGATCGTCGACCCGCGGGACCTCGCCGACGAGCTCGGCGACATGGAGGCACCCGGCCTCGAGATGGGCGACAGCTACTCCGAGGGAATGGGCAGGGACGACCCGGACATCATCAACCCCGAGGAGGCCATCGACGACGAGCTCATCAAGGGCCCGAACATCGGCGACGTCCCGATCCGGGAGGGTATCGACTCCGACATCAGCGGCGAGGCGCTGCTCAAGATGGAGGACAACATCACGACCGACCACATCATCCCGGCGACGGCGGACATCCTGAAGTACCGCTCGAACATCGAGAAGCTCTCGGAGTTCACCCTCTCGCGGGTCGACGACACGTTCGCGACCCGCGCGAAGGAGGCCGGCGAGGGCGTCCTCGTGGCCGGCGAGAACTACGGACAGGGCTCCTCGCGCGAACACGCCGCGCTGTGTCCGATGTACCTCGGCATCGAGGCGGTCTTCGCACAGAGCTTCGCGCGCATCCACAAGGCGAACCTGTTCAACTTCGGGATCGTCCCGCTGGAGATCGACGCGGAGACCTACGAGAAGATCGACCAGGGCGACGACGTCGAGATCCTCGACGACGTCGACGCGGCGGTCCGTGAGGGCCAGGAGACGTTCACCGCCCGCGTGAACGACGACTGGGAGTTCACCGCCGAGCTGGACGCCTCCGACCGCGAGCTCGAGATCCTCGCGGCCGGCGGCAAGCTCTCGTGGACGAAAAAGCAGCATCAGTCCGGCAGCGGCGCGGCCCCCGCCGACGACTGATCGGGGACTGCCGCGAGCGATCGGAGACCCTAACGACTGATCGGAGGCCGCCGCCGCCAAGCAGAAACGGCCGCCGGCGGTCACAGCGTCGAGGCGACCGAACGATGCGGATATCTCTCTTTTCGCTTTCGACGGAGCCGAAGCGTCACTTCACGAGTTCGATCTCGTCGTCGCCGTGGGGGACGACACAGATGAACGCGGCGCGTTCTGGTCCGTCGTTGTGGTAGGCGTGTTCCGTGCCGGCGGGGATGAAAAGCGAGTCGCCGTGTGAGAGGGTCCGGTCCTCATCGCCGAGGGTGACCGTGTACTCGCCGGCGAGGACGTACTGGACGTGTTCGACCGCGTTCGTGTGTCTCGGCACCGTCGCGTCGGGCTCGAGAATGAACCGACGCATCGCGAAGTTGGGCGCGCCGTCCGTCTCGTCGATCAACACGCCGCGACCCATGCCGTCGGCCGCCTCGACGACCTCGTAGTCGATCTCGTCGTCGCGGTTGATCGTGGGGCCGTCGCTCATCGCGATCGGGCTCCCGTCCGCGGCGGTTTCTCGTGATCGACCTCGAGGGCGCAGTACTGTGCGGCGATCGGGTCCGGAGCGATCGTCTTCCCCGTGGTGGCGTTCGTCGAGGGTGACGCCGTGATAGCGTTGCTGTTCATGTGGGTACACGCGTACCCACACGTCGAAGGGTGATAACACGACCGACGACGGTCGCGGCGACCCCGCCGCGGCGGTCGCGGGCTCAAACGATCGCTCCGGACTGCATCACGGTGATGAGCACCGTGAGCACCGGAACGCTGGCCAGCGTGGTCACGAAGATGGTCGTGGTGAGGTGTTCGGAGGCCGCCCGCCCGTCACGGCCGGGGTCGTCGCTGTAGGTGATGACCAGCGCGAGCGGGACCACCGCGACCGGGGTCGCCGACAGGACGACGAACGTTCGAGCGATCGTGGGATCGTCGAACGCCAACGCCAGCGCGACGGCGAGAGCCACCGCCGGGGCCACGAACAGCCGAAGGACGGACGGGGAGATGGCGCCGGAAAAGGACGTGTGTTCCATCTCGGCCAGTCGAATGCCGACGACGACGAGCATGAGGGGGATCGACGCCTCGCCGATCATCTGGACGGTCTGCATCGCCACGCCCGTCTCCGACGGAACGACGTCCGCCACCCTCGCGATCAGGGCGAGGAGGATCGCGTATATGAGCGGGAGCCGGAAGACGGAGCCGACCGCGCCCCACCCGGTCTCGCCTCCGCCCCGCGAGGCGACGTAGACGCCGACCGTGTACATCAGAAACGACTGGAGCGTCATCCACAGGATGGCCGTCGTCCGGCCGGCCTCGCCGAACGCGAAGGCGGCCAGCGGAACGCCGTAAAACCCCGCGTTCGGAAACATCGCGGCGAGCACGTCGGCGCTTCGAAACGGCTCTGCGATCTCCGCGGTGCGGCCGACGACCTCGGCGACCGTCCACATCGCGGCGACGAACGCGACGACGCCCATCACCACCTTGAGGAGAACGGCCCCGCCGAGCGACGTCGTGGCGAGATTGTGGAAGACGAGCGCCGGCAGGAAGGCGTAGAGCGCGACGTCGTTGAGTGGCTTGAGAGCGATATCGAGCGTCTCGGAGAGCAGGTAACCAAGCCCCATGATCGCGAGTATGGGGAGAATGGCGGAGGTGAACGCGGAGACGATCGACATCCGTACGCGGCGTGTGCCGGTTCGGATAAAAAGTGATCGGAAACGGGCCCTGCGTGCCTCCACGCTTTTACGTGATGGCGTCGAAGGAACGGACATGCGAGGCATCCAGATCGGGAGCGCGTTCGGAATACCGATCCGACTCAATTGGACGTTCCTTCTCGTTCTCCCGCTTTTCGCCTTCCTGATCGGACGTGACGTGTCGGTGATCGCCGGGATGATCGGCGGGACGCTGCCCGCCGAGATCGACGTGGCGCTGCTCGAGGAGGGCTATCTCCCGTGGATACTCGGGTTCGCCTCCGTCGTCGGCCTGTTCGTCGGCGTCCTGCTTCACGAGCTCGGCCACTCGATCGTCGCGATGCGGTACGGCTACGAGATCGACTCGATCACGCTGTGGCTGCTCGGCGGGCTCGCCAACTTCGCGGACATCCCGGACGACTGGAGACACGAGTTCTGGATCGCGATCGCGGGCCCGATCGTCTCCATTGGCGTCGGCGTCGTCTGTTACGTCGCGATCGTGGCGACGAGCGGACTGCCACAGGACGCGTTGGGGATCGCCGGCGGCGTCTCCGCCGTCCGGTTCGTCGTCGGTTACCTCGCCGTGTTGAACGTCGTGCTCGCCGTGTTCAACATGCTTCCGGCGTTTCCGATGGACGGCGGACGGGTGCTTCGAGCGCTGCTGGCCCGGAACATGCCACACGCCGTCGCCACCCAGCGTGCCGCCTCGATCGGGAAGGTGTTCGCGTTCATGCTCGCGGTCGTGGGGCTGTTCTCGAACTGGTTCCTCATCTTCCTCGCGCTGTTCATCTACATCGCCGCCTCCGGGGAGGCCCAACAGACCACGCTCGCGGCCGCGTTCGAGGACGTCACGGTCGCCGACGTGATGACTCCCCGTTCGGAGCTCGACGTCGTCGCCGAGGAGACGACGGTCGCGGAGCTGATGGACCGGATGTTCCGCGAACGCCACACGGGCTATCCCGTGATGCGGGGCGACTCGCTCGTGGGCATGGTGACGCTCTCCGACGCCCGCGAGGTCAAGGAGGTCGAACGAGACGCGTATCGCGTCGAGGACGTGATGGAAACCGACGTCGTGACGGTGACGCCGGAGACGGACGCGATGGAGGCAATACAGACGATGCAGCGAAACGACGTCGGTCGACTTCCCGTGATGGACGAATCCGGCGAGCTCGTCGGACTCATCTCCCGGACGGATCTGATGACGGCGTTCAACGTCATCCAGTCGAGCGGCCCGCCGGACGCGATCGTCCAACGATCGTTGGGAGGCGGCCCCTCGACGAACTCGATCCCGTGATCGCCTGCCCCTTCGACTGCTTGCGTGGTCGCTCGCGCGGTCGGCCGCTCACTCGACCGGTACGTGTCGATTACGAAGCGACCCGCCACAGTTCGGACAGATGGAGGGCTGCTCCTCGGAGGGAATCACCTCGCCGCACTCGAAACACTCGTAGGTTCGATCCTGGTCGTCGTGGTGTTCGACGTCGATCATGGGTAGGTGTCCGCCACCCCTTGCCGTGGTGGTGACGATCTGGGGAATCATACAAGGTGTATAAGGAAATATGGGTTGGTTCGTATTTCAACCCCAGATCGACTAGGGGGTTTGATGCTAAACCCCCTCCCCCCTCTCATCCTCCTCCCATTCTCCTCCCACCCTCTTCTCCCACCCTCCTCCCATTCTCCTCCCACCCTCTTCTCCCACCCTCCTCACCACATCTCTCCGTCGATAACCGGCCCCCGGCGCGCCGACGATTTCCTCACGGCTGCGAGGTCGAGACCGGATCGAACCCGTCGAAGAGCAGCCCGAGCAGCGTTCGATCGACCGTGCGAACGTGGCGGTAGAAGGCGGTCGGGGAGATGTCGAGCATCTCGGCGACGTCCTCGCCGGTGTTCTCACGCGGCGACTCGAAGAACCCGCTGTAGTAGGCCGTCCGCACCACCTCGAGTTGGCGATCCGTCAGCCGATCGAAGGCTCGCGACCGGAGGTGGCCCGGCGACCGGTCGATCGTCCGTTTCGACCGGAGTTCGCCCTCGCCGAACAGCTCCGTGATGAGGTCGGTGGCGTGTCTGAGGTCCCCGTTCTCCGCGATCTCGACCACGATCGCGGTCGAATCGGGCGTGGCTGAGGCCTCACGAAGCACGGCACCGTGGTCTGCAAGCTCCAGCGCGGGGAACGACCCGGACAGTCGAAGCCGTAGCACGCCGCCGTCGTCGTCCTCGCTCACTCGATCGACCGATTCCACGCCGAGGACGCCCGCCGCGGCGGTCTCGACCCGGTCCACGGGCGCATCCTCGATCTCGACGAAGACGTCGCTTCCCGCCGCGGTCTGTCGAACGCCGCCGCGGTAGGCGATCGTACAGGACGCCGCCTCCGCGAGCCGGGAGCACACGAACGTCGCGTCCGGGATCTCGAACTCGAGACGGACCGCGGAGGAGGTCACGAGCGCGTTTCGTCGCTCGATCGCGCTCGTCGCCGAGGCGATCGTTCCGGCGAGCTCCGCGAGCACCTCGCGGGTGGTCTCATCGAAAGCGTCGCGGGCGTCGGCGTAGACGGTCAACACGCCGTAGGAGACGTCGTTGTAGTCGAGGGGAACGCTCACCACGGACCGGAAGTCACACGCGAGCGCGTCCGTCCGCCACCGCTCCTCGCGAAGCCGGTCGGCGACGTTCGCCACCGCCGTCGTCTCCCGCGTCGAGGCGGTACGGCCCGCCGGTTCGGTCCCTTCGAGCCCGACGTCGATCGTCTGATCGTCGAGGTACCCGCGCTCCTCGCCCGCCCACGCGCGAGAGACCACCGTTTCCGTGGACGGATCGATCTCCCCGATCCAGGCGAACCGGAACCGGTCCTCGGCGGTGAGAAGCTCACAGACCGCGTGGTCGATCTCCTCGCGGGTTTCCGCCTCGACGAGCGCCCGATCGATGGCGCGGATCGTCTCGTTGATCCGGTTCACCGCCCGGAGGTCCTCGTTTCGACGCTTGAGTGAACGGTCCTGCTCGCGCAGACGACGCTCGCGGCTCACGCGGTCGAGGGCAGCCTCCGCGGTCGCGGCGAGCAGGTCGGCGATCTCGCGGCGGATCTCGTCGAACGCCCCGACGTTCGACGATCCGACGACGAACACGCCGTGCTCGCCGAGCGGGATGTACCCGGCGCTCGCGAGCTCCGTCGTCGGATCCCCGCCGACGTCGATGTCGCGGTCGTCCTCGAGAAACCGGGATTCGTCCTCGAGGAAGCTCCGGGTGACCGGTCCGTCGGCGTCAAGCGGGATCTCCGGAAGCGACCCGACGGCTCGTTCCATGCCCGCGGAGACCGCGGTCGGCCGAAGCCGGTTTCCGTCGGGGCCGAACAGGAAGACGGCGCTGGCGTCGAGGTCGAGGGAGCCGGGAACGTCCTCGACGACGCGGGCCGCGATCTCCGGATGCGTCTCCGCATACAGAAACTCGCGAGCCGTGTTCTGGAGGGTCGCAAGCGCCTCCTCGCGGCGTTTTCGTTCGGTCACGTCCCGACAGCTGTACAGGAGTGTTCCGCCCTGGATCGACACCTCCCGGACGTTGACGAGCAGGACGTGCTCGCGTCCGGCCCTGTCGGTGGCGGTACACTCGATGTTCTTCAACACGCCCCGCTCGGCCAGCTCCTCGCGGTCGAAGAGGTCCTCGCCGAGGAGCTCGTCGATCGTTCCGAGCTCGCGTATCTCCGCGGCCGAGTAGCCGAAGACGAAGTGAACGTTCGGGCAGACGTAGGTGTACTCGCCGTCCTCGTCGGTGATGAGGACGGTGTCGGTCATGTTGTTGAGCGTGACTCGGTGGAGCCGTTCGGACCGGCGCAGATCGCGTTCGAGCTCGACGCGCTCGGTGACGTCGACGCCCTCGACCAGGACGGACGCGATCGTTCCTCGACTCGTCTCTATCGGGCGCGCGGAGAGTTCCATGACGTGAGCGTCCCCGTCGTCGCGTCCCGGCACGTCCGTGAGGACTGCCGTGGAGAAGTCACCGCCGCGAGCACGCTCGAGAACACGTTCGACGTCGGACTGGAGCTGCCCGTCGCGCGACCACGGGAGCAGGGAGGGGAACGACCGACCGGGAGAGACGTCTCCCGCGTCGGGGGCTGCGAGCTCGCGCGCGGTTCGGTTCGCACGACGGAGCGTACCGTCAGGATCGAGAACCCACGTCGCGGTCCGTTCGTCCTCGACGATCGCGTCGAACCCCTCGGCCCGTTCGCGGCGGTCCTGCTCGAGGCGCGCCGACTCGAGGCCGGCCTCGATCCGGCCGAGCAGCTCGCCGAACGCGTCCTCGTTCGGGATCGAGAGCGGAACGTACTCCGAGACGCCCGCCTCGACGGCCTCGCTCGCGAGCGCCTCGGAGCCATCCGTGGGGGCGAAGACGACGGGAAGGGCGGGGTCGTCCTCGCGGATCGACCGGAGGAGTTCGATCCCGGTCGCATCCGAGAGGCGATCAGCCGCGAGCACGCAGTCGATCGACCCCGCGCGGGACGCCGAACGGGCCTCGGCGAGCGAGGAGGCGATCCGCGTCCGTGCGCCGATCCCTTCCTCGGCCGCCTCCGCGAACGGGCCGAGCCACTCCGCGGTTCCGGCGAGGAGGAGCCGCGGGGCGTCCGGCGAATCGAATGAGCGATCCATCATCGGGGATCGATCCCCGAGACGGTTCAAGACTCCGGACGGGAACTACTCGTCCGTTTCCGTCTCGTCGGCGTCCGGCGCGTTCCGTTTGACGCCGTCGACGGCGTCGACCGCGGCCGACCGCGAGGTGTACCCCTCTCCCGAGTCGGCGAGAACGTTCCCGTTTCGGTGCCGGAGGCGCCAGCGCCACTCGTCGGCCGCGTCCTCGTAGATCTCGAAGGCCGCGTCCCCGACGTCGAGTACGTCGGCGTCGGGGGCGTACTCCTTGGCGCGCTCGACGGCGTCCTCGACGCCCGACCGCGAGGCGTATCCCTCCCCCGAGTCGGCGATGATGTTGCCGTTCCGGTGCCGGAGGCGCCAGCGCCACTCGTCGGCCGCGTCCTCGTAGACCTCGAAGGTCGCGCTCATGGTGCACCCGGGAAGTCGGCGTCGAGGGGGATAACTGTTCTCGCCGTTCGAGGCGGTCGAGGACCGAGGGGGGTCACTCCTCGATCACCTCGGTTTCCGCGTCGGCGACGTTCGACCGAACGCTCTCTACGCCCTGGCGCGCCTTCGCCCGGGAGGCGTATCCCTGCCCCGAGTCGGCCAGGATGGACCCGTTCTCGTGGAGCAGTCGCCAGCGGTATTTCCCCGAAGAATCACGATACAGCTCGAAGGCCGCGGGGTCGATACGCAGGTAGTCGGCGCCGGCGACGTGCGAGCGAACCCGGTTCATCGATCGCATCGCGTTCGAACGGGAGGCGTACCCCTCGCCCGAGTCCGCGATGACGTTGCCGTTGTCGTGGCGAAGCCGCCAGCGCCACTCGTCGGCCGAATCCGCATAGAGCTCGAAGCTCGCCCGACTCTCGGCCGGCTCGTCGGGGACGGCGAGCTCCGGCTCGTCGGCGTCGGCCGGCTCCGGTTCGTCGCCGGCCATCTCCTCCGGATCGATCCGCAACACTCCGGCCCCGAGCGCGTTCCGCATGACGCTGTGCATGCCCTGTTGGGACTTCTGTCGGGAGGCGTATCCCTGTCCGGAGTCGGCGATGACGTTGCCGTTCCGGTGGCGGAGCCGCCAGCGGTGCTTTCCGCCGGCGTCCTCGTACAGCTCGAACCGGGCCCGGCTCGTCCGAAGCGTTTCCAGCTGTGCCGTCGTCGCAGCGTTCTCCTCCTCGAGCTCGCGAACGCGCGTTTGGGTCTCCTCGAGTTCCGTCTCCGTCTCGTCCAGCTCGGCGGACGTCTCGGCGGCGGACTCCTGAAGCGCCGCGTGTGCCACGTCTACCGGATCGGTGACGAGCGGGACGACCGCCCCGGCCAGTCCGATGAGCACGACGCCGAGCGCGTACAGTCCCATCACGTCGACGCGACCGACGCCCGGCTGCCACCCGCCGGGATAGACGGCGATGAACCACGCCACCGCGATGACACACAACGCGACGCCGACGGACGCGAGCGTCGTCGCGGTCCGTCGAAGCGGAAACCGAACGATCGAGCCGAGCATGACCAGCGGCGCGCCGATCCCGCTGAGGACGACGCCGTACTGGCGGTACGTGTAGTTCACGGCCGCCGAGTCGACCGCGTTGCTGTACGCGTAGACGACGACCCCCAACAGCGTGAGGATCACGCCGAGGGCGAAGAGCCAGTACCCGCGCACCTCGTCGTCGGTCCGCGGCGTTCCGATCCGCGTTCGATAGAGTTCGGAGAGCGTCCCCGACGGTTTCGAGTCAGACATGTGCTATTAATTGTCTCGAAACGGGATAACCCTACTGGCAGGTGTAGGGATACGAGAGTCAAACGGTGAATGATCGATCCATCGATCAGTCGACGAATACGACGATCGATCAGTCCGGCGGCCACCCGACCGATCCGACGGTAGATAGGTCGATCCGAGAGGCGATAGGTCGCGCCGACGATCAGCCGGTCAGCCCGGCGGCCTCACGGAGGCGGACCTCGCGAACGCGACCGTACTCCGCGCGTCGATGGCAGCCGACACAGAGCGAGACAACGTTGCCGAGGTGGTGTGCGTCCGCGATCGCGTGGCGAGGCGAGCCCGCGAACAGTCGCACCGGGATCAGGTGATGGACGTCGGGGTTACGTCCGATCTCCGCCCGGGTCGCCCCACAGAGCACGCAGGCGTGTCCGTCCCGCTCGAGCGCGCGACGCCGAACCGCGGCCCACCCGGGTCCGTAGCTGTGGTCCGAACCGCCGGTCCAGTTCGGGTGTCCCTCCCCCGCGAACCGCTCGGAGAGCCAGTTCGATCGGCACTCGATCGAACAGAAGTTCCGCCCGTCCGTCACCGCCGAAGGGTACCGCTCGATGGCGGTCCCGCAATGATGACAATCGATCTCGCGCTTCCCGCCCTTCCACCGCGGATTCAGCTCTCCCTCTACGTCCGGAAGGTCACGCCATTGGCGCGTCTCGACGCAGCGTGAACAGAACCGGCCGGGCTTTTCGGATGGGTAATACTCGAAGGCGGACTCACACAGTTCACAGATCGACTCATCCCGGGCTCCCCGATAGTTTCCGTTCTTCTCGCCAGCGTACGGGCTCGCGGCCCGCAAACACTCCTCGGAACAATATTTCCGTTCGTGAGGAGAGTGGAATCGTTCCCCGCAGTTCCCACACGTTCGGTTCGGTAATCGTTCATCGTGTGCATGCGAGTGGTGAACGCCGAGGCCGCGTGTACTCTCGAACGATCGATCACACGTCGGGCAGTCGTGAGCCATACGATCGGTATCTACCCATCCGATATTAATCTCGACCAGACGGTGAAAGTGAACCGTTTCGGAAGAACCACAACACGATCGGGGGTGAATCGATATGGTATTAGATTAATTACAGGTCCGGGCGCGAGAATTGAACCCGCCTCACAGGCACCACAAGCCTGTAGGATGCCACTACCCCAGCCCGGACACGCATCCTCATCTATCGGGTTGGAGGTGATATACGTTACGACTCCGCGTCCCCATGCGCTTTCCCCGCACACGGGGAACACCACCGGGCTTTTACTCGATCGGCGCCTATCGCCTCCACGCGTGGCCATCACCGACAAGATCTACCTGAAGAACCACCGGCAGATCGCCTCCCAGCTGGAGGCGAACGTCCCGCGTGGAGCCTTCTCCGGGGCGACCCTCGATCTCGTCTTCACCGGCGACGGGATCGCCGAGCTCGACTCCGCGACCCGCGATCGAGTGCTCGATTTCGCCGAGGACTTCCTCGATTGCGACTGCGATCAAAACCCCTACTGCGGCTGTCCCGAACGGAAGTTCACGCGGTACCTGCTGGAGCTTCGCGCGGAGGGCCTCGGACCGGACCGGATCGTCGACGTGATGACCGACGACTACATGGTCTACGCCTACACCGGCGACGTCCGGTCGTTCCTCGACGACTCGATCCGAACGATGGAGGCGGTCGAGACGCTCGCGGACGTCGAGGGCGACGCGGGGACGGCAGAGCGGGCTCGACAGGCGAAGCGCGACCTTTCCGGGTAGCGTCCGAGGCGGCCCGGACAACGACACGTATGGGACGAGGACACGTATCGGGCGACGATGACGCCGTGGTTCGATGCGCTTAAACGCGGGCCGATCCAACTAGTTCGGGATGAGTGACCCGGCCCTCGACGTGGTCGAATTCGTCCTGACGACACATCTGTACACGGAAGACCGGGACCTCGAGGAGAACGATCTGCCGCCACGGTTCCGCGAGGTCTTCTGGAGCGATCGCCCGGGCGAGGACGGCCCGGGCGGCGTCGATCGCCCGATCAAGGCGACCGACGAGAACGTGCGAACGGCGACGGGCGTCGATCGCCCCTGGGAGGCGGTTTCGGATCTGCTCTTCACCCAGCGAACGGACTTCTCCGGGGAGATCTCGCTCACCCAGCCCGGAATGGCGATCGAGTGGGTCCACGAGCGGGCCGACGCCGATCGGGTCGAGACGAACCCGACCCTGGCCGCGGCCATCGAGGACCGCGAGGACCTCGAGACGACGGTGACCCACGAGGAGGCACGCGAGAACACGCGACCGATACACGCCGACCGCGTCTGGATCGACGCGCTGCTGGCGGAGTACTTCGACGAGGACGAGGACGCGGAGATGCTCGATCTCGTCAACGTTCGGGCGCCCGAGGAGATCGAGACGACCCTCGAGGACCTCGTGTTGACCGCCGACCAGGAGGGGGAGGTCACGAAGATCGTCAAGGCGATCGAACACCGCGAGTACCTCGCCAGCATCGGCCTCCGGGAGATCGGCAAGCTCCTGTTCGTCGGTCCGCCGGGGACAGGCAAGACGACCATCTCCCGAGCCCTCGCACACGAGCTGGGACTGCCGTTCGTCGAGGTGAAGCTGTCGATGATCACGAGCCAGTACCTCGGCGAGACGGCGAAGAACGTCGAGAAGACCTTCGAGGTGGCAAAGCGGCTCTCGCCGTGTATCCTCTTCATCGACGAGTTCGACTCGGTCGCCAAGACGCGCCGGTCCGACGAACACGCCGCGTTAAAGCGGGCGGTGAACACCCTGCTCAAGTCGATCGACGACATCTCGCTCATCCGCGACGAGGTGCTCCTCATCGGCGCGACCAACCATCCGGATCAGCTCGACGCCGCCGCCTGGCGGCGGTTCGACGAGATCATCAACTTCCCGAAGCCCGACCGGGAGATGCGCGCCGACATCCTCCGGATCGTCACCCGCGAGATGGACATCGCCGACTTCGATCCCGAGGAGGTCGCAGAGCGGACGTCGGGACTCACCGGCTCCGACCTCCGGATGGTCCTTCGTGAGGCGGTCCTGCAGGCGCTCACCGAGGAGCGGACGACGCTGACACAGGACGACGTGATGCAGGCCGTCGCCGACTTCGAGGAGCGGGACAACCTGAAGAACATGGACATGATCGACGGGAAGGGCGCGGCGGTCGCCGGCGACGGTGGAGAGACGGCGGGAGGCGACCACGGCGGCGATCCCGACCACGACGACGCTCACGATCACGACGACGCTCACGATCACGGCAGCGATCACGCTCACGACCACTGAAGGGCCGATCGATCCTCACTCGGTGAGGGTTCGTTCGCCGGCGCGGATCTCCGTCTCGAGCCAGTTCTCCTCGGGCGCGAGCGGACACGAGAAGGTCTCGCTGTAGGCACAAAACGGGTTGTACGCGAGATTGAAGTCGATGACGACCCGGTCGCCGTCGGTCGGCTCCGTCTCGGGCTCGAGTTCGATGTACCGCCCGTGGCGGTAGGTCTCCTGGCCCGTCGTCTTGTCCCGGAACGGGACGAAAAGCACGGCATCCTCCTCGGTCTCTTGACGGTACGCGGACAGCGTGTGCGTCTCGCCGTCCAGCTCGAACTCGAAGCTCATGACGCGGAGATAGCGGACGTTCGGTCCGGCGGTCGTCTCCATTTCCACCGGTTCGGGATCGTCGTGGACACGGACCGTTGCCTCGACGCGATGGTCCGGATCCGGATCGAAGTATCGGAGCCCGTCGAACGATTCGCGGTCCTCCGGGGGGATCGGCGACTGTGGGTGTTCGGCGAAGAACTCGTCCTTTTCGGCTCGACTCTCCTCGAGGCGACTCGTGTAACCGTCGCTCATGGATCGCGTTAGCGTCTCGAAGCGCTTGAGGGGCCGGATCGACGTGGTCGAACATCGGAACGACCCGCTCGAAGACCGATCGCCGAAGACTTACCTCCCCCGCGGTCGATCCCTCCGGCATGCAGGCCCGCGATCTGATGGTCGAGGACGTCCAGACCGTCTCGCCCGACGACGACGTCTCAGACGTGCTCAAGCGGTTCGCTCGCGTCGAGTTCTCTGGATTCCCCGTCGTCGGCGATGACGACGTCGTCCTGGGCATCGTCACCGAGTCCGATCTCGTCGACCTGTTCGAACCGGAGGACGAGACGCTCTGGATACCGATCGGTCTGCCCCCGTTCGTGGACACGCTGACCTATCAGATCGACGTTCCCTGGAGCGAGATCGAGACGGGAATCGACTTCGTCCGGGAGTCCGGACGCCCCGTCTCGGAGGTGATGACGACGGCGGTCGTCACGGTGACCCCGGAGACCGACGTCGAAGTCGTCCTCGATCACCTCTCGGGCGACCCGGACGTCAACCGGATCCCGGTCGTCGACGAGGAGGGCCGGATCGTGGGGATCATCGCACGCCAGGACGTCATCCGCGCGTTCAGAGACGATCGGCTGGCGTGATCGCCGTCCGAGTCGGCCGTCTCACCGTCGGTCGAGGCCGGTCGAGATCGAGGCCGGTCAAAACGACCGCCGTTTGCGGCCAGTAGCACGGCGTCGCCGTGCGCTCACTCGTACAGCGGGTACTGTCCACACAGCTCGTCGACGCGCTCGCCGACCTCGTAGATGACGTCCTCGGAGTCGTGGTCGTCGACGACGCGGTAGATGAGGTCTGCGACCTCGCGCATCTCCTCGGTGCCGAACCCGCGGGTCGTGAGGGCGGCCGTCCCGGCGCGGATCCCGGAGGGGTTGAACGCCGAGCGGGTCTCGCCGGGCACGGTGTTCGCGTTGAGCACGATGTTCGCCGCCGCGAGCGCGTCCTCGGCATCGCCGCCGGTCAGGTCGGGGTGTGACTCCCGCAGGTCGACGAGCACGAGGTGGGTGTCGGTTCCGTCAGAGACGAGCGAGAGACCGTGCTCGGCCAGTCGCTCGCCGAGCGCCTCCGCGTTCTCGACGACCTGCTCCGCGTACTCGGTGAACTCCGGCTCGAGGGCCTCCCCGAAGCCGACCGCCTTGCCGGCGACGTTGTGCATGAGCGGGCCGCCTTGACCGCCCGGGAAGACCGCCTTGTCGATGGCATCGGCGTACTCCTCGTCACACATGACGATCCCGCCGCGACCGGCCCGGATCGTCTTGTGGGTCGAGCCGGTGACGAAGTCGGCGACGCCGACCGGCGAGGAGTGGACGCCTGCCGCCACGAGTCCCGTGATGTGGGCGATGTCGGCGAGGTGGTAGGCGTCGACCTCGTCGGCCGCCTCCTGGATCCGCTCCCACTCGACCTCCCGCGGGTACGCGGAGTACCCCGAGACGATGACGTCGGGATCGAACGACTCCGCCAGATCGCGGAGCGCGTCGTAGTCGATGTACCCCGTCTCGGGATCGATCTCGTACTGTTCGACGTCGTAGAGCTGTCCCACGAAGTTCGCGGGGTGGCCGTGTGAGAGGTGGCCGCCGTGGGTGAGATCCAACGAGAGGATCCGGTCGCCGGGATCCAACATGGCGAAGTAGACGGCCTGGTTCGCCTGCGTCCCCGAGTGCGGCTGTACGTTGACGTGGTCGGCCCCCCACAGCTCCTTCGCCCGATCGATGGCGAGCTGCTCGACGTCGTCGGCGTACTCACAGCCGGCGTAATACCGCGATTCCGGATAGCCTTCCGCGTACTTGTTCGTCAACACGCTCCCTTGCGCCTCGAGGACCGCCTCGCTCGCGTGGTTCTCGCTCGCGATCATCGCGAGGGTTCGTTCCTGTCTCTCGAGTTCGCCCGCGAGCGCGTCAGCGACCGCCGGATCGACCTCCCTAACCTGGTCGTACTCCATATTGAATTCCGCGTGAGACGCGACAATAAGCCTGTCCGTCCGGTCCGGGACCGTGAATCGCCTCCGTGTCCGGTCTCCTCCGCCGACGTCGCTCCTCGCTCTCTCGGCTCCGGAGGTGTCTCGTGTGCATCGCCGTCCTCGGGCCTCGATATCGGTTTTTTCACCGAATCTTCGGATGATATACGTCTCTCGGGCATAAGATTAAGTAACAACGAGGCGGACATACTACGACACCGATGGCCTCGAGCCTACTCGAACCGGATCTCGAGGGGATCCTCTCTACGGCGTTTCCCACGACGACGGAGGTGCTCGTTGTCGATCCCTCCGTGGACACGATCGCTTCGATCGCCGACGTCGACCCCGACCGGGAGTCGATTCCCCGACTGTTGCTCCTCGCGGACGAGGACGCACTCAAGGACGCGCTTTCGACGTTCCCGATCGCCTCGACGATCGCGGAGTTCGTGGATCGGGAGGCCCTCTCGTTGCGAACGCTCGAGTCGCCCGCTGAGAACGCCCTCTTCGTCTCCGACGACCGGGTACTCGCCGTCGTCGATGTCGCCGACCGCACGGCTGCGCTCTCGAGCGACGACGGGGAGTTCGTCGACGCGGTCGCCTCGAGCTACCGAAAGCGGTTCGAGGAGGCGACGGCGTATCGGCTCCGGACTCCCGCGATCGGCCAGGTCCGTGAGACGATGGCCGACGCGCTCGGCGAGGACGTTCGAGACGACTTCGATGCGATCCTCGACGCCGTCGCCGGCGGCGACGGGGACGCGGACGTTCTCGACGCCGTGACGATCGCGCTGCTCGTGGCCGCGCGAAACGAGGTGCTGCTCTATGACCTCTCGAAGTGGGGCGAGGACGTCGGGATCGCCTCCAAGGCCACCTTCTCGCGGACGAAGACCGACCTCGAGGACGACGGCGTGATCGACACGGAGAAGGTCCCCATCGACGTCGGCCGTCCGCGTCTGCGGCTCAAGCTCGGCGACGATCGACTGGCCGACCTCCCGGCGGACCGATTCGCCGCCGCGGCGTCGGACGTCCTCGGGTGAGATCGACGTCGTTTCGAACGCATGGAGTTCCCCGAACGCATGGCCCCTTTCGAGCGCATGGACCCTTCCGAACGCCTTTCCCTTCGCCCGCCGTGGCACGGATATGGATATCGGTCTCGTCGGCGACGGTCCCGCGATAGAGGCGGTTGAGGCCGCGCTCTCGGACGTCGGCGTCAACGTCTTCCCCGTCGATCCGGATCCGGCCGTGCTCGAGTCGTTGTCGGTGGCGGTCGTCGCCGGAACGACCGGCGACCCGGCCTTCCGGACGGTCGACGACGCGCTCGACCGCTGGATCGCGATCGAGGTCGGCGGAATCGGCGGCTTCCCGATCGACCCGCTCGATGCGGCCGTCACCGTCTTCGATGAGACGTGTTACGACTGCCTCCACGCCCGCGTCGAGGCTGGAGACGTCGAGCCGGCGGACCGGCCGACCGGCGTTCGATCCGCCGTGCGGTACGCGGGCGCGGTGGCCGGCCGGCGGACGATCGACCTCCTCTCCGGCGGCCGTCCGGTCGCGGACACCGTCGTCGAGGTTCCCGGCGACGAGCGGATCCTGCTTCCGGTTCCCGGCTGTTCGTGCACTGACGGCGACCGAACGCGGTCGATCCCCCGCGATCACGAGGACGTTCCCCTCGACGACGCGCTCGACCGCGCCCAGCGCGCCGTCGACGACCGGATCGGTCCGGTCGCGGAGGTCGGCGAGCGCGAGTCGTTCCCGGTCCCCTACTACATCTCCCGGATCGCGGATACGACCCCGTTCAGCGACGTCCGCGCCGCCGAGTTCGCCGCCGGCGTCGACGTCGACTGGGACGCCGCGTTCATGCGCGCCCTCGGCGAGGGGCTCGAGCGCTACGCCGCGGGGGTCTACCGCGACGAGGACTTCGAGCACGCTCGCCCGGACGACCTCGAGTCCCCGATCCCCCCGGATCGATTTTTGACCCCCGAGCCGGTCGCTCCCGACGACGTGGGCTCCATCCCGTGGGTGGCCGGCGAGCGCCTCGACACGGGCGATCCGGTCTCGCTGCCCGCGGAGTTCGTCCACTTTCCGCCCCCCTCGAGCCGGTTTCGTCCGTCGATCACGACCGGACTGGGGCTCGGAAACTCCGGCATCGAGGCCACGCTCTCCGGGCTCTACGAGACGATCGAGCGCGACGCGACGATGATCGCGTGGTACTCCACGATCGAGCCGGTCGAGCTGTCGCTCGACGACGGGAGCCCCTCCGGCGACCACGGAACCCTCTCCGATCTCGAATCGCGAGCGCGTGCGGAGGACCTCTCCGTCACGACGCTTCTCGCCACCGTCGACGTGGACGTCCCGGTCGTCGCGGCCGCCGTCCATCGGGAGGACGAGTGGCCCCGGTTCGCGGCCGGCTCCGCGGCGAACCTCGATCCCGCGGCAGGCGCCCGCTCGGCCGTCGGGGAGGCGTTGCAAAACTGGATGGAGCTTCGGTCGATGGGCCCGGAGGCGGCCGCGGAGGAGGGCGCCGCGATCGGCCACCACGCCGACTTCCCCGCGGTCACACGCGAGTTCTTCTCTCCCGACGTCGCGGTCGACGCCGAGGGGCTCGGCGAACCGGATCTCGAAGGCACCGCCGAACTCGATGCCGTACTCGATCGGCTCTCCGAGAGCGGGTTGACGGCTTACGCCTCCCGAACGACGACGCGCGACGTTGCCCACCTCGGCTTCGAGGCTGCTCGCGTGCTCGTTCCCGAGGCACAGCCGCTTTTCACCGGCGACCCGTTCTTCGGCGATCGCGTCCGCTCCGTCCCGGAGTCGATGGGGTTCGAGCCGGACCTCGACCGCGAGTACCACCCGTTCCCCTGACCGGCCTCTTCCGATTCGACCGGCCTCTCCACGGTTCGATCGGTCTCCTCCTCAGCGCTCCGTGCCCGAGGACCGTTCATCGGTCGGATTCGTCTCGGCCCCCTCGGCCGATTCTCGAGTCGGCTCGCCGCTCGACGTCGACTCGTCGTTCGCGTCCTTGCCGGAGTCGTTCACGCCCATGCTTGGGTCGTTTGTGTTCCCGCGGGAGTCGTTCGGGTCCTCGGGGGCGGGCTCCGCGGACGTCCCCGTCTCCGCGTTCGCCTTCGGTCCGAGCGGCTCGCCGACGCGGGCGACGCCGCTCGTCTCGTCGAAGACGAGGTGGCGGTGCGGGTAGGCGATCTCCACGTCGGCGTCCGCGATCAGCTCGCGGATCCGGACGTTCACCTGGGATTCGAGCTTCGGGATCTTGTACGGCTTCTTCGCCCAGTAGCGCAGCCGAAGCAGGATTCCGTCGTCGGCGAACTCCGCGATCCGGCAGTCGGGTCCCGCCGCGTAGCGTGCCGCGCCGATTCGAATGTCCGGCCCGCCGTTGATCACGCCCTCGCAGTCGCGGGCGGCCCGCTCCATGATCCGCCGCGCCGCGTCGACGTCGCACTCGTAGGTGACGAGGAGGTCGAGCGAGAGCCGGGTCCGCTCGTCCTCGGCCGAGTAGTTGATCACGTCGCGATCGCGCATGTTCGCGTTCGGGATCACGAGAAACGTGTTGTCGACGGTGAACACCTTCGTATATCGGATCGTGATGTCGTCGACGAACCCCCTCGTGCCGTCGTCGAGCTCGACCATGTCGCCGATCTCGAAGGGCTGGTCGGCGAGCACGAACAGGCCGTTCACGACGCTCCCGATGAGCGGCGCGAGGACGACGCCGACCACGGCCGAAAAGACGGTGACGGAGAGGACCAGATCGGGGAGGCCCAGCCCGGCGACCCAGCCGGCCAACAGCAGCGCCGTGACCATCGTCGAGACCCGGACGCCACGGAGGACGGTCTGTGCGACGCTCTGGCGGTGGAACCGCCGCGCGATGGGACGCCCGAGAAGCCGCACCAGCAGCTTCGAGAACCAGAACCCGGCGACCGCCACGAGCACCGCGAGGAGTGCGTCGACGCCCGGGACGTCCGCCCACGCCGGCAGCGAGTCGGTGATCGATGACGCGAGCGCCACCGCCGTGTTGCCCATGGCCTATGGGTGACCCCCACCGGAAAAAGCGTTTCCTCGCCGCGACGGACGGGGTCGCCGTCCGCGATGGCTCCCGCCCAAACCGCCGAGGAGCGACCCGCCCAAACTGCTAAGACACGACCGAGCGAAGAGGTTCCCATGTTCGGCTCGATTCGACGGAACCCGACCTTCGAGGTCACACACGAGACGGCGCCATCGGACGTCCTGCTCGCCGGGTTCTCCTCGTACGGGCTCGCGGGGCTCACGGCGGCGAACTACCTCGTTGACGCCCTGGAGCTTCGAGAGACGGGCCACATCGAGGTCGAGGGGCTCCCCTCGATCACCCCGTTCGAGAACGGGACGCCGAGACATCCCACTCGGCTGTTCTCGGCTCCCGACGTCGACCTCACCGTGCTCGTCGGCGAGCTCTTCGTCCCTTCGGCGCTTGGGGACCCGTTTGCGGGCTCGATCCTCGGGTGGACCGAGGCGAACGACGTCTCGGAGATCGCCGTCGTCTCCGGCGTTCCGGTTCCGCACGGCCCCGAGGGTCACCGCACCTACTACATCGCCACCGACGACTACCGCGAGCATCGCCTCGCGGACGGCGATATCGAGGGGATGAACTCCGGGTTCCTCGACGGAACGAACGCCGCCCTCCTGAAGCGCGGGATCGATTCTCCCCTCGGCGTCTGCGTGTACGTCACCCCCGTCCACGCACAGGTGCCCGACGTCGAGGCCGCCATCCGTCTCGTCGAGACGGTCTCCACCGTCTACGACCTCGAGGTGGATTCGGGGCCGCTGGAGGCGTTCGCCGAGGAGATCCGCCAGTACTACGCCGACCTCGCGGAGCGGATGAACGAGCGGGAGGCCGACCTCCCGGACGACCGGATGTACATGTGACCCGTTCGCGCCCGCTCTCCGGAGGGCAGGGTTCGGAGCTTCGTCCCGGAGCCTCCGGTTCGCAGTCCCGTCCCGGATGGACCGAGTTCGGAATCGCGTGCAACTCGATGTATAGTAATCGATTTACGACCCCGTCGAGAGTATCCCGGTATGACCGACGATCTCCGCGGCACGCTCGAGTACGTCGGCGACCGCTTCGATCTGGGCGCCTACGAGATCGACGCCTACCTCGCGGTCGTCGAACGCGGGGAGCTGACCGCGAGCGAGATCGCGGACCACACGGACATCCCGCAGCCCCGCGTCTACGACACCGTTCGCGGACTGGCCGACCGCGGACTCGTGGAGCTTCGCGAGTCGCGCCCGATGAAGGTCGCCGCCGTCGATCCCACCGAGTCGTTCGGTGACATCAACGACTCCCTGGAGGAGCTCGTCGACGAGCTGTCCGCCCGCTATACCGCACCGGCCAGGGAGACGGAGGCGGTCTCGCTCGTGAAGTCGCGGTCTACGATCCTGCGGTACCTCGAGGACGTGATCGACTCCGCGGAGTACGAACTCGCGGTCTCTTTGACTCCCGACCTGCTTCGCCGCTTCGAGGACCGGCTCGCCGAAAAGCGCCGCGCGGGCGTCAGCATCGAGCTGCTCGTGACGCCGGCGAGCCGCGCTCCGAACCCCGGCTCGTACGACTACGCGGCAGTCGCCACCGTCGCACGCGCGCGACGCGGGATCACGACGCCCGTGGTGGCGGTCGGCGACGGCACCTACTCGCTTTATACCACCCAGGACGCCCTCCGCGACGAGCGCGAGCGCTACGGCGTCATCTTCAACCGCTCCGCGCTCGGCTTTCTCGTCTCCGGGTTCTTCGGAACCGTCCTGTGGACGACCGCGGAGACCCTCGCCGAGGGCGACGACGGCCGGCCCTTCCCGCGTCGATACGCGTCGATCCGCCGCGCGGTCAAGGACGTCTCCGAGATCGGTACGGTCGACGACGACGGAGACGGCGGAGACGGCGACGATCTCTACGCGACCGTCGAGGGTCGCGACGTGGAAACCGGCGACGCCGTGACCGTTCGCGGCCGGATCGTCGGCGTCACGCTCGAGGACAACGAGGAGATCGCGGCGCTCGTCGTCGAGACCGACGACGGCCGCGTCGAGATCGGCGGCCGCGTCGCCGCCCTGGAGGACGTCGAGGGACGACGGCTCGTGATCGGCCGCGGGGAGCCGCCGGAGCTGTAGCCGGTCACGCGGTCCGACCGCGGTTCACGAGCATCCGCCTGACCGAGTGGCGCTCCAGGACGAGAAATCCGGCGAGGATCGCCGCGAAACCGACGAGCGCGTCGCCTTCGATCAGGTGGCCGAGGACGAGCCAGCTCGCGAGCGCGGCCGTCACGGGCTCGGCGTAGCCGACGAGGTGGAGCTGTGTCGGCCCGACGGCGTCCAGGAGCGCGAAGTAGATGAGGAACGCGAGAACGCCCGAGAGCACCGAGAGGTACGCGAGCGAGACGATCGCGGTCGGGGTGACGGAGACGTCGCCCGGCGACTCCCCGAGCGCGCCCGCCCCCGCGAAGAGCAGTACGGCGCCGAGAGTCATTCCCCATCCCTGGAGCGCGACGACGGGGAAGTCCGTCCGGAGCGGGCGCAACAGGACCGCCCCGACGGCGAATGCGACTGCGCTACAGAACACGAGGAGGATCCCGAGCGTCTGCGTGGAGACCAGCGCGTCGGCTGAGGGGTTCGCGACCACGCTCACGCCCACGATGCCGAGGAGGAACCCGCCGACCTCCACGGGACCGACCCGCTCGTTCGGGAGGACCACCGCGGCGACGGCCGCCGTCAACACCGGCGAGAGGCTGACGATCACGGCGGCGATCGCTCCCGGAACGTACTGTTCGCCGACGTAGAGGAATCCGTGGTAGATCGCGATGACGAACACGGCGGTGACGACGACGCTCGAGACCTCCCGGCGGGTCGTCGGGATCCACCCGTCGGCGACGACCGCCGCGTAGGCGAGCACCGCGACCCCGGCGAGGAGGTACCGTATCCCGGCGAAAAGCAGCGGGGGGAAATACGCCAGTCCGACCTCGATGGCGACGAACGAGCCGCCCCAAAGCACCGCCAGCAGGACGAACGCGCTCGCCGCCGCAACCGGAGATGACTGCAACGAAAGACGTGACATTGGTTGTTGGATCGAACGAGATTCAAATATTTAAACTAATCTTTACGAAAAGAGCTTTTCCTACATGTAGAATCAAACAATTGTGCCTCGTTCGACATCGATTCCGATATCGGGGGTTCGATTGGAGAATGATACAATTCTCTCGCCCACACAATCAATACGGATCGCGACCATACCGCCGACATGGACGAACGCGACGTGCGGTTGCTCAAGGCGATCGCCGACCTCGGAACGGGCAGTCCCGAGCGGCTCCACGAGGAGACGGACATCCCCGTCTCCACGATCCACTACCGGCTGAACAACCTCCGGGAGGCGGGCGTCATCGAGAACGACCTCTACGACCTCGATCACGAGGCGCTCGGGCTCGGGGTGACCGTCATCGTCGAGGTGCTCGCGGACTACGACGGTCCCTACGAGGAGGTCGCGGAGGAGCTCTTGGACGTCGAGGGAGTCACCCAGGCGTTCTTCACCATGGGCGAGACCGACTTCATCGTGATCGCTCGGCTCTCCTCGTCGGACGCCGTCGAGCGGCTGATAGGGGACTTCGAGGCGATCCCGGAGGTCGAGCGGACCAACTCCACCTTCGTCATCTCGTCGTTGCGCGAGGAGTCCCGGGCGCCCGCGACCTACGACCTGGAGACGCTCATCGACGAGCTGGCCGAGTGAGGCGTGGCGGGCGGCGGTCCGTTCTCTCGCGTCCGGGTCACGACCGCTTGCCGATCTCCTCGCGGAGCACCTCGGAAACGACCTCCCCGTCGGCCTTCCCGCGGAGTTCGCCCATCGCCTCGCCCATCAGCCCGGAGAAGGCGCCCATGCCCTCCGTTTCGACCTGGTCGGCGTTGCGCTCGACGACCGCCACGACGGCCTCGCGGACGGTCTCGCGGTCCACGCCGGCGAGGTCCGCCTCCTCGATCGCCTCCTCGGCCGACAGCGTCGGATCGGCCGCGATCTCCGCGAGCACCTCCGGGGCGCCCTCCTTTGCGAGCTCTCCGGACTCGACGAGCTCCATGGTCGAGAGGAACTGTTCGTCCGCGACGCGCTCGATCGCCACGTCGTTTCGGCGAAGTTCCGTGGTCGTCGACGCGAGGGTGGATGCCGCAAACGTCGGATCGACCCCGCGTTCGACCGCCGTCTCGAACAGGGGAAACCGCCGGCCGAAGGCGATCTGCTCGGCGAGTCCCGGATCGAGGTCGTAGTCCGCCACGTACCGATCGGCCTTCTCGTCGAGCAGCTCCGGCGTCTCGACGTCGCTCGGGTCGGGCTCGACCGGCGGAACGTCGGTCTCGGGATACATCCGGGCGGCGCCCGGCAGCGGCCGGAGGTACCGGGTCGTGCCGTCCTCGTTCGCGTCGCGCGTCTCCTCGGGGACGCCCTCGATGGCGGTTCGCGCGCGGTCGGCCGCCGCTTCGATCGCGAGCTCGGCGGTTTCCGAATCCGCGGCGACGATCGCCACCCCGTCCTCGGGACCGGCGCCGACCGCCTCGCGGAGGGCCGCGACCTCCCCGTCCGTGATCCCGTAGGCCGGCAGCTCGTCCGTGTGGAAGATCCCGCCCGCGCCGTGGCGCTTCGCGTGATCGGAGAGCTCGGTCCCGAGCCGGCGGTCATCCTGGATCTCCCGGCCGAGGAGGCCGTCGAAGCCGAAGAGCGGAACCGCCGTCACCGACCCCCCGGACTCGAGCGCGCCCCGGATGACTCCGGAGTCGGTGTCGGAAAGGACGTCCGTGACGTCACGCGTCTCGCCGACCGACGCGTCGCGCTCGTCGAGTTCCGCCGCGATCTCAACGAGCTCGGCCTGCCTGCCGACCTCGTTGCGGACGATGTCCTCGATCCCCTGGAGGTCCTGTACCCCCTTGATCTCGACGCGGGCGCCCTCGGCGATGGAGACGTTGACGTCCTGTCGGATCGTCCCGAGGCCGCGTTTGACCGAGCCGGTCGACCGAAGCAGGGTTCCGATCCGCTCCGCCGCCTCGCGGGCCTGCTTCGGCGTGCGGACGTCCGGTCCGGTGCCGATCTCCACGAGCGGGATTCCGAGGCGATCGAGCGAGTAGACGACGCCGTCGTCGGTCTCCTCGACGCGCTGGGCCGACTCCTCCTCGAGCAGCAGGTCGACGATCGAGACGGGGCCCTCCTCGGTCTCGATCTCGCCGTCCTGGCCGAGCAGCATGGTGCGCTGAAAGCCCGAGGTGTTCGAGCCGTCGATGACGAGCTTGCGCATCACGTGCGCCTCGTCGACGACGGTGACGTCGAGGAGTTCCGCGATCTGGAGGGCGACGGAGAGCGCCTCCTCGTCGACGCGGCGGGGCGGCTCGTCGTCCTCCTCGACCAGACAGGTGGTGTCGTAGGCCAGATAGGTGAACTCGCGGTCGACGCGGCTCTCCTCGAGGGCGGCCTCGTCGAGCTCGCCGAGCTCGCTCTTCGTCGGGTGGAGGTACCGGGTGATCTCCCGGTCGGACTCCTCGGGCTCGCGAAGCGTCGTCGGCGACTCACAGAACAGCTTCGTCTCCGTGTCCAGCTGCTGGTGGATCTCTAAGCCGGCGACGAGGCCCAGTTCCTCGTAGTCGTACTCGCTCATTGGCGTCGACTCCGGCTCGCCGAAGTAAAAAGGGTGGCAGTTCGGGCGGCGGACCGACTACCTCGTTCAGGTACGATGATGCCGGGATCGACCATCACGTTCAGGTACGATGGCGCCGAACCGGTCCGTATGTACGCGGTCGTCGGGTGCAACCGATGCGGCACGATGTGGCTGCTCGCGGACCCGGAGACGAGCGAGTCCGCCACCTGCCCGCGCTGTCGCAAGACCCACCGGACGAAACGGCTGAAGCGCTTCTTCGAGTCAGAGGACCGCGCCGCGGCCCGTCAGGCCCGCGCGGCGCTCCTCGCAAACAAACACGACGACAGCGAGGCGTTCTCGGAGGTGGCACACGTGAGCGAGCTCGAGGACCGAATCGACGACTCGGGCATCGACGACCGCGAGTACCTCGAGGGGTCCGGACTGGACGCCGACGCCATCGAGACGGCCGGCGAGCGGTCGTCCCGCGGCGACGCCCGATCCGGGAGCGGGTCCCGTATCGACGTGGTCCGTGGCGCCCTCGACGATCTCGAGGAACCGACCGAGGACGACGTCGTGTCCTACGCGACGGACGACGGCGTTCCACCCGATGCCGCCCGCGATCTGCTCGAGAAGCTTCGGCGTCGGGGGGAGGTCTCCGAGTCCCGCGGTGTCTATCGGCGGCTGTGACTCGCAGTTGACGACCCCCGGATCGCGCTCGCCGTCCCTCCAGTCGATGACGGGCGTCTGACTGGTGTTTAAGCCGGTGCTGTGCGTACAGTTACCATGGCAGTCGATCCGGTTCGAGGAATCGGGACGGTCGGGGGGGTGCTCGTGGGGGCGGTCGTCCTCGCCGTCGCCGCGACGGTGTTCGCTCCCGGGCTCGCGAGCGCCGCGGCGGTCCGGGTCGCGCTGGGCGTCTGTGGGGTCGGGTTCGCCGTCGTCGCGATCGCGTACGCCCGTGAGGGCTACTACGAGCAGATGGCCGGGCACACGCTCGCGAGCGCGGGATTCCTCGTGGTCGCGCTCGACGCCGACGGGGCCATCGCGTGGCTCGGGATCGCCCTTCTGGGGGTCGGCGGCGTGTTGTTGTTACAGGACGCGATCCTTCGCGGGGGACGCGGGGGCGCGTCGATCTGAGGCCGTATAGTCAGGTCTTCGACTCCCTATCGACCGAGGTCGGCGTGTGCCGACGAGAGGTGTCTGGACCCGAGCGCGGCCAGAAGCGACAGCTCGCCCGCGAGCGCGCCCGTCGCGATCGCCTCCGCGAGCCCGTCCGCGTTGTCGCCGGCGGGGTCCCCCCCGCCGCGAACGCCGAGCACGTCGAGTCCCTCCGCCTGCGTCGGGAGCTTCGTTCCGCCGCCGACCGTCCCCACCTCCAGGCTCGCGATCGAGACGGAGACGTAGAGGTCGCCGTCCGCCGTCACCTCCGCGGTCGTGATCGCGTTCGCGCCCTCTACGACCTGCGCCTCGTCCTGGCCGGTCGCGAGGAACATGGCCGCGACGACGTTCGCGACGTGGGCGTTGAAGCCGAGCGACCCCGCCTTGGCCGACCCGACGAGGTTCTTTCGCGTGTTGATCTCCGCCACCGCGTCGGGCGTCGTGTGGAGCCGCTCCTCGACGACGTCCTCGGGAATCCGCACGTCGGCCGTCACCGACCGGCCGCGCCCCTCGATCGCGTTGATCGCCGCCGGCTTCTTGTCCGTACAGAGGTTCCCCGAGAGCGCGACGAGCGAGGCGTCGGTCTCCGCCTCGATCAGCTCGCAGGCCTCGCCGGTGGCGATCGTCGCCATGTTCATCCCCATCGCGTCCTTCGTGTCGTAGCGGAACCGCAGGTAGACGTTGTTGCCGACGACGTAGGGCGTGACGTCGGTCAACTCGCCGTGGTTCGTCGTCGACTCGGCGGCGGCCGCCAGCCGATCCTCGTTGTCCCGAACCCATCCGGCGAGCGCCTCGGATTCGACTATTCCGGACGTCTTGAACGCCGGCGCGCGCGTCATGCCGGTCTTCGTCACTCGCGCGCTCGCTCCGCCGGCGGCCTCGAGCACTGAGCAGCCGCGGTTCACCGACGCCACGAGCGCGCCCTCCGTCGTCGCGAGCGGGAGGTATCGATCCCCCGAGAGCGCGCCGCCGTCGATCGTCACGGGGCCGGCGACGCCGAGGGGAACCTGGACCGCTCCGACCATGTTCTCGACGTTCGGTTCGGCGGCGGCGGCCTCGAAGGTGTACTCGCCGATCGTCTCGAGATCGGCATCCGCCGTTTCGGCGACGAGCCGTCGCCGGGCCGCGGCGGCGATGTCGGCGTCGGCGTGCGACTCGAGCTCGTGTAGGCGGAGTTCGCACGCGCGAACGCGATCCGCGAGTTCCTCTGGGGTGGGCATGGACGGACGTGTTCGCGGCGGACGCTAAGGCGTATCGGTTCTCGGGATCGATCCCGGTCGCTATCGCGATTCTTGTCGCCATCGCGATCACGTCGACCGTCCCGCTCCCGAACAATTAACCCGATCTGCGCCGCTCGAACGAACATGACCGACGCCGCGGACCTCGTCCTGCTCGACGGCGAGATCCACACGCTCACCGATCCGGATCGAACCCACGAGGCGCTCGCGGTTCGCGACGGCGAGATCGTGCGTCTCGGCGCGAGCTACGACGTCGAGTTCCTCGCGGGGATCGACACGACCGTCGTCGACCTCGACGGGCGGGTCCTCCTGCCGGGCTTCGTCGACGCGTACGCCGATCTCACGTCCCTCGGACGCCGGCTTCTCGATGCCGAACGAACGAGCGCCTCCGGGGATTCGGGAGACGAGCCGAACGCGCGCGAGACGCGCGAGATCCTCGCGGCGGCGATCGCCCACGCGAACGCTCGGGGAGTCACGGGAGTTCATGACGCGTCCGCCGCCGCGCTCGCCCCTCGCGCGTTCAGGGAACTCGGGGCGGCCGGCGAGCTGTCCCTGCGCGTTCGGATCGTCTACGGCGCCGAGCGTCTCGACGCGGTCGCGGAGGCGGGACTCCCCACGAACGCGGGCAGCGAGCACGTTCGAGTCGGTCCGATCGCGTTCGCGCCAGCCGAGGAGACGACGGCGGATGTCGCCGAGGCGATCGGTGGCGGCTACCAACTCTCCGTCGACGCCACGGACGCCGAGGCCGTCGACGCAGTTCTCGACGCTTCCGGGGCCGGTGCGGGCGGGAAAACGACGGACGGTGCGGGCGGAAAAACGATACCGGGAGAAGGCGACCCACATCGAGGGGCCCGCCACCGGATCGAGCGTGCAGAGCACGTACGTGAGGAGCAGATCGACCGGATCGCGGCGGCGAACGCGGTCGCGTCCGTCCGGCCGTCCGCGCCCGACCCGGACGACGGCGGAATCTCCTACCGCACGTTCCTCGATGCCGGGATCCCTCTCGCGTTCGGATCCGGCGGCGGACCCGTTGATCCGCTCTCCGACGCCCACCGGGCGGTCGACGTCGGAGACGAGCGCTCGGGTCTCGAGGTCTCCGAGGCGCTTCGAGCCGCCACGAGCGGACCCGCATACGCCGGGTTCGACGAGGACGATCTGGGCACCATCGAACGCGGCAAGCGCGCCGACCTCGTCGCGCTCTCGGAGTCCCCCTGGGACAAGCCCGGGTCCATCCGGGAGATCGACGTCGATCTGACGGTCGTCGACGGGGAGATCGTTCACGACGCACGGTAGGACCCCGGGCTGACGGTCGCCGGACGTTCCGCGCTTCGTTGCGACCCCTCGCCTTGAACGGAACACGAGAATATTAGGTGTTTCAGGGTTCGAACTATATGTTCGGTTCGTTTCACCCGACATATGCGTCCAAAGATCGACGTTAGATCCGAATCGATGTACGAATGTTTCGAATGTATGGGGCGCACGACCGATCCCGACGTTCGAATCTGCCCGGACTGCGGCGGCGAACTGCGTCACATCGGGAGACCCCGCGACGTATAGGCCGTTTCGGCATGTCGACCATGGGAGACGGGGTGTCGGTCAGTTCGACGTGAGACGTGTCCGGAGCCCGTTTTCCCGACGTCGCCGGTCCCCCGGGGGCGTTCTTCTCCTTTCTTTTCCCTGTCCTTCCTCCTCTTTTCTTTCTTCTCCGCGGCCCTCCGTCCCTCCGTTCCCGCCGCGGACGCACTCCCCGGGACGATAGGCTTAAGAAGATGTACACATATGTACACTACAAGACGGACATATACATCAATGACGACCATCAACGACACCATCACACGCGTGACGGAGGGGGCGGACCTGACCGTCGAGGAGGCTCGCGAGACGGCCCGGCTCGTCTTCGAGGACGCCACCGAGGCACAGATCGGGGCGTTGCTGGCGGCGCTTCGGACGAAGGGCGAGACCGAACGGGAGATCGCCGGATTCGCGAAGGGGATGCGCGACGCGGCACGGACGATCGACCCGGACCGCGAGTACCTCGTCGACACCTGCGGGACCGGCGGCGACGACTACGACACGATCAACGTCTCGACCACGGCGGCCATCGTCGCCGCCGGGGCCGGGGCGGCGGTCGCCAAACACGGGAACTACTCCGTCTCCTCCTCGTCGGGCAGCGCGGACGTGCTGGAGGTCGCGGGCGCGAACGTCGAGGCCGAACCGCCCGCCGTCGAGGCGGCGATCGACGAGGACGGGATCGGGTTCATGCTGGCGCCGGTGTTCCATCCGGCGATGAAGGCCGTGATCGGCCCGCGCCGGGAACTGGAGATGCGGACGATCTTCAACGTGCTCGGACCGCTCACGAATCCCGCCGGGGCCGACGCGCAGGTCCTCGGCGTCTACGATCCCGATCTGGTCCCCCAGATCGCGAACTCGCTCGCGCACATGCCCGTCGAACACGCGCTCGTCGTCCACGGCTCCGGCATGGACGAGATCGCGCTCCACGACGAGACCGCCGTCGCGGAGGTCGAGGGCGATCAGGTGACCGAGTACGCGATCACGCCGGCCGACCTCGGACTCGAACGCGCCCCGATCGAGGACGTCTCCGGCGGCACGCCCGAGGAGAACGCGGCCGACCTCCGCGGCATCGTCTCCGGCGAGGTGACCGGCCCGAAACGCGACCTGATCCTCGCGAACGCCGGCGCGGCCGTCTACGTCGCCGGTCTCGCCGATTCGATCGAGGAGGGCGTGGGGGTCGCGGGCGACGCCATCGACTCCGGCGCGGCCGCAGAGAAGTTCGCCGCGTTATGCGGTGAGTCCCCCGACGCGCTCGCCGACGGGGCCGGCGGAACGCGGGCGGGCGAGTGATGGCCCGCGCGAAGATCTGCGGGCTGACCCGGGACGCGGACGTTCGGGCCGCCATCGAGGCCGGCGCCGACGCGGTCGGCGTCGTATCCGAGGTGCCCGTCGAGACGCCCCGGGAGGTCGATCCGGCCGCCGCCGCGGACCTGCTTGCGGACGTCCCCCCGTTCGTGACCGGCACGCTCGTGACGATGCCCGACTCGCCGGAACGCGCGGTCGAACTCGCCGGGCTCGTGGGACCGGACGCCCTCCAGCTCCACGGCGAGTGGACGCCCGAGGAGGTCGCCTACGTCCGTGCCGAGACCGGAACGAAGGTGCTCCTCACCGTCGACGCCGACGAACACGAGCGTGCGGAGCGTCTCGCCGAGGCCGCGGACGCGCTCGTCGTCGACTCGACCACCGAGGAGGGCGCGGGCGGGACCGGACGCACCCACGACTGGGAGGCGACCGGCGACCTGGCCGCGCGACTCACCACGCCCGTCGTGCTCGCCGGCGGCCTCACGCCCGACAACGTGGCCGAGGCGGTCGAGGTGGCCGACCCCTTCGCCGTCGACGTCGCCTCGGGCGTGGAGCTCGAGGGTGGCCGCAAGGACCACAACGCGCTCGCCCGGTTCGTCAGGAACGCCGGACGGGAGGTGACCCTCGCGTGACCCCGGGCTCCGAGTCCGCCTCGATCGAGGTCGACCTCTCGACGTCCCGCGAGGCGTTCGTCGACCACGCCGAGGACGCGTTGAGCGACGAAGCCGACGCGGTCGTCGTTCGCGTCTCGGTCGCCCTCGACGCCGACGTCTCGCCGCTCGCCGCCTACGCGGCGCTCGCGGACCGCAGCGACCACAGCTTCCTGTTGGAGTCCGCGGAGAAGGTCGCCTCCAGCGATCCGGACGGCGCCTTCGCGGCGGGCACCGACGCCGACCGGCACGCGCGCTACTCGTTCGTCGGTTACGACCCCGAGGCGGTCCTCTCCGTCTATCCCGACCGAACCGAGCTGACCCGTCTCGGTCCGGGCGCGGATCTGCTCGCGGAAGCCGGCGATCCGGGGACGGGCGACGTCCTCGACCGCGTCCGCGACGCATTCCCCGACGTCGAGCGGCGCGGATTCCCGGACACCGAGCGACAGACGCTCTCTGGCGGGTTCGTCGGATTTCTCGCCTACGACTCGGTCTACGATCTCTGGCTCGAGGAGGTCGGCGTCGACCGCCCCGACCCGGTCGTTCCGGACGCCGAGTTCTGCCTCACGACGCGGACGCTCGTCTTCGACGAGGTCGCCGACACGGCCGAGCTCGTCTTCACGCCGATCGTCCGCTCCGGGGACGATCCCGGCGAGATCCACGACGAGCTTCGGGCCGAGGCGGCAGACGTCCTCGCCGAGCTGCGGGAGGCGAGCACGCCGGAGACCGGCGGATTCCGCGGCGTCTCGGAGACGGCGGATCCGCAGGACGCCTACGAGGAGGCCGTCCGAACCGCCAAGGAGCGCGTCCTCGACGGCGACATCTATCAGGGCGTGATCTCCCGGACACGCGAGCTGTACGGCGACGTCGACACGCTCGGCCTCTACGACGCGCTGCGGTCGATCAACCCCTCGCCGTACATGTATCTGCTGTCCCACGGCGATCGGTCGATCGTCGGCGCGAGCCCGGAGACGCTCGTGTCCGTCCAGGGCGACCGGATCGTCTCGAACCCGATCGCCGGCACCTGCAAGCGCGGCGAGAGCCCGGTCGAGGACCGGCGGCTCGCCGGCGAGATGCTCGCGGACGAAAAGGAGCGCGCCGAACACACGATGCTCGTCGATCTCGCGCGAAACGACGTCCGTCGGGTCTCCGAGCCGGGATCGGTCCGCGTCGAGGAGTTCATGAACGTCCTCAAATACAGCCACGTCCAACACATCGAGTCGACCGTGACCGGCACGATCGCCGCGGGGAACGACGCCTTCGACGCGACGCGCGCGACGTTCCCGGCGGGGACGTTGACCGGCGCCCCGAAGGTTCGCGCGATGGAGATCATCGACGAGCTCGAGCGCTCCCCTCGCGGCGTCTACGGCGGCGGCGTGGGGTACTACTCGTGGACCGGCGACGCCGACTTCGCGATCGTCATTCGAACCGCGACGGTCGATCACGGGGTGGACATCGGCGACGCCGCGGGCACCGATGTAGGAGCTGGAACGGGACGCGACCACGACGTCGACCGTATCACGATCCAGGCCGGCGCGGGACTCGTCGCCGACTCGGTGCCCGAATCGGAGTACGAGGAGACGGAACGAAAGATGGACGGCGTGCGGGCCGCCGTCGAGGCGATTCGCGAGGGCGACGTCGCCGACGATCCCGACGGAGCCTCGGAGGACGTCGCGCCGGAACCCGGGTCGGAACCCGAGACCGGGACGGAGGTCGATCGCGCGTGAGGGTCACCTTCGTCGACAACTACGACTCGTTCACCTACAACCTCGTCGAGTACGTCTCCGAACAGCCCCTCGAGGGCGGCGTGGAGACGTCGGTGTTGAAGAACCGCGCTACGCTCTCGGACGTCGCCGACACCGATCCCGACGCGATCGTGATCAGTCCCGGGCCGGGACACCCGAAACACGACCGCGACGTCGGGGTGACGATGGACGTGCTCCGGGAGCTCTCGCCGACGGTCCCCACTCTCGGCGTCTGTCTGGGTCTCGAGGCGGCGGTCTACGAGTACGGCGGGTCGGTCGGCCACGCCCCCGAGCCGGTCCACGGCAAGGCCTTCCCGATCGACCACGACGGCTCGGGCGTCTTCGCTGGCCTCGATCAGGGCTTTCGGGCCGGCCGCTACCACTCGCTCGTGGCGACCGACGTCCCCGACGTCTTCGAGGTGTCCGCGACGACGGACCACGAGGGAACCGAACTCGTGATGGGAATCCGCCACCGAGAGCACCCGATCGAGTGCGTCCAGTTCCACCCGGAGAGCGTCCTCACGGGCGCGGGCCACGACGTGATCCGGAACTTCCTGACGCGGGTCGTCGCCGATCGTTCGTCCCGAGCGGACCTCCCGACCGAGTGATCCCGGGTCCGTTCAGATGATCCCGGCGGCCGAGATCGCGAACAGCAGCGCCACGATCACGGCCGCGATGGTGACGAGCCGCCAGGCGACCGCCAGGACCATGCGCCCGACGATGATCACGATCGCGACGGCGACGAGCCCGATCAACAGCCGTCCGAAGGGACTCGCGGCGATGCCCGCCTGCATGGGTGCCGTCGCGATCAGCGATGTCGGATCGTACATGTCCGGATGCAGGGCTACCGACCGTATAAGTGTACGTGTCGAACGCGTCCGAGCGCGTTCGGAGACGACCGATTTGACCGCCCCCGATTCGACCGCCCTTTGACGCCCTCGCCGGCCACCGGTTCGTTCCGGGCCCGTTCTGCGTCGATCGTCCCATCGCGCGCGAGCGTGACGGAACGGCGCTGTTCGGCCCGCCCGAAAAATATATGAATTCGATCATTTCGCGGACGAAACGACCGTGACGACCGATCGACGCCGAGGCTCGATCGGCCCGTTTCCTCCGACACGACCGCGAGGACGTCCCTCGACCTCCCCTTCGGTTCCACTGTGTGTCCGGTCTCTATCTGGCGATCATCGATTCGATTTTTCACTTTCGCCCCGGAGGGGTCATGTTTATGTGGCTTCCGGGACGATCAGATTTACGTACACGCACGGCCTCGTCCGTGCGACCGAACGAGTGTCAGTGATCGTATAGAAAGACGTCCGTTTGGACCCGGAAGCCGAAGATACAAGGGGCCACCTCGCCAGTACCACACCACGATAGATGCACCATACGACACGTGACCGAGGAGGCGCTCTCGCGCGATGAGCGGGAGCGATCTCTCCGCAGACGAGCTCGAACTGCCGATCAAACGAACCACGGGCGAGACGCTCGAGGACCGCCTCACGTCGAACGCCTACCACAACATTCTCCCCGCCCGCTATCTGCGAAAGGACGCCGACGGGAACCAGATCGAGACCCAAGAGGAGCTGTTCGTCCGCGTCGCGAACAACGTCGCGCTCGCGGAGGCCGTCTACGAGTCCGAGAGACGCGACGTCGAGATCACGGTCACGCCCGACCAGATCAAACCCGACCACCCGCGACGTGACGAGCTCGCGAGCGAGGTCTTCGGCGCGGGCGTCACCGCCGACGACGACGCGGAGACGACGCTCACAGCCCACAACGTCAACAAGTTCTCCTACGAGACGATCGTCCCGGAGCTCCCCGCGGAGATCCGCGAACACGTCGAGGAGACCGCCGCGACCTTCCGCGAGGGGATGGAGTCGCTCTCCTTCATGCCGAACTCGCCGACGCTGATGAACGCCGGCGACGAGCTCCAGCAGCTGTCCGCGTGTTTCGTCGACTCCCCCGACGACGACATCACCGACATCCACCAGACCGCCAAGGAGGCCGCGGAGGTCTTCCAGTGTCTGACCGCCGACGCGACCGTTCACGTCGAGGGGAAGGGTCTCGTGTCGATCGCCGACGTCGAGCCCGGCGATTCGATCCGGCAGCGCGACGGCGAGAGCCATCGAACGCGAACCGTCGAGGAGGTTCACGCCTACGACGATGCGCCGACGATGACGCTCCGGACGGAGGGTGGCCTCACGGTTCGCGGGACGCCGAACCACCGGCTGCTCGTCGACGGCGAGTGGACTCGACTCGACGAGATCGAGGCCGGAAGCACGGTCTCGGTCCGTCTCGGCTGGCTCCCCGAGAAGACTGCGAACCACGTCGAGCTGGAGTCCGTCGAGGCGGGCCCACAGTGGGCGGCCAATCGAACCGTCTCCAACGAGGCGGTCGCGGAACTGCACGCGGCGGGACTCAGCGACTACGCGATCGCGGAACGACTCGATTCCTCCCCGTCGACCATCCAGCGCCGGCGTGCCGGCGAGCTCGACCTTCCGGCGAACGGATCCGGCGGTCGCCCCGCGGGTCGAAGCTTCGACGAGGATCGACTCCGACAGCTCCACGATGGCGGCCACACCGACGCGGAGATCGCAGCCGAACTCGGCGTCCATCAGACGACCGTTCGAAACGCTCGAGCGGCCGAGTCGCTCCCGGCGAACGGCCGGGCCGTGAAGACCGTCACGCAGCCGGAGACGCTCTCGAGCGCTCTCGCCGAGCTGCTCGGGCTGTGGATCGGCGACGGGTCGATCCACGAGGACGGGATCCGCTTCCACATCGCCCGTGAGGAGACGCTCGAATGCGTCGACCGCCTCTCGCGTGACCTCTTCGACGTCGGCGCCGACTGGACCTGGAGCGACGGGTGTTACGAGGCCGTCATCCACAGCCACGAGATCAAGCGGTTCTGGCTCCGGAACTTCGGCGACGCCAAACCCTCCTCGGCGGAGGCGACGGTGCCCGACGCGGTCCGAGCGGCCGACCGCGAGCGCGTGTGCGCCTTCGTCCGTGGCCTCTTTTCGGCCGACGGCACGCTCTCGAAGGACCGCTACCCCCGACTCTACAGCGCCTCGGAGGACCTCATCGACGGCGTTCACCAGCTCCTCTTGGGCGTCGGGATCCCCGCCACGAAGTGGGAGTGGGAGAACGACGAGCGCGAGTACTACACCGTCGCGCCGACCGACGATCTCGGCCTGACGCGATACGCCGACCACGTCGGCTTCATCGACGATCGCGGCGAAACGATGGCCGACTCGATCGCCGACGCCGACCTCGAGGCGACGACCTGTGGCGACCTCGACTCGGAGAGCGAGTGGACCCAGGAGGTCACCGCGGTCGAGGAGTCCGACCCGGCGACGGTCTACGACGTCACGGTCGCGGACAATCACGAATACGTCGCCAACGGCGTCGTCTCGCACAACAGCGGCGGCGGCATGGGATATGCGTTCTGGCAGCTTCGACCGTACGGCGATTCGGTCGGGTCAACCGGCGGCATCGCCTCCGGACCGATCACCTTTATGCGCACATACGACCAGATGTGCGAAACGATCGCCCAGGGTGGCGCGCGGCGCGGCGCCCAGATGGGCGTGATGCGCGTCTCCCATCCGGACGTCATCCAGTTCATCCACGCCAAGAACAAGGACGTCTCCCTGGCCCATTCGCTGCGGCTCAACGACCCGGACGACTACACCCACACCTCCTTCAAGGACGCCCTCGATGAGGCCCGCGAGCTGATCGACGACGAGGGGCGCGTCCCCAAGCACCTCCGGAACGCCGTCGAGGGCCACCTGTCGAACTTCAACATCTCCGTCGGGGTCACGGACGACTTCATGGAGGCGCTGTACAACGACGAGGAGTTCGTCTTCACGAACCCCCGCACCGACGAGCCCCACATCGCGACCGCCGAGACGAAGGAGCTCTACGACATGTTCGACCTCGGCCACCACGTCGAGGTCGGCGAGGAGCTGTCGATCCCGGCCGACGAGATCTGGGAGCACATGGTCGAGGGCGCCCACGAGAACGGCGAGCCAGGCGTCATCTACCTCGAACGGGTGAACAAACAGCACTCCTTCGACGTCGAGGAACACCCCGACCACCGGATCCTGGCGACGAATCCGTGTGTCACCGGTGACACGCTGATCAGTACGGAAAACGGTCTCATCGAAGCTGAAGAACTCTACGAACAGGGCGTCGCGCGCGACGTCGTGGTCGACGGTCGTCTCAGTGAAGAGACGCTCAAGGAAGCGAGCAGCGTCTACAAGACCGGTAAAAAGGACGTTTATAAGCTCACCACCGAGGAGGGGTACGAACTCCGTCTGACTGCCGACCACCGCGTGATGACGGACGACGGTTGGGTCGAGGCGGAGAACCTCGAGGCCGGTGATTCCGTCCACGTTCAGAACCGGAAAGGCGAGTTTGGACAGCACGGATCGGCCGAGGAGGGTCGAGTCCTTGGCTGGCTCGTCGGTGACGGACACCTCAAGCACGGCGAGGAACGCGCGGTTCTCAATTTCTACGACGAGGACAGTCAAATTTCCGATGCGTTCGCCACGGACGTAAATGACGTCGTCCGTGAGCCGGCCGGAAACGCTGACTACGAGATCGGCGTTTCGGAGATCGCTCGGAGCGATGACTATCGCGGCGCACAGGCAGTCGAGCAGCGCGTTCGGTCGTCTCGACTGTACGAGTACGCTGCGGAGGCTGACCTCGTTGACGAGAAACTCCAGGTACCCGACGCAGTAATGCGAGGAAGCGAGGAGATGGCCCGCGGGTTCCTTCGCGCTCTGTTTACTGCTGATGGCGGCGTACACGGAACTCACGAGAAGGGTAACTCGGTTCGTCTGACAAGTACGAGTACGGACCTTCTGAAACAGGTACAGCGACTCCTGCTTAATTTCGGAGTCCACAGCAAGATCTACGAGGAACGTCACGAGGCCGGCGTTCAGGAAATGCCGGACGGAAACGGTGGAACGGCCGAGTACGAACGTCAGGCGGATCACGATCTCGTCATCTCCAAGGACAATCTGCTACGGTTCCGCGACGAGATCGGCTTCCTGCTCGACTCGAAGAACGAGGCACTCGATGAGCGACTCGACGACTACGATCGTGGCCCCTATTCCGAGCGATTTGAAGCGACGGTCGCGTCCGTTGATCCGGACGGTCACGAAACCGTATATGACCTAACTGAACCCGAGACCAGTTCGTTCGTTGCTAACGGTCTCGTGGTTCACAACTGCGGCGAACAGCCGCTCGAGGAGTACGAGGCCTGCAACCTCGGCCACATCAACCTCTCGACGCTCGCGGATATGGACGCGCCCGACTGGCGCGTCTGGAGCGAGGAGCACGCCGACGAGTACGACACGCAGGAGGCGGCGATCGACGCCTTCCTCGAGGAGGCGATCGACTTCGAGGCGTTCGACGAACGCATCGACTACGGCACGCGCTTCCTCGAGAACGTGGTCACGATGTCGGACTTCCCGGTCCCGGAGATCGAACAGAAGGTCCGGGACATGCGGAAGATCGGTCTCGGCGTGATGGGGCTGGCCCAGCTGTACATCCAGCTCGGCGTCCGGTACGGCTCGGAGACCGGAAACGAGATCGCCGGCCAGCTGATGACCCACATCAACCACGTCTCGAAGCAGACGTCACACGAACTCGCCCGGGAGCGCGGCTCGTTCAACGACTGGGCGGACTCGAAGTACGCCGACCCGACCGAGTACCGCGAGTGGTTCGAACACCACACGGGACTCGACGCCGACGAGTGGGCCGACGGCTTCCCGATCCGCAACCACAACACGACGACGATCGCCCCGACCGGAACGACCTCGATGGTCGGCAACACGACCGGCGGCTGTGAGCCCATCTACAACGTCGCCTACTACAAGAACGTCTCCGACGACGTCCAGGGCGACGAGATGCTCGTCGAGTTCGACGACTACTTCCTGCGGACCCTGGAGGCCAACGACATCGACGTCGACGCGGTCAAACGCGAGGCCCAAGCACAGATGGCCGAAAACGAGTTCGACGGCGTCGAGGGACTCGAGACGGTTCCGAACCCGATCGGCGAGCTGTTCGTCGTCACCGGCGACCTCTCGGGCAAACAGCACGCGGCGGTCCAGTGTGCCTGCCAGCGCGGGGTCGATTCGGCCATCTCGAAGACCTGCAACTTCCCGAACTCGGCCTCGCTCGAGGACATGGACGAGGTCTACCGCTACATCTACGACCACGGCGGAAAGGGCGTCACCGTCTACCGCGACGGCACGCGCTCGAAGCAGGTCCTGACGACGCGCGCGAAGAACGCGGAGTTCGCCGACGAGTCCGAGGCGGCGGAGACGATCGTCGAGCAGATCGAGGAGGTCTTCGGCGGCGTGGAGGCGTTCCTCGACAACGAGGACGTCCGGGCGCAACTCGACGCGGAGATCGACGACCTGCTCGAGGCGAGCGAGCGGCCGACGGTCAACTACGCGGAGACGCGTCCCCGTCCCGACTCGCTCAACGGCGTGACCCAGCGGATCGAGACGGGCTACGGCAAGCTCTACGTGACGATCAACGAGGACGAGAACGGCGGCCCCTTCGAGCTGTTCGCCAACATCGGCCACTCGGGCGGCTACACGAACTCCTTCACGGAGGCGCTCGCGAAGGTCATCTCGACGGCCCTCCGCTCCGGCGTCGATCCGAACGAGATCGTCGACGAGCTGCAGGGCACTCGCAGCCCGAAGGTCGCCTGGGACAAGGGCGAGCAGATCCAGTCGATCCCGGACGCCATCGGCACGGCGCTGCGCCGCTATCTCGACGACGAGATCGACAAGGGCATCCCCCAACAGCAATCACTCGACGACCTCGAGGAGGGAGCCGAGGGCAGCGCTTCGACCCCGAGCGAACAGACCGACGGCGGCGGAGTCGCCGCGGACTCGGTGGGCGAGGGTCCCGCTTCCTCACCCGTCCCGGACGCGGCGGACGAGGCGGAGCCCGACCAGGACGTCACCCAGGACCTCATCGCGGCCGGCGAGTCGCCGGAGTGTCCCGAATGCGGCGGGATGAGCCTCTACTTCTCGGAGGGCTGTAAGACGTGTGAGTCCTGCGGCTGGTCGGAGTGTTGATCCGGACGACGCGAGCGAACTGACGCGGGGTGCGGTCTTTTGACGTCGTTTTTCACGATCGTCGTCGATTCGAACGATCGGTCGTCGATCACCGCGAGAGGTACGAGACGATCCGACAGCTCCGGAATCCGTGTTTCGAGAGCGTCCCCGACGCCGGCGTGTCGGCGTCGAAGGAGTCGACGACGGCATAAAAGACCGTCTCGGGGTCGTCGTTCCACTGCCAGAGCCACCGGGTGTGGACGAGCAGTCGGATCGTTCGCGAAAGCGAGAGGCTCGGCGTCCCGGAGAGGGTGTCGTACCCACGCTCCCTGATGAGCCGGTGGTGGTCGGCATACAGGACGGCCGAAAGCAGGACCGCGAGCTGGCAGTCCTCGGGGAGATATCGGATCCCGGCGACGCCCTCGGCGTAGAGCTCCTCGGTGCGTTCGAGCTCCGAGCGGATCGCGGCGGCGACCGACTCGTCGAACCGCCCCTCGAGAACCTGTTCGGCCGAGGCGCCGTGCTCGCGGAGCGTGCGCTCCGGGAGGTAGACCCGCTCGCGTTCGCGGACGTCCTCGCCGACGTCCCGCAGGAAGTTCGTCATCTGGAAGGCCTCCCCGAGCTTCGTGGCGTGCGGAAGGGCCCGTTCGGGCTCCTCGACGTCCATCACCGCGGTCATCATCCGTCCCACGGCGGCCGCCGACCCGTTCATGTACGCCTCGAGATCGGCGTAGGTCTCATACCGCGAGCGATCGACGTCCGAGGCCATCGCGTCCAGGAACACGTCCACGTCGCTTTCGGCGATCCCGTATTCACAACGAAGGTCGCGGAAGGCGGCGAGCACGTCGTCGGTCGAGGAGTCGCCCGCGGGTTCCTCGCCTAAGACCACCCGGCGGATCCGTGCGAGCTCCGCCCGCTGTTTCGCCGGCGGGCCGGCGTCCTCGGCGTCGACGACCTCGTCGGCCACCCTGAAGAACCCGTAGAGGACGTAGGTCGGATACCGGATGCGCTCCGGAAGGAGCCTGGTCGCGACGTGGAAGGTCCGGCCCGTGCGTCGCTGGATCCGTTTCCCGCGAGCGACCCGATCGTCGTCGATCATTCACACACCGCCGAACAGCGATCGAATCTGAGAATGCGGGTGCCCATGCCGTCGATCCGTACGGCATGTAGAACCATAATTGTTCGTGCAGTTCGGCGCTTGTGTGCCCCCCGATCGCTTTGTGCGGGCGGCGGTCCATCGCTCAATAGAACGTGTCGCTGCAGTCGTAGATCACGCCGTGTTCGGGACAGACGTACTTGCAGTGGCGGTGGATCATCGAGACGCCACAGAGCGGACAGGGACGCCCGCGCGGCACCTCCCCTTCTCCGGCGTCGGTCCCGCCGTTCCCGGTTCGATCTGACACGTTTCGATCGCCGTTCTACATCCTCTTAATTTCGATCCGTTCTCGGCGTCCCTCTAACTCCGGTTCGTTCCCGGCTCGCCTCCCGACGATCGACGCGGATCGAACGCCCGCGCGTCGAACCGGTCCGACCGGAGCAGTCCGATCCCGAGGACCACGGCGACGGCCGCCGGCACCGCGTTCCCGAACCAGAGGTTGATCCCACACCACAGGAGCACGAAGCTCACGACGTCGTCGAGCATGAACGGACACGTCCGCAGGCGTCGCGCCAGCCGCTCGCGATCGAAGGCCCGATCGAGCGCGACGACCGCGACCGCCGCCGACAGCACCCACCCGAGGTAGTTCGAGAGCGGAACGCCGTAGAACGCCCCGCCGGCGGCGTACGCCCAGAACCCCAGCGCGACCGCTCCAGGGTCCAACACGACGTCCATCGCGACCACGATGGCGGTCACGATCGCGAACCGGCCGACCGTGCCCGAGGCCCGCGCTCCGAACACGAGTTCGCGAAGCAGGTACCCGTTCATCACGAGCGGGATGAAAAACACCGGCAGCGCGAGCGGAACGCCGCCGACCATCGGCCCGAGGTCGACGCCGTACTCGAAGGCGCCGTACGGCCACCCGGTCCGCACTCCAACCACCTCGATCGCGTAGGTGTATCCCACCAGCAGGCCGATCCACGCCCCGGCCCGTCGGTTGACGAGCGGCAGCACGCCGACGACGAGCGGCGAGCGCATCACGAACACGCCGACGAGGAGGAACCACGGGTTGAACCGCAGGGGCGTGGGGAGCCACCCCTCCGCGCTGGCGACGAGCGAGAGCGCTCCGATCGCCGGGAAGACGACGGCGATCGTGAACCGATTGCGCGAGACGAGCCGGTCCAATGCGATCTGAAGGTCCCCTCGCGTCTCCGGAATTGGGACGGGGAGGTAGCGGGCCCAGGCGGGATCACGCGACACCCGCGATCACCTCCGCGAGCGGCGCGATACGCCAGAGCCCGCCGATCGTGAGCGCCGTCCCGACGGCCGTGTTGAGCGCCGGGAACCACCAGTAGGCCCGCTCGACCGACACGGCGGTTCCCGCGACGACCGCGACGAAGGCCGGATAGACGCAAAGCAGCGCCCCGAGGCGACCGTCCACGAGCCCGAAGGCGCCGGCCGCGAGGAGCCAGCAGGCCCCGCAGTACGCGTAGGCTCGCGACTCACCGAGGAACGTGGCCGTCGTCTCGATCCCCGCCTCGCGGTCGGGCCCGATGTCGGGGATCGCGGAGAAGGTGTGCATCGCCATCGTCCACGTCCACGCCCCGGCGATCGCGGCCCACGGAGGATGTGCGCCAGCGACCGTCACGTAGGCCGCCGCTCCCGGGAGGAGGTAGAGGCCGTTCGAGAGCGAGTCGAGGAACGGGGTCGTCTTGAACCGGAACGGCGGCGCGCTGTAGCCGACCGCGAGCGCGAAGAACCCGATCAAGTACGGCCACGCGGCCGGGGGACTGGCGGCGAACGTCACGACGCCGAGACCGGCCGCGACCGCGATCGCCGCGGTCGCGAGACGGTCCCCTCGCCAGCGGGCCTCACGCGAGTCCGAGTCGGCCTTCTTCGGATTGTGCGCGTCGAGATCGGCGTCGAAGGCGTCGTTGATCCCGTACAACAGCACGTTCGCCGGCAGCAGGAAGTACCCGAACAGGACGAGCGCGCCGGGCGCGAACAGATCGTAGAGCGCGTCGGCGCCGTATGCGACACCCACGACGACCGGCCCGGCGAGGTACAACCAGAACCGCGGACGCGAGAGCACGAGGAGGTACCGAATTCGATCGCCGTCACGGGGTCCGTTCGCGCCGCCACCGTCGAGATCGACGCTCCCAACTCCGTCTCCGTCTTCGGCTCCACCTCCATCTTCGGCTCCGTCGTCGCTCATTCCGATCCGGCGACGTACTCCGCGGTCAGTTGCCCGCTGATGAGACACATCGGGACGCCGATCCCCGGCGTCGTGTACGATCCCGTGAAGTAGAGCCCGTCGACCGCATCGGAGGCGTGCGAGGGACGCAAGAGGGACGTCTGTGAGAGCGTGTGCGCGAGCCCGAGCGCCGACCCGCGGTAGCTGTTGTACCGATCGGCGAACTCGCTCACCGAGAACGTCTCCTCGACGACGATCCGGTCGCGCAGGTCGGTTCCCGTGTTCTCCGCGATGTCCGCGAGCAGCCGTTCTCTGTATCGTTCGCGCGTTTCCGCGTCGTCCTCCAAGCCCGCCGCGATCGGGACGAGGGCGAAGAGGTTACTGTGTCCCTCCGGGGCGACCGCGTCGTCGGTCTTCGAGGGCACACAGAGGTAGTAGGCCGGGTCCTCGGGCCACGACGGGTCCTCGAAAATCCGCTCGAAGTGGTCGTCCCACTCGGTCGGCAACACGAGCGTGTGGTGGGCCAGCTCCGGAACCTCGCCCTCGACGCCGAGATAGACGAGGAACGCCGAGGGCGCGTAGGTGCGCGACTCCCAGTACTCCTCCGTGTACTGCCGTTTCTCCGGCGGCAGTAGCTCCCGTTCGGTGTGGGCGTAGTCGGCGTCTGAGACGACGAGGTCGGCGAGATAGCGCTCGCCGTTCGCCGCGTCGACGGCGAACCCGCCTCGGTGCCCCTCGATGGCGGTCGCCTCGGCGTCGGTGACGTACTCGACGCCGAGTTCCGAGCCGAGTTCGACGATCCCGTCGACCACCGCCGCGATCCCGCCGTCGGGGTAGTGGACGCCCATGTTGAAGTCCACGTGGCTCATCAGGTTGTAGAGCGCGGGCGTGTTCGTCGGCGACCCGCCGAGGAAGACGAGCGAGTACTGCATCAGCTGTTGGAGCTTCGGGTGCTCGAAGTAGTCCTCGACGTGTCCCTGCATCGATCCCAGAAGCGAGAGCCCGTGTGCGTGTCTGAGGACGTCGGTGTCGACGTAGTCGCGGAGGCGCGGGCGGTCCTCGTAGACGAAGTGTTCCATCCCGACCTCGTAGTTGTACCTCGCCTTCTCGAGGTACCGATCGAGCGCCTCGCCGGCGCCGGGTTCGTAGGACTCGAACAGCTCTCGGTTCGCCTCCAACTCCGGGACCACGTCGACCTGATCGCCGTCCTTCCAGAACACCCGGTAGTGGGGGTCGAGTTGCGAGACGGAGTAGTACTCCTCCGGCGTCCGGTCGAAGTGGGCGAAGAACCGCTCGAAGACGTCGGGCATCAGGTACCACGACGGCCCCATGTCGAACCGGAACCCGTCGACCTCGAGCCGGCTGGCGCGACCTCCCAGGCTCCCGTTCTTCTCCAACAGGGTGACGTCGGCGCCAGCGTCGGCGAGGTAACACGCCGTGGAGAGCCCGCCGAACCCGCCGCCGATAACGACCACGGATTCGCCGGCAAGCGACCCGATATCGGGCGAAACGTCCATGCCGATCGGTACGGGCGCCCCGGGTATAAATGTCGGTTCGGAGCCGTCCGGTTCCGGCTCATCACCATCCCTCACACTCGGCGATCACCGCGCCCGCTTTCGGATCACAGGGATTATCGTGTTCAACGCTGTAGCACGCCGGTATATGCCACAACGAGAAACCTGGGCGACCCGGGTGGGATTCATCCTCGCCGCGATCGGAAGCGCCGTCGGTCTGGGGAACCTCTGGCAGTTCCCGTTCAAGACCGCGACCAACGGCGGTGCGGCCTTCGTCGTGTTCTACCTGGTCGCCGTCCTGCTCATCGGCTTCCCGGCGATGCTCGCCGAGTTCTCGCTCGGCCGCCGGACGAAGCGCAACGCGGTCGACGCGTTCTCCCGGATGGGCCACCGGTCCTGGCGGATCGTCGGCGTCCTCGCCGTCCTGACCGGCTTCTGGATCCTCTCGTACTACAACGTCGTCGGCGGCTGGGTCATGCGGTACATCCTCGGGAGCGCGACCGGGGCCTACTTCGACGATCCGGCCGCCTACTTCGGCGCGGTTTCGTCCGGCCCGGAGGCCGTGGTCGCACAGGCCCTCTTCCTCGGGATCGTCGTCGCCATCGTCGCCCTCGGGATCGAGGACGGCATCGAGCGAGCCACGAAGGTGATGGTCCCGAGCATCGTCGTGTTGATGATCGCCCTCGCCGTCTGGGTCGCCACCTTGCCTGGCGCCGCGGAGGGATACGCCTTCTTCCTCTCCCCCAACGTCGACACCATGATCGCGAACGCGGGCAGCATCATCCCGTTCGCGGTGGGACAGGCGTTCTTCACCCTCTCGTTGGGGATGGCGATCATGATCACCTACTCCTCGTACGTCGGCCGCGACGACAACCTGATCGTCGACGGCGCCTCGGTCGTCGTGACCAACACGATCGTCGGCGTCCTCGCCGGGCTGGTCGTCTTCCCGATCCTGCTCACGATCGGCGCGGACGTCACCACCGATACCGGCGGCGCCGGCGCGCTGTTCGTCGCCACCGCCGCCGGGTTCGGGTCGGTCCCGTTCGGCCGCCTCTTCGGGATCGTCTTCTTCGGCGTCGTGCTCATCGCGGCGCTCTCGTCGGCCATCAGCCTGCTCGAGGTCACCGTCTCCTACGCCAACGACAACTTCGACGTCTCGCGTCCCGTGCTCTCCATCGGCATCGGAATTGCCCTGTTCCTGCTCGGCGTCCCCTCCGCGATGGACACCGCGTGGCTGACCTGGTTCGACAACTTCGCCTACCAGGTGTTCCTCCCGCTTTCGGTGTTGCTGCTCATCGTCTTCGTCGGCTGGGTGGTCGGCCAGGAGGCCCTCGAGGAGCTGCTTTCGGGCGCCGAGGGATATCGAACGTTCGGAACCGTCTGGCTGTGGACGATCCGGATCGTCGTCGTGATCGCCGTCCTCGCGACGCTCGCGCTCGGCGTCAACGAGATGTTCCTCGTCGAGGACGCCGCGTTCTTCGAGCCGCTTTGAGGCCGACCACCGCCTGAACTCGCGACACCGCCGTCTCACGGCCGCGTTTTCGCCGCCCCTTTTCTTCGTCGCGTCTCGTCACCCTTTTTCGCCGCCGTCGCCGAGGACGCGTCGATGACGAGAGCCACCTGGCGGACGCGGATCGGGTTCATCCTCGCCGCCGTCGGCAGCGCGGTCGGGTTGGGAAACGTCTGGCGGTTCCCGTGGTTGACCGCGGAGAACGGCGGCGCGGCCTTCCTGGTTTTGTACCTCGCGTTGATCGTGGCCGTCGGGGTCCCGGGACTGATCGGGGAGCTCGTGATCGGCCGGCGAAGCGGCCGAAACCCGGTCGGGGCCTTCCGCGAGCTCGGCGGCGATCGGTTTCGGTTCCTCGGCGCCATCGCGCTCCTCGCGGCCGCCGTCGTCCTCTCGTTCTACTCGGTGGTCGGCGGCTGGATACTCCGATACACGCTCTCGAGCGCCACGGGAGCCTACTTCGCGGCGCCGGGCGAGTACTTCGCCGCGATCGACTACGGCCTCGGCGCCGTCGCGTTTCACGCCGCCTTCCTTTTCGCCACCGTCGCGGTCGTCCACCTCGGCGTCGACCGCGGGATCGAGGCCTCGACGACCCTCATGGTTCCCGGAATCGTCGTCCTCCTCGGCGGGCTCGCCGTCTGGGTCGCCACCTTGCCCGGCGCCGCCGAGGGATACGCGTTCTACCTCTCGCTCGACGTCGGCTACCTGCGTGAGAACTTCCTCGACGTCCTCGTGGCGGCGGCCGGCCAGGCGCTTTTCACCCTCTCGGTCGGCGCCGGCGCGATGTTGACCTACGCGTCCTACCTCGGCGAGGACCGGTCGCTCGCCGCCGACGGGACGCTCATCGCGGTGCTCAACACCGCCATCGGCGTGCTCGCCGGGCTGGTCGTCTTTCCGCTTTTGTTCTCCCTCGGCGTGTCGCCCGGCCAGGGCGGCCCCGGCGCGCTGTTCGTCAGCCTCGCGGGCGCGTTCGGCGACCTCCCGTACGGGCGGATCGTCGGCGTGGTCTTCTTCGGCGTGGTGCTGCTCGCCGCGCTCTCGTCTGCGATCAGCATCCTCGAGGTGCTCGTCTCCTACCTCATCGACGAACACGGGCGCTCCCGCCTTCAGGCGACCCTCGGCGCCGGGGGGCTCCTCCTCGTTACCGGCAGCGTCGCGGCCGCCTCCCCCGCCGTCTTCGGCCTGCTCGCGGACACGATCGCCAACCTCGTGCTCACCGCGGGGCTGATCGGCTTCCTGCTCTTCGACGGGTGGGTCCTCGGTCGCCTCGCCCGCGAGGAGTTCGAACGCGGCGCCGGTCGCCTCGCCCGTCTCGTCTCGCTTCCCTGGTACGTCGCGATCGCGGTCGCGTTGCCCGTCTTCCTCGCGTTCACCTTCGTGACGGGCGTCGGAAGCGTCCTCGGGATCCCGATCTCGAGCCCGATCGCGGTCGCTGTCGCCGTCGTCGGCGTCGCCGCGGTCGCCGCCGTATTCGCCCGGTGTTCCCCCTCGGAGTGACTCCCGATCGGCGCCCTTTCCTCGCCGTTCGAACACGGACAGCGTTATACTCCTCGCCCGAGTAACACGTTCTCGTGCGCGCCCAGTCCGAGACCGTCGGCGTCGTCGTTCTCCTCGGCGTCGTCGTCGTCGCCACGACGGTCGGCGTGACCGGGCTCGCGATGATCACTCCCGAGGACACCGACCGCACCCAGACGACGCTCGTGGACCTCGACGTCTCCCTCGACTCGGTGAGCGTCGTTCACGCCGGCGGGGAGTCCCTGCCGGCAGCGGAGGTGGTCGTCCGCATCGACCACGGCGGGACCACCGACGTCTACCGGCTCGACTCGGACGGGACGTCGATCGAGGGAGCCTTCGAACCGGGGGACGAGTGGGCTCTCGAGGCGGTTCCTTACGGTTCCGACGTCACCGTCGACGCGTACGTCATCCACGAGCCGACGAACACGATCCTCGATCGCCAGCGTGCGGTCTTCGGTGACGGCGGGGACGGAGGCGGTGGTGACGATGACGGCGCTACTTCGACGCCAACGCCAACCCCCACGCCGACGCCGGATCCCGATCCGACCCTCGAGATCGCGGACGTCTCCGGGCTCGAGGACGGCACCGAGGACGACGCCTACGCGGCGACCATCGAGGTCGAGGAGACCGCCGGCCGGACGGCCGAGGACGTCACGGTCGAACTCGCCATCGGGGGGCCCGATTCCCACGTCGCGACCCGGGATATCGGTGACCTCACGGGAACGACCGGTTCGGTCACCGTTTCCGACATCGGCGAGCTGTCGGTCGGCGAGTACGAGTGGACGGTCACCGTCGAGTCCGATACCGCCGAGACGGTCACGGAGACGGGATCCTTCGTCGTCGAGGAGGAGGGCGAGACGCCGAGTCTCGAGATCGATGCGGTCCGCGGGTTCGAGGACGGCGACGTCTTCACCGACTACCGCCCCGAGATCGACGTCGCGGAGGGCGACGGCGCGCTCGCGGAGAACGTGACCGTCGACCTGCGGATACTCGCTGACGACGGCGAGGGGCCGGTCGTCTTCGAGCGGACGAACGCGTCGGTCGGAGACCTCATCGCGGCAACCGACACCGTCGCCTTCGAGGTCGGGACGCTCGAGTCGGGCGAGTACGTCTACGAGGTCACCGTCGACGCCGACAACGCTGAGAGCGCGAGCGACGACGACTCCTTCGAGGTCGCCGGTCCCGAGCTGTCGATCGAGGACGACCGCGGGCTCGACGACGGCGACACCGACGACCGCTACACGCCGGAGATCGACGTCGGCGCCGAGGAGGTGCGCGCCGAGAACGCGTCCGTCCGCCTCCGTCTCACCCGGACCGACGGCACAACGGCCTTCGACCGTACCGTTCCGGTCGGCGATCTCGATCCGGACGAGGTCGCGACGGCCGCATTCGACGTCGGTCGACTGGACCGCGGCGAGTACGAGTGGACCGCGACGGTCGACGCGGACGGAGCCGAGGCGGTGTCGGACGCCGGCGACTTCGAGGTCGAGGGGCCCGAGCTGGCGGTCGACGAGGTTCGCGGCCTCGACGGCGCGGACTCCGTCACCCCGACCACCGCGTCCGTGGACGTCGTCGAGGACGAGGGCATCCTCGCCGAGAACGTCTCCGTCCGTCTCGTCCTCGTGGACTCCGACGGAACCGTCGTGTACGACGGAACGAACGCGTCGGTTGGCGACCTCAGCGACGAGTCGGGAACCGCGAGCTTCGATGTCGGAACGCTCCAGTCGGGCGAGTACGCCTACGAGATCACCGTCGACGCCGACCGGGCCGCGCCGATCACGACGACCGACGACTTCGAGGTCGAAGCGATCGGCCACTTCGAGGAGCTGACGGCGACGACCGACGAAACAGGCAACTCCGGCAAGGTCGACGCGGTCACCTTCGAGTGGCGTGCCGACGACGTCGAGGGCGTCTCCTTCGTCGTGCTCGACGCCGGCGGCGACGACATCGCGGAGGCGGAGTTCGAGGGATCCGACGCCGAGTCGGGTTCGGTGACCTTCGAGGAGCCGAACGACCGCGACCTCACCCTCCGCGCGGTCGTCGAAGGTCCGGACGGCGGCGTTACGTGTACCGTCGAGGACGTCGGCGGCTCCGAGACGTACTCCCTCGCGGACTTCTCGTGTACGCGAAACTGATCGGAGACGTAACTGATCGGACGTGTACCTGTTCGGAGGTGTGAAAGTGTGTGCGAAAGCGGTCACAGATGTGTACGAATCGAACCGGAATCACCGCCGATTCCGTTCGGGATTTCGATCATCGACGTAACGGCCCATCGACAGGCCCTTATGGGGCGTTCCCGAACCTCGGAGCATGACCGCCGTCGGCATCGACGCGATCGAGATCCGAACGGGCAAGCTCCGGCTCGACCTGCCGAACACCTTCGCGCCGAAGAAGGGCGAGGACCCCGAGAAGTACACGAAGGGGCTCGGACTGGAGGCCTCCTCGTTCCCGGACGTCTACGAGGACATCGTCACGATGGGCGCGAACGCGGCGAAGCGACTGATGGACCGAAAGGGGATCGCCCCCGAGGACGTCGGCCGCATCGACGTCGCGACGGAGTCCGCCTTCGACCACGCGAAGCCGGTGTCGACCTACATCGCGGGCTGTCTCGAGCAGGTCTACGACGGCGACTTTCGACACGCCAACAAGGGCGAGCGCAAGTTCGCCTGTGTCGCCGGCACCCAGGCCATCGACGACGCCTACAACTGGATCCGCGCCGGCAGAAACCGCGGCCGGTCGGCGCTCGTGATCGCGACCGACACGGCCCTCTACGAGCGCGGCGATCCCGGCGAGGCGACCCAGGGCGCCGGTGCCGTCGCCATGCTCGTGGACGAGGATCCCTCGATCGTCGAGCTGTCGACCGATCAGGGCTACGGGAGCATGGACGAGACGGACTTCCTCAAGCCGAACCAGCAGTTCCCGAGCGTCGACGGCAAGCGTTCGGTGCAGGTCTACCTCTCGCGGATGCGCGAGGCCCTGGAGGACTACGAGGCCGTCGCGGGTCCCGTCGGGGTCGAGGACGTGTCCTACGCGCCGTTCCACACGCCCTTCCCGGGGATGGTTCGGAAGGCCGGCCTGTTCGCCTACCGCCACATCACCCGCGACTCCCCGGTCGAGGACGAGATCGCGGCCGCGATCGGCCGTCGCCAGCCCCGCGAGGACGAATACGACTCCCGTGAGGCCTACGAGGAGGCGATCCGCGAGTACATGGACGAACTGAAGGGGGCGGAACAGTACCGCGAGTGGTACGCCGAGACGATCGAGCCGACGCTCGAGCTCTCGCGGGTCGTCGGCAACTGGTACACCGGCTCGGTCCACCTCGCACGCGCGAGCGCGCTCCGCCATGCGGCCGCCCGCGGGCTCGATTCGGAGTTCGTCGGCCGCCGGCTTCTCGTCGGTTCCTACGGATCCGGCGCCCAGGCGGAGATCCACGCCGAGACGGTCCGCGACGGCTGGCGCGAGGAGATCGAGGCGCTCGACATCGACGACCAGCTCGAGAGCCGATACGACTTGGCCTTCGAGGAGTACGAACAGGTCCACGACGTTCACGACTTCGACAAGAGCGTCGAGGTCGAGGAGCTGACGGCGCCCGAAGCGGAGTTCGTCTTCACCGGCTGGGGTCGGATGAACGAGCGAACCTACGAGTACGTCGAGTGAGACGTGTTCTCGAGCGAGAAGCGAAACGCGTCCGTGGAGTGGGTACCCGTCCGTGTCACGACCCGCGATCGCGGGCGTCGGCGTCGATCGGGACGCCCTCCTCGGTCTCGGGCGCGACGTAGGTGATGAACGAGTCGACGTCCGGCTCCCGAACGGTCACGTCGACTGCGATGTCGCCGAGCTCGTCCGGCGACCCGACCGCGAAGTTGACGACCCCCTCGTAGGCGGCCTGCTTTTTCAACGCGAAGGCGAAGCCCTCCTCGTCGGCGCCGTCGCGGAACACCCGGCGGGCGGTGTCGAGGATCTCCTGTTCGTGGAGCACGTCCGAGAAGGGATCGAGCGTGTGGGTCTCGGCGACGAGGCTCCCGTCTCGAAACTCGAGGTCCGCCTCCGGGAACACGTTCTCGACCGCGTCCGCGACCCGGTCCGTCACCTCGGTGTCTCGAACCGGCGCCTCGATCCGGACGTCGATGCTGTAGATCATCGGTCCCCCTCCACGGCGCCCTCCGACACGCCGAGCACCTTCCGGATCCGCTCGCGAAACGCCGCGAGCGAGCCGACGTTGTCGATCTCGACGTCGGCGGCCTCGAGCACCTCGCCCATGCCGAGATCCAGTTCGCGCTCGTCGCGCTCGCGAAGCGCCTCGATCGACTCGTCGGCGGCGTCGCGACCTCGGTCGGCCAGCCGGTCGGCGCGAACGTCGAAGGGGGCGTGGATCGACACGAGCGTGAAGTCGTCGCCGAAGGCCTCACGGAAGCGTTCCAACTCGACCATCGACCGGAGGCCGTCGACCACCACCGCGTCCGCGTCGGACTCCGCGAGCGCCTCGCGGATCCGCGGCACGGTCCGTTTCGCGATCGCGTCCTCGCCCTCCTCCTCGCGGAGGGCACCCGCGATCCGCCCGTGGTCCTCGGCGGGGTCGAGTCCCCGTTCTCGACACTCCTCGCGGATCACGTCGCCCATCACCACGACGGGGATCCCCTCCTCGTTCGCGACCGTCGCCGCCTCCCCCTTTCCGCTGCCGGGAAGCCCGACGGTGCCGATAACGCGCATCGTAGGTTCGTCCGCCGCGCCCGACATTAAGGCCTGCGGAGCGCGGCCTCTCCGCCCCGATCCGCGTTTTGCGATCGGTTCCGAACGTCGACGGCGACCCTCACGAGGCGTCGGCGACGAACCTCACCGCTTTTAACCGATCGGACACAGCTACGGATGAGGGCACGTAGCTCAGCCAGGATGAGAGCGTCGGACTTCTAATCCGATGGTCGTGGGTTCGAATCCCACCGTGCCCGTCATCTCCGAGCAAAGCGAGGAGTGACGACACCGGGGTTCGAACCCTGCCAGTCGCGCGCAGCGAAGCGAGCACGTCTGGATCCGGTTCGAATCCCACCGTGCCCGTGCCAAAACCTGCGGTTTAGTGGCTTTCGCCGAAACATCCCTCGTTCGAGTTCGTCGGTGCAGCTCGGTGGTCAGATATGCCTGCCGCGTGGTCAGCTGGCGCTCGTCACTTTGGAGTGCGATCGGCGACCTCTTGACGGGGACCGTTACGATCTTGCGATCGTGGTCGGATTGGTCCCCATCTTACGGATCGATCTCAATCCGTCCGATCCCGAGAGATCGCGACGCAGCTGCTGAAAGGGTAAGACCGCTGTCGTCCACGGTCACTTGCTTGCCAGTCACGTCGACGAATAGATCACGGAGGTCGTTACGGTACCTTTCCGGTCGATCTTCCGTGATGCGGGTGGTATCCTTCTGTTCGTAGCTCACCGCGCGATGCCGTGCATAGATGCGCGCGAACGACGCCCGGACGTCGACGGGAACGTCTTCAACGACGCCTGGGAAGGTCTTTAGATCGGTTTTCGATCCGTGGACTGCACCCATCGCGACGAGACACCGGCCGAGGACTGAACCGTCATCAGCTGCGACCACTTCGGTCGCTCGTCCCTCGACGTCTTCGTGTTGGATCGTCGAGTCCACGCCAACGGATGTGAACGCTCGCTGTAATTCTTCCAAACCAACCCGATTGCCACCCGTGAGACGTGGTGAAAAGTTGGCGTTGATGCTTCCTCCAGCGAGCACGTGCGCAAGCAGCTCGATGAGCGCTTGGGCCGTATCGCTAGTTGGATCGGGATCGATCCAGCCGTAATCGAGCGCAGTTTGAATGCCGTGGACGGAATCCGGCATTCCGTCGTTGATCCACGCTCGAACTCGACCCGGAGGCAATTCGAGTGCCTTTCCGATTCTGGTACGACCGGCGTTCGGGTGTTTCGCCCGATATTCCTTGACCTGTCGATAGTCAAGAACTTTCTCCCACGGATCGGTGTACACCCGATCGGAGTATGTACGCGCTACTGATTGGGCAGTTGGTTCCACGATCTACAAAAAATGGATTGTCTATTCCGTTGATTACGGCGCGGTCGATCTGGCGAGTGTCGCGGATTCACCACCGCCTGGTGATTCCCAAATCACGCGGACTTCTTCGCCACTACTGACACTCACCGATGGTGAGGTTGATCCAGCACTAATCGGAAGGTCCCATGTGTCAGTACCACTAGGACTGGTTACGTTCACTTGATTTGAATTATCTGAGTTCAGAGTATCGCCTCCTTCGTGTGTGACCGTGACGGAGCCGGTGTTTCCGTAGTCGAAGTCAAATGATGCCTGCGGCGCGTTGTCTCCAATCGAATCACCGAGCCCCAGTACAAACGTACCAATCACAGCCGCCAGTATCACGGTGATAGCGACCATGAGTATGACCCCGATAACGGGGCTCACTGCTCGATCGTCGTTGAGTAATTTTTTAATGTTCATTAGTTTGGTGCCGTGGAGCTCCCGATCGTTTGCGTGGCTGAACCGTCTGGTGCAGTCCAGATAACCCGGATTTCATCTCCGGCGCTAAAGCCGGTATGTGTTTTATTATCACCTGCTGAGATATCTAGACCCCAGTTTGTGGAACCTCCGGCTTCATCGGTGATATTAATCGAATTCGCATTGTCGCTAGTGATGGTATCCCCGCCCTCGTGAGTGACTGTAACCTCAGTTGGTGTTGCGGACATATTATAGTCGTAGCTGAATGATGCCTGTGGGGCGTTCTGTCCCACTGAGTCTCCAAGACCTAATACGAATGTACCAATCACAGCCGCCAGTATCACAGTGATAGCGACCATGAGAATTACCCCAATAACGGGGCTCACAGCCCTATCCTCGTTGAATATCTTTTTGAGTTCCATGGTTGATTAACAACACACACCTCTGACAAACCGTGTGTGTATACTCCTACGTTGATGGTCTGATACTTATATTTGAGGATGCGTTTCTCGGAAATGAGAATTAGTTAACACTTCATTACCGGAGTACAACACTCTTCGACAGACATACGATCATCTATACTCATCGTTTCTTTTAATTTATAGTTTCACAGAGCCATATCGAGTTTAACTATGGTTTTGCGTCTTGACCCATTTGCAGATGTCGACCCAGAAAACCCCGGCTTTCGACGATCTCGAACCCGTCGAGGCCAACACGGAGGAACAGGACGATTACGATACCGAATGGATCGATCTCGAGCCCGACGAGAACGTCGTGGGCGAGGTTCGTGCGATCACTCCCAACTGCGGTGACTACGACACGACCGTTCTCGAGATCGCTCGCGGTCTCGGCGACGTCGTGTGCATGTGGTCGAACAAGCAGATCGATCGTCTGCTCGAGTCCAACGATCTCGGCGAGGGGCGATGTAGTCGATATCATCAAGTGTACCGAGGAAACCCGTACCTACACGCCTGACGACGCCGACGAGGAACGCGAATTCAACGTCTACGAGGTGCGGGAGTTCGGAGGTGATGAATCCGGCACTACAGGTAGCTCAATCCCCCCAAGGCAAGACTCACTGTGCCCGTTCATTTTTGTTCATCCGCACGGTGTGACCGTTCTCACCGTTCGTTCTCGTTGTAGGTGCACATGTTCATCGTCACGTACATCTCGTAGCTTCCGTCGTCGTCGTCGCTGTACACGAGGTAGACCCCGTAGCCGACGGCGTCCCAGGAGTCCTCCAACATCGCCTCGTCGTGCGGCGGGGAGTTCTTCCAGCCGCGAAGGGTTCGCTGAGCCAGGCCGTCAGCGGTGCGTAGCGGCTCGTCTGCCCCCTCCAGCGGCGCGTTGGCCCAGCTCCGAAAGAGGTTTTCGCCGTACCACTCGCGACAGTGGCCGTGTCCCCATCGGTCCCACGCACGCTCGCCGTCGGGGTTCTCGTGGGCGAAGTAGTCCCTGTCGTGCATGTCCTCGCTGTGCTCGCGGGAGACGCTCGCCAGCGCGTGGCTGTACTCCAGTCGGCTCTTGCCGTTCTCTTCGCGGTAGTCGTTGACGTCCTCGGCGAGGAACCGCTCGACGTCCTCCGAGGAGACCCGCCAGCGGTCCCCCTCCGCGATCGTCTCGCCGGGGTCGCCGTCGAACTCCAGCGTCCCGTCCCACTGCTTGTCCGTTCTGGGCGGATACGCGGGCGGATCGGGCCCCTCTATCCTGTCCTGCTCCGGATCCGGTGTTTCGGTGCGGGTCGTCCCGCCCGCCGCTTCCGTCCCCGGTGACGCCTCGGTACCCGTCTCGTCGCCGTCCGACGTCGAGGCTTCGCTCGGCGTCGAGGAGGCCTCCGACGTCGTGGCTCCGTCCGGCGTCGGCGTCTCGATCGGGCCCGGATCGGAGACGCAGGTCATCTCGGTGGCCGAACAGATCCCGATGACGCCCCCGACCCCGACGACGGCGACGATCACCGCGAACGCGAGCCCGAGTTTCACCACGCCGCCGAGGATCGAGGACAGTCCCATTGGGGTCGTCTCCTCCGTACTCGCCGACGGTATATAAGCCTCGACCGTCTCAGCGTCGTCCCGCCGTCGCTTCGAACCGTACCGTTTTGCCGGTCGACGCTCTACTCCGGATCATGCCCGACCCCGACCTACTCACGGCGGCGCGTGACTCGATCGAGACGGCTCGCGAACGAACCGACGGCGAACTCGACGATCGTCTCGCGTCGATCGCCGACCGGCTCGAGAGCGCGGTCGACGCCGGTCGGACGCTCGATCACGGGACGCTCGCGCGGCTCCAGAACGCGCTTTCGGAGATCGAAGCCGAGATCGACGACGGCGACGAGATAGCGACCGCCCGCGACCGGCTCTCGACGTATCGCGAGGACGTCGCCGGCGTCTAAGTGGTCGGTTTTACGATCGGAAAAGCCGGTGGCGGAATCGTTGCGGTGAGCGTTACAGGAAGCTCTCGATGTGGTCTGCGACCTCTTCGGGGGTGTCGCCGACCGGGACGCCCGCGGCGTTGAGCGCGTCGATCTTCGACTCGGCGGTGCCGGTTCCGGAGCCGGAGACGATGGCGCCCGCGTGGCCCATCCGCTTGCCCGGCGGCGCGGTGCGGCCGGCGATGAAGCCGGCGACCGGCGTGTCCATGTGCTCGCCGATGAACCGGGCGGCCTGCTCCTCGTCCTCGCCGCCGATCTCGCCGCACATCACGACCGCCTCGGTCTCCTCGTCGGCCTCGAACGCCTCGAGCGCGTCGATGAAGGAGGTCCCGATGATCGGGTCGCCGCCGATGCCGACCGCGGTCGTCTGCCCGATGCCGCGGTTGGTGAGGTTGTCGACGACCTGGTAGGTGAGCGTTCCGGACCGGGAGACGAGCCCGACGTTGCCGTCCGCGAAGATGTTGCCCGGCAGGATGCCCAGCTTGGCCTCGCCCGGCGTGATGATGCCCGGACAGTTGGGACCGAGCAGCCGCGTGTCGACCTCCGAGAGCCGCTTTTTCACCTTGGCCATGTCCTGGGTCGGAATGCCCTCGGTGATCGCCACGGCGAGATCGAGGTCCGTATCGAGCGCCTCGAAGATCGCGTCGGCGGCGAACGCCGGCGGCACGAAGATGACCGAGGCGTCGGCGTCCTCGGCCTCGACGGCCTCGTCGACGGTGTCGTAGACGGGGACGCCGGCGACCTCCTGGCCGCCCTTGCCCGGCACCGCGCCCGCGACGACGTTCGTGCCGTAGTCGATCATCTGGCCGGCGTGGAACTTGCCCTCCCCGCCGGTGATGCCCTGTACCACCACGCGCGTGTCGTCGTCGACGAATATGCTCATTGGGCCACCTCCTGGGCGTTCTCGACCGCACGCTGGACGGCTTCCTCCAGCGTCTCCTCGACCTCGATGAGGTCCGTGTTCAGGATCTCCATGCCCTCCTCGGCGTTCGTCCCCGCGAGGCGGACGACGACGGGCTTCGGGATCTCATCGAACTGGCTCAACGCCTCGTTGATCCCCTTTGCGACCTCGTCCCCGCGGGTGATCCCGCCGAAGATGTTGAAGACGACGGAGTCGACGTTGGGGTCCGAAAACACCATGTCGAGCGCGTTCGAGATGCGCTCGGCCTTCGCGCCGCCGCCGACGTCGAGGAAGTTCGCGGGCTCGCCGCCGTAGTGGTCGACGAGGTCGAGCGTCGTCATCACGAGGCCAGCACCGTTGCCGATGATGCCGACGTTGCCCGACAGCCGGACGTAATCGAACCCGTACTCGCCGGCCTTCCGCTCGAGGTCGTCCTCGTAGGACTCCTCGGCCAGCTCCGAGAGCTCGGGCTGGCGGAACAGCGCGTCCTCGTCGATGTTCATCACGGCGTCGGCGGCGACCACGTCGCGGTCGCCCGTGATCATCACCGGGTTCACCTCGATCTCCGAGGCGTCGTTGGATTCGTAGAGATCATAGAGCGTCGAGAGGATCGAGGCGACGTCGCCGGCCACGTCGCGGTCGACGCCCGCCTCGTAGACCACCTTGCGGGCCTGGTAGGGGTGCAGGCCGAACGCCGGGTCGACGTGCTCGCGTGCGATCGCGTCGGGCGTCTCGGCCGCGACCTCCTCGATGTCGACGCCGCCCTCGGTGGAGACCATCAGGACGGGTCGGCCCGCGCCGCGGTCCATCGTCACGCCGACGTATAGCTCGTCGACGAAGTCGACGCCGGACTCGACGAGGACGCGGTCGACGGTGTAGCCCTTCAGATCCATCCCGAGGATCTCCTCGGCGTACCGCTCGGCCTCCTCGCGGTCGCCCGCGATCTTGATGCCGCCGGCCTTGCCGCGGCCGCCGACGTGTACCTGTGCCTTGATGGCCGCCGGATACCCGATCTCCTCGACGGCGTCGAGAACCTCCTCGACGGTCTCCGCCAGCCGCGAGTCCGGAACCGGGATTCCGGCGTCGGCGAAGAGATCCTTCGCCTGATACTCGTGAAGCTTCATTGCCATCCGAAGAGGGGGTCGTCGGGCGCTTAAATCCCGCCCATTCGTCCCGAGGACCGTGGCGATTAACCGTTCGAGATCCGGGCGCGAATCGCCTGGGACCCGGATCGCTTCGCGGGTCGATCGACGTCGGGACCCTCCCGCGGTATCCCCGGAACACGGACTCGACGTCGAGCGACTTCCGGCGGCGGGACACGCGCCCGCTCGATGGGAGGATTTACCCGCCGGACGACCGTACGTGGCCCCGGCCGATGACGATCGACCGCTCCGAGCCGGCTCGGCACCGGCCGTGACGAGCCCTATGAGTGCCGAGGCCAGTCTAGACGACCCCCTCCTCACAAACACTCAAACCCTCAAAGCACCTACAGCCCCCGTGAAAAAGTCGCTCCTCGTCTACGACGGTAGCAATCCGCTGTTCCGCGCGGTCGTCGAGGCGGCCACCCATCGGTCGGACGAGATCGTGGCCGTCCGCTGGGACGCAGAGCCTGTACAGGCGTTCCTCGAGGCGCAGTTCGATGCTCGCCCCTTCGCGTTCATCCTCGTTGAGGGTGACTCCGTCCACGTCGGCGAGGAGACCGTCTCGCAAGTCCTCCGCCGGACGTGCCTGGCTGACCCGCTCGTTGACGGGCTGAAACGAACCTACGCTGTCGGGGGCGTCCCCTTCGGACGACTGATCCACGGGCGAACGGTGGCGGAACTCGACGGCACGTTCCCGCTGTCGGCGGACGCCGCAGCCCACCTCGAGGACCTCCGCCGAGCCCGAGAGATACCTGTCGAGGATCCCTCCGCCGAGGAGCCCTGATCAGTCCTCCGCAAGCGCCCGCCGGACCGCCACCTCGACCGGCGTCTGATCGATGGGGACGACCGACTGCAGATCGCGCTCGGGGTCGACCGTCACGGGGTTCCGCATGCTCTCTACCAGCGGCCGGGCGATGGCGTACTGGACGTCCGTTGTCAGTCGGAGCCAGTGCGAGGAAATCCTCGGGGACATCACCGGCACCGGCACGATCAGGACGCGCTTTCCCTTCTCCTGGGCGGTCAACTTCAGCAGGGACTCGTAGGACCACACCGTCGGCGCGCCGATGTCGTAGGTTCCGCCCCGGGTCTCGTCGACGTCGAGGACGCCGATCAGGTAGGCGACGGCGTCCTCGATGCCGATCGGCTGACACGGCGTCCGAACCCACTTCGGGACCACCATCACGGGCAGTCGGTCGGTGAGGTCGTCGACGATACGGAAGCTCGCGCTGCCGGCACCGATGATGATCGCCGCCCGGAGAACGGTCAGATCGAAGCTCCCTGCCTCGAGCACCGACTCGACCTCCCGGCGGGAGGCGAGGTGTGGCGAGAGGTTCCGCTCATCGCCGCTGATGCCGCTCAGGTAGACCACCCTGTCGACGCCGGCCGCCGACGCCAGCTCCCGGAACCGGCGGGCATACGTCCGGTCCAGTTCCGCGAAATTCGCGGCCGTCAGCGAGTGAATCAGGTAGTAGGCCGCGTCGATCCCCTCACAGAGCCCCTTCAGCGATGCCGGGTCACCGAGGTCGCCTTCGAATCTCTCGACGTCGTCCGGGAACGTCGACCGGCTCGCGCTCCTCGAAAAGGCGACGACTTCGTGGCCGGCCGAGCGCAGCGACTCGACGAGCCGACTGCCGACGAACCCGGTCGATCCAACGACGAGAACACGCATTGGTGCATATACCGGGCGCTACAAGAAGGGTGTTCGGTTGGCTTATCGGGGCCGGGAGGGCCGCAGCGGGTCGTGAGTGCCGAGCCCGCTTCTTCTCCATTGGATCGTACGGCCATCGATCGCTCCGACGGGGTCGATCCGCGTTGGGGAAGTCGTCGATCACTCCCACCGATATGTATCCGCAGTCAGGGCGGAATACCTCGGGGTCAAGCCCCGGGGCGACTGACCACGGGTAGGCGGCCGGACTCAACGTCCTCCTGTTGATGGTCTCCGTCGGCATGGTGGTCCTTTTTGCCCCCCTACGATCCACGTAGGAACGAGGCCGCCGACCCGCTCGAGGTGACCGCGGCGAATCCGATCATGACACGAAATCGATCGGCGGACGACCTGGACGAATCGGGGGCTCTGAACGCGTTTCGACGGTTCTTCGCCCTCGAGCGCGACGTGCTCGTGTTGTCGCTCGCGATGTTCGCGTTCAGCCTCGGCTTCCAGATGACGAACCGATTTCTCCCCGAGTACATGGTGGCGCTCGGAGCTTCGGGGTTCGTCGTCGGGCTCTTCGGCACCGCGGGCAACGTCATCTCGGCCGTCTATCCGTACCCCGGCGGCGCGATCTCCGATCGGCTCGGATCGCGGTACGCGTTGACGCTGTTCGGACTGGTGTCGACGCTCGGGTTCGCCGTCTGGCTGTTCGCCCCGAGCGTCGGAACGATCACGGTCGCCGACGTCGCGATCCGGCCGTGGATCTGGATCTTCGTCGGGCTGGTCTTCGCGCAGGCCTGGAAGTCGTTCGGGCTCGGCGCGACCTTCGCAGTGGTCAAACAGGCGACCGATCCCTCGCGGCTCGCGGCCGGCTTCGCCAGCACGGAGACGTTCCGGCGGACGGCGTTTTTGATCGGCCCGGTCCTCGCCGCCGTCCTCATCGGCCTCCATCCGAACTTCGAGGTGAGCTTCCGGTACGTCCTCGCCGTGGCGGTCGTCTTCGGAATCGTCGGGACCGTCGCCCAGCACCTCCTCTACGACGCGAGCGAGGACACCCTCGGCGACTCGTTTTCCGGGATCGACGCGATCCGACGCGACCTCCGCGAGATGCCCCCGGAGCTTCGGCCGCTGCTCGTCGGGGACACGCTCGTCCGCTTCGCGAACGGCATGGTCTACGTCTTCTTCGTGCTCGTGATCACGCAGTTCTACGAGGTCGGGCTCGATGCGACCGTGTCGGCGCTCGGTCGATCGTTCGCCGTCGACCTCTCCCCGGAGGCGTTCTTCGGGTACCTCCTCGGCGTCGAGATGCTGATCGCCCTCCTCTCGATGGCGCCGGCCGCCAAGGCCGCAGAGCGGATCGGGCTCAAGCCGGTCGTCGCGCTCGGCTTTTCGGTGTACGCCCTCTTTCCGGTCGTGCTCATCGGTGCACCCGCGATCCTGTCTCCAGCCCTCTCGATCGAGTGGACCATGGTCCTCGTCTTCGCCTTCTCCGGGCTCCGGTTCGCCGGGCTGCCCTCCCACAAGGCGCTGATCGTCGGCCCCGCAGAGCGAGGGTCCGGCGGTCGCGTCACGGGGACCTACTACCTCCTCCGGAATACGATCGTCATCCCCAGCGCGGCCCTCGGCGGGTACCTCTGGGAGTTCGTGAGTCCCGAGGTCGCCTTCACCGTCGCGGCCGCCGTCGGCGTCGTCGGAACCGGATACTTCCTGGCCTTCGGTCGGGAGTTCGAGGCGTACCGTTGACTCCCGGCTCGCGAACTCCCGGATCGTGAACCCCCGGGCTCGGGGGATTCGCTTAGCATCCTCGCGATTTCGCTCCCCTCTCGGACGATGCCGCGAGCACTTATGTCTCGCGCGCGTGACTGACGGATCGATGAACCGCACGCTCCTCCGGGGCATCCTCGTCGACGAGTCGTTCGCCTACGGGTTCACCATCGCGTTCTGGGGCTCCGGACTGCTCCTCATCGAACGGTTCGGCGTCCTCGCCTCCCCCGGCGTGATCGCCTACGCCACCGGCGCGATCACGGGGTTCGCGCTGCTCGCGGTCACCACCTTCGGCGGGGCGATAGACACCATCGAGCTCGATTCGTCCCCGTCGTATCACGTCCTGGCCGCCGTACACTATCTGGCCGCGCTCGTTCCGATCGGCCTCACGCACTTTCTGATCGAGGCCCCGATCGGCGCTCGGGTCACGATCTTCTCCGCGGGGCTTTGCGTCTCGGTCTGTTACAACCTGACCGCCGCCCTCGAGGAGACGGTCTCGAAGCGGGTCGAACGGATCGAGTGACGTCCCTTTGACCCTCCCGCTCCGACGAAACCCCTAATCACGAACGGGTCCTGGGATCGGTATGCCGTCGACCCTCGTTCACGTGGCGTTCGCGGGACTGATCGGAACCGCGCTGTTGGGGCGACGCTTCGACGCGAAGGGAATCGCGGCCGTCCTGCTCGTCGCCGCCCTGATCGATCTCGACACGTTCGTGGACGTGTGGGCCACCGGACTCCACCGCGCGCTGTTTCACAACCTCGTCTGGCCGGCTGTCGCGCTCGCGCTCCTCGCGTGGGACGTGCGGTGGCGGGACCGATCCGCCGTTCGTTCACGCTGGGGCGATCGGGGGGTCCGGGTGTTCTGGGTCGCCGTCGTCGCGGCCACCCTCGGACACACGCTCCACGACGCCTTCGTCAACGGGGTCAACCTCCTGTGGCCGCTCCACGACCGCTTCTACGAGCTCGAGGGACGGGCGTTCCTCTCGAACCAGCGCGGGTTCGTTCAGACGTTCGTCGACTTAGAGGAAGGCGGCACGGTCGGCGGGACGACCGAGAACACCCACTACTACACGGGCGTCAATCCCTCTCCCGGAGAGGAACCCGCGGACGTCGAACGGATCTTCCCGCTCGCCTACTCCGGCGAGCGGCTGCTCATCGTCATCGTCGGCTACCTCGTCGTGGCGGCCCGGATCTGGGAGACGTGGGGAGCGCACGCGGAGCGATCCGACTGAGGGGTCCCGAGGTCTCTCGACGTTTCACTCCACTCGGAACGCCCGAAGAACGTCGCGGTCGCCCGATCGGACCTCGATCTGGGTGAGTCCGAGTTCCGTGAACTCGCGGTTCCAGTCGCGATAATAAAGCGGGAAGTCCTCGTCGACGTAGTTCACCTCGGGGGCGGCGTTCGTCCCGCTTCCGTTCTCGACGTCGTTCTCGACGTCGGCGTTCAGATCGCCCTGGGCGTCATCCCCGACGTCGTCCTGGGCGTCATCCTCGATATCGCCCTCGTTCTCCACCGTAACGAGGAGATCCGCCGTGATCCGGCACAGCTCCTCGAGGACCCACTCGGAGTCGGGATGGAGGTGCTGGAGCGTTTCGACGGAGTAGACCGCGTCGAATCGGTCGGTCTCGAACTCGGAAACGATCTCCTCGATCGACCCGACGTGGAACGTTCCGGCCTCGGCCAGTTCCGGATAGGCTTCGGCCATCACCTCGAACGCCTCGTCGTTGAGGTCGATCCCCGAGAGGTCCTCGAAGCCGGCGTCATACAGGTGCGCGAGGTGACGCCCGGAGCTACAGCCCAACTCGAGGATCGACGCGTCCCGCTCGAGAACCCGATCGAACACCTCGCGGACCCGCTCGCTCCGCTCGTCGGGCCCGTAGTAGGCGTAGTACTGCGGCGAGTATTCCCCGGATCGGCTTGCCCACTGGTCGTGGACGTCGGCGGGATTCACGGTGGACGTACCGGACGCGGCCGTAAAGTCCTCCCGGACGCCCCTCCGCGGCGATCGGCGTCCGTGCGTCTCTCCGACCGCGCAGGCTCACGCGGTGTCGGCGTCGCCTTCGGCGTCGTCCTCGGCGTCCCGCATCTCCGAGAGTCGCCCGACCAGGTCGTCCGTCGACGCCTCGCTCTCGAAGGAGACCGAGCCGTCGTGTTCGTTCTCGTGGACGTTGACGGCCTCGGAGTCGTCCTCGTCGTCCTGGCTCTGCGTCTCCTGTTCGGATTCGTCGTAGCTTCCAAAGCCCATACGCCGCCTTGCGTCGGGGGCGTGAAAACCGGCACGACACGGGGAGACGACGTGGTTCGGTACCGTGGTTCGGTCGGGGTCTCCGCGGGGGTGTCCGGATTCGACCCGTATTTTTCCAAGCCTGATCCGTCGTCCTTTTGCCCGCAGGCGCGCTATCGGGGACAACCGATGGCGACGTACCACATCGAGACGTACGGCTGTACGTCGAACCGGGGTGAGAGCCGGCAGATCGAACGCGCCCTGCGGGACGGCGGTCACCGTCCGGCCGACGGTCCCGGGGACGCCGACGTCGCCATCCTCAACACCTGCACCGTCGTCGAGAAGACCGAACGCAACATGCTCCGGCGCGCGGAGGAGCTCGCCGAGGAGACCGCGGACCTCGTCGTCACGGGATGCATGGCGCTCGCGCAGGGCGAACAGTTCCGCGAGGCGGGCATCGACGCCGAGGTCCTCCACTGGGACGAGGTACCGACCCACGTGCGAAACGGGGAGTGTCCGACACCCACCGCCGACGCCGAGCCGGTGCTCGACGGCGTCGTCGGCATCCTCCCCATCGCCCGCGGCTGCATGTCGAACTGCTCGTACTGCATCACGAAGTTCGCGACCGGCCGCGTCGACTCCCCGCCGATAGAGCACAACCTCGAGAAGGCCCGCGCGCTCGTCCACGCCGGGGCGAAGGAGATCCGCGTGACCGGCCAGGACACCGGCGTCTACGGGTGGGACGACGGCGAGCGCAAGCTCCCCGAGCTGCTCGACCGCATCTGTGAGATCGAGGGCGACTTTCGGGTGCGCCTGGGCATGGCCAACCCGGGCGGCATCCACGGCATCCGCGAGGAGCTCGCGGACGTCTTTGCCCGCAACGAGAAGCTCTACGACTTCATCCACGCGCCCGTACAGTCCGGCAGCGACGAGGTCCTCGAGTCGATGCGGCGACAACACCGGGTGGACGAGTTCCGCGAGATCGTCTCGACCTTCGACGATCGCCTCGACCGCTGGACGCTCTCTACGGACTTCATCGTCGGATTTCCGACGGAGACGAGCGACGACCACGAGCGGTCGATGGACCTCCTCCGGGAGGTCCGGCCCGAGAAGATCAACGTGACACGATTCTCGAAGCGGCCGGGCACCGACGCCGCCGACATGAAGGGCCTCGGCGGGACGGTGAAGAAGGAGCGCTCGAAGGCGATGTCCGAGCTGAAGATGGACGTCGTCGGCGAGGCCTACGGGTCGATGGTCGGGACCGTCCGGGACGTGCTCGTCGTCCGGGAGGGGACCGGCGACTCGGTGAAGTGTCGCGACTCGGCGTACAGACAGGTCATCGTTCAGAACGCGGACGAACACGGCCTCGAGCCCGGCCAGTTCGCCACCGTCGAGGTGACCGGCCACAACACCGTCTACGCCTTCGGCGAGCCGGTCTCCGCTTGAGACCTCGCTCCTGACCGTTCCGTTTGTCCGCCCTCAGCCCCCGCGTTCGCTCAGACGTCGCCGTCGAGCGTGACGGAGTCCGTCGCCGAGTTTCGGAGCGCGTCCGACCGGCCGAACTCGCCGGGCGCGATCGCGACCGTGCGGACGCCGTATCCGTTCGCCGTCTCCAGGACCGGCTTGAAGTCGGTGTCGCGCGAGGCGATCGCCAGGGTGGTCATCCGCCCCTCCGCCGCGAACCGCGTCGCGTCCACGGCGAGTTTCACGTCGACGTCCCCCGAGGTGATCACGACCTCGAAGCCGCGGGCCTCCGCCGCCTGGATGAGCCCCGGCGTCGCGTGCTCGTCGAGGTAGAGCCGAGTCGTCACGAGCGGTCCCTCCTCGCCCGCCGCCTCGCGAACGTCGTCGAGGTCGACGTCGAACTCGTCGCGCAACACGTTCGGCCCGTCGACGAACAGCGCGACGCCGACGGTCCGGTCGACGTGGAAGCCGCCGATCCCGCTCGGGTTCGGATCCGGGACGGGATCCGCTTCGGGGTCCGTGACGGGATCCGTCTCCGGGTCCACAGTCGCCTTCGCGTCGGGGTCCGGACCCCTCTCACCGCCGACCTCCGGACCCGCGTCCCCGGCGGTCCCCGAGTCCCGGTCCGTTCCGTCTCCTTCCGCGTCCATACGTCCCGTATCGCTCGCGTCGGCATATGCGTGCTGATCGCTTCGCCGTCGATCGGTCGTCCTCGCTCCTCCCGCGAACGGTCCCGGGTCCCGTCCGCGCGGACGCCATGGCAAAACCTTTGGCGCGAGCGGGCGAGGTGTCGACATGGCCCGACGCACACCGCCACTTCACGCGGTCCACGAGGCGGCCGGCGCCTCGTTCGTGGACTTCGGCGGGTGGGACATGCCGGTCGAGTTCGACTCGATCCGGACCGAGCACGCGGCGGTCCGCGAGTCGGCGGGGATCTTCGACGTCTCCCACATGGGCGAGATCGAGGTCGCCGGACCGGACGCGACGGCGTTGATGCAGCGGCTCACCACGAACGACGTCGCCGCCCTCGATCCGGGCGAGGCGCAGTACACCGCGGTCACCGACGACCAGGGGATCATGCTCGACGACGTCGTCGTCTACCGCCGGTTTTCCGACGACCCCGCCTACCTGTTCGTCCCGAACGCGGGCCACGACGAGGCGGCCTACGAACGTTGGGTCGACCACCGCGACGCGGCGGACCTCGACGCAACCGTCAAGAACGTTACAGACGAGTGGGCCATGGTCGCCGTCCAGGGCCCGGACGCGCCGGACCTGGTCGCCGAGGCTGCCGACCCGGATTCCGGGACGGGACGCCCCGATCTCGCGGACGTCCGCGACCTCGGCCGCTTCGAGTTCGACCACGCCCGCATCGCCGGCGTCGAGTGCCTCCTCGCGCGGACCGGCTACACCGGCGAGGACGGCTTCGAGGTCCTCTGTGCGAGCGAGGACGCCGAGCCGGTCTGGGGCGCCCTCGAGTGTCGCCCCTGCGGGCTCGGCGCCCGCGACACCCTCCGCATCGAGATGGGCTTTCTGCTCTCGGGACAGGACTTCGATCCGGACGCGGAGCCGCGGACCCCCTACGAGGCCGGGATCGGATTCGTCGTCGACCTCGACGTCGACTTCCGGGGCCGGGACGCGCTCGCGGCCCAGTCGGACGCGGGGACCGACGAGCGGTTTACGGGGGTCGTGTTGACCGAACGCGGCGTCCCCCGGAACGGATACGCCGTGACCGACGTCGACGGGGAGGAGATCGGTCACCTCACCTCCGGTACGATGAGCCCGACCCTCGGAGAGCCCATCGGATTGGGTTACCTCGATGCGGACGCCGCCGAGGACGGCGCCGAGGTCGGCGTCGTCGTTCGCGGCGAGAGGAAGCGTGCTCGCGTGCGATCGCCCCCGTTTCTCGACCGTTGACCCTCCATTTCACCACACCATGAGCTTCGATGTACCCGACGACCGTCGTTACCTGGAATCACACGAGTGGACGACCACCGACGACCCCGTGCGGATCGGCATCTCCGCGTTCGCACAGGACGAGCTCGGCGACGTCGTCTTCGTCGAACTGCCCGACCCCGGCGAGGAGATCGAGGCCGACGAGACCTTCGGCGTCGTCGAGTCGATAAAGGCCGTCTCGGACCTGTACGCCCCGGTCTCCGGCGAGGTGGTCGCCGTCAACGAGGCGCTCTTCGACGCGCCCGAGCTGGTCAACGAGGACCCCTACGGCGACGGCTGGATGCTCGAGATCGACCCCGCGGACGACGGGGAGTTCGACGATCTCCTCACCGCCGCCGAGTACCGAGACCGGATCGAATGACGGGCGACCGCTCCGACTCCGACGGATCGGGCGGGATCGGCTCCGAGTCCGAGTCCGGCGGAGCGAGCCGCGTTCCTACCGGCTCCGGGACGCCGTACGCCCCGCACACGGACGCGGAGGTCGCGGCGATGCTCGAGACGATCGGCGTCGAGAGGGAGGCCGACCTCTTCGACATTCCCGGCCCCGTCGCCTTCGACGGCGAACTCGACATTCCCGCACGCTCCGAGCGGGCGGTTCGCGAGGAGCTCTCGCGCACGTTCGCGCGAAACGACGACCTCGTCGAGTTCCTCGGTCGGGGTCACTACGCACACTACGTGCCGAGCGTCGTTGATCACCTCGCGGACCGCTCGGAGTTCCTCACGAGTTACACCCAGTACCAGCCGGAGATCGCACAGGGGTTCCTCCAGGCGCTCTTCGAGTACCAGTCGATCCTCGTCGAGCTCACCGGACTGGGCGTCGCGAACTGCTCGATGTACGACGCCGCCACGGCGCTCGCGGAGGCCGCGACGCTCGCCGACCGGACCAGATCGGCGGACGGGAACGTCGTTCTCGTCCCCGATCACCTGCGGGAGGGAAAGCGCGCGGTGCTCGAGGGATACTGTGACGGCGCGAGCCTCGCCGTCGAGTCCTACCCGATGGACGACGGGATCGCCGACGTCGACGCGCTCGCGGAGCGTCTCGGCGAGGACGTCGTCATGGTCTACGCGGAGAACCCGACCGTTCGCGGCTGCATCGAGGAACGGCTCGCCGCGATCGGCGACCTCGCCGCGGACGACGACGCGCTCTTCGTGCTCGGTTCGGACGTCCTCGCGCTCTCCGTGCTTCGCGAGCCCGCGAGCGTCGGCGCCGACGTCGTCGTCGGGGACGCCGGGGCCCTCGGCCTGCCGGTGGCCGACGGCATGGGGCTCGGACTGTTCGCCTGTCGCGAGGCGTTCCTCAGGCAGGTTCCGGGCCGGCTCGTCGGCGCGAGCGAGGACGCCGCCGGCGACCGCGCCTACACGCTCACGCTCCAGACGCGCGAACAGCACATCCGCAAACAGCGGGCGACCTCGAACATCTGTACCAACCAGGCGTGGGTCGCCCTGCGCGCGGCGATGCACGCGACCCACCTCGGTCCCGACGGGCTCGTCGACCTCGCGAACCGGTGCGTGCGCGACGCCGGGAGGCTCGCCGAACGGATCGACGACCTCACGGGGTACAAGGCGCCCGTCCACGACCGGCACCACTTCCGGGAGTTCGCGATCCGCTGTGACCAGCCCGCGCCGGCGCTCGCGAACGACCTCGAGGCCGAGGGATTCGCGGTTCACGCGATCGACGACCACCTGCTGCAGGCGTGTGTCACGGACGAGAACGCCCGCGCGATGGACGGCCTCGTCGCCGCCCTCGAGGAGGTGGCCTGAATGCGCCACGACCAGGCCCGGTACACCCGCGAGGACGAGGACCGACACGAGCCGCTGTTGGCCGAAAAGCGCGAGGAGACGGTCGACGTCCGCGAGGAGAGCCCGCTGCCCGACGATCTGACCCGCGAGGAGTTGACGCTCCCCTCGCTCTCCGAGCCGGAGTTGGCCCGCCACTACACCCGGCTCTCCCAGATGAACTGGTCGATCGACTCCGGGCCCTATCCGCTCGGGTCGTGTACGATGAAGTACAATCCGCCGTTCACCGAGGACGTCGCCGCCGACCCGAACGCGCTCGTCCACCCCGACCGCTCCGCGGCCTCTACCCAGGGGACTCTCGCGGTTCGCCACGGCCTCCAGGAGTACCTCGCGACGATCGGCGGGATGGACGCGGTGACGCTTCAGCCGCCGGCCGGTGCCGCCGGCGAGTTCACGGGCATCCGGATCGCGAAGGCCTACCACGAGTCCCGCGGCGACGACCGCTCGGAGGTGATCGTGCCCGCCTCCGCTCACGGGACGAACTTCGCCACCGCGGCGCTCGCGGGCTACGACGTCGTGGAGCTGCCCTCCGACGACGACGGCCGGGTCGACCTCGAGGCGCTTCGGGCGGCGGTCTCCGGGGAGACCGCCGCGTTGATGCTCACGAACCCGAACACGGTCGGGCTCTTCGAGCGCGACATCGAGGAGATCGCGGCGATCGTCCACGACGCGGGCGGGCTGTTGTACTACGACGGCGCCAACCTCAACGCGCTGTTGGGCCGGGCTCGACCGGGCGACATGGGATTCGACGTGATGCACTACAACGTCCACAAGACCTTCGCGACGCCCCACGGCGGCGGCGGTCCGGGCGCCGGTCCGGTCGGGGTGACGGCCGAACTCGCTGAGTTCCTGCCGACCCCGCACGTTCGCGAGCGGGAGGGCGGAGCCGGCTACGAGCTGACCGAGCCCGAGCGCTCGATCGGCAAGGTCCACGGTTTCTCCGGGAACTGGCTCGTGTTGATCAAGGCGTACGCCTACATCGCCCGTCTCGGCGGGGAGGGACTCCTCGACGCCTCGGCGAAGGCGGTCCTCAACGCCAACTACCTCGCCGAGCGGATCGACCTCGAGGTGCCCTACGGGCCCTTCCACCACGAGTTCGCGGCCACGGCCGGCGAGCGTGACGCCGCCGACGTGGCGAAGCGGATGCTCGATTACGGCGTCCACCCGCCGACGACGAAGTGGCCGGAGATGGTCCCCGAGGCGATGTTGACCGAGCCGACCGAGATCGAGAGCCGGTCGTCGCTCGACGATCTCGGCGAGGCCTTCGACCGCGCCTTCGGCGACGACGACGAGACGATCGAGTCGTCGCCGAACCGGACGACCGCCCGCCGGATCGACCAGGTGTCGGCCGCGCGCGATCCCGTGTTGTCCTGGCGCGACTTGGGCGACTGAGGAGACGGCCGAACCGGCTCACTCCTCCGGGATCGCTCCCGCCTCGCGAAGCCGCCGCAGGTCGTCCTCGCCGTAGCCGTACTCCGAGAGGACGTCCGTCGTGTGCTCGCCGAGGAGCGGCGGGTGGCGCCGGTAGGAGGTCGGCGTCCGCGAGAGGTGCATCGGCGATCCGGGCATCTCGACGGTGCCGGCCGTCGGGTGGTCCATCTCCACGCGCATGCCCCGGGCGCGGATCTGTGGGTCCTCGAACAGCTCCTCCATGTCCCGCACGTGGCTGGCGGGGACGTCGTGGGCAGAGAGCGCCTCGAGCGCCTCCTCGGTCGTCCACTCGGCGAACTCCGCGTCGAGTTCCGCATCGAGGATCTCCCGGTTTCTCACCCGCTTCGTGTTCGTCTCGAAGCGCTCGTCGGCCAGGAGATCGGGGCGGTCGAGCGCCTCACAGAGCGGCGGCCAGAACGGGTCCGACGAGCAGGCGACGACGACGTAGCCGTCGCGCGTCTCGAAGGCCTGGTAGGGCGCGATGTTCGGGTGTTTGCTGCCCATTCGACCCGGCGGCTCGCCGGAGGCGAAGTAGTTCGTCGCCATGTAGCTCATCCAGGCCGCCTGCCCGTCGAGGAGGCTCACGTCGACCTTCTGGCCGCTCCCGTCGCCGAGCTCGCGCTCGAGCAGCGCCGCGAGGATCGCCTGGGTGGCGTACATCCCGGCGCCGACGTCGGCGAGCGCCACGCCCACTCGAACGGGCGGGCCTCCCTCGACTCCGGTGATGCTCATCAGCCCGCCGCGCGCCTGCATCATGATGTCGTAGGCGGGCTTGTCGCGGTCGGGGCCCCACTCGCCGTAGCCGGAGATGCCACAGTAGACGAGCCCGGGATTCGACTCGCGGAGGTCGCCGTAGTCGAGTCCCCACTCGGCCATCTTGCCGACCCGGAAGTTCTCGACGAGCACGTCGGCCTCGCCCGCGAGGTCGCGAAACACCGCGCGGCCGGCCTCGCTCGCGAGGTTCAACTCGACGGAGCGCTTGTTGCGATTGACGCTCACGTAGTAGGCGCTCTCGCCCGCGTCCTCGGAATCTCCCGCGTCGGATCCGGTGCTCCCGTCGCCGTCCCTCCCGTCGCCACCCTCCAGGTCGCCGACGTTTCGATCCGCTCCTCCGTCGGTCTCCGATCCGCCGAACGACGGCGGGTACCATCCGCGGGTCTGATCGCCCTCGCCCGGGCGTTCGATCTTGATCACCTCGGCGCCGAGATCGCCGAGCTGCATCGTACAGAACGGCCCCACGAGCACCCGTGAAGCGTCGAGGACGGTCACGCCGTCGAGCGGTCCCTCCCCTTCCGTCGGGGTTCGTGCCTCACCGACCATGGGTACACATGGCTCGCCCTTGCGGCGACGTCGGCTTAAAAACCCTGGGCGATCGCCCGGCCGTCGACGGAGCGCAAGCCGCGATCGGGTTCGGAACGTCGTCCTCTCCGACTCGCTCCCGACAGCCGACCTCCGCGATCGGATTCCGACCGGTCGATCGCCTCGATCGGGCTTAGACTTTTAGGCACCATGCCCCCATATGGAGCCATGCCAACACCAACCGTTGGATACGTCGGACTCGGAATCATGGGACTGCCGATGGCGAAGAACCTGATCGACGCGGGCTACTCCGTCGTCGGGTACAACCGCTCCGACGAGCCGACCGAGGAGCTCGTCGAGTACGGCGGCGAGGACGGCGGATCGCCCGCGGGCGTCGCCGAGCGAAGCGACGTCGTGCTCCTCTGTCTGCCCGACTCGCCCGACGTCGAGAACGTGGTTCTCGGCGAGGGCTCCGAGTCGGATCCGGTCATCGACGGTCTGAGCGAAGGGATGACCGTGATCGACCACTCGACCATCTCGCCGACGGTGGCGGAGTCGGTCGCGGACCGTCTCGCTGAGGAAGGGGTGGACATGCTCGATGCGCCCATCTCCGGGGGCGAGCAGGGCGCCATCGACGGGACGCTCTCGATCATGGTCGGCGGCGACGAGGACGCGCTCGAGGCCCAGATGGACGTGCTCGAGGCCATGGGCGAGACGATCACCCACTGCGGCCCGAGCGGCGCCGGACAGACGACGAAGGCGTGCAACCAGATCGTCGTCGCGGCCCAGATGGTCGGCGTCAGCGAGGCGCTCGTCTTCGCGGACAACGCCGGCGCCGACCTCGAGGCGGTCGTCGACGCGATAAGCGGCGGCGCGGCCGGGTGTTGGGCCCTCGACAACCGCGCGCCCGACATGATCCAGGGCGACTTCGATCCCGGATTCTTCGCCGCCTACCAGTACAAGGACCTGCGCATCGCCACGGACGCGGGCGAGGAGTTCGGCTCGCCGATGCCCCAGACGGCGATCAACCACGAGCTCTACAAGACGATGCTCCAAAACGGGATGGACCACGACGACAACTCCGGCGTGATGCAGGTCCTCGAGATGCTCTCGGGCGGCGAGGCGCGCGTCGACGAGTAGGGGCGCGGGCCGACGAGGAGCGACTCCCCTCTCCGTACGCGGTCGCTCCTCAAAGCCCCTCTCGTCCGCTCCCGACGAGCAACACCACCATCGAGAGCCCCGAGATGGCCAAAAGCAACAGCGCCGGAACGGCCGCGTACTGGAAGTAGGCGGCCGCCTGGGCGCGCCAGATCTGGGTGACGATCGTCTCGAAGCCGGTCGGCCGCAGGATGAGCGTCACCGGGAGTTCCTTCATCGTCGTGAGGAAGACGAGCGCCGCCCCGGCCGTGACGCTCGGCGCGATGAGACGAAGGGTGACGCGTCTGAAGGCTCCGCCGGGGGTCTCGCCGAGCGACCGAGCGGCCTCGACGAGCGTCGGATCGACGCCGAGTACGCCGGATCTGAGGGTGCCCACCGCCTGCGGGGTGAACCGGACGACGTAGGCGAAGACCAAAAGCGGGATCGTCTGGTAGATTGCCGGCGCGTAGGGGATCTCCAGGGCCTCATAGCCCGCGCCGAAGTAGACGAGCGCCAGCGCGAGGACGATCCCCGGAACCGCGAACCCGACGTAGGTCGCCCGCTCGAAGACGGTGGCCAGCACCGACTCGTGGCGCGCGGAGAAGTACGCGATCGGCAGCGCCGCCGCCGAGGCGACGACGGCCGCCGCGAGCGCGACCGTCGCGGAGTTGAGGGCGAAGCTCCACTCGAAGGCGAGCGAGGGGCGGCGGTCCGTCCCCGTGCTCGTGAGCCAAAGGAGGAGGATCCACACCGGAACCACGAGCGAGACGGCGGCGACGCTTCCCGGGAGCAGCATCGCTGGCCACCGCCAGACGCCCAGGTCGGCCCGGGTCTCGCCGCCGGAGCCCGATCCGGCCTCGACCGTTCGGTCCGTGCGGATCCACTGTTCGAGCGCCAACACGAGGAGGACCACCCCGAGCAGTTGCAGGGACAAAAGCGCCGCGTACTCCTGGCCGAAGGAGTTGTACTCGACGTATATCTGGCGGGTAAAGACCTCGACGCGCATGATGGCCGGCGTCCCGAAGTCGGAGATCGCATAGAGCGCCGCGAGCAGGCTGCCGGCGGCCACGGCCGGCCGGATGTGCGGAAGCGTCACGCGCTTGAACGTTCCCCAGCGCGTGTGATTGAGGGTTCTCGCCGCCTCGATGAGCGTGGTGTCGAGCGACAGAAGCGCCGCCCGCGTCGTGAGGTAGACGTAGGGGTAGGTGTACAGCGTGATGACGAGGATCCCGCCCCCCAGTCCGTATATCTCGGGAACTCGATCGACGCCCAGCGGCGCGAGCAGGTCGTGGAACTCGCCGCGGGGGCCGAACGCCGAGACGAACGAGAAGGCGCCGACGTAGCTCGGCACCACGAGCGGCAGGGCGGCGACGATGGTCCAAAAGCGCCGGAACGGGAGGTTCGTCCGGGTGGTGAGGTAGGCGAGCGGAACCCCGATCAGCATCGAGGCGGCCGTGACGCCGGCGGTCAACGCCAGGCTGTTCGCCAGCACCTCGAGGGTCCCGATCCGGAAGACGAGTTCCCGCGCACGCTCCGGATCGACCGTGCCGGCCTCGATCACGAGCCAGCTCAACGGTAACACCATCGCGGCGGCGATTCCGGCACACAGAAGCGTCAGCCCGAGCGGCGGACGCTCCTCGCGCTCGAGCGCCCCGCGGGCGGCGCGAACGACCGATCGGATGTCCCCCATCGATGTCCTCCGTGTATAAACGGAGCCA